>CAZDVM010000043.1:0-1833 GCA_964508925.1 uncultured Pirellulales bacterium | reverse complement strand
TAACGATTCTTATCTTGGATACAGAATATTTTTATTGAAAAAGTGCCTTTCCATCACGAAAATGATAATACACCCATTATCATTCATTTGATTGAAAGGAGAATACGATGAAACTTCAAAATCTTGAGACGAAAAGGCACTTTATCTCCGATAAGTTTATAATTGGCATTGACCCGGCCAAACATAAACAACAGGCCATGGTTCTCGATCCCAAAGGGATCCCTGTTGGAAAATCCTTTTCCTTTAAAAGTTCTTACAACGGTTTCCACTTTAAGCTATGGCAAAAATTAAACGCCTTGCCTTTTGACCTTAATCCCGAAAACACAGCATTTGCCGTAGAGATTTCAATCAACTACTGGCAGAAGATCTGCCATTATCTTACTGCAAAAGGCTATACCGTCCTGATGATTCGTCCCATTACCACAAAACATGAACGGCCAAGATTGAATAACTTTTCAAGAACAGATCCCAAGGATGCATTATGTATCGCATCCAGTGCACGCCAGGGGTATTTTAACTTTTATCAAAAATACGATGATAAAATCCTGGGATTTCACTGTCTCGGTATAACCTATGATAAGTTAAAAAAACAAATTGTCATTGCCAAGCAGCGTCTGCGTTCGGAAGTGGAAATGCTCTTTCCCGAGTTTCCTTCTGTGCTGAAAATCGATACTGATACGGCACGATACCTTCTATCCAAATATCTAACTGCAAAAGATTTCTCTGAAATCAATGTATACTACGAAGCCATCGAACTGGTGGCGATTTCCAGAAACCATCACGGTGCTGAAACGCTCAAATCATTGAAACAAGCAGCTGACAAAAGCATCGGCCTGCCTCTGGATCACGTCAGCTATATGGCTCACCGCATGACTGTAAACATGTGGATTGAGCAGATCAAAATGCTCAAAATCCAACAATACACTATCTTAAGAGAGATGAGCGCACTTGCACAGAAAACACCATTTTTCAATATTCTGACTTCAATCAAGGGTATCTCGGTGATTACAGCAACCCGGTTCATTGCAGAAATTCCGCAGTTGGGAAATAACCTGCATTTCAAACAGGTTGAGGCATTTGCCGGCCTGAACTTACGGCTCTCTGATTCCGGCCAGTATTCCGGGCACAGAAGAATCTCACACTGGGGCAATAATCGTCTTCGTGCAATACTTTACAAAATGACTGAAGAGACCAAAAACCATATTCCTGAAGTGCGAATCCGTTTTCTCAAGCGACAGATCAAAAAAGCAAACTATACCAAAAATATCACCGCCTGTACCAGTAATTTGCTGAAGATAATTATTGCAATGATCAGAGACAACAGGTGCTATGAATTTGATCCTGAAAAAGTAAAAGAAATGGAAGCACTGGACAAAAAGTATCAGGAACTCAAACGAAAACGCCACAGCAAAGCATTCATAAAAGTGGCATAACATGTTCTTTGAAAAAATCCAGTTTGTGAAAAAACGGAACAGCACTGCAGCCATGTCAGAGGTTCAAAGAACCGGGATGTCCGCCTGTTTAGCCATCTGGAAGGTGCTCTTTGAAAGAGCAGGCTTCGACTAACAGATCCGGCGGCGTCCCGGTTCTTCCTGATTAGCGAATTTAGAAATAGGTCGTGCCGAATGAAACGTATCGGCAGTGACGGAAGTAAGTCTCGCAGGGAAGATAATACAACCAGGGCGGTACATCCAGGTTGGCTCCAAAATGTCAGCAGGTGAAGTGCGTCCGGATTTCAGGGAAAGGCATACACTTTTCATGCTTAAAGTTAACTGTTGTCAAAGAACTGATGATACAATATCTCAAATTTTTTACTTGCTTTTGGGCAAGTAG
>CAZDVM010000042.1:0-3634 GCA_964508925.1 uncultured Pirellulales bacterium | reverse complement strand
TTCTATCGAATACTCTCTAATTAGCAATGGTACAGTTTCAGGGGGTCACGCCATACTTGCATTTGCTTTTGACTTGATATATAAATCAAATGAAACAGAGAAAAAGGTGGAGAAAAATCATTTCGAGGGAAAGAAAACTCCTGAAAGTATTTTAGCACAAAAACTGTGTTTTAATTTAATGAAAAGGAGTTTTTGATGGAAAGTATTAAATGCCATTTTTTGCAAGTCATTAGAGAGTTTTCAGTCATTTCTATTTTTTCGACAGTACTTTTTTTGACTAATATTGCAGGTGCGGGGACATGGGAAACAGTTGACATAAGCACAAATACCTGGGCAACGGGTATCTGCGGTGACAGAGTGGTAGGTTCTTATTACGAAGGACTTCTTGTCGGGAAAAGTTTTGTTCTTTCAAGCGGCGGTGTAAGTTCATTAACTAAAGCAGGAGCCAAAAACATATATGCCTGTGATATCGAAGGGGACTTAATAGTAGGTAATTATCAGAATGATAAAAGCAGGCACGGCTTTGTATACGACCTGGCCAATAATGAGTGGGCAAGTATTAATGCGCCCGGTGCATGTCATACTTATGTAACCGCAATTGACGGCGAAAAGCTGCTTGGGTGGTATTCAGATGGGGAAAGCAGTTACCACAATTTTTTGTATGAAAAATCACAATGGAATATTCTCGATATGCCCGGGGCAGATAAACTGAACGCATGGGGAATAGACGGAGATAATATCGTTGGGAATTACAGAGACAGCACAGGTGACCACGGATTTTATTATGACGGCATGAACTGGAATACCATTGATGTCCCCGGAGCTTACAGTACTTATGTATACGGCATAGACGGCAGCAAAATCACTGGTGCTTATCTTGATTCCACAGGGTACCACGGATTTTTAAAAGATAATACAGGATTTATCACTCTCGATGCTCCCGATGCATATCAAACATACATTTACGGCATTGATGGTAATAAGGTCGTAGGAAGATACTGCAACAACTCAGGTGAACATGGATTCATCTACACTTACGAGGTACCGGAGCCGGCAGGTTTGATGTTGGTCGGACTAGGCGGTTGCGGATTGATTAAAAGGAAAAAGGCTTAAAACCATTTTAAGATTTTAAGACTTTTTCCTCCATAACTTCCCTACTATTGTTTGAAGGGATATTGATTGGTCAGGCCGATCTTTTCCAGGTCGATCTTTTCGAAGCCGAGATCGAATGCAGGTGAATCGGAGTTAAGTGTAAAATCGGTTAGATTCAGTTTCGGATTTTGGGCAATGCTATTTTTATCTATACCTTTTGTTTTCTGATTTTCGTTCAGGATTTCTTTTGATTCTTTCGGGTGGTCTTTCCAATAGATGAGGTTTTTATCCACAAACATTTCTTCGATCTTAACAGCCATCTTGTCCCAGTCTCGTGAATCATTGTAAAATTTTGGTTTCTGGTCGCCTGTATGCAGAAGGATGTTTTTGATGATCTTACCGTCACTTACAGGAGGTGTTCCTTCATATGTTCCCCATGACGGGAAGTAATTTATATATCCGCGGAATTTGGCATTTTTTACGTTTCTGGGGTCATCTTCGGTGTAGATGTTTGCTATTATGTTGTTTTCCAGGAAGTTGCTTGCCTTAAGCGCGATGCCGGCGACGGTGCAGTCATGTATTATATTTTTGTACAGGTGGCAGCCGAACTGGATATCGTCCATTCTTATTGCACCGGCGGAGTGTTTGCTGATGATGTGATGCAGGTAGTTTTCATGGACGGTCTGGCCGGTCGGGCACATGCGAATGTACAGGCCGTTTCCGTCACCTAGTACTTCGACGGCATGGTGAATCTCATTGTGTTTGAAGATATTGTGTCTTGAGTGAAGATATGGGCCTACCACGTCCCAGCCATATGCGCCGGGTTCGAAATCGATCTGATCCCAGTTGATAGTGCCTACCAGTTCTCTTTTTTCCCATACAAGATCACTTCTGAAATAAGTGGGATCGACGCCGCTGATCGTCACTGCATTGTATGGAGTATTATGAATGAGGTTATTTTTTATTTTGTTGTAGCCGCTCTGCCAGATGTGGATGCCGGAATAATGCCAGTAGATCTCTCCGATGTGGTGGACGTGATTGTTATGGATTATGTTGTTTTTGTTTACGTCCATAGTTCCCGGGCCGTAACCGCAAAGGAGGATACCGGTTCCTCCGAGGTGTGAGAATTCATTATTGCTGATCTCATTGTTCTGGGCGTAAAGGTCGAATCGGAGACCACCTCCGCCTGAGTTGGTGAATCTGCATTCGGTTACTTTGCAGTCTTTTGCCCAGCGGAAGCGAAGCAGAGCGTTGTTTTCATCGTACATTTCCCAGTCGTGTTGGAGGCCTTTAGAGTTTTCATCCCATATATTTCTATCTGCGTGAGTGAAGGTCAGCCCCTTGAAGGTGATATTGGAAACAGGGGTTTGTGTTTTTTCGTCACCTTTTACCATGACGAGGACCTTGAGGGTAGGGACGAGGATGTTTTTTGGTTTATCTTCTTTGGGCCAGTAGTAAAGTTTTCTTTGTTTGGAATTGTAAATCCATTCGCCGGGTCGGTCGAGAGCTTCGGGTGCGTTTTCGATCCATGCAGATTTTTCGGGAAATCGGTGGTACCGTTCCTGGGTGAGGGGGTAAGTGCCTTTGAGGGCTGTGTATGCTATTTGTTTTTCGGTATCGACTTTTTTCAGCGGCAGGACGTTCATGATCCAGAGGCACCTGGGCATGATGATCAGTTCGATGTCTTCGATGTTTGACCAGTTTCTGATGATGGTGTCATCCGGGTAGTGTAGTTCTGTGCTGGAACGGTTAGGGTCATTGGGTCCCATGGTGGGTTTGAATCCTTTTCCTCTTGCACGAGGAAGGCGGGTAGCGCCTTTATAAAGGGTGCAAAACTTTTTTATGTTTTCGGGGATATCTGCTTCCCACACCTTGCCGATGGCTTTTTTATTCAGACCTTTGGGGGGATTTGTACATTTTTTCCAGCCGGTTATTGCTTTTCCTGAACTGATAATTGGTTTTTCATTTTCATAATTTCTGATAACAAGTTTAAGATTATCTTCAACCGGATAGTCTATAACCACAGATTCTTTCAGATGATAAGTTCCCCCGCGAAGTATTATTTCAACTTTTTCGGCACCATTTACTTTACTTTTTTTGGCTTTAGATAATGCTTTTTGAAAAGTTTTGAAAGGAGCTTTTTTTGTGCCCTCAACCGTATCGCTTCCGTTTGGAGAGAGGTAAATTTTTAAAGTTTCATCGTTTTGGCTTTTAGTTTCAAGACAGCCTGTAATCAGATATGACATGACAATAAGTAAAGTCAGTACATGTAAATTTTTTTTCATTTTTAAATCCTTTAAAATATATCCTTTAAATTTCGGGAAGATAATAATCTTTTTTCAGAATTGTTGCAAGTTTTAATATAACCTGTTAACTCATTAAGAGGTCAAATGAAAAATTCCGGCAGACGGTGGGTAGAGGAGCCCATGAAACTGCCGGAACCTAAAACCCTGTTTTTTTTATTTATACCAGTTCAACGTATCTCGTTTGGCGTGACCCCCTGAAACTGTACCATTGCTAATTAGAGAGTATTCGATAGAAT
>CAZDVM010000041.1:0-7328 GCA_964508925.1 uncultured Pirellulales bacterium | reverse complement strand
AATCTGCCGGGCTAAATATATTGAAAGCGCATTTATTTAATGGGAATGGTATAAGTGACTTCTTAAGATGTTACAACTTCAATTTGTGAAACTGCCTGGTTAAATTTTTTATCGGTGAGATTCATCGCTTTCGCGGTAGCGGTTTGTGTAGAAAGTTCTAAGGATTTTTTTAATGATCGGCCTTTTACCAGTCCATCGAGAAAGCCAGCTAGTAGGTAATCGCCGCAACCGACAGTCGAGCGAATAAGTTTGAGTCTTGAAGATGCTTTTGCTGAAATAACTTCCCCGGTACTTACCAGAACTACCCCGCGACTGCCGCGACTTATTAATAAAATGTCAACATCCCCAAGGAGCTTGCATGCTAGTTTTTTAAGCTCTTCAGAACGGTCTGGAACGTCTTTACCTAGAATATGGCAAAATTCCTTAACATTCGGTTTTATCAGATCACAGTATCCTGATCTGACACATTCCTTCAAAGCAGGACCTGAAGTATCTACTACAATTAGAGCACCGGTCTCTTTAGCGAATTCGATAATTTCCATGCAGGACGAAAGATTCTCTCCCCAGAAAGCCCCGGCAAAAACACAAATCGACTTTGGGCCAATAACTTTGAGTAGATCCTCTTTCAGTTGGGACAATGAACTTTTATTTGCGAGTTTAGATTTATTTCGCAGGTGCATTTCAAGTTTACGCTGCAAGTCAATAATAGTAATATTATTACGGGTCGAGCCGGCAACTGGAGTAAATTTAATAGCTATATTTGGAAACTTTTTTGTAATTATACTTTCGGCCCGCCCCAGGTCATCACTCCCCCAGAGCCCGGCAGCTGTACTTGCTGTACCCATCCAGTCAAGTGCCTTGCATATATTAAGAGCCTTTCCGGCAGGATGATATTCGGTGGATTCAAGTTTCGGGTGAGTGTTCCATTTAAGATCATTGCCGATACAGGTAACATCCCATGCTGGCGAAAAACCGACAGTTATAATATCACGACCTGCGAATTTTGTAAAACTTTGCATTTTATCCGGCATTCAAAAATATACCTGACCTTTTTATGTCATGCATTATATCTAAGATTTGAAACAACTATAGATATTCGACTTTTTTTATTTAATCTCTAACAGTTACCTAACTGCTTTTCTTGTGCTGATAAGTTTACAAAATCCAACCTGTCTGTCAAGTTTAACAGGTATTTTAACACAAAATGCGAGATTAATTATATGGCAAAAAAATCCTTCACAGTGTTCACAGGAGTTTTTACTGGATTTGAAGAAATTTACCCATTCTGCTGATAATAAAGAAATTAGTAAACCTTCCAAAAGCAAATTTGCTATAAAAACATTTATAGGAGAACGGGACGAGCCCACCTTTTCAAGAATTTTCAGTTTATATCCGGGTTCCGGCTCGCTACGCTCGCTTCCAACCGGACATAAGCACGGTTAATCACAATTTACAGAAACATATTTACACTAACTATCAGACTTTTAGTATGACTTTAATTAATACTTATTTTATGCCAGATGTAGGTTAAATTTCCTTGTTCAGTTTGCGAAATTCTGCCGGTGATTCATTGGTTACTTTTTTGAAAACGCGGCTGAAGTAATTTCTATTCGGAAATCCAGTTGCGGATGCGATCCGGTCTATGGATTCATTTGTCTCAAGCAAAAAACGGGATGATTCTTTTATGCGGGTTTGGGTGACATAGGCGGCCGGGGAGATATTCAAATGATTACGGAACATCTTAGATAACCCTTCGATACTTAGACATGCAATTTCGGCGAGATGAGAGTTTGGAAGAGCCGATGCATAATTTAATCCGATATGTCTTAGTACTCTCAGTAATACAGGGGGAAAATTTTTTTTCCATTTTATATCTAGGCAGGTCAGGAGGATATTTAAAAGAGCGTGGCTGAGACGATATATACTTTCGACAGGTTCGAAAGTTACGTTTTCTGTAACCAATTGGCTTATATTGGATATTATTTTATGATGGACAGGTGAGGGTTCCAAGGTTATCGGTACCGGCTGATCCGGTGCTATAGAATAACGAATGCTGAATGCGATCCAGAAAGTCGGTACAGGATTGGGACCAATGAACTGTAAAAGTTGGTTGTCAGGAACCAGGGCTATTTCATCCGGTACAAGGTCGTATGATTTATTTCTGAACTCTATGGAGTGGCCCGGTTCAGAGTTATATATAAGACGCCAGAACGGACTGAATACCCCGGAGAAATTCCAGTTGCTGTTTTCAGGAAGAAAGCCGACTTCGTGGATAAGCAGATCTGTCTTGTCGATCGAAGAGCCGAGGGGATAATATTCAATTCCGACACCTGAAAAAGGGTGTTTGTTTGCTCCTTTATTAATTCGCTTTTGTGCAGGATCAGACATAAAAAATACATTACCGGATATAGACTTGTATGTCAAGTTGTTGTAGTTTAGTTACTGTGAAACCCACAAGTAATGATTTTGCATTATATTCCTGCATCGACCAAAAATTTCATTAAAAAAAGCATAAAAATAAAAGGAAATGAGATGAAGAAAAGATTTTCGGCAATATTCTTATTATTTTTTGTTTGTTCTGTTGCTTTTAGCTCTGCAGGCAGTGAAATCATACGAAAATATGATGTCGTCGTAGAAAGCAAAAGCAATGACCCTTACAGCTCATTAATAACCGGCAACGGGGATATAGGAGCAAATGTCTGGGTCGAAGATGGGGGAGATCTGCTCTTTTACTTAAGTAAGACGGACAGTTACAGTGAAAATGGCAGGCTTTTAAAACTGGGACGAGTGCGGGTCAGTTTCGATCCTAATCCATTTGAAAAAGGCAAACCTTTCAAAGAAGTTCTAAGCTTGGCTGATTCGCAAATCAGGATATTTGCGGGCGACCCGGGAGAACAAATAAAGATCATTTTCTGGATCGATAGCAATAAGCCAATCGTTCATGTTGAGACACAAAGTGAAAATAAATACGATGTTGAAGTTACAATGGAGACATGGCGAAATGAAAAAAGACTTCTTAAGAATCTGACAGTTGGTGACCTTTACCGCTTAAGTGAGCATAAGACCTGGGTTTATCCGGATACAGTGAAGATGGACAGCAGCTCAGGAAAGCTTTACTGGTATCATTATAATGAAAATTCTGCCTGGCCTTTGACCATGAAGCATCAGATGCTGGAAGAAATGATGGAGAAGCAGACAGATCCTCTTCTGCATCGGATATTTGGCGGTGTTATTTGGGGCGAAGGTCTGAAGGCAAAATCTGAAAGAGTTCTTGTTACTGATGAAGCGTTGACTTCCTGCAATTTTCAGATTGCCGTTTTGACAGAGCATCCATCTGATCCTGAAGAATGGCAAAAGAGTTTAGATAGAATTGTGGATAATGAAACTGCAGGCAATGTTGATAAAAGAAGAGCGGAGCATCGTAAGTGGTGGCATGATTTCTGGGATAGAAGCTATATAGATATATCTGGCAATGAAGATGGAAAAAAAGTCGCTTTAGGGTATAACTGCCAAAGGTATGTAAGTGCCTGCGGCGGTAGAGGCAAGCTCCCTATTAAATTTAACGGCTCAATATTTACGGTAGATGACCCAGCGGCCGGTAATGATCCCGACTGGCGAAACTGGGGGCCAGGACACTGGTTCCAGAATTTAAGGCTGCCTTACTGGGCAATGCTGATGGCTGGTGACTTTGATATGATGGACAGGTTATTCAATATGTACCTGAATAATCTTGAGCTGTATAAGTATCGGACCCGTCTTTTTTATGATCATGGGGGAGTGTTTTTGAACGAAATGACTTACTTTTTCGGACCGAGCTTCAATGAACTTTACCAGTGGAAAGAGGATAAGGCACCGACTTCGCTGGCCTGGAAAGATTATATCGAAAGCGGGCTTGAATTAAGTAAAATGATGCTGGAGTACTACAGGCACACTCAGGATAGAGATTTTGTCAAAAAATATATTAACGCCATTACCATTCCTGTAATTGAATTTTATGATCTGCATTATCCCAGGACCAAAGATGGCCAGCTGAAAATTGCACCTTCTTTGGCTTTGGAAACTTATAAGGAATGCGTGAATCCTATGCCTGCTGTGGCGGGTCTTCATTCAGTGCTTAGGGGTTTACTGGATTTGCCAAAATCTTTAACACATGAAGAGGAAAGGAAGCGTTGGAAAAGATTATATGAGATATTACCTCCGCTGCCGACAAGAGAAATTGAAGGAGCAAAGATGTTTGCCCCTGCAGACAAATTCAAACCGACCGGTCATTGGGAAATGCCTGAAATGCACTGCGTTTTCCCTTACAGACTTAAAGGACTTGGAAATACTGACTTAGATATGGTTTGCAAGGCTTTTGAAAACAGGCTGCATAAAGGAGGCTGGGGATGGGAGCAGGATGATATTATGATGGCTTATCTTGGTCTTGTGGAAAAGGTAAAAGCTAACATTGTAAAAAGAGCAAGTAATGTCCAGGCAAGGAGTGTTTTTCCTGCTTTCTGGGTACATAACTTAAACTGGGCACCTTGTCAGGACCATGGTTCGGTTTTGATGATCGCCTTACAAAGGATGCTGGTACAATCTAATGGCAATAGTATTATAGTTATGCCCTGCTGGCCAAAAGAATGGGATGTAAGGTTTAAGCTTTGGACGGTGGCAAATACTTATGTAGAAGGTGACTTCAAAGCGGGAAGATTCGAATCACTGAATGTGACACCTGATGAAAGAAGCAATGATCTGGTCATCTGGAACAATAAGTGCGAATGATCGATATTTTTCGAGAAAGGATATTTATATGAGTTCGAAAGAAAGAATGCTTAAGGCGTTGAATTTAGAGAAGCCCGATAGATTGCCTGCGACGATTCATCAATGGCAGCAGTATCATTTGGACCACTTTATGGGCGGTATTGATGCATTGACAGCTTTTAAGCAGGTTGGGCTGGATGCTGCTATCCAGTATTTTGAGGCTATGGGACAGTTTTGGATACCCAATGCCGAAAACTATATTGTGCAGAGTTCCGAATGGAAGGAAGAGATAACGGTTGTTTCCAGTGATCCGGAAAATAAAATACTCGATCATAAAATTACAACTCCGGAGGGAGAACTTACCTACAGGACGGGGGGAAACACTGCTACAACCTGGATCACAGAGTATATGGTTAAGGAGCATGAGGATATTGATCTGATCGAAAAGTACATGCCGGTTGCCAGTTTGAACAAAGATAATATCCAAAAGACTTATGATGAAATTGGTGATGCGGGAATTTTAAGGGGTTTTGTCTGGGGCGACCAGGCTGGCTGCTGGCAGCATGCATGTTGTCTTATGGATGTAAATGAGCTTATTCTTGAAGCGATGGATAACCCTGACTGGGTTCACAAATTTATGAAGATACTGCTTGACAAAAAGCTTCGATTTATTGAGGATTCACTCAAAGGTGCAAAATTCGATTTGATCGAGACAGGTGGCGGAGCAAGCAGTGACACTTTAATTTCTCCGGCAATGCATGAAGAATTCTGTATGCCTTATGACAGGGCGATACATAGATCGCTTCATGAAATTGGACACATCAGCACCTATCACACCTGCGGGGGTATGAAAAATATTCTCGATCTTATCTTGCAGAATGAGACAGATGCATCTGAGACACTGTCTCCTCCGGGTACTGGTGGAAATATCACTAAGCCGGAGACAGTCCGCAAGAAATTTGCAGGCAAGACAGCGATGATTGGGGGGCTGGATCAGTTTAATATCCTTACAACTGGTACACACGAAGATATTAAAAAAGAAGTTCAGAGATTATTCGAGGGTTTCGGCAAAGATGGCGGGTACATCTGTTCAGCCAGTGATCATTTCTTCGAAGTACCGGTTGAGAATCTAAAGGCATATGCAGAAGCTGCCAAGACAATGACATATTAACAGGGAAGTTTAAAAATGAGATACCTATTGATTATTTTAATGCTTTTTTGCTTTTCAGGTTGTCTGGGAAATAAGGAAGTGGAAAAACCCGATAACGAACCGCCAATCAAGGCTTTTTGTATAGATTTCAACTGGGGGCCAAGTGGTTTTGCTCCTCCTGGTATGTTTAACCAGGCATCTGCTGAGGAGCATTTAAAGTGGTACAAAGAAATGGGTGTGAATACAATTCAGACTTTTTGCGTAAGTACCTGTGGTTATTCATGGTATCGAGGAAACGTTGCACCTGTTCAACCTGAGATGAAAGGCGATTTTCTTGCAGAGATCACTGAACTGGCTCATAAAGAGAACATGAAGGTGATGGGATATTTCTGTATAGGTGCAAATACATGGTGGGGTGAAAATTTTCCGGAACTGAGTTACGGCACGCCAACGACTATTCACATTCCATTCACCAATGAATATATAGATTACCTTTGTGCCAGTATTTAAGGATGCCCTTGTTTCGACTAAAATAGACGGGTTTATGATGGATTGGTTCTATAGCCCGCCTTATGACAAGAAGGCATTGGGCGAGATGAGATGGATGGAATGTGAAAGACAGATGTATGAGGAGTTTTTTGGTGAACCTTTCCCGGGTAAAGAAAACATTACCGCAGAGAAGGAGTTGCAATTTCATCGAGCAGCTATTTCAAGATGCTGGAAAAGGATCAAAAAGACCATTGATGAGACCAGAACATGTACCGTATGGCTTAGCTGCTGTTCACCCTTAGACCCACAAATAAAAGGTCTTGATCTACTCGAGGAAGTTGATTGGCTGATGAATGAAAATAATGATCCAAACCAGATATTGGCTGTCAGAGAATTGGTTCCGGAATCAACAAAATTGATACAGTGCCTGGCAGGGTGGGGGCCCAGACACGATGCTAAAAGTATGATAGAGAGTTTAGCAAATAAGAATATTGGTTTTTATGGATTCGCCAGACCTGATGTTGAGACTACCTTACCGCCGACTGTTTCAGATGATCCACATTTAGCAGGTAATGCCACGAATATTGCTGTTATGAAAAAAGCTTTCTCATCTGATAAATAATTAAATTTTTTAAAGGATAACTTGAATGAAACTAACCCATTTTGTTTGGTAGTATTTTATTGAGTTAAAATATTTTTTAGTGAATAAATTAACTTTTGCATCAAGAGTAAATTCAGGTGTGGTTTCGTGAGTATTCAGCAACCTGGCCCATACCGCCAAGGTGCCAAAGCGATGCGTGTCGAAAGAGCAACTAAAGGTATGGCATTTCAATTGCCATTTCCAATTGATCTTTTCAAAAAAGAATTATGCCCAAATTGCATGCAAGCTGAATTATACCGGTCTCAATAAAAAAATGCGCGCATTTATAATTTAGACTTGCGCAAT
>CAZDVM010000040.1:0-7536 GCA_964508925.1 uncultured Pirellulales bacterium | reverse complement strand
ATTCTATCGAATACTCTCTAATTAGCAATGGTACAGTTTCAGGGGGTCACGCCAGCAACCTTGATTATTTTCCTTTTTTAAAATATTATTTACACCATGAAATTGATTTTAGGAATAATCGGAATAATTGGACTTTTAGTTTCAGCCGTATCATATATCTACACACAGATATTCTATAAACCTGCGGCAGAAGAACTCGATGAAGATTACTGGGAATTCGAAGACGAAAACCCCAAACTGCAGATTTACCGAAAATATTCCAGAAGAACCTTCCGTGCAATGGCAATATCCGCCCTGTTAATATTCATTGCCGCAGTAATCTAAATCTTTGATCTCAATATCACTTTTAAACTTTACCCAGTTTATTTCCAGTTCATCAATTAAATCATCCACAAGTCTGCGATTTCTACCATTTATAGGAAGAGTGCTGGAATTATAAGTCCCTGGTGAAGTTTCAAGCCCGCCTTTCAACAAAAAAAGCATTGAAAAAAGAACCGACTTAGCTGTCTGGTACTGAACACCGTTTATGCCGAACTTCTTGCAAATTTCACCATGATCAACTGCCCATTGCCGGGCTTTTCTCTCACCGGTTTTTATATCAGCCGCCGAAACGATTATACTGTCTTTTCCCTCTATCAATTCACCTTCAGCAGGTATCTTTAGAAAATCCTTAGCCCTTTTACCCTTCTCATCAAGGCACCTCATGACATCTTCACTAAGCCCGTAACAGAACCTGCATGATTCCACATTTTTGAGCCTGCCCAGGTTCCAAACATCCTCATGACCCGCCACCTTGGCCTTGAAAACCTCACCATTACTTTTGACCTCAACGTTACTGATGCCTGCATCTTTTTCGAAAACCGATCCATGCCTTATCTCAAGCGTCGGTGACAGAACCATCTCCTCTATAAGATCATCCACGCACCAGCCTGCAGAATAGTATCCATTATTATCACCTTTGAAGCTTAATGTATCATTTTCGATTATCTCTATATTAAAAGGCCCTTCACTTTCGAAATCCTCCATCAAACACCTTGCAATTATTTCGACCATTCCCGGATTGATACCCTGGCATAATATATGAGGTTGTCTTCCATTGAGCTTTTTTTCAGTATAAGCCATCATTCTGCTGAACCTAATTTCACCGGTATCGCCAATTCTGCTCCCTGCCGTGTCAATATAAGCTATATCTTCATCCTTCAAAGACTCCCTCAGCCTTACCGTATCTACATCGCTGCAGATATTTAAAAAAATCGCCGGCTTTTTCACTTTTTTAATCAATGAGACAACAAAATTTTCATCCTCTATGTCCCCCTTCTTTAGCTCAATTCCCATATTATTTATTTCCGGGATATCTATTTTGCTTATATTTTTCTCTACTAATAAGGTTTGATCAAAACACCTGAGATAATCTTTCCCCATTTTTAAAAACGCCCTGCCGACACTTCCGGCACCCGCGATCACAATTGATTTATAATCCATTTTTCCTTCTCTTTTTAAGGAGTAACATCCGTAAACTGTGCATAAAACGCTGATCTATCGTAAAGTTCCTGCAGACTGATATCATTTTTCTCAAGATATTCTGCTATTTCCCTCACATATTTTTTCGCAATTCCTACATGAAGCCTCATTAGCTGACAATACTGAAAAAGCCGTTTGTCACCTCCTGTCATCGCCTCAACCGGGCACCTGCCTCCACAGTACTCGTGAATCCCGCAAGAATAACATCCCAGCTTATCTTTGTAATCTGTCAGACTCGAAAGGTCCCTGTCTGATAACTCCACTTTGCCGTCTTCTAATATATCACCCAGTTTCCATTCTTCCGGCAGATCGGCACATGGAAATACCTCACCACCCATAATATCGTAATTCCTTTTTAACTCCACCTCACAGACACTTCCCTTTCTCTTTGCGTCACTTAAAAAGAAAAGTATCAGCTCATTTAAGTGACATATCTGAAGGACTCGCCCGTTCTGCATCTCCTCAACATACCGTGCCATTATTTTTTCAAATTCATACTCATATTTTTCTGCATATCCTTCAAGATCCGCAAAAGGCTCTCCTGATTCCACCCAGTGCCAGTAAAACTGATCTACCAGGCCCTGATTATATAATTCTTTGAATTCCAGAAAACAATCCCCCAAAGACTGCTCTTCTCTCAACGTCGACCACATCAAAACCTCACCCTCTCTTATCTTTTCATAAGCCTTCAACCCCTCATGTATCTTTTCTAAATGGGTTCCTTTTCTTACCGACTCGTGCTGTTTTTTTCTTCCGTCGATTGAAACCGAAAGCAGCTTAACTTTTTCCATAAAATCCGGATATTCGTCAACTGCATCCTTAAGATATTCCCCGTTGGTATAAAGCATGTAGCTGAAATCCATCCCCGATCCGTTCAATTCCAGCCTTTCACTAAGTTCAACAACTTTCTCCATCCGCAACATCGGCTCGCCGCCGTACAGGCATATTATCACCTCCTGTCCTCTCTCATCCATCAACAGTTCTAAGACCGCCTTAGAATCCCGTTCCGGCTTAACATCCCCAAACAACTCCCCGTTTCTTTGATTATCTTCAAAGTATGAGTTTATACACCCCTTGCATCCTGCATTACATCTGCTTGTCACTGAAACATGAATATAAAGCGGACTTCGCTCACGATATGACCCCCAACCGGCAAAACCGTCCTTTAAAAATACCGAATCACATCTGCCGAGGTCACCGAAACGCTTGTGAACGATACTTTCGAATTTGTTACTTAGATCCGTCTTTCCCACAACAACTCCCCTGAATTTAATCTATAAAGCCAGTTTCTTTTATAACCTTACAGCACAGAATTATCAAGTTTATTCCCCTCCTGCATCTTTACAGCTCCTCAGGTTGATGGTAATTTTGATAAAAAGCAGGAAATTAAAATGAGTACCGGAAATAAGATTTACGTCGGCATTGCAGGCTGGTCATATAAAGACTGGGAAGGCATCGTCTATCCCTCATCTTCAATCGACAAGCTTCAATATGTCTCACAGTACACAGACTGCATAGAGATAAACAGCACGTTCTACCGCCCTCCCGAACAGAAAAACTCTGCATCATGGCACCGTAGAACTCAAAACCGGGAAAACTTTTTCTTCACCGCAAAACTCCACCGCAACATAACCCACGAAGGCAAACTCGAAAAATCCATGATAAAACAGTTCAAACATGGCTTCGAACCCCTCTTAAAAGAGGATAAACTGAAAAATATCCTTATCCAGTTCCGCTACGACTTCGCCGCCTCTGATCACAATAAACAATATTTTAAAAAGATCATCGAAAGTCTCCGTGACACCTTCGAACTCATCACCGAAGTGCACCACATCTCCTGGCAGTCCGAAGAAAACCTTAAGTTCCTTAAAGATCTCAATGTCACTGTCTGCAACCTCGACTATCCTGTTGCCAAAAATTCCTTTAACCGGCCATACATTAACATCGGCAAGACCGGTTACATTAGACTTCACGGCAGAAACTACAAAACATGGTTCGACAAAGACTCGGGCAGAGATGAAACCTATAATTATTACTACCCGCAAGATGAATTAAAAGGCATCCTAGAAATAGCAAGAAAACTTGTTCACGAATTCAAAACCTACACCATAATCACAAACAATCACTACAAAGGCGCCGCCCTGGCAAACGCACTGGAACTTAAACACCTACTTACAAATTCGAATCTCGACATCCCCGACATGCTGATCAAAAAATACCCCCGCCTCAAAAAGGTCGCCAAAAACATCCAACAAGACCTATTTTAACACTTTATGTTTTTTGAAAAAAAGTTCTAAAATCAAACCATTGTCCTGAAATGATCCTATGGCTGAAAATCACAGAAACAAACCAGTGTTATTTAAAATCTATGTTAGCTTTTTAAATATTTGACTTGCTATTTTTAAAAGGCTGCTTCCGGCTCCGGTTCCAGCTTGGGATTAGGGCCATACTCATTAGCAGCTTCGTCACTGTCAATGACCATAAATACAATAATAACGACAGCCCCGACAATAGGTATCAGATTTAACAGAATCCACCAGCCGCTTTTCCCCGTATCATGCAGTCGTCTTACTGTAACTGCTATTGAAGGTATCAAAACCGCCAGATTATATAATCCGCTTATAGGGCCGTAATATGCGCCGGCTTCAACCAGTCCCATAAAATGTTCGACCAAACTTAAAACCATAAAGATGAGAATGTTGAAAAGTACAAAAAACCAGTATTCCTTCCTCCTTGCCCTGCCGGCAAAAACCGCGTAATTCTTCAAAACCTTCAGATACCACTTCATGAAATTCTCCTTAATTCTCGATATCAAATAAACGAATTATCCACTCACTAACCCGAATAGTCAAGAATTTATTAAATAAATTTGATTTTATTATCTCCAAATCAGTTTTTGATTTTTTGTATAATAAAGCTATAATCCTTCTAAAAAAGAATTCATTAAAAGGTGTAAAAATGAAATACAGAACTGTTTTTGTAATTTTATTGATTTTTATCAGAACTTCGCCAGTACTTGCAAAGCTCGACATGACAAGTACTTATAATATCGCTAAAATCGCAGAGATCACAATAAAAACCGGCTTCGAAGATCTTTACGAAACCTCCCTGAAAGATTCAGAAAACAAATCCGTCCGAAATGCCGGCATTACAGACACCAGCGAACTGAACACCAGAAGGATAATCGAATTCTCCTGGTCGCGTCCCCAACTCGTAAACTCCGTAACTTTGCAAAAGTCAGAAAATAAGAAATCTCTTGTCAGTGGCATGCTTATATTCAGCGACAAAACCAATATTAATCTGGGCACCCAGACCTGCGACCTCATCCCGCACTTCTCCTCGAATGAGCCTATAACTTTCGAACCGAAAATGATAACATCAATGCGAGTGGTACTTCTTGCAAAAAGTGAATCCGACACCACCCAGCTTTCAGAAATAAAAATTATGGGAAAACCATATACCGGCAAACAATCGAAAAATTCCTCCTTCAAATGGGACACCCCCATTCCGGCCGGTTGTCCCTTCCCTGAATCAAAAGACATTAAGGGTATCGAATTCACCGGCAGGTTCAGAAACTACACAAACGCAGACACCTGGTATCCTGCTTGGGCACCCGACGGCAATCTTTACTCGCCATGGACAGACGGCTATATTCTTGACCCGCACAAATACACTCCTTTCGACACTGCCCATCCCGGCTACATGTGTCACTCCTGCAACGTTATGGGCAAAAAACCCGCAACCGCACAGGCGAAGATCATCGGCTCAGATCCTATGGGCTTAAAGATAGAAAATCTCCCACCAAGGATTCCAGCCAGTCCGAAACCTTTCGAAGGCAGATACCCATGCGGCTCACTGATCAAAGACGGCATCTGGTACTACGGAACATACTGCCTGACAACGATAAATAAACCCGACAGCCACGCCGGCTGGAATCAGTTCGGACCTTTCGTCGGTTTCAGATACTCAAAAAACTACGGTAAAACCTGGACCAAAACTTCTCACACTCCAGAAAACCCCCTCTTCGGCGAAGACCCAGCAAAAACACCCGTAAAGATAGGTGCACCTCACTTCGTGGATTTCGGGAAGAACATGCAGCACTCCCCGGACGGCAAAGCATATCTGGTAGCTCAAGGCTCAAAAAGAAAACAGGCATGGAACAACTGGATACAGGCAGACTGCGTTTATCTTCTTAGAGTCACCCCATCGATTGAAAATATAAGCCCTGAAGCAGTTAATATTTTAACAGGATCTTACTTTGAAGATACCTGGATAAAAATGCATAGGACCTTGAAAGGTATGAAAGAACTTTACCCTCATAATTGGAAAGAGATTAGTGTCTACCATAATTTAAGGGATATCCTTTACTCTTACTACGACAAGATGGGAATGGTACTTTCTGTTACAGACGAAAGAGAACTTTATATGCATATTCCATTCAGAGCTGAAAATACACCGGACATTAATGAAAATTAGAATAAGTTTTTTCTAATTTCCTTATTTACGTATTTCGTAAAGAACTTCAGAAAATAAGCTGAATAAATTTTTTAATATGTAAGCAACATTTTGGTTGACACATGTCTTCTTACAGTTGTATTCTAATATTCGACAATTAAATATTGAAATACGCTGATCTTTTGGCGATCCAGTTGAAACCGGCAAATTTTTAACGAGGGATATGCTTAAGAGTCAGTGCCCCATACGGGGCACTGCTTGCATGTTCTCTCGTGGGCCTTGCCGGGCCTCAACTGGGCATGATGTAGTGGTGCCCTCTTTTTTTAACCACTTCATTATGCTTTTTTCAATATTTTCTACTTTGAGCGACATTTGGAGGAGATTTACGCATATTATTTTAGCTGCAAAATCTCCATCGAAATAGGCTTTTTATGTGGACTTAGGTGGTACATATATAATATAATAGACTAAATTTTGTGATTCTTCTCATGGAGGGAAAGGAGCTACCAATGGATAAGGATTCTTAACGCGAAAAATACGCGCAAAATAAACATTTTATTTTATTTTAATTTGGGAGATTACGATATGAAAGCAAAGTTCACAATAGCGATGGCTTTATTGATTATTGCTCTACCGGCAATATGTCAGGCTACATTGACCGAATGGACGACTGGTGATTATGAAATAGGTTTTGGAGATACATACGGTGCTATTCGCATTATTAATGATGTAACACTGACCATTAATGGTGGCTCTATAAGTGACTTAACTACTCGCAATAACACATTGACGACTATGTTTGGTGGTACATTAGGTGCTTTAATTGTTTACGAAGAAAGCATAGTTAATCTCAGAGGAGGCAGTATCGAATCTATTGTTTCACAGTCTGACCAAGCAGTACATATCTATGGTTTAGAATTCCAATGGACACCGGATGAAGGAAATCCACTGCGAGGAATTTTGACTGGTTCATGGGAGGACGGTTCACAATTTTCCATAGACCTGAGAGATTGTTCACCATCAACGGGAGAAGTCGTACTCCATCAAATACCAGAACCAATATCTATTCTATTATTTGGAATGGGCGGTCTGTTTTTAAGAAAACAAAAATAAATCAAACTTTTTTAAAGTAATAAAAAAGAATGAAGAAAAATAATCAATTACAATTGGCCGTTTTATGCCTTCTTATGATATTGACTTTAAATGTTTATGCAACGTTGCCTTCTGATGATTACTCAAGTGATAACAAAATACAATCTGATTACTGGAACGCTAAGTTCGATGGTGCTGGATTTGGCGATGAATTTTATTGGGGAAATTCGCCCTATCACCCTCACAGTTCACACGAACTACTAAGTGGCGAATGGGCGGCTGCTATTTATTATGATGGTATATCAACCAGTCCTAATGCTATGTGGTTGACGGATGAATTTATTTATCCAGACTGGACTACCGAAAGCGATTTCATAATGGATACAATGTTTAGTCGATGGGATGATACTTACAATCCTTAAGACCCTACCCATTGTCCAGACCATTTTTCCCTTTTTTTAAGGTGTA
>CAZDVM010000039.1:0-8465 GCA_964508925.1 uncultured Pirellulales bacterium | reverse complement strand
AATCTGCCGGGCTAAATATATTGAAAGCGCATTTATTTAATGGGAATGGTATAAGATGATTTTAGAATCTATAATTATGAATTGCAGGCCGATGAGATCATTTCAATATATGAGGAGCAAGGAAGTAATTAATTTTCAGTTCATATCATAAACAGTAAAGATGAAAGGAATTGTAATGAAACGAAGGGATTTGTTGAAAACCGCAGCCATAACAACTGGCTTAGGATTACTTAATACGAAACTTAATGAAGCACAAGGCAGTCCCTATTCTGTCTCGGTAAAGAAACGGGCAATTCGTTTTGCTCATATTACAGATGTTCATGTTCGGCCGGAATACTCCGGCGACAAAGGTTTTGCTTATTTATTGCAACATGTGCAAGACCATAAGGATGGGCCTGAATTTATCATAAATACAGGCGATTCAGTTTTTGATGTATTGTACCATCCGAAAGAGCGGCTTGATCTTGAATGGGGTTTGTGGGAAAAGATCACAAAAGAAAATTGTTCTATCCCAATTGAAAGCTGTATTGGTAATCACGACGTATTTGGTTGGGACAAGAAGAGGGCGAAGACCACAGGAGATGAGCCTTTATATGGTAAAAAAGCTCCTATGCATTACTTTGGTTTAAAAACACGTTACCGGAGTTTTGATAAGGCGGGATGGCACTTTATTGCGCTGGATGGTATCCATTCAAATGAGCCTCGTTTTTCCAGTCGACTTGATGACGAGCAGTTCGAATGGCTTGTAAAAGACCTGGCTGGGACAAATCCAGATACTCCTGTGCTTGTCTTCTCACATCCACCTATTTTATCGGTATGTAGCCAAATCTTGCCTGATAAGGTGGGGCTTGATCCTCATTGGACACTTAATGACGCACGTCGTGTAACAAAGCTATTTCGTAAGTATCCTAATGTTAAGCTATGTCTTGGAGGACATAATCATATGCTTGACCATGTTCTCTTTGATAATGTCACGTATATTTCCGGCGGCGCATTAAGTTCTCGCAAATGGACGAGTATGGAACTTAATGGTTGCCCAGCTGGTTATGGGATGGTTGATCTTTACAAGGATGGCAGTTTCAACTATCAATATATTACGCACGACTGGAAAGCGCGAGCTAAGGATTCTTAGTTTATCAACAAAAGGTTTGTAAAACAATGCGAATTCATGTCGATCTTAGAATAAGTGAATTGGTTTAATATGATATTTAAAAAGCATATAATTCTTTTGATGGTTTAGTGTTTTATTACTGTCAGTTTGTCGGCAGATACCTGCTAGTTTACTGATGCTGATCCTGCTGACAGTCCGTGGGGCAGAGCCTACCAACGCAAAAAAAGCCAGGGCCACTCTGTTTACGGCTATGCTGATTTTATGACAATTGAGAGCACAATCGCACAACAATTCGACTTTAAGATTAAAAATTCCGCCGGCACGCTTTTCTGGAACCCCGACGAACTTCCGCCCACTTCCCCCGCTGTGGAACAGGGAATTTCAGAACTGGCAGGATTTGCGGCGTTATTGTTTTATAAAGTAAGTTGATTATATTTTGCTCAGGAATCAGTCTGTATTCACAACTGTGTCTGTCCTGCCAGTAGCTTATAGTTCTATGGATGTAACATTTATTCAAGCAAGATAGTCGGAAACCGTCTCACAATGTGCACCCAGGTTGAATACTCTGAACGGTGAGAGGGAGAATAAAACAGTATCAGGACAGTCAAGTGAGAAACTCCTGATGAATCTTCGCAGGTCATTTTTTTCTAAACGCTTACACCCACTTGTAAAAAAACGGAGAGGGGGGGATTCGAACCCCCTCTCTTTATAAGTATTTAAATAATAAGCCTTTATAGCATAAGTAGTTTTATTTAAAGAATTTATGTCTTACGATTCGTTACTATTCTTTACAAAAAATTATTATTTGTGACTTCAAAAATAGGACAGTAGTAGGACAGTGGGTATATTTAACTTAAATATCTATTTAACATAAGCTTGTAAAATGAAATCACGGAAATTAAAAGTAATAGATAAAAAATTATTTAGCTGTTTTTTGATTTATCGATTTTGAAAGGATATTCCCGGCCAGTTATCAGTTCTAAATGGAGAGGCAGGAAGGCCTGCCTTATTGTATAAATTGGCATTCTCAGGATATTCATGCCAAGCATAGCGAACCGCTGAAGGATCAGATATTTTGTCGCTGGACACTATAACAGTGTCATTTTGAATCTTAGCATTGGCCTTAACGAAATCGCGACCTTTACCTGCAATTTTAAAACCGTGCAGTTTATTGCCCTTGGCAACTAAGCCCTTTCCAATATTATCAAAGAAAATCTGGATTTTTCGGCCTTGTTTTTTCATTTTTCTGTAAATAGGACCAGAATAAGTCAGCCCTTTTTCTCCGTAAATTTTGACACGAGCCCATAAAGCTAGACGATGGCCAACTGTGAGTTTATTTTTAGGATGGATAGTATCCGGGTCACCAACATCTATAGTAACTGCCATGCCTGTATTTGGAATTTTCTTCAACGTCAGTAACTGTGCTTCTCTTAGTTCAGGCCAGTAAAGTGGATCAAAATTATTTGGATGTTTCCATGCAGAAAGCTGTACAAATATAAAAGGAAAGGTACCCTGGTTCCATTTATCCCGCCAGGATTGGATCATATCCTGAAAAAGTTTACGGTATTGATAACCGCGCCTTCCATTTCCTTCACCCTGATACCATATTACCCCTTGTATTCTATAAGGTATCAAAGGTGAAACCATTGCATTGTAAAGGACAGAAGGAGCATTTTTATTATCTGGATTTATGGGTTTAGAAGGGGGCCGAGAGACCTTTTTACCTTGGGCTTTTTTTTCTTTTTCATATTCTTTTAATTTTCTCGGATACTCATCTGCAGCCTTCTGATATTTTTGCAGAATGGGAAGTAGAATTTTTTTACTTTCTAAAACTTTTCTCGGTGTCCAGGCTTCTGCTTTAGTTCCTCCCCATGAGTTATCTATCAGACCTACAGGAACATTTAATTTCTGATGGATTTCCCGACCAAAATAGAATCCAACTGCAGAAAAAAGTCTAACTGCCTTTGAATTTGCTTTGCAAACGTTCCATTGACCTCCACATTTTTCCTTAGGCTCTTGGGATGTATCAGGAGGTACAGTAAAAAGGCGCATCTCCGGATAGTTTGCCTCTGCAAGTGCTTTTTGTCCATTGACCGATTTAGTAAGGTTGAACTGCATGTTGGATTGTCCGCTGCAAAGCCAGACTTCACCAACAAGCACATCTTTTACTTTTAAAGTATTCTTCCCTTTTATAGTCATTGTGTCAGGACCACCGGCAGATAGGGGTGAAAGTGTAATTTTCCATTTACCGTTTTTCTTTGTTTGAGTGGCTATTGTCTGATTTCTGAAAGTTATCGTAACTTTTTCACCGGGATCGGCCCAGCCCCAAACCGGTATATTAGATTTTTGCTGTAATACCATGTGGTCATTGAAAAGTGAATGCAGAGATATATCGGCATAAGCCTTAAAGCTAAAAATAAAAATTATTAAAAAAAGAATATTTAACTTCAAAAATATTTTTTTCATCTTATTTCCTTACCAAATTTTTTTTATAGAATATTTATGAACTTTCGGCTCATTTATCCTGTTAAGTTTTTTCATGATATCAGATATTCTTTTTTCGATTTCATCTAAGGTATCTTTTTCTTTTTGATATCTTTTCCAGTATCTAAGAGTTCCGCCTTTACCGAGTGGTCCGTTCGGTTTAAATAGATCTTTAACTTTTTGACTTTTAAATACCCTGTAAACGTTATTTCTGTCTTTTCCGTTAAATTTTATACCTTGTTTTTTTACTGCAACTTTCAGCATTGATTCTGTGCCCAGTTTATGTTCGATAACTTTCTTTTGCATGGTAAGATTACCGATCAGTTGAGACTGGCGATACTGAGGCGTTTTTTCATTAAAAGCCAGGTTTACAGATTTTTCTAATTGATCCGCTGAGTAAATCCCCATCTTTTCATTGTCTATCATTAGACTGTATCTTCCTTCAGGCAAATTTGTTATTTTCAAGATTTCCTGATTCAATTCTTTTTCAATTGGTACTAATTTTAAAGCAGGTTCAATTGGTTTAGATACCGGAAATGGAAGTGAATTTGATAAAAGTTCAAATTCTATATTTCCCTGATCTTCACTAAAGTTACTTATTTTGCAATTTTTACTTTTAACAATACCTTTATCTGCATTTATCTCAATTTTATTAACAATTGAAGGTGCATTTTGAGCTTTAAGGAATAAATAAGCCATTATCATATTGCCAACCCTGCCCGGATGTATTCTGTCGGATCCGATAATTGTGAAATTCGGATCTTGGATCTTTTCTCTTTTTAAGATTTCTGTCATCGGGGAATGGAAGTCAATAAACTTAGAATTAAAATTATCAGCCATTTTTTTCAAGCGAGAACCGGCCTTACCCAGAACCGAATTAAACCCAAGTAAATTATCATTTTGTATAGGAAGGAATTCATCATAAGGTGTGGGTGAAATATAAATTATTTTAGCATCGGTCAGCTTTCTTATCTTTTCTCTTAACTTCTTTATTTCATCGATAAATTTTTCTACATCAGTATTTCTAGCTCTCAGGTCATTCATACCAAGCATAACGGTTATGACAGTCGGATTTAATTTAGGAACATCCCACTTAAAATTTATAAGTGTCTTTTCAGCGGTATGTCCACCTATACCGCAATTATAAATTTGGATATTTCTGTCAGTAAATCGTGTCAGATAATAGTTGTAAATATAAGTGTGATAGAATCCCGAATGAGTAATACTATCTCCTACAAAGCAGACTATGTCCCCATTTTGAAAGATATCAGGCCTTAAAACATCGGCAGAGGCAAAATTTATTAGTACAAGTGTGACCAAGATTGAAATTATTATCCCACATCTTCGTTTAATTTTCATCTAACATATCTCTTATTATTTAAACACTTTTTTTATTAATTTACTAAAAATCTAAATTTGTTGGATCCGACTTTTTACAGAAAAAGTATTAAGCTAAAGAATTATTCTTGAATAATTTTCTTTCCCGATTCAATTTTAAATACACGCAATAAATGTTTATCAACCTTAGCCCGGATGTCTGGAAAACACGGTTTACCAGAATTGAAAAAACCATGACTCTGACCCTCATATAGTTTGATTTCCGCCTTACCGCCTTTCTTTCGGATAGCCCTGCCAAATCTTTGAGTTTGGATTGGGTGGATTGTTATATCATCTGTTCCGTGAAGTAGTAACGTGTCAGGTGGGTTCCTAGCAATATTATAAATGGCAGAGGCACGCTGGAGTTTTTCTTGAGTCACTTCGCCGAACATACTGCCAAGGGCTTTATTGCTTGGGAATTTACTTTTCCCGGTATAAGTCAGATCAAAGCTTCCGTTAAAAGCTATATATGCCTTGCATTCAGGTATCTGCTGTGCAATCAATGAACTCAATAACGCCCCAGCAGAAGCACCAGCGATCCCGAAACGATTCATATCAAAGTTATACTTGTCTGCATTATTCTTAATAAATTCAATCGCATCGATGATGTCGGTTTTGGCGTCTTCAAAACGTGTTCCTTCTGATAGTTTTCGGTAGTTAATACGCACGCCGGCAACACCTTTCAACGCCAGGTGGCAAGAATAAGCTTTTAGTTGATTGAGATTGCCGCTCCAGCTATGGCAGTAGAGCACAATCGGAAAAGGAACATTGGTATTGGGTAGGTCTATTTCACAAAGCAGGTCTTTTGAGTCGACAGTCTTATAAACGATAGCGTTTTGATTGGTTTTCCTAGAGTTTTTACAGCAGGAATCATTGGAGGACGTCTCGTTTGCAAGTGCAATGACCGTAGTAAAAACAGCTATCATAAAAAGTAATTTCATTTTAAACTGCATTATCTTAATCCTTCAATCAAATATCCAGAAGAAAATCTTTTGGTCATTTTATATTTGCTCTTGCAAAGTCTGATTAGGATTTTTACCAAATTACTTGATGACGTTCAATTCGATAAAACCATTAGGTATTACATTAATTTTCTTTTCTTTTATAAGTTCCCGGGATTTTAGAACGGTCTCTTGGTTTATCTTCAAGCCATTCTGGTTCACCGACAAACTGAAGGTATTCTTCAATTTTTTTACGGAATTTTTTACACAGATCAGAGTATTTTGGATCATCACAGAGATTATTCATTTGAAGAGGGTCGGCTTTGTTATCGAAAAGATGCCATGGTGATATCTTACCGGTATCAGGATCTTTCTGAAGTGTGTAAGTCCAGCGTTTAGTCCTTATACCTCGATAATCCATTAACCTTGGTTGTTTTTTTATTATATAATGAGTTGACTCGGGTAAATTGTATAAAATAAATTGGGAGTCCGGTTCTTCGCCTTTGCCTGTGCATAGCCGCGAAGATAGGTCCATTCCCTGCATAGTTTCAGGAATCCTGTCACTATGTCCAGTAAGACCGAGCAAGGTCGGCGCAATGTCAATTGCCCCAAGAAGTAAGTCATCTGTTTTACCGGCAGGTAGCTTTCCGGGGTACTTGGCAATAAACGGAACCCGTATAGATTCTTCAAAAGGATACCTTTTCCACTTAACCCCGTGTGCATAATGTAAGTCTCCGTGATCCGTTGTGAAAATCACTATGGTATTATCAGATAAGCCTATTTCGTCTAGTTTATCTAAAATCTTTCCTACTTCTTCGTCTACTGATGATATATGTGCATAAAAATTCTTAAGGTCTCGCATATGTTTTTTGGTTCTGTGTTTTTCCGGGACGTTTCCCCAGAAAGGTGTCTCTATCGAATTATAATAGTCCACCCATTTTTTCTTTGCACCCGGATATGAAGGATGAGGAGGTAAAAGGCTTAATACTCCGCAGAATGGTTTCTCACTGTTTTTATTTTCATCAATAAATTCTATAAAACGATCAGTTAAAAAGGTTGGTGCATAATCATCTATTTTTTTATATTTGCCATCTTTGTCCCAGACATAAGTGTTCCTGGGGCGATTGTGATTGCTGCTTTGTATCCATAGATCATCGAACCCATGACGGAGTTTTGCAGGAGTAATATTAGCAGGCTCTTTGATATCGTAATCTGGGGAGACGCCTTTCGTCCAGTTAAATTCACCCGGATGGATATTATTTAAGACTTGGTAAGTTTCTTTATCTCGATAAGGCCTTCGTTTACCATTTTCCCAAAGAGGATCTTCGCAACCTGGATAAAGATGCCACTTACCTACATAACCCATGGTATATCCCGATCTTTTAAGTGTTTTAGACCAACTTGGTAAATCCCCATTAAGTGGGAATTTATCGTGGTTGTTTACAAAACCATTCTGATGGCCGTATAGGCCGGTAAACAATGTGGCACGATATGGAACGCAAATAGGATTATTTGAAATGCAATTCGTGACTGTAACACCCTCACTTGCAAGGCGTTCAAGATTAGGGGTTTTCAGTAGTGAAATTCCCCTGGACCAGCCTTTGGCAGGATGTTCATCTGTAAAAATAAAAAGCAAATTTGGTTTTTTCTCTAAGCTCTTCTTTTGAGATGATTTACCCATGGAAAAAGCATTTCTTCTGGTTGTTAAAGCAGTTGCTCCAACCATTCCGGTTGTGGCCAAAAATTTTCGTCTATTCATTATGTTTTTTTGATTTTTCATTTTATCCTCCAAAGGTCTATTAATATCTAATTTCAAGTTTTCCACATTTATATTGTAAACTTATTCAACGTATACAACAATATGCTTCATTGACAAAATTATTTTAAAGTCTTATTATCTTATCTCAACGATCCTGTGAAACTCTATATTATCAGGCTTTAAAGTAAATTCTAATTTCCCCTTTTTCCAGGTATGTTCTATAGCTTCGTTTCCCGGCTGTAGAAGGACTTTTAAAGGTTCTTTAGGCCGATTTATCTCAATATTGATATCTTTTTCTGATTGAATTTCATTTTGTTTCCAATTGATACTTCTATTGATGACATGCAGATAAGTGTTGTTTTCTTTTTCGCGGAGAACAAACTCAAACCATGGAGATGCATTTATCTTACAGTTTGTTTGAAGTCCTGATTTTTGAACAAGAGTTTTTATGAAATTGCGAATTAATTTGTTGTTTCCTGTTGGCCTATAGGAATATCCGCTACGACTGTAATATTCTTTAAAAATATCGCCTGCGATGTATATTGCTTTTCCCTTTCCTACCTTGTTTATAGTAATTCCAGGATAGTCTGAAAGGTTTGATTCGCCAAGTATGTCGGCATCCATTGTTTCGATTTTCCAGAATTTTTTTGTACTTATTTTTTGACCATTTAAATTGATAGTTTTGTTTTTAATTATCGTCTGTGATGTTGGTTTGATTCCGAAAATATCATTTAATCCTACTGGCGTGACCCCCTGAAACTGTACCATTGCTAATTAGAGAGTATTCGATAGA
>CAZDVM010000038.1:0-13784 GCA_964508925.1 uncultured Pirellulales bacterium | reverse complement strand
AGTTTATTATTTCAATATTACCGATTCCCGAGGGCTGATAAGCAGCAGTGAACACGTAGAAATAAAGTAAAAACCTTCTATCCTTTGAAAAAGCCGTTCCGTTTTAAATAGCGGGCGGCCTTTTTATAAGTTTGTGTTTTTGGAGTCTAAATTGACGTTGAGTTAATTATTTAGATTCAACTCTTTTTGGAGAGTGCAGGTAGGACAGTTCTAGGACAGTCAGGTGTGCAGTCACGTCAAGAGACCTCACAAGTTCTTGCTAAATAAGGACTTACAAAACCCCTTGTAAAATAAACGGAGAGGGGGGGATTCGAACCCCCGGTACGGTAACCCGTACACACCCTTTCCAAGGGTGCTCCTTAAGCCACTCGGACACCTCTCCTGAGAAAATAAGAGAATAACTGTAAAACCTCATCTTTTCAACTAAAATTATGGTGTCTTCGAATTGTTTTTGTTCTGCTCTCTTCGCATCGCAAAGAAATTTTTAAGTAAAATGCTGCAGTCTGTCTCGAGAACGCCTTTTGTAATCTCGACCTGATGATTTAATCTTTTATCCTGCAGGATATTGTAAATACTGCCTGCTGCCCCTGTTTTCGGGTCTTTACAGCCGAAGACCGCTCTATGGATCCTTGAAAGAACGAGGGCACCGGCACACATCGGACATGGTTCCAATGTTACGTAAATTGTGCAACCGTGAAGGCGCCAGTTTTTTAAAGCATATGAGGCTTGCGTCAGAGCGATCATCTCGGCATGGGCGGTGGGGTCATTTAACTCCTCTCTCTGGTTATAAGCTTTGGCAATTATTCTGTCATTGTGGGTTATAATGCAGCCTATTGGAACATCCCCTTTTTCCTGGGCAATAAAGGCCTGATCAATGGCCTTTTTCATAAAGTATTTATCTTTTTTAGATTTATCCAACATAGAAAAATATTTTATTCTAAAAGTTGTCTATCTGTCAATTTTTGCTTTATTTTATTTTTGCACTCGAGTACACTATCTAAAATATATTAAAAATAAAGAGCATAAGGAGCAGAAAATGAAGGACGAAAAAATGCGAATTTTTTGGGTTGTCTTAATTATTCTATCAACACTTTTTATACCTGCCTGTGAGGAGGAAAAAGAACAAAACGAAGAAAAAGTCACATTACCTTTATTTGAGTACAGAAATATAGATTCATATTATACTCTCAAGAACATAGAGCCGACAGGTTATTTTGCCGTTGGTTTGAGGTATGTTCATCCGCCGAGAGTTGAATGGGTTGCGATAGAAGGAGCCGAAAGCTATGACCTGGTGTTGCTGCAGGATGATGAAATCTTAGGTGTAACACCTGCCAAATCTTCTCCAACTTTTGCAAAAGAAGGCTGGGATAAGGCCGAGGTTGGTAAAGCGGGGATTGTAATTATTGGCTATGATGAAAATGGCGAAAGAGTTGCTTTAAGCAGAATGTTCCCATTTTATGTTGCTCCTGACTACAGCAAAGAGAATACGGTCGAAAAGGAAAGACCTTATAATGAGGCTGCCTGGAAAGTGTTCGACAGGCTTCTTGAATTTGAGTACCAGGAATACTGGAAGATTCCGGAGGATCATCCCGCAAAAGATATTCACCCAATCGTTCTCGGAGCGACTACAAGCATCAAAGGTATTAATAATATCTGCTTCCCTGTTCTGCACAACTGGATGTGGGTTGATATGTGTCAATCTCTTCTGAAGATAACTGATGATCCGAACAGAATTGCACAGGTTAAGGACTTTATGAAGTCTGCAGGAGACCATCTTTTAATGTGCAGGCTGGAAGGTGAAGGTTATATCTATGAAGGCATGATAAAAGGTGCAGTTGATCCAATGGGTGGACCCGGACATAATATGTTCAATACAGACCCGGCTATCATAGAAAGACATAAACGCCTGATTGAGCCTTCCAAAAATGGTTATGCCGCAGAAGCATTGTTGAAAGTTTATGAAACACTCGGCGATCAAAAATACTATGATGCAGCTTTAAAGATAGCTGAAATATTCCATAAAACACAGCAAGAAGATGGTTCATGGCCTGCTAGAGTTGACGGCAAAGACGGCCACATACTGGGGCAGTACTCTTCATCTGTAATCAGTGTAGTTTCTTTCATGGATAAGTTGCAGAATTACGACAATGACCCAAGATGGCAGGAGGTCAAAACGAAAGCTCTTGAATGGGTTGTGAAGTTCCCATGCAAAACTTACGGCTGGGTTGTGAACTTTGACGACAATCCTGCTATGGCAACTGAAGTAAACCCATATTATGGCCTTTCTAACGTTGATCTATGCAAACTTGTTAAGTATGCATCCGAAAATCCAGAAGATTTCGAAGATGCAGAGGCATTGATAAGAGAGCAGTTGAATTGGAATGACAATCATCTTGTATTTTATGGTGACGATCCTCTGCTGCCTATCAATCCATACTACCCAACATGTGGTGAGCAGGGTAATCCCGGAAGTTTTGTAAGCCCCGGCGGATGCTGGCTGCCTATGGATTACCATACTGCAAACTGGGTGGCAGCATTATTGAAATTTTATGATATGACAGGTGATGAAAAAATTCTTGAAAAAGCTGTCGCTGCTGCAAATGCGATCACGAAATACCAGATGGATGATGGCAGAACTATTACCTGGATGCAGGATAAGCATTTTGGTGTTTCAGCTCAAGTCAATGGCGCAACTCACCATAGTTTCTGGCAGACAGCCTGGGCCTTGTCGGCACATGTGTGGGCGGAACTCAACGCTATGGGTTTGGATAAATAAAAGGATATATACTAATGTTTAAGAAAATTTGTATAAACGTATTGATTTTAACTTTTTCGATCCAGGTTTTTGCAGGAATTGAGTTTTTAAAGAACCAGTCTGCTTATGTGGTCACAAACGCAAAGACCGAACTGGAGAAGAACTTCACAGATGAATTATGTGAATATCTGCAAAAGGTATTGCATGTGAAATCTGAAAAAGTGGGAAAACTCAATCAGGTGCCAGAGGATAAGCCTTGCTTTGTGCTTCTTAGCGATACTAAGAAACTGCCGTTGGATGTGGTTATCGATTCAAACAGTCCTGAAGCTTTTGCGGTTGTAACTGGCGAAAAGGATGAAAGGAAAATCGTCCTTGCTGCAGGCAATTCTGATATGGGACTGAAGCAGGCAGTGCACCGGATGGTTATTAAAGGTGAGCAGAAAAAGGATTCACTTTTCTTCAGTGATCTAAATATAGTTGAAAGTCCATGGATCCCTCAGAGGGAATGGACGATCAGTTACTGGTCCCCTCAACTTGTTCGCGGGATATACGCAAATCCGTTTGCAGATCTAAGGTTGGACATTTACAGGTATGGTGACAGTCAGCTTGAAAGATATGCAGATATGTTTGACTGGTTTGGTTTTAATGGTTGTCAGCTCACAGAAACATGTAATGATTATGCTTCTTTTGGAACAATTGAAGCTGCTCAGGAATGGCAGAAAAGTATAGCAAAACATATAAGAGATAACGGCCAAAACATTTCTCTTTTTGTATGGGCAGCGGGTTTTACTGGTTATGGCTGGAGCGACCCTGAGGCTGATTACCATCCCGAAGAAGGGATGACCGTAGTAGAGGACCCGAAAGTAAGAGCGACTTTTGAAAGATATTATGACACATATGCCAATCTTGCTCCTTATGTCGATATGGTTATTGCACACTGTTATGATCCTGGGCATCTTGAGATGGACGCGGGTTTGAAATTTTACCTTGAACTTTTAGAAAAGAAGTTCAGGGCGAAAAATTCTAAGATTAAGATGTCGGTTGATACATGGGGGCAGGGCCCTGATTTTATGAAATGGTTAGCTGAAAACGGATTCGGGGATTATCTTTTATTGGCTAACAGTATGCCTGTTTTCTATAAGCCCGGTGACAGAGAAAAGCTTCATAAGCAGGCTAAAAAATACGATCTCGACCTGGGGATATGGGGCTGGTGGATAACAGAATGTGAAAGTGACCAGCTTGCGAGTATGTATGTGACACCAAAGCTGCTTAAGAATTTTTATAATGATCTTAAGGATGGTGTATTTGAAATATATCCTGTCGAATACTGGTCAGAAATGGAATCCAATCATCTTGTCAATATCTATTCACTTTATGCTGCTGGCCAGCTATTGTTTAACCCGGATAGAGACCCCAACGAGCTTATGGTAGAAATCACAGAAGCTATATGGGGAAAGAAAAACGGTGCCAAAGTTTATGATGCTTTAATGCTGATTCAGGATTTGCGATCCGGTGATAAATGGCAGCCTTACTGGTGGGGTCTTCCTGAATATAATATGGGGTCAGGGGACCCAAAAAAGGACCTCAAGAGAGCTAATTCCGTAATTAAGGCATTTGAAACAATCGAAATAGACCAGAATTTTGTTCCCAAGATACCCCTGCCTGTGAGCTCAAAAGACCTTCTGGAACTTATCATTCCTCATTTAAAACAGATTGAAAAATTCTGTGAATTCCGCTGTAAATACCAAAAAATTAAAAAATCCGCTGAAAACGGGAAAAATAAGAAAAAATTAAAAGAAATGTTGCTAACAGCCTGGCAGCCTGTACCGGAATATAATACCTGGATAGGGAATTTTGGGCAGATCGAATTGAGATTGCAAAGAAAAATGGTCCATTCCCTTGCAGATGAAATCGGAATTGAGATACAAGACCCCGAGCCATATAGATATAGACAGGCTGACAGATTATATCAATATATCAAGAATATGCAGAAGAAATCAAATCATCCTTTATTTTTCAGAAAAACCGATTATAATTTTGGCTTATGGAATGATGAGCACATAAAGGATAGATATCAGAAGCTTGAAGAAATGGGTTTGATTAAAAAAGAAAGAGGGGAGTTTTATAGATTGACTAATTGGAGATCTTTTATAGACCCTGCAGCTGGATTAAAGGATAAAACTTCCTCAAAAGCAGATGATATCATGAATCTGGAAACTGGTGAAATGAAGAAATAAATCGGATACGTATTTTGTAAACAAGGATTGAAGTTGTTTAACAATTATATTAAAAATTTATCCAGTTTTGATCTGGGTGACATAAGAGCATATTATCTTCTGGATAAAGAAACCGGGCAGGTTGGATTAAGTATCATTCCTATAAGTGCAAATAACGATATTGTAAAGCAGCGTGATTTATTGCCTGAAAATGTTGAACTCGCTAATTTTATAGAAAAGGACATAAGAGCAAATGTCGTCGATTCGCTTATCCAGTTAAAATGTGTAGGAGATGATTATCCCGGAGGCTTTTCTCAGGGCAGAACATTAAGAAACAGCGAAACAGTTAAAAAATTAAAATATAATGGCCAGGAGGTTTCGGAAAAAGAAGACAAGTTCGAAATAGTAACCTCCTTTGTTTGTGAGAACAGGTTTGAATGTAAGCATATTCTCAACTGGTTCAGAGATGAACCTGTCTTGAGGGTCAGAACTTCTTTTGAAAATATTTCAAATAAAAGCGAATTGCTGGAAATGATCTCTTCGTTTTCACTGGGTGGAATATCTCCTTTTGATGAGGCTGATTCCAGCAGAAAACTTAAATTTCATCGATACAGAAGTAACTGGAGTGCGGAAGCTAAGCCCGAAGCCTTAATGCTCGAAGATATGCACATGGAAAGAAGCTGGATCGGCCATGGAGTGACCTGCGAAAGATTCGGCCAAGTCGGTTCAATGCCTGTAAGAGCTTTTTTCCCTTTCGCAGCCGTTGAAGATATTGACAAGAATATTTTCTGGGGTGCTCAACTTGCAATCCCGGGTTCCTGGCAAATAGAATTATACAAGAGAGATGATAAAACTGCTATGTCGGGTGGACTTGCCGACAGAGAATTCGGCCATTGGTTGAAAGAAGTACCGCCGGGGAAATCCTTTATTACCCCGGAAGCTGTTATAAGCGTCTGCGGAGGAAACCTTGAAAAACTTACCCAAAGACTTATAAAAGCCCAGCAAAGACCGTTGAAAAATATGCCTGAAAAGGAAAAAGAACTTCCTGTTATATTTAATGAATGGTGCACAAGCTGGGGTAACCCGTCCCATGAAAATCTTGAAGAAATAGCTGACAAGATTAAAGACACGGGCATTAAATATTTAGTTATAGATGCAGGCTGGTATAAGACTGATGGGGTTGACTGGGATAATTCACAGGGAGATTGGAATCCTTATGATAAATTTTATCCCCAAGGTCTTAAGGCTGCAGCCAATGCTATAAAGCAAAGAGGACTTATACCTGGGCTGTGGTTTGAATTCGAAGCCGTCGGTAAGAATTCCAAAGCAAAGTCCCAGACAGACCATCTTTTAAAAAGAGACGGTAAAGTAATCGTCTCAGGTGAAAGGATGTTCTGGGATTTCCGTGATGATTACACGATCGATTATCTCAATAAAAAAGTAATTAAATTACTTAAAGACTGCGGCTTTGGGTATTTGAAGATTGATTACAATGAGACGCTGGGTATCGGGGTTGACGGTGCCGAATCCTTCGGTGAAGGTCTTCGTGAACATTTATCCGGAGTACAGAAATTTATAAAAAGTATACGCAGAGAAATTCCGGAAATTACTATTGAGATCTGTTCATCCGGCGGACATCGTCTGGAACCTTCCATGATGTCGATTTGCAGCATGGGGTCTTTTTCCGATGCTCATGAAACTGTAGAAATACCGATCATAGCCGCTAACCTTCAAAAAATGATATTGCCCAGGCAACTGCAAGTCTGGAGTGTTTTAAGAAAAACCGATTATGTAAAAAGGATCGTCTATTCACTCGCAGCAACATTTCTTGGAAGAATGTGTCTTTCAGGTGATATCCATGAAATTAAAGAGCAGCAGTGGCAGAAAGTTTTAGAAGGTATCAGCTTTTATGATGATGTTAAGCATATAATAAAAGACGGAGAATCATTCAAGTTTGAGCCGAAGATAAAAAGTTTCAGATACCCTGAGGGCTGGCAGGCTGTTTTAAGATTGTCGCTGGACAAAAAGGAAGGACTTATTGTGATTCATAAGTTCAGAAATGCGGAAAAAAATATTGAATTCATCATGCCTGAAGAAGGAATGAAAATAGAAAAGACATTTTCTTCGAACAATGTTGATTACAGTATAAAAAATGAGAAATTTACTTGTAAATTACATGAAGACTTCAGCGCATGCGTTCTTCATTTAAAGAAATAATTTAGGATATACAGATGAAAAGATTGATCCCTTCCGTAATTTTTTTATTGATCTTTATTCCAAATATTTATGCACTTACCTTTTATGTATCCAAAGAAGGCAGTGACAAAAATGACGGCACTGCTGAAAAGCCCTTTGCGACTATTCAGAAAGCAAAGAAAGCTGTACGTGATACTATTAAGGAAGGTTTGGATGAAGATATAAAAGTAGTAATAAGCGGAGGTACCTACAAACTTCAAAAACCTTTGACTTTTAATGCAAATGACATTGCAGTAAAGAATCATTCCATAATTTTTGGGGCTGCTGAAAATGAGAAACCTGTAATTTCCGGCGGAAAACTCATAAGTGACTGGAAAAAAATAGAAGATAATCTTTGGTGTGCAGAAATTCCTGCAGTTAAAAAAGGGAGTCTTTGGTTTCGCTCATTGTATAAAAATGGAAAGCGTTTAATCCGAAGCCGAGAGCCCGATAACGACTATTACAAGATCAAGAGTAAACCCGAAGATTTCAAGCATATCGAGATAAAGGAAAATCTGAAGTTTCAATCCGTAAGCGGGCAAAATACAGAACTGATCGTCATTGTCAACTGGAGCATTAACAGGGGAATCATTGAAAAGATAAAAGAAAATACAGTGGTGACTAAAACAAAAATGGGCCGCTATGATCATCCCTGGACCAGCCCTCAGGTAGGTAAACATGTTTTTTTTGAGCATGCACTTGAGTTTGTCGATGAACCCGGTGAATGGTACTTAGATGAAAATTCCGGCAAGTTATATTACATGGCAGAAGAAAATGAAAACCCCAATGACTATGAATTCATTTATCCAATATTGCAGCAGCTGTTAATTATAGAAGGCAATAGAGACCATCCTGTTTCTGATTTGCATTTCAAAGGATTGACATTCAGACATACCGACTGGAAATTGCCGGCCGAAGGTTACGTTGCCTTACAGGATGCATATTACGGCTATTTAAAAGAAGACAATAATAATGATACTTACTGTCAGCCGGCGGCAATTGAATTTAAACATTCAAAAAATTCTTCGATAGAATTATGTGAGCTTTTTGGAACCGGAGCCTCAGGAATATCTATCGGTGCAGGCTGTAAGAATATCAAAATTGAAGGATGTAAAATATACGATATCGGGGCAACAGGGGTACACGTAGGCCATAGGGATCACATCTTGCAAAAACCTGACGAAGACTGGAAAGATACTGAAAATGTTCCTGCTGATAATGAAATTTTAAATAATTACATCCACCACTGCGGCCGGATCAGTTTTGGTGCTGTTGGAATATTCACAGCTTTTACTGACAGTACATTGATAAGTCATAATTTACTGCATGATATGCCTTACACGGGAATTTCTGTAGGATTTAAATGGAACTCAACCAGGACATCTCAGAAAAATAACAGAGTCGAATTCAACAGATTATACTCTGTCATGAAAAAACTGGCAGATGGTGGTGCGATCTATACCCTCGGAGATCAACAGGGGGCAACAATAATTAACAATCTGGTTTATGATGTTCAGAGGTGGAAATATGCATCGCCGACACTGCATCCCTGGGCTAATAATGCCTTTTTCTTTGATGCAGGAAGTAAAAATATTCTTGTTAAGGATAACATAGCCTTTGACCTTTGTTCTGATAAGGTTGTAAGGTTTAATATTCATACTTCCTTTGGCGGAAGCCCAAAACTGTCTGAAGAAATGCAATGGAAAAATAATTATTTTGGCGTAGATGTCACCGAGCCTGATTTTCCCTGGTACTTAGCGGCAAAAACAGGGCTTCAGCAAAAATACAAAAAGATTCTGCTTCCCGAAAGAAAAGACCTTGACAAAGCACCGCCCAGCAGGAAACCGTGAATTAATATTGAACATTAAAACTGATTGTAATATTCAGAAAGGAAAGGTAAGTAAATGCCCTTAGTTACGGGAAGAAAACAGGTTTTAGATATTTACAAAAAAGCGGCAGAAAAGAAGTGGGTCATTCCGACTTTCTGTTCTGAAAATCTTACTACCACCGAAGCGATATTATCTGCTTATTCTGACTACAGCAAAAAGATCGGAATGCCTGATATTCCTGTTACAATAGCTATAACAAATCAATACAGCCACAGAAGTCAATCAGTAAATTATACGAATACCCGCAAATGGGATATAGGTCTGAAACTTTTTACGGCGGATATCGAAGTGCTTACATCACCGGGCTCTCCCTTTGAATCTCTAAATGTGATGACACTTCTTGACCATACCCAGTGGGACAGTGACGCCCATCTTCTGAAATGGGACATGAGCCGGTTTTCTATGATAATGTACGATGCTTCTACTTTGCCTTTTGAAGAAAATATCAGAAAAACGGCTGAGTTCGTAAAAAATAATGGTCAAAAGATCGTAATAGAAGGGGCCTGTGATGAGATAATCGATGCGGGCGGAAATGAGGCAAGTAATCTGACGACACCGGAAAATGCTAAACAATATATTGAAGAGACAGGAGTGGATTTCATCGTAGCCAATCTTGGAACAGAACACAGGGCAAGCGCAGAAGAATTAAAATATCATGATGACCTTGCAAGAAATATAAGTAGAGTTACAGGCCCTAAACTCGTTCTTCACGGCACATCTTCTGTAAAACCCGATCAGCTTGAAAATCTTTTCGAGGACGGTGTCGCCAAAGTTAATATATGGACATGCCTGGAAAGGGACAGCTCTCCTGACTTATTTATAGATATGGTGAAAAATGCAGCAAAAATAATCGGCAGTGACAAAGCAAGGGAACTGACAGATAAAGAACTGCTTGGAAAAAATGCAGATACCGACAGCGATCCTATGCTTTCTCATTACACAACAATGTACAGACAGGAAATTGTCTTCGGCAAAATGAAAGAAATAGTAACTAATTTCCTTGAAATGTGGTACAGGTAGTCTTATGAACGGATATGTAGGCATCGATATGGGTACAAGCGGTTGTAAAGCTGCTGTCTATGATGAAGCCGGTAAGCAGGTATCTTTTGCGTATCAAAGTTATAATATAATCAGGCCCCAACCCGAATGGGCTGAGCTCGATCCGGATGAAGTAATAAGTAAATGTTTTAAGGTAATTTCAGAAGCAGCTGGCAAAACAGATAATATTTCGATCAGGGGTATAGGGATATCCAGTCAGGGGGAAGCATTTACCGCCATTGATAAAGACGGCAATAAACTTACAAATGCTTTTGTTTCTTCTGATATGAGGGCAGCGGACTATTGTGACAACTGGGTGGAAAAGTTTGGTGAAGATAAACTGTATAAGATAACCGGCCACACACCACACCCCATGTTCAGCCTTTTTAAAATGCTCTGGCTTCGTGGCAATAAAAAAGAGCTTTGGGGCAGGGTACATAAATTTTTATGCTTTGAAGACCTACTGGCTTTTAACCTCGGCATAAAGCCTGCTATGGGATATCCCATGGCCGGAAGAACCATGATGTTCGATATCAGGAAAGAAACATGGTCTGATGAAATTTTATCCGAATTAGGTTTAGATAAAAGCAAGTTAGCTAGTACGTTACCTTCAGCCAGTATAAGCGGTGAGATTCCCAACAGTGTGAGCGACAAACTCGGATTAGACAAAAAAGCTGTAGTAGTAACCGGGGGACACGACCAGGTATGTTGTGGCCTCGGTGCAGGAGCAATAGAAACCGGCCAAGCGGTATATTCAGCTGGAACTGTAGATTGTATTACGCCGTGTTTTGACGAGGCTGTTTTTAGCGATAACTTAAAAAATAACAATCTTTGCACTTATCACCATGCAGCAACTGATAAATACGCCACAGTGGCATTCAGTTTGACCGGCGGTAACATTTTTAAATGGTTTAAGGACCAGTTTGCCGCTCCATCGGAAAGTTATGAAAAACTCATTGATGAGTTACCTGATAAACCGACTGATCTTACCGTTTTACCTTATTTCACTCCAAGCGGAACTCCATACTTTGATACAGAAACCAAAGGATCAATTGCAGGTTTAAGACTCTCTACAGGCAAGTTTGAAATTTTAAAGGCACTTCTTGAGGGAGTGTCGCTGGAGATGCGATTGAATATGGATATACTTGAAAAATCCGGCTGTTATGTAAATGAGTTGAAAGCAATTGGCGGTGGAGCAAAATCTAAAAAATGGAACCAGTTAAGAGCCGATGTACTGAATAAACCCATTCAGGTTGTTGATGTTACTGAAGCAGGTTGCAGGGGAACTGCTATGCTCGTTAAATCAGCGATGGAAAATATTCCTCTCCCAGAAATTGCCAACCACTGGATAAATACTGTTGATTTTATAACGCCGGTAAAACAAAACAGCAAAATATATTTTGAAAAATTCAGCAGGTATAAAGAACTGTACGGTCTGATGAAAAATTTCTGCAGGTAGAAAATAATAATTCATGAACTTTTAACCGCAAGAGTTTAAAAATTAAAAAAACAGCTTATATATTTTTGGTATTTTTGTTTCTTGTGCCGGTTTATGGTTCTTTTCCGGAAATCGATTTTCGTAAGGAACTCGTCAAACTCATAAAATCAACCAACTACAAAAAAGAACTTTTCAAGTCGGTAGCAGTTTCAAAAAACAAAACGGGTATTTTAAAAATCAATGATAAGGGTAATTTCATCATGCAGTATATGGTGAAAGGACCGAATGAAAGTATCGATCCGAATATTAGATTAGATGAAGATATTAAAATATGTCCTTCCTGTAAAAAAATCGTAATTGTCACCCACGGCTGGATCGACGAGGCGGTCAGCAGCTGGCCGGCTGATATAGCGGAGCAGATTAATTCAAAGACCGATCCCAACCAATGGGTTTGCGGCATATTTGATTGGAAGGGCGGTGCTGCAGTGGTTAACCCCGTTGATGCCGCCAAATACGCGAAAAATATAGCAGGCCCGAGACTGGCAAAGGCTGTATTAAACCTGCCTGCCGAATTCAAGCATATTCATTTCATAGGACATTCCGCAGGGTGCTGGGCCATAAGTGAAGCGGCAAAAAAAATTCAAAAAAAGACAGAAGCATTTATACATCTGACATTTCTTGATGCCTTTATACCTCTCTGGTGGGATAAAAAAGAAATATCCGCATTAAAAGATAAATGTTTTATTGAACATTATTATACAAAAGACATCACTCTGAATTCGACTCATTTAGATTTGCCGAAAGCCTTGAATGTTGATATTTCGAAGTTGGACAGATTATTGCGGGATCATGAATTTCCCTACAGATGGTATTATGCAACCATTACGGGTAAGTACAGAAAATGTGATTTTGATCCTGATAAAAAGGTTATTAATGAATATGGAGGGTTAAATTTCGGCTATCAAAGAAGTCTTGAAGCAGGGTGTGACAATTGGAAAGACTCTTTGAGACTGAAAGGGTTTGAGAAAACGATAGAAATAGACAATCCGGAAAAGAAGAATATTTTTAAATTTGACTTTAAAAATCAGAAAAAATAACTGAATGAAGTTTTCTGCAAAAAAAGGTTAAACACCGAAAGTAAGAATATTATCTAACTACCGGCAGAGACGTTTAAAAACATATTTTAGATAAATCTATACACCCCAGTTGAGCTTATATTTATGGTACCAGTAAAATCTTCCAAGTATATGTGCAAAAATCAACAATAAACAGATATTTAATGCAATTGAAAATAAACCTAAAAAAGCTATGATTTCCGTCAGCCAGTTAATAAAAACTATTAAAAAAGTAAAGGCGATCAGTATTAAAATTAGTCTGCAATAAGGAAGCAATGCATTTTTTACTGATTTTATTATTTTCACTGGATTCAAAGCATCGAGCTCATCGAAAAGTGCAGCTCTTAAGATAGAAATGGGAAAGAAGAAGGTCCCGACCGTAAATAAGAACCAGAATTTCCAGTTGATATCCATCGTGATTGCAAAATAAGTTGCAGCAGGCCAGAAGCAAATAGCCAGACTGCCCAGAAAGTATATGATCTGAACCAATAAATCATATTTATCGACTTTTTGATCCAACATGGGCGGGGCATTCACCCCCCCCTTACTGCTGTCAAAAATACAGTAACCGATATAATAAAGAACATATCCAACTAAAAATAAAAATAAGGACGAATAAATCAATATTCCGAAATAAAGCCTGCTTAAAAGTATTCGGTAAGAAAAATTCAGTAGAAGCCGCAACAATATGAAAACTACAATATAAGTAATTCCATCCCAGCTGGCCGGATATAAGAGAATCTCAAGATACCAAGGCTTTCTGTCAAGCGATTGTATCGGTGGATCTTCAAGAATTTTGATCATTAGAATTCAGATAAAAATTTAATTTCCGCAATATTAAATGACTTATCCTACCTTATAATATTATTTATTTTACTTATGTGCAAGTTAAAATATTTACACAAAGGGGGAGTTATTTGGGATAAATGATTCTGGAAAAATGATAATACCCCCAAGGGGAGTCGAACCCCTGTCTCATGGATGAGAACCATGTATCCTGGGCCACTAGACGATGGGGGCATTTAATGCCTTACAATTTCATAGTAAAAAAATAGCGGCGGGTGGATTCGAACCACCGACCCTAGGCTTATGAATCCT
>CAZDVM010000037.1:0-13992 GCA_964508925.1 uncultured Pirellulales bacterium | reverse complement strand
GGTGTCCAAATAGTGTCCATACAGAATCCAATCTGCCCATCGCCTGCTGCACATATTCAGGCGATAAATGCGAGTATCTCATGGTTGTTTTTATCTCTTTATGCCCCATTACCTGCTGGACAGTTTTCAAATCTATCCCCTGCATAACCAGGTACGACCCGAAGGTATGCCGCAGGTCATGGAAGTGAAAATCTTCGATCTCAGCACGCTCCAGGGCCAGGGAAAATCCCTTCTTGATATCCCCGAACCGCTGGCCATCACCGTTGGCAAAGACATAATCGCTATCTGAGTCCTCATAAAGCTCAGACAACTCCTGGTAAAGCGTTTCGTTAATCGGAATAACCCTGACTTCGTTATTCTTTGGCTTTTTGACGGTGATCTTGCGGTGATGCAGGTCAACTTCCTGCCATTTTAAGGCCAGGATTTCACCTTTTCTCATGCCGGTATTCAAGGCTGTTATCACGATAGACCGCAGATAGCCGTTGCAGGCATCGAGCAGCTTTGGTACTTCATCTTGGCTTAGATATCTTAGCCTTCCGGGTGGCTCTTTTAGCAGCTTGACCTTTTTGACCGGGTTGCTCTTAACAGCATCCCATTCCATGGCCTTGTTGTACATATGCTTCAAACAGGCCAGTTCCCTGTTGACCGTGGCAGGAGAGACTTTCTTTAGACGCTTTGCCTTGTAGTTTTCGATCATCCGGGGAGTGATATCAAAAAGGAATCTGCCCTGGAAAGCTTCTTTTAGGTGTGAGACACTGACCTTATCTCGCCGGTTATAAGTTGACTCGGCCTTGTTGTTCTTTGAAAAGACCAGGTACTGCTCTGAAAAGTCTTCAAAAAGAATCTTTTTCTCATCGTAAACGCCCAGGTACTCACCCTTGGCGAGCTTGACGTGGACATCCTTTAGAACCTGCTGGGCCAGCTTCTTTGACGGGCCGATTTTTCTGCGCTTACGCCGACCCTTGACGTAATAATCGATATACCAGTTTTTTCCTTTTTTATATACAGCCATCGTTCGGATTTACCTTGCGTCAGACTTTTCATTGGTCATCAAGTATATCATAACTTTCCTCTTTTTGAAGTCTTTTTTCCAGCCACTTCTCCAAATCTGATTTTCGGAATTTCAAAAGCCTGCCGACTTTCATGTGAGGGATTTTCTTTTGGTTGACCCAATCGTAAAGCGTGGTTTTCTTTATGCCAAGAAAACTTGCAGCTTCTTCTGTATTCAAAATTTCTTTCTGTTTTTTAATTTGGCCAGAAACAATGGGCTTTTCAGAAACAATAGAGCCTCCCGTGGTGTGGAAAAAGTGCTTTATTCTTTCAGGAGAATAGAAATAGATGCGTTCTTTTTCTTTTGAATTAAAGGCTTTCTTAACTTCTTTTTTGATTTCAGCTAACAGCTTGTCATCTGAGCTTACAGCCAAAATGTAGTCGTAACCTGCTTGGAGGCATTTTTTGATGTTTTCTTTTTCGTGTTCGGGCTTTGTGGTGCTGGCTATTTCAACTGCTACCTTAATATCATCTTTCTTTAGCTCTATATCAACACTTTCTAAAGAACGCGGGATTTTCTTTTCGATATCAGCTTTCCAGCCGAATACCTTGGCTTGATCTGCGATACTTTCTTGAAGCTGTTGATGCAAATCCCCGCCTTTTCCCTTGGTTGTGAGTTTTTTGGCCAGAGCCTGTCCTTTTTCAGTTAAAACAAGCTCTTTTGCCAGCCTTCCTCTTTTGCCTTTTCTGGTTTCCTGCTGAACTAAAAGCCCTTTTTCAATCAAGCTTTTCTTTAACTTATCACCCTTGTAGCCGCTCAATTTCAAAGCCTTGTATATCTTGGTCACGAACTTTCCGCTATGAGAATCTATAAACTTCAGGAAAGCTTGTTCTTCAGGCGATAATTCAGCCTTGGCCTTAGCTGCCTTTTCTTTTGAAGCGGGCTTTTTTGCTCGGATAGTTGGTGTCTCAATAGCAGGAGCCTTTTCTTTTACAGCATCCTCTTGCCAATCCAATAGCTGCTCAAGCTCTTTTCTGCTCATTGCGTATTTTTGGCGAGACAACTCGATTATCTTTTCTCGGCGATGGTGTGCAATATCCTGTGGCACATTTTCCGGCAAGTAAGTCTCTATGTTAAAATCATAATCTGATTTTTCTACCCTGACTATGGCTTCACCAACATCCATATTCGTAAAATCCTTCGCCTCAAAGTAAGAAAAACCATCTTCAAGCTTTTTAGCATCAAAATCCCCCAAGCCGAAACAAATCCTTGTGCCCGGATTCGAAATAACAGAGCTTGCCAATTCCGGATTTTGACTCCAAAGCTGTTTTAGTTCCTGATGAGTCAAGATAAGGCCAAGCCGATATTTTCGAGCTTCAGATAAGATATCGGCCATCGATTGCGTAGCGAAATTCTGAAATTCATCGATATAAAGGTAAAAGTCTTTTCTTTTTTCCTCAGCCTGTGCCTGCCTTGCCATGGCTGCCTGGTGGAACTTGGTAACCAGCAATGCTCCTAACAGATATGAAACTTCTTGACCGACCAGCCCATGGGAGAGCTTGGCTAGGAAGATTTTCTTTGTGTCCATTATTTTGTGAAAGTTCAAGCCTTTCTTTTGTATAACCATGTTGCGGATAAACTTTGGACGAAGAAACTCATCTAAACGTGTTAGAATTGGCGAACATGCCCCTTTTCTCAGCATAGGAAACTGCTTTTGCCAATAATAAATAACCTGGGAGTCTTTGACAGTTTTCAGAAAATTCTTTCGGAAGTCGTTATCTGACAGAAACTTTTTTAAATCATCCAGTGTTCCGCCTTTTTCGCTTTCCAGAAAAGCTAAGATGGCGTTAGCGAAGACCGAATTCATCTGGTCACCCCAGCTAGTCGAGAATCTGCGAAAGTTACTGACCAAGTCCGAAGAAAGCAGGGTTTTTTCCTGCTCAGAATGTGCAGATAGCATATTTAACCCCACGGGATATTCGAAATCTGAAGGATCAAGCAAAACCACATCATCGAGTCTTTCTTCAGGGACATATGGCATGATACGTTCGATTAAGTCACCGTGCGGGTCCAGGACAGCAATTCCATTGCCTTGCTGTATATCCTGGCGAATCATATTCAAAAACAAGGTAGATTTACCCTTACCCGTAGAGCCGATGATATAGGTATGCCGCCGTCTCTGATCTGGGCTTAGAGTAACTTCTATTTCTTTGCCCTGGTGAATATTTTTACCCAGCACCAGCTTATGACCAGAAACAATAGAAGGTGCAGGTTTTGTTCTCTTTATCTCACGTTTCAACTTGGCGGTCTTGACTGAAACAGAGGGCAGATGAACAAGCGAAAGAAGCTCTGCTGTATTTAGCAACATCCCTGTTCTGTGGCTTTGCCTGTAGTATAGGTCATCAAAGTGAAGGTCGTGAGTGTAGGCTTCATCGGTATCTAAAGGGATAAGCTCATTGCTCGGCGGATTCGAGACCTGCTGTAAGCCCGCTGCCAGGCCTTTTGTGATCTCCCAGGCCCGGGCTTGAGATTCACTGGAACCTGCTACCCTGATAACCGCAGCCAACAACGGCTTCTTTATCTTCTCCTGGGCAAGTTTTATCATTTCAGGACTGTCAGCGAAAAAGTTACCGCCTTCACAGTCAGTTAAAGATTTTACGATGTTTTCATGCCAGGGATTCCTAACCGGTTCAAATAGAACCTGGAGCATTGCCATTTCACCTTCAGCTAAATTTCCCATAGAACCTACTATGCCGGTTAGAGGATCAGGTTCAAAGCCGCGAAATGCCTTCAAGGGCCTCATAAACTCTTGAGATAAACCAAAGTCTATTATTACTGAAGGCTTTTTCCTATCCAACCTGCATTTTAGTTGTTGATTCTCATACAAAGCAGCATCAGGAAAATATGCCCTTAGCTGCTGGGTGACTGTTGAAAAATCGGGTTCACGACAAATGACCTGGAATGAAATCTCCTCGAAGCAACCCACAATTTCAAAACTGACCGGGAATTTGCAGTACTTCAGATTCAGCAGAAATTGTTCTGTGCTGTCGAAATCTATTTTTTGCCCTTCGGGTACAGAGACAGTGACACTGGCGTAATCTGCACTTTCTGTAATAAATTCCGGGCCTTGGCTGAAGAAATAATCTTCTGACTTCTGTTGTTCTTCAGGGCTTGCGAACTTGTTTTTAATTTTATCTGCAAGACTGGTTAAAAGAGATGGTTTTCTGCCGTCATCGACGATGGGTTCTCTGGTGAAAATGCTCGAAACGAAAGGGATGAAGGGTGGCTCTAATCGGACAGGGAAATCCCAGAGCAGCCAGCCCCTGCCTCTTTGCTCCCACTTGTAAAAATCCTCTGTAAGCTGCTCTGAAAGAGTTTTTTGGTTTTCATTCTGTTCTAAAGGCTCGTTTGCCATAACTTAACTTTAATGGCTGAAAATATCTTTCAAGATAGGCTTTTTCTGCTCTTCTGTCAGTTTTCTCAAACCCTTTGTGTCAATTATATTGTCAACCACTTCCATTACCGCTGTATGAATCGAGTCCCTGAACATCATAGCGGTATCCAGCCGGTAATAAGTTGACCGCATAGACAACCGCCAAAGTACTACAATAACACCACCGATAATCAAGGGCAGCCACCAGGGCAGCTTTATAAGCAAGCCTATAACTTCCAGCACCACGACCAGAATAATAGCCAGAACCCAGGAAAACTTGCGATGTTCGCCCAGCCACCAGGAAACAAAAAAGCCGGTCCCGAAAGGGGCTGCACAAATATCAAAGGTGTATTCCCTACGCCGGATACGGAGATATTCCCGCCCGGAAGACAAAACCCCGGCTTCGGGATAAGTTATTCGGGAAATTGTGGCATCCGGCAGCTTTCGACTGCTGATAGCCTGCTCTATCTGGGAGTAGATATGCTGGGGAGATTCTTCAAGCCCCTCTATTAACTGGTGCCAGTGAGATAGTATCGCTGTCGGATTGCGTTTTTTGCCGACTCCCCCATCCTTTCGTGTGACTTTTGCACAGAGCCACTTGATGCCTTGTGAGAGTCCGGCAAAGACTTGCTTAAGAAGTTTCACCAAAGTATCGCGGATTTCCTGCCAGTTGGAAGATTGAGAAGAAGTATTTTCGTCCATTTTTATGCCTCCAATTTAGATAGCATTTACACCAGAATTGTAAGGGTAAACGCGTTTAAAATCAAGGAAGAGAACAAGTTACGATTTTCCCTGGCAATAACCGCCTATCCAGGACTTTTATAACCTACTATCATCTATACATTTATCGCTTTTTAAGGCCATAATTCTTTTAGCTTGACTATGCCCAGATTTTGATTATGATTTACCCAATCCTTTCAGTTTTTATTGGACAATATTTTCAGGGAGCAAAATTATGCCTGAAGACAGATGGTACTCAGTCGAAGAAATCGCAGAGTATTTGGGCGTGAAAAGGGACACTCTCTACAAATGGATCATTCGCAAGAAAATGCCTGCCCACAAGGTGGGGCGATTGTGGAAGTTCCGTAAGAAAGAAGTTGATAAATGGATAAGAACCGGCATAGCAGGTGCGAATTCGGAAAAAAAGAATAAAGAATAGGCTTAGAATTAGAAAAGGATTTCAAATAGGGAAATATGGCAACTGAATTTATAACCAATAGACAAAAGCTCTTATCAGATGTGGTAAACAATATTTTACCTGCCTCGAAAAGCTTATATTTTTTGGTTGGTTACTTTTATTTTTCAGGTTTTGAGGAAATTTATAAAAATGTTTCTGATAAGACGCTGAAAGTCTTGGTTGGTCTTGAAATTGAGCATGCTCTTGCAAACAAAGTCAAAGAATTTGAGATTGTTCAGGAAGTAAAAACCTCTCGTGGAGCTTTGAGGGAGAGTTTTAATAGCTCTCTTGTTCAGCTTTTCAACGATACTGACTTTTTTGATACCCCACGTAAACGAGAAGCTTTTCATATCTTTCTTGAAAAAATAAAGGATGGAACATTAGAAATAAGGAAAACTCTCCAACCTAACCACGCTAAATTGTATATCTTTGAAAATGATGAGGAACACAACCATGGAGGTGAATTCCCCGGTTCTGTAATTACAGGTTCGAGCAACCTAACGCGTTCCGGGTTACGTGACAGATTTGAAATAAATGTCATTTCACGAGATGGCGCCAATTACAAAGAAGCATATACTATTTTTAAGCAGTTGTGGGATGATGCTGTTGTTATAGTAGATAAACATAGGATAAGTGATTTCTTATACAACGTCGTAGAGCGGATATGGATTGACAAACTTCCAAAGCCGTTCTTGATGTACATAAGGGTATTGGAAGAATATTTTTCGGTAAAGGAACACGACCATCTTAGGTTGCCAGGTGAAATTACTCGAGAGAAGTTTATAAATCTCAAGTATCAAATTGATGCAGTAAGAAAATCCCTGGATATAATCCATAGACACAAAGGTGTTATTATTGCCGATGTTGTTGGATTGGGCAAGAGTATCATAGCATCGGCAATTGCTCATAATCTAAATCTTAGAACTATCATTATTGCCCCGCCGCATTTAAAAAGCCAATGGGAAGATTATTGTTTTGATTTTGATTATACTGCCAAAATTTACACAAGCGGCAAGATTGAAAAAGCACTTGAAGATAATGACCAGACCGAGCAGAAGTTGGTTATTATTGACGAGGCTCACAAATATCGTAACGAATTGACAGCCGATTATGCCAATTTGCATAAACTTTGCCAACGCAATAAGGTTATTCTACTTTCGGCAACACCGTTTAATAACCGCCCCCAGGATGTCTTTTCGATGGTCAAGCTGTTTCAGCTACCTACACGTTCCACAATACAGACAATCGATAATCTTTCTTTTCAGTTCAAAAAATTAATAGCTGAATACAAGCAGATTGGCAAGATTCAAAAGGCTAAAAAGGAAAGTATTAATGCAATTAATGCAAGGATCAGAAACGTCGCTGACCAAATACGAAATATTCTCTCTCCACTGGTAATAAGAAGATCAAGGCTTGATTTAAAGGCGATAGAAGAATATTGGGATGATTTAGAGGCCCAAAATATTGATTTCCCCAATGTAAATGAGCCTAAACTGTTGGATTATGATTTGGGTAATTTGTCTGAATTATATGAGGAAACATTGGAGAAAATCGCACCAGAGGATGAAGATGAAGAAGGATTCCTTGGAGCAAGGTACAAGCCAACAGCCTATATCAAGGATTTTGAAAAATATCGAAAAGAGATTGCTGAGGAAATGGGCGTAGATAAAAACTTACTCAAGCAATCTCAAGTTAACCTTGCTGATTTTATGAAAAGGCTTTTGGTTCGCAGGTTTGAAAGCTCCATATTAGCATTTCGCTCTACTCTCGAAAACATTATTAACTCTTCTAAGGTTGTGCTGGATTGGTACGAAAAATTTGGCAAGGTTCCAATTTATAAAAAGGGACAAATTCCCGATGTTGATTCTTTGGTTGAATCTACCGGAGAAGATTTAGATGAAGAATTAAGCGAAGCTGTCCTAGATGAACAATTACAGAGCTATGTTGAAAAAGGTTTATGGTACATTGACAAAAAAGAAATACGAAAGCAATTCGCGGTAGATATTCGAAGAGATATTGAACTGCTGACAGAAATTCATAAGGCTTGGTTTGAGGATGGAGTTCCGGAAGATCCCAAACTTGGAAGTTTTGCTGAAATCCTGGAAACAAAGTTAAAAGAAAAGTCCAATAGAAAAATAGTTGTTTTTTCAGAATTTGCTGATACGGCAAATTACATCTCAGAAAAACTTGGGGGAAGATTTCGAATATTTAAATATACCGCTAAAGACGCTACAAAAACTAACAAGGAAATTATTCGACAAAACTTTGATGCTGGCTACAAGACCCAGGTGAATGATTACGATGTACTTATTGCTACTGATGCCATTTCCGAAGGTTATAATCTTCACCGTGCAGGCATCGTTTTCAATTATGATATTCCTTATAACCCCACGAGGGTAATTCAGCGTGTTGGCCGAATTAACCGAATTAACAAAAAGGTTTTTGATGAGCTTTTCATTTATAACTTTTTCCCTTCTGCTACCGGTGAACGTGAAACCCGCGTAAAACAAATTTCAACACTTAAAATAGCGATGGTTCATGCGTTGTTTGGTGAGGATACAAAAGTTCTTACTAAAGACGAGCAGCTTCAATCATTCTTTGCTGAACAATTCAAAAGGGCTATGTCAGACCAGGAAGAACTTTCGCCTGAGGCAAAATATGAGAATTTCATACGAAAACTGAGAACTTCTAAATCGGAAATTGTAGAAGAAGCTCTTTCTTTGCCAAAACGTTGCAGGATTTGCCGCAGTGTTTCAAAGAACAAACCGGGAGTATTGGTTTTCGGCAAAAAAGGTGAAGAGTTTGCCTTTAAATTCGGCTCTAAAACACAACAACCAACGAATTTACCCATTGCAGAAGCCTTAGCTTTATTTGAGGCTGATGTGTCTGAAAAGCCCAAGCCGACGACAGATTCATTCGAAAAAATTTATGAAGACATCAAAGAAAAACTGTTCTCAAGGAAAACCGAAATTGCAATGGATCGAGGCAAGCAAGAAACAATTAACAAAGTTGATGCTCTAAAATCAAAGTGTCCTCAAAAGAAGGATTACTTAGAAGACCTTTCGTATGTTGTCAAAGAGCTTGATGCACTGCCTGAACGTTTCGGCAGATTTATTCGTTCGATAGAGATAGAAAATTTGCAGGAGCACATCCAGCAACTTCAACAGCAGGTTCCACATAGTTATCTAAGCGGTATTATTGACCGAGAACGGCAAATAGAAGAAGGCAAAGAATCGTTAATTCTTTCTGAGGAATTATTATAGAAAATGGATTTTCAGAGCAAATATGATCGCAAGGCTTATATCGATTTTTTTCGTAATCAGTTTTTACCTGAAGACTTCGAGGATACAGCCGAGCCAATAGAGATAGGTTTTCAGCCGCAGTACATAAAACGGGTAACAAAGCTCGGGCAGGTTCCATCACTTGATTTGATTCTGTATGAAATCAAACATAATTCGGAAAACGATCCGCGTGTAGGGCTATCAAAAGAGTCATTTCGTTTATTGTCTCAAGCACGTCAGAATCGTGCCTTGATTTTATTTACCTCCAGCAATCCAGATAATTACCGGCTTTCGCTTGTTACAATAGATTTGGCTTGGGAAAAAGGTTCAAAAGTCCAGCGAGAATACTCAAATCCCAAACGATTTTCCTTCTTCCTTGGCCCTGATTGTAAGAAGCATACGCCTGAAGAGTATTTGATGGGAAAAGAGAGAGTTAAAGACTTCGAAGACCTGCAAAATCGCTTCTCAATCGAGGTTGTAAACAAAGAATTCTACACTCAAATTGCTTTGCTGTTTACAAAACTTACCGGCGGCAAGCGTAAAATCGGCAGTAAGAGTTTTGATGAAGGCAAAGGCATATTGGAACTGCCAGGGACATCAGATGAAACGATAAAAAAAGAATTCGCGGTTCGAATGATAGGCCGACTTGTTTTCTGCTGGTTCCTTAAGAAAAAGATATCAACGAATAATGTATGTCTAATACCGGAAGAACTGCTTTCAGCCAAATCGGTCAAAGAAAACAAGAGTTACTATCACAATGTACTTGAACCGTTATTTTTTGAAGTGCTCAACACACCGTTCAAAGAGAGGAATAAGAAATTTAAAGGCAAACCCTGGTCTCAGATACCATTTCTAAACGGTGGCTTGTTTACTCCCCACGAGCATGATTTTTATGAGCTGGCGTTTACTGGAATTTCGAAACATATAAACACACTCACAGTTCCGGACGACTGGCTGATAAAGCTTTTTGAAATCTTTGAGACGTATAATTTCACTATCGATGAGAATACGCCGGTAGATATTGAATTGTCTATCGAACCAGAAATGTTGGGTAGAATCTTCGAAAACCTGCTTGCTGAAATTAATCCGGAAACCGGCGAAACTGCCCGAAAAGCTACCGGCAGCTACTATACACCCCGACCAATAGTTGAATACATGGTCGATGAGAGTTTAAAACAGTATCTGCTTATAAAAACCAAGCTGCCGGAAGATAAATTATCTGTTTTACTCTCCTATGCTGATGAAGATGAATTTGAATTATCAGGAAACGAAAAGAATTCTGTGCTTGATGCCCTTGATACAATCAAGATTATTGACCCTGCTTGTGGCAGTGGCGCATTTCCGATGGGTATCTTGCAGAAAATCCTGCTGGTGCTGCAAAAAATAGACCCTGACTCGAAAAAATGGCTTTCCAGGATTCTTGCGAAAATTGAAAACGCTACAGTAAGAAAAGAACTCGAAAGAAAGCTCAAAGATGCAAGCCTGGATTACATTCACAAATTGGGTGTTATTCAAAGTTCAATATACGGCGTAGATATCCAGCCAATCGCTGTAGATGTTTCTAAGCTTCGTTGTTTCTTATCGCTTATCGTTGATGAGAATGTTGATGATTCAAAGGAAAACAGAGGCATCGAACCGCTTCCAAACCTTGAGTTTAAATTCGTGTGTGCTAACACTCTTATTCCCCTCCCAACAAGTAAAACGCATGATAATATTCTTATCAAGGATATGTATGAAGATGTGGACAATATTGCCAAATTGAAAGAATTACGAGAACTTTACCTGACCAGTTACGGGAAAGAAAAAAGTAAAATCGAAGAAGCATTCAAAAAAGTCCAATCAGCAATGTTTGATCAGACAATTAAATTCAAAAATGTTAATGTACAAACATTAGCCCTTCAACAATGGAAACCCTTCACAGACGAACCCTGTCCATGGTTTGATCCGGAGTGGATGTTTGGCATTGGAGATGGTTTTGATCTTGTAATAGGGAATCCACCATATATCAGAGTACAAAATCTCTCACATGATGAAATTGATTTATATAAAAAGTTATGGTCTACTGCTTGGAAAAGAATTGATATATGCACGTTATTTTTCGAGCTAGCCTGTAACATATTAAGTATTGATGGTACAGGTTGCTACATTTCTTCCAATCAATTTTTAAATACTGAATACGGAAGAAAAACAAGAGATTATTTCTTAGATAAAGCATACTTTAAACAAATTGTTGATTTTTCTGATCTTCCGGTTTTTGCAAATCAAATTACTTATGTAAGTATTTTTATATTTCAAAAATACAAGACCGAACAAATAGAATATTCTAAAATAGACGCATTGCCTTTTGTAAGCGATTCAATGGAATCTTGTAATATACCAATTAAATTACTCAACAGTGATTCTTGGAATTTATGTAACCCACAAATAAAACAATTTATAAGTAACTTATCTGATAATTTTTATCGATTGGATAGTATCGCCAAATCTTGGGCCGGAATAATTACCGGGAAAGATTCTGTTTTGCTGTTTAAGAGAAAAGACCCAACCTTAAATAAATTTGAAAAAGAGCTTCTCCTGCCAGTTCTAAGGGCTGAAGGCTGTTCAAGATATTGTTATGCCAAACCAACTAGGACAACCATATATCCCTATAGGCTTGAGGGAAATGAAACTCAAATTATCTCCGAAAAAGAACTTAAGGAATACAAATCTGTTTATTCCTATCTCATGCAAAATAAACAAGCATTACTCTCCAGAAAAGATTCAAGAAAAACAATGGAAGAGAAAAAGCATTGGTATGGTTTAGTTAGGCATGGCAACTTAAATATCTTTTCTCAACCCAAGATAGTTACACCAGGTGAGGTAAAAAATAATTGCTTTGCTTTAGATGTTACGAAATCCGCTTTTAGCTGTGCAAGAGTTTTTGCAATAACCATATCCAATGATAATGTTGACTTGCGATATTTGCTAGGAATCCTTAATTCTAAGCTAATAGAATTTTATTTACACCATACTGCTGCAATTAAAGCTGGTGGTTATTTTTCTTACTCTTCCAGTGTTTTAGATTCTATTCCAATACCAAATAACAATAAGCAAAAAGATATTATTATGCTTGTCGATAAAATATTAAGTATTAAAGATGCAAGCTCAGAAGAAAAAACAGAAGCATATGAAGAAAAGATTAATCAAATTGTCTACAAACTCTACGGTTTGACTAAAGAGGAGATCAAAATGGTGGAGGATGAAAATGAATAACTTTGATGGCCAAACATGGGTTGCTTTTAGTGATTTATGTGGCTTAAAAGCAATGTATGAAAAAGATATTGAAAAAGCTGCACAAGCTCTCAATAAATTTTACAACATCGTTTATGACTTGCAACAATTCAATAATTCAATCAATTCCATAGTAGTTTCTGACTGTTCTGTTTTATGGCTAGATAGGCCGAATTGCACAGATGAGCTTTCAATTCTTCTCGAAAGAGTAAAAGAACTTCATCAACAAATGCTGCCGGAATATTTGATTCGTACAACTATTGCTTATGGACATTTCAAATATCAAGGGAGATTGGAAATGCCTCGAATACGAAAAAACATGATTGTCGGCGGCGCTTACCTTGATGCATATGCCAATAATGACAAGGTTGATCTCGGAGCCATAGTAATTGTTAGATTACCGGATGGCAGCAACTACAATAATCTGCGAGTAGGTAACGAATACAAGAATGTCATAAAAGCCAATTTTCCAAAAAACGGTTTTTATGAATATTGCTGGTCTCTTCGAGAAAAAAACCAAATTAAAGATTTTTTAGATAAAAGAAAAAAAATTGAGAACAGTGTCTTTCAGAAGCTGAAGGAATTGTATTTAGAATATGAAACAAATTAACAAGATGGTTTATAAACTTTACAAGCTAACTCATGAAGAAATCGACATAGTCGGCGGAGGGACGAGTAATGCCTAAACAAGCTACTTATTATCTTGGAAGAATATCTAAAATAAATTTATCGACGGATAAATTGTTACAAGCTTTCGCGTCTCCATCTTCTGTAAAAGCAAGAGATTACTTATGGACTTTTATAAATCATAAGGTTTTTAACAAACAAAGTAAGATTAAGTTTGTTTATGCCAAACTGGCGAAATATGTGCCTAGTGGTGAAGTAGAACAAGTTGATGAAAAGCAGCATGAAAGCCGGAATGTGGAGGTAGATCACCAGCTTATTGCTGCAAGTCCTTTTGTTTACATCCCGGAATTTTCTGGAATTGCATATCAGCATATATGGAATAAGATAGAGCAAAAGGCATTCGTACAGAATTTTAGTAAGATCATTTCAGAAACATACGGAAGATTCTTTGTTGAATGTCAAATTGAACCAATTGCAGAATATCTTCAATTCATTCGAAAACTGAAAACAGCCAAACGCATAAAAAAATTAGATGCTTCTGTACGTCCTCCAAATCCATTATTCGGGCGTTTATGGGACAACCTAAGGAAATATCTTAAAACCAGGGAACTTCAAGAGCTATCTCTAAAAGAACAGGCCAGCCAAGATGGTAAGATTAACAGCAAGCTGCTGGATATTTTGGAAAATATTACGGAAGAACAAATAACAGAAGAGAACATAACGCACCAACAGATTGATATAGGAGATGCTGTTATATTAATGGCTGCTGATGGTTATGGGAAAGCTAAAGTTGAGGGGCATGATGGTAAACGAACAATAATCATAAAAACTTCTGATGTTATCAAAAATTTCAGATACGATGCGGAGCCTGAACCAGAACAACTTTACAGTATAGCGAAAGGGCTATTTGAAGAAATTTCGAAGCAGAGATATATGAAACATGGGAAAAATGAAAATAATTAAGAGTATACTTATTGCTGTTTCTATAGAGTTTTTAGCAGTATTAGTTGCAATTGGTATAACTATATTATTCCCTCAGTTTATTGAAAATATCGGTAATTTATTTACACAGGGATGGCAAATGTACTGCGTATTAGTTGGATTGCCTTTAGGGGGATTAATTTTTGGGTTTAAGTGTTTAAATTCCCTTTTGCATCCTTGGCGTGACCCCCTGAAACTGTACCATTGCTAATTAGAGAGTATTCGATAGAAT
>CAZDVM010000036.1:0-15741 GCA_964508925.1 uncultured Pirellulales bacterium | reverse complement strand
TTTAAGCCGTAAGGCTGACCCGAAGGGGAAAGGTTTACGATAAAGGGTCTGCGTGAGCCGGAGCGGAAACACCACCACGCCACCACACCGAGCGCGAGCTTGCGTCGCTTGCCTCGTTTGCCCCAGCTTGAAGTAGTCCATAGTAATGCAAAATTAGTGAACAATTTGATCTTATGTGCTCGTTTAAGTGGTATGTATTTGTCTTTGTATTAGTTATTTATATAAGTCGAATTAGGAGACCGGCCTTAAGTTGTTGTAATAAACCGGTTTATCCCGATTAACGATTTTATTTACGGTACTTTTTTAAGGCCCTAAACCCTGAATTAAGAGACTTTTTTGGCTGATTTGGCCGAATTAGGAGACTTTTTTGCCTCGAATTACGGTACTTTTTTGCGAATTAAGAGACTTTTTTGAAGTCAAAACCCGGCCAAAAAGAAAAGCCGGCTGTTATGCCGGCTAAGCTGGATGGAAGATCGAAGGGAAAGAGATTCGAAAAACTACTCGGCGACAGGCGCCTGGCAAGAGAGCGAGCCCAGGATAGATTGACGGGGTGATTCGACATCACCGCCTTTGATCCATATACTTGCCGATACACCTTCTTTGAACATTGACTGGCTATTGGTCAGCCATACAAAATCTGATGGCGGCATTTGACGCACCAGGCTGCAAAGATTATTGAGTCTGGCAAAAGAATTACTGACAAACAACAGCCTGAAACCGTTAAGCCTGCGGTTCCAGAACTCCTCGTACCTTTTATAGCCGAGCCGGTCAAAATACGTGCCGTAATTTATTATCTTTTGACGGATATCTTTGGAATGTCTTTTAGGGCTGGCAAGGCTTTCGCTGCTGCAGTCAACTTCCAGAAAAAACAGCAGACTCTTGTTCTCGGCGGTGTCGGTTATCATAAAAATGCCATCGGGAGTGAAAATGCTCTTGCCGGCAGAATCTGTTATAAAATAATAGCCGGATTCGGTCTGAGGCAGAAAAGGTGAAGTCTCTGAAAGAAAGTCAACACAGATTCGCTCATGAATTCTTTCCAGGTGGATCAAATGAGCCCAGAACCAGTTTGTCAAAAGCTGATGATCGACAATGGAAATATTATCTGCCAGAACTCTTTCTTTGGGCGTTTTTTCCGGAAGGATTCTTTGAGCTTTGAGTAAATCAAGGCCCTGCAAACTGAGGCTAAATAACCTTTCAGGCCTTCCGCGATGACGACCCAACTCATTTACCTGGGCAGCAATAAACCCTTTCTTTTCCAGAGATACGAGTTTGCGCCTGAGAGCCTGTTTGTTCCTGTCTAAAATAGCCGTTATCTGGTTAGCTGTCAGGATACGGAACTCGGCGATAGTCTTGAGGATTTCGATGTCTTTTTCTTTCAGCTTGGTTCGTAGCATAACTGTTTCCTTGATTTTAAAAATTGACAGAGATTGCTTCTTTATAAATAGCGGAAAATTATGACTTCAGGTTTCACAGGTACTTGGTTCCTGGGAGCTATTGAATCTCGAATCAAGTTCCGAAACTGTCGTAGATACTTAGAAGTGAAAATTATAGTAGCCGAGGTTCTGTGTGATTACATGGGGAGATTCCAGTCAATACTTCTTATCTCTATTGAACCAATTTGCTGGAAAGCAATACAAGAGCACTTTGGAAATGTTTGTCAAAATCTTCTGGCGGCAGATTTTCGTCAATGATGATTTCGCTAATTACCTCATCAGAGCAATATTGCTTGACTGACGACATCAGCTTTTTTAATTCCGAAGAAAGCAGCAGAGAATCGATTCTCTGACCGGATAGTTCGCTTAACCTTTTCCATAAGATTTCAACTGTCCTGAGCAAAGGCGACCAATTGATCCATTGGGGAGATTTATCTTGCGGCTTTAAGAGTGTATCAAGAACTCCCGGCTTTAACCTGTAAAACTTTTCTTTTTTGGAAGTTCTTGACAAGATTACACCTGACTGGGCCATTTCAACAAGTGTTGTCTGTACTGTTTTTTGGTAATAGTTTATCTTCCGAGCAGATTCGCTGGGATGAACCTCTTTTACAGATGCCAAAAGGCACAAGATCTCAGCTCTTGCGTTAATACCGAGCAGTGCCCTTAAACGAAGCAAAAGACAGGCCGGACTTTGCAAATCAAAAGACTGGGAATAACCTCTTAAATTTATCTGTCCTCGTCGCAAGCCATGATTCAGAAATTCCGGATTAGCGTTTTCATCATTTGGGCAAGGCAGTGGATTTCCCTCTTTGTCAAAGAATAAAGGTTCTTTGTCTTTGTGATAATACTTTTTGGAAAGCCCCGACCATTTAAGTCTGTAACTTGCTTTTTTAGCAAGAAGTTCGGCGGTAGCACTAAGCTGCGGGGCGCAGTTGAAATCATACTTCTTTTGTATCTGACCCAATCGTTGTACGTTTACAAATTGACCATTCTGAAACAACCAGTCAATGATCTCATCAAATAGGCGCGGTTCATACCGGCAAACGCTTAATGAAAACAGCAATAATGCCTCGGGATCAATGATTCTACTATCCTCTGGTTTGGTTGTGCCGGCAACTCCCAGGATATTCCATTGGTGCCAGAGAAAATCAAATATTATATCCTGGAATTTGTTTTTAGATTTTGTCAACCAGTCGTTCATAACCAAATTCCCGTAAAAATAATTGTATTGCTGAATGAAATCCTTCGGATGGATCATGTGTCTTAGCCCAACGGATAGCCTCAAGTAATTCCTCATCAGAAGGCGAAAGCTGCTTGAGGTCAGATGCGTGATAACTGCCAAACTGGTCGATAGCAGCATACAGCTTGAAATGAATCTGGTCCAGTCGACCGGCCAAATAGACAGTCAGTTTTTCGCCCTGATAATCTTTTACTAACCTCTCTTTGAATCCATCAGGTAATCCTAATCTGAACAGACCGCCATCACCACTGCTTGGCCCATTGTTGAGCCAGTCCTGGGGGAGATTCAGAGTGTCCGCAACTTCTTTTGCCGCAACTAACAATTCTTCAGGCAGAGGAGCAGGATCTACCAATTGACTGCTGGAATTTATCAAAGCGACGATGTCTACATCTTTTGTGGTTCGCTGAACCAAATTCATGGCATTTAGAGCCGAACCTCCACAGACCACAATTGAAAAACTGCCGCTTTCGTTCATTCTCAGCCTGCCGTCCAGTAGCCGCAAAGCCTCTTCTATTTTGTCATATCCGTAGTTCATATTTGTAATATCGGCAATAATAGCACTTATGTCAAGTGATATTGTTGCTTTTAAGCTATTTTGCGATGATTATTTGTGGATATGCGTGTAAAAAGTATCAGAATCGCGATTTTCAGGCCAAAATCGATGTTTTAGCATAAAATCTGCCACCTGTTTTAACTGCTGCAATAGTGATTAAGCATCGAATTATATCCGAAACTCAACTTTTCTTAAGTTGTCATTATCTTTAACAGTGGTAATTTAATGTACCTCATCTTTCGGGGGGCAGGGATCCGGGCCATAACTGTCTTTATCTCTTATTCTGCCATCTCTGCCGTGAATGACCACTTCAGATTTTTGGTTTTTGGCGATATCCCTGGCATTGTCAATTGCCTGTTTCTGCGTTTTGTGAGTGGATGTCAAGCGAGAATTACCAGCACCTTTCACGCCCCAGCCATTGTCAGTTTTTACTACATGTTGATTTTTGCCCATAATTTTTACTCCTTAAATTGTTACTTTTTCCAGTCTTTGTTTACGTTGTTCCCAATCCGGCATCAGGATTGAGAGCAGCCTGTAAAACCGCGAATCATGCTTTGGATATTTCAAATGACATATTTCATGCGTGATTACATAATCCACACAATGCACCGGTGCTTTAACCAGTTCGGTATTCAAAAGAATGTTCCCATTGTTTCCGCAGCTTCCCCATCTTTTTGTCATCCTACGCATTTTTATACCGGGATAGGGGATACGGTACCGCTTCGCATCTTCAAAAAGACCTTGCAGTCTTCGCTCAAAAGCTGCTCTGGCGTGTTCTTGATACCATTTCTGAACAAGTTTTTGCACTTTTTCTTTATCATCAGGAACAGGAACCGTCACCCAGATAAATTTACCCTTCAACTTAACAGAAGAATCATTACCTTTCCTGATCCTAAGACGGTACTGCCGTCCTAGATAATAAAAAGTTTCACCGCTAACATATTGTTTTTCCGGTAAGCGTGGCATAAATTGTCTGAAATATTCTCTCTGTTTTGTAATCCAAGGCAGCCGTTTTTGAATCTGCTCTATTGCTTTTGACTGATCATATCTTAAGGGAGAGCGAGCTTGGACACTTAGATCAGGATAGACAATTATCCTCATTTTTTTTATATCGCAGAAACGCACTTGGCAGGTAAAACGGTCATCGCCAAATTTAAATTCTTCTGTTATGACATTTTGCATTTGACCATCCATAGTCATGGTAATCTCACTTTAGCAATTTCCAAACACCTATCCATAATTAGATCTACATCTTCGATAGTTAGATTAAGCTGGTATCTGTCCTTCAAATCAAAAAGATAATCATCAATGTATTGTCTCATACGGTTCTGGCAGTCTGTGTTTCCGACCCAGTTCACTATCCGGTTTTCGTTGATAATATTTGCAATAGCAAGGCTGGCTTCTGCAGAAATACCTTTTAAGTGGCTATCCTTGGAATTTTCCTCAAAGATAGGGTAGATGTTTCTAAAAAATGTTGTAGCAATTTCATTATCTCTAATTTGTGCTGGAACATCTTCGCCGGATGGACGCAAGACCTGTTTTTCCACGTCCTGACTTTTCTTGAGATATTCAGCTTCTTTTAACCGGCCCGCGCGGAAAGCATCAATGATGTTTTGGATCATCTTGGAAAACTTTTCATAAAAAGCAGGGTCTTCATGCTTCCATTTAACTTCTAAAACTCTTTTGGTATTATGGGCGATCACGTCGGCCTTAGCAGCATCGCTTTCACACTCTGACATGGCCTCAGCCCGCTGCTCTTCATTGAGAAGGTCGATTGCTCCGGTTATCTGCTCAACGCCTTCGGTGCCTAAATTCGTATCGAGCAGTTTTTTGATCTTCGGTTCATATTCTGAAAAGTCAATAACCTCAGCATATCGTCTGCGGACTGCACTTCGCAATTCTCTGAAAAACACAAGGTTTCTACGATACTCATCAATCTTTTTCTGAGGCGTACTTTCCAGAAAAGAAACAGTAGATAATGCTATACCAAGAGTCTTGGCGAACTCTGAAAACTTCTCATAGAACTTGACTCGCAAGGCTTCATCTGCAAGAAGTCTTTCAAAGGCCTCTTCGTCTCGTTTGTTTGGAATTTCTTTGAATATATCCCAAAGCTCAGATTGTTTCTGAGGTAGTTTCTCAATGACAGCGTGGACATCCGTCATCATGCCTTCCAAGTCTTCCATATCAAATTCCGGAAGAGCTTTGTACATATCTAAGGCATGGTCAAGGCTTTCAAGCACTCCCCGGTAATCAATTACATATCCGTAGTCTTTGCCTTCATGCAGTCGGTTCACACGGGCAATTGCCTGAAGAAGAGTATGCTCTTTTAACTTACGGGTAAGATACAGCACCGTATTGCAGGGAGCGTCAAAGCCAGTCAGGAGCTTGTGAACCACAATAATAATCTCCGGTGCTCCGTCTTCGGGCTTACCGTGTTTGAAGGCATTAATTAGCTGTCGGTTGTATTCTTTCTCGGTGCCGTATTTGTCCATCATCACTTTCCAGAAGCGAATGACTTTCTCCTTGTTCTCCTTGTAGATATCTTCTTCACCCTCAAGTTCATCCGGCCCGGAAATCAAAACATCAGACTGCACCATCCCAAACTCATCGAGAAACTCTTTATATAAAAGAGCAGTTGCCTTATTCGGTGCTACCAGTTGGGCCTTGAAAGGTGTATGCTGCCAGTTATCTCTGAAATGTTGGCTGACATCCCAGGCGATTTCACGCACTACTGGTTCGGCCTGCATGAGCATATCTTCGGTGCTGAATTTTCTTTTTAGATCTGCCTTCTGGTCATCTGAGAGGTTTTCCGTAATTCTTTCAAACCAATCATCAATTGCTTTTTTATCCACCTTTTCCCGCACATGCCGTCCTTCATAGAGCAGTGGTACGACAGCTTTATCTTCCACCGCTTTTTGAATCGTATAGGGAGGACGTACAAGCCCACCGAAATGGTTGATGGTATTTTTGTTCTTTTTCATAACCGGTGTACCGGTAAAGCCAATAAAGCAGGCGTTCGGTAAAGCCTTTCGCATCTTAGCATGAAATGTTCCATACTGGGTTCGATGTCCTTCATCAACCAGAACAAAGATGTCCTGGTCCTCGTTTCGAGTGCCCTGTTTACTGACTGCTGCTTCAAACTTATTTATAACCGTTGCAATAATTCTGTGCTTTTGGCCCTTTAGCATTTCAACAAGGTTGATGCCGGTGCTGGCCTGCTCTAATTCGGTTCCGCAGTGCTTAAAGGTTCTGTATAACTGGTCGTCCAGGTCAACACGGTCTGTAACTAAAACAATCTTATAGTCGTCAATATCTGATTCCATCGCAATCGCCTTGGCCAGCATCACCATTGTCAGACTCTTTCCGCTACCCTGGGTATGCCAGACAACACCGCCTTTGCGCTTACCGTCTTCGGTCTTTCGGATTCTCTCCAAAAGCTTTTCGACGCAGAAGTATTGCTGATACCTAGCTATTTTCTTTTCACCGGCGTCAAACAAAACATAGCGGTGAGTCAGTTCCAATAATCTCTCCGGCCTGCATAACGCCCAGATTGCTTTATCCTGCTCTGTAACCTCTCGGCCATCAGATTCCGAGCGGTCAAAGTATTGCCTTACATAAGCAAACCTGCCTGCAAATAACTTATCTTTCTTTTCTTCAGACAATGGCCTATTAATCAATTCTTTAATCTCTTCTTCATGCTCTCCCTGCTCACGCCAGACCGACCAGAATTTCTTTGGTGTGCCGGTCGTGGCATACTTGGCCTGATTTTTGGAGACCGCCATTAAAAGCTGAGTATAAATAAATAACTGGGGGATACCATCTTCCTTTTGATTCCGGATGTGTTGACTTATGGCCTCGTCCATTGGGTCTTTACCGGGGCCAAGGTCAGTTCGCTTGCATTCAATTACCGCCAGGGGAATACCGTTTACAAAAAGAACGATATCCGGGATGTATTTGTCTTTTCTGCCGGTACGTTCAACTTCGTATTCTTCAGTAACGTGATAGACATTCCGTTCCGGATGCTCCCAGTCAATATATTGCAGCGTAAAGCTTTTTATATCACCATGAATTGATTGTTGCAGACTCTTGCCCAGACACAGCAGGTCATAAATCTTCTCGTTTGTCCGTACCAGACCATCAAACAAAACCTCTTTCAGTGCCTGTATTGCGCTATGGATATTGCCTTCGGTGAAAGGATATTCCTGGCCCTTGTATTGAACTTTATTCATCTGCCTGAGCTGGGTTTCCAGAATACCGTCAAGCAGCACCGCCGATGTTCTCTCGTTGCGGTACTTGTTGGCTTCGGCAGGAGTCAGATACTGCCAGCCGAGATTCTGCAACAATTGCAGAGCCGGTATCTGCGATATATGGTCTTCTTTTATTAGTGGTACTGTTGGCATATTTGATTCCTCATTATTTTTGTTTTTGGTCTTGAACACTTGCATGTGGAGTTACTACCGCTTGCTCAATTTTTCGCATTAGCAATGAAGCCATAGTTAAATAGTCAGCGGCTTCTTCTTCTCCTTCCCAGAGAATTTTAGGTACATGCGAATGAGGGTTACGAACTGCTCCAAAGAAACCTATAAGCAAGTTCGAAAATCCTTTATGGTCGTTTCTTTCCTGTTCTGTCTGCAATGTGTTAAAAGCCAGTAAGGGCTTATTGATCGCAAAAGCTTTCTGTGCTAATTCAGCACCATCTAAATCCAAACCTGTTTTTTCTCTTATTCTCTGCGCTACGCCCTTAGTTGCTTCAAAAACAGCGTGAAAATAGTTGTCTTGTAACAATTCAGCCTTACAGTATTTCATTATCTCAGGATGAATATTTCTGTATTGTAGTCTATACCTAAGAGAATTTGCCCGTTTTTCGGCATCTGTTATGGTTTTAGCGGCTTCAACTTTAATAACCTTCCCATCCTCTCGAAGCTGCATACCGCAAAAAGCAAGTTTTACATTTATTGCGGATCGTAGTTCTTCGAATCGATTCTGATTTTCAAACCGTACCGGAGCCATTACCACCTGGATGAATGCAACGGCGTTGTTTCCACATCCGTCACTTTCTTGTCTTTGGCTAAGGCTGTGGAAAATACGACGCCATTTTGTCCCGTCAGAACCATACACGTCTTCAATATTGCATTGGTTAAAAATATTAGCAAGCTCAGAACCAGTTACAGCATCTCCCAAGATCCTGGAGGCTTGCTCTAAAGCGTTTATATCTATTTTTGGTACTGCTGCCATATTACACTTTAACTCTTATTTTTCCGGTTAATAGTTTCTGCATCAGGCCGCGTTTTTGCTGCTTTAACAATTCATGCTGTTGATTAAGCTGTTCTATTTCTTTATCACAATGAGCTAACACGGCTGATATTTTCTTCTGCTCGTCGATATCAGGTAAAGCAACACGAATTATTGAAAATTGATTCCAACGCAAACTTCCTCGACGATTTATCGATGCACTCGTATTTACCTGAAAGATATGCCTGTATAATTCTGTCTTAAATAGTGAATACAAAAACGGGGAATAGACCTTATCTGTTGTTTCAAAGACAGTGTACATCGGACTGACAAGACCAGTCTTACGATGTGTTAAAAGGCCAATAGAACCCTCCTCTATATGATTTGTCGCATAAGCAAATTGATGATATTTGACCACTTTGTAATTCGATGTGTCATCACTAAATACTTTTTTACCAAAATACTTCAATGAATCAACCAGCCCATCGTATTTAGTACATGACAATACGGTCATTTTGTCTTCATTATCATTCCGCTCAGAAATTTGGTTTGCAATCTCTCCGATCTTTACATATGGCCAATCTTTTGGAACTGGGCCGAAATGAGTTTCTACGACATCCTTAGATTTGATAAATTCATTAAACCGGTGTTTGCCAGTAAGTAACTGCTGCATCAAGGCCTTCTTAAACTTCCGCTTAGCCGAAATCAGTTTTTGAGTTTTCGCGATTGCATCATCCCAAGTTGTCAGGATTTTAGATATATGCTTTTGTTCTCTCAGAGGAGGTAAATATATACGAGAATTTTCAATAGTAGAAACCGTTAGACCAAAGCGTGTAACGCCATTTGCTCGTCTGACAAAATGGTGATTTATTTCGTTGAGTTGAAGTATTTTGGAAAGATAAAGACCTTCTAAAAGCTCTTCTTTTGGTCTTAATATAGCCAAATGATAGCCACACAGAACACCATCCATATTTTCAGTAACATGTGCCGGTACTGCTATATCCATTCTGTCTTCGGAGTCTTTTGTAATGATAACATCGCCTTTTCTAAGAGAGAATTTCATGATCTCATTTTTGGTGGCTGAGGCCTTCATAAACGGCATATTTTTGTAGATATATTCATTCGCATAAACATCGGTATAGTTGCATAACCTAACCGGCGTTTCTTGCTTTTTCGTTTTTTTGTCCACATTACTGGACGTAACAGACGCAATCTCAGACAAGTGTTTTGTCTGCCAGTCTTTTGGAATAAGACCTAACCTCGTCTTTTTATATCCTCGTGGTATTTTTTGTTGTGCTGTTTTATTAGTCATAGTCTACGTCTTTTAAAAGTTGGTTTTCTTCTTTTCCTAATTTCTTTAAGTACCTTGCGGGGAAGGTATTCTTGCAAATTATTCGGATTATTATCGCCTTTCACAAAGTTGAAAACACTGAGATGCTCTGTTAGAAAATCCGCAGGCTTTTGGTATTCTTTTATCTCTCGTAATATATCTCCATGGCAATTTCGTAGTTTTTGCCCACTACCACAAGGGCATACAGTATGGCCTCTATAATTGTCATCTGCCAAGACCTTCAAAAGACCCAATACAACCCAATTATCAGCTACCAAAAACAAGTCTTTATAATATTTCAATAGCCCTTCTGGTCCATGTGGCAATTCACCGAAAGGCATAACGCCATATTTCTGCTTATAACTGTATGAGAATAGGAATCTTGCTACCTGTTCTCTAGTGAACCAAAGCAGTGTACGTTCTTGTGCGAAAGTCCTTTTAACGGCCAATGGCGCCCCGAGACAAAGCGTTCCATCAGAGGGGTAAACGTGGTTATCTTTATTTCTTGGAATTTTATTGCTTATTTCCTTAACCTTTGGAGGATTCCGAGGATAATCTTCAGGAATCAAAATTTCGATGTCATAATCATCCCTGATAGTCTTGTCATTATGACTACAAGTAAAGCTCAGATTGCCAACCAAATAAAATCGCCCATCTCCATTTCGTTTCAATTGGAGGTCTGAGAATACACTATTTAATTCTTTGTAGTGTTCGGTTATTAATTTGTCTTTAGCATTATCAACTGCCATTAACATGCCCATGGTTCATTTGGTTTTGAAGAAAAACTTATATTGGGATGGCTCTTCGCGGCAGATGTAGCAGCCTCAAGTTTTTCAAAGGCATTACCAACAACTCCCGCTCCGAGAACTGGGCTGAGAGATTCTTTTATTTTTGACATATCTCTTTGCTCGATCGCCAACTCCATGACAGATTTAAGCTGACCAAGCCAGTCTAAAAAGGCCTTCGGCAAGTCTGGATCATCGTTCCATTTTTCAGCAAAATTTTCCTCCGAATTTGTGGGGTTGGGGATATAGTATTTTCCTTGCTGATCCTTGAGATTCTTAGAATCTGTCATGCCATTGATGATATTTGTAAGTGCTTCGAATAAATCTGCTTCATTCTGATAGGCCTGGGCTGCAAGAGTTGTGATTATAATTGAAATCGGTTTGCTGTCGTTTCCGTTGAAATATATATCCCGGTGGCGTTTTAGGATTTGAACGGACCTTTGTAGCGGGGTTCGAACTTTATAGTCAGGAATGTCCTCGACATTTGCCCTGATAGACTCAGCAAGCGCTGCTTTTCGCTGTTCAAAAATCACCCTCATCCTGTCAATAAACCACCGAGCGTAACCTTTGGGATTGCTCTTTTGCCATTCAACGAGCTTCTTGTCGGTAATCAGAATGCAGTCATTTTGCCTTTCATAGTCAGGTATAGCAGGGAGAATGTCCATGTGGAACTCATTGGTATAATTTAATGTCCAGCAACGTTTCCCCTCCTTAATCATTTTCTTGTACGTCTCATTTTCCTTAAGCCGGTCACCAACCATATTCTTCAAATCTACCTTAGTTATATTGTCTTTGTTAATTTCCAGATGGCAGACAAGGTCAACGTCATATTCGTCACCGTCGTTAATAGGTTTAACCATTGTACCGAGCCTGAATGAACCTTGAGGATAAATAGTCGGCTTATAAATGTGCAGATTAGAATCGTTAGCGTCAAGCCATTCCCCGATAGTCTTATACCTTGACACCGCCTCTTCATATTTTGATTCGGGAATGTCCAGCGAATCAGCAATGTTTGCTAAGAATTTATTAAATTGTTGTTTTTGTGTATCCGTGTACATAATTAAATCTCCTAAAATTATTTTTGATTTGTGTTTTCTAAATTCATTACTGGCGTAAATCCGCCGATGCTTCTGTTTTGTTCATACACTTTTATTGGCAAATCTGCCTTTGGCATCCAGACCCGTCCTATCTCAACGGCGACAGATACAGGGACGGCAGGGAACAGGTGAATTACTGCTGACTCCCCATGCTTTGTCTTTATTCGATCAAGTAGCTTTCTAAACTCTGCGCGGAACATCTGAAGTTGCTGTCGGCTCTTTAGAAAATCATTATTTGGAGTATCTATAGTCACCGTCCATATTGAGTATGGCCCGGAAAGTGCTTGATTTATTCTACTGTTATCAATTGTAGCACTTAGCGATAGATTCAGAGCTGGAGGGCCATCAAAACTATCTGGTTCCTCAATCTTATAGTTAAATTCAACCGGATATTCTTGCCATTTCCAGTCTGCTGGTTCTCTGTGAAGTTGGTACACATCAGCTGCCGGAATGTCAGACAAGAGCTTTCCAAATTCCATTAGTAAGGGCTGTGGTGCAATAGCAAAAATAGAGAAATGGCGGACATCTCCAGAGGCGAGATGAGGCAAAACCTTTGATTCATACTGCCTTCGTAGATGCTCTGTTTCAATTTCCCAATATTGATCTTCATGATCTTGAAAGGAACTGTTTTTTAGGCTTAATTCGATAGGGTTTGTTTCCGCTGGATACCATTCCGGAACCATCGCTACAGAAGATTTTTCATAACTCAAGGGGGCATTCTGTCGGCCTACATTTGCTCCATAAAGGAGAATATGGCTTTGTTTTTCATCAGTTATAGAAGTTAGTATTTCTATGCGTTTTTCATGCTTATTTTTCATCTCTCTTAGGCGTTCTACCGGATGCCCGTCCACGTCTTCTCTGTCAATAAGGCGGTGATGCTCATCACACATAAGCATCAAATTGGATATATCATTTTTAAGGTTGTCAGATAATTCGGCATCCCCACGAGGGCCATTCGGCTGATCTGCTATGATATGAGCAATATAAGCTGTATTGAATTCAGACTTGGTCAGAGAATCCAGCCAGAGGGGTTTGTTGCAACCTTCGTATTCACAACGGCCACCTGATTTCCCCCATAATATTATTTTTGTTTTTTCTGGAATATATGAAACTGACATGTTTTACCCTCTATTTATTTTGATATATCCAGTTCCTTTAGGTATTTATTCATTTCTTTTCGGGTCTCGACAAGCTCGGTTTCCAATTCGGTGATTTCTTTTTGAACGGCCTTGATGTCGATTTCTTCCTCTTCTTCAAAGGTATCTACATACCGGGGGATGTTAAGGTTAAAATCGTTTTCCTTGATCTCATCAAAAGTGGCTCGGTAGACGTATTTTTCAATCGTTTTATAGTCTTTAAAAGCCTTGACTATCTTTTCAATATCCTGTGGGCGTAGCCTGTTCTGGTTGGTACCGTCCTCAAACTCGCGGCTGGCGTCGATAAACAAGACGTCTTTATTTTTCTTTTTTGTCCGCCCCTTATCAAAAATCAATATAGTGGCCGGTATTCCAGTTCCATAGAACAGGTTCGGCGGCAGCCCGATGACCGCGTTGAGCAAATTCTCTTCGATCATTTTCCTTCGGATAGTGCCTTCGCTGCCGCCTCGAAACAGAACGCCGTGGGGAGCGATAACACCCACCCGGCCTTCACCGTGCAGGGCTATTTCAATCATGTGTGAAATGAAGGCATAGTCGCCGCGGCTTTTCGGCGGAACGCCTCGATGGAATCTGCGGAACCGGTCTGAGTCTGCTGATTCGGCTCCCCATTTATCCAGACTAAATGGGGGATTGGCAACTACAATATTAAACTTCATCAATTCGTCGCCAGCAAGTAATCTGGGATTGTTGATGGTATCACACCATTCTACGCGGGCGCTGTCTTTGCCATGCAGGAACATATTCATCTTACACAATGCCCAGGTACTGCCGTTGGATTCCTGGCCAGCCAAGAAGAAATCATCAGAACCAACTTCGCTGCCGACTTTTATCAGCAAGGAGCCGGAACCACAAGCAGGATCGCAGATTTTATCCCCCTTTTTAGGTTTTAGCAATTTGGCAAGCAGGGTTGATACTTCAGGTGGGGTGTAAAATTCCCCAGCTTTCTTGCCGGCTCCCGCCGCAAACCGGGAAATTAAATATTCATAAACATCGCCGATGACATCACGCCCCTCCAGATGCGAGGGACGAAGATCGAGTTCGGCAAAGTCCTCAAGCAAATTTTTAAGTCGTCTGTTTCTATCGCGGGTCTGACCTAAAGCGGATTCTGAGTTAAAGTCGATGTTGCGAAAAACGTTTTCCAGTTTGGTCTTGTTCTCATCTTCAATCTTTTCCAGAGCAATATTAATCAACTGGCCAATATCAGGTGCTTCTCGTTTGGCATAAAGGTGATCGAAGTCACACTCTTCAGGCAGAAAAAAACGCTCCCGTTTCATGGCTCGTTCAATGCGCTGTTTATCACCTTTATATCGTTTTGCATATTCTTCACGCTTGTCTTTGCCCAGATCGCTGAGATATTTCAAAAACAACATCGTCAGAATATAATTTTTATACTCTGATGGGTCGATGGCACCTCTGAATGTATCACAGGCACGCCAGACAACGTTTTCAATTCCGTTCTTTGATATTTTCTTTGCCATATTTAACTCCTGTTTTTGGTTTTGGCTGCTTTTAGACATATACCCTGCAAAAGCTCATTTCTTTTGGTCTTGATGGTAGTAAGTAAACGCTCTTCTTGTAGGGAAAGATTATGCAGCCTAACTATTAGCTCTTGTACTTCAATAGGTGGCACATCTATTTCCAGATTTGAAAAGGCATCTTTGGGTATGAAAGGCATGCCGGAGCCCCTCGCTACCCGCTGAAGATAAGCCTGAGCCGGCTGCTGGTTAATTGACCATGATAAATATTCTGGTAAGATCGATTTGCTCTTAATCTGTAAGATGAAAAAATAACCGGCCACAATCGCAGGCAAAACGCCGGAAAGCCCCTCAATAAAAGTGGCGTAGTTGCGACGGCCCTTGGATAAAAAAATTACATCTCCATTGGCAACTTCATATCTTTTAGGATTCCGTTTAGGAGTAACATTATTAAGCAAATCCGCTTCAAGCTGATGGTTAGATGCATTGATATCCTTTGCTTGAATGACCTGGTACTGGCCGTCAGAGCTTATATTAAGGCTCTGCCGGAACTGGTAGCCGATCTGAATGTTTACTATATCTTTGATTCTTTTTCTCAATTCGAGTATCCTTAGTTTTTATTATTTACACAAGCAGCAATGTTTATTGTACAGTACAAAAAATACTGCATAAATAGTGTTCTGTCAAGCATATTATTTGAAGTATTTTGATTACTTGCTTTAGAGCTTTGGAAATTAAGGCGACATTTTAGCCTAACTTCTTATAATTAAAGCGGTTAAACAAATAATAAATTTTAAAAATAATTTTGAATACAAGCAGAAAATGCCTATGACAAGGTTTCCACAACAACATCAATGAAGATTATGAGGAAGTAATCTATGCCGCAAAGCCCCCACTTTATTTCGAATATAGGCTCTGTCACTTTTGCTCAATCGCAAAGAGCAAAATACCAGCGAATTACCGTCCACCCCGACAAATCCGTTACTGTAACTATTCCAAGAAACGGCAACCTTACTGAAGCCAAGCGGTTTTTGAAGTCGAAGATTTCATGGATTCAAAAGCAATTGCGAAAAATAGAAGAACATGCTCAAATCTGGGATGACATCGATTCAGATATTGATTTACAGAAAGCTCAAAAAAGTTTATTTGACCGCTTGGAACGATTCTCTATAAGACATAATCTGTCTTACAACAGAGCAGCTTTTCGCTGCCAGAAAACAAAATGGGGCAGTTGCTCGGGCAAAAACAATATCAGCCTGAATGTAAATATCGCTTTTCTGCCGCCGGAACTACAGGACTACATCCTTCTACATGAATTAGCTCATACCAAGGTTAAAAACCACAGCAAGCAATTCTGGGCAGAGCTGGATAAATATACCGCCGGAAAATCCAAGGAATTGGCAAAGCAATTGAAAGCATATAATATGAAGTTGAGGCTA
>CAZDVM010000035.1:0-17331 GCA_964508925.1 uncultured Pirellulales bacterium | reverse complement strand
CGGTCGGAGCGGAGAGATCTTTACCCGCATTGAACGGTTAAGAACGTAAAAGATTTCTCGATTCGGCTTCGCCTCACTCGAAATGACGTAAGGTAGAAAACGTTTTGCAAATAGTGTATGTAATCTTAACTGGAGTGAGCGAAGTCACCACCCCCTATGTCATTTCGACTGAAGTGAGCGGCAGCGAACGAAATGGAGCCAATGCCGTTTATTGCAACGTGTCGTTCGTTAAATCTTTCTTCGGTAAAGACTCTCGTTTTTTAAAGTCGAAACTTTCATTAACATACCTTTAGCGAAAAGATTCCTCGGGCAAATGTGGGGGGGTTGTTTTACCTGGTTGAAATTACATCAAGTCGAGCGTGGGATTAACACAACGGCTGCATATCGGTTTAACGGGAGGTTGAAAAAATGGTTGTTAAATGAGGATTTTGTGTATAGAATGTTTTTCTTCGATCTTAAATTTTTGTTTTGGGAGAAACGGACAGGATGTCTGAGATAAAGAGTCAATTAAAGAGTTATATAACGGAAATCAACAAGGCGTATCTACAGGGCAATGCAACTGAACACACTCACAGGCCGGCTTTAAAGAAGCTGATCGAAAGTATTTATCCGAAACTTACCGCAACCAATGAGCCGAAGCGGATCAAGTGCGGGGCGCCGGATTACGTGGTGACCAGAAAGAGCAGGAAGTTTGTCGAGACGATCGGGTATATTGGAAATTTAAAAATGGGTAATTTTAAAATCGGTGGCCATTTTTCAGATGTTTTTATTGATTTACTTTAGTAAAAAAATTAGGATTCTTTAAATAGTCATTAAACTTTAGAAAGGCCATAAAATGAAGGATGCTGCTTATCCTATATCCATTGAAAAAGTAAAAAAGAAAGTCGACAAAAGAGTTAAAAGTTACTCTTCTTCTCTTTTTGGTGAAACTGGTAATATTAAAGTTCTTAAAAATGAATTTAATGAAAAAATCACACGGGTTGACGGCAACATACCCGTTGATCTTAAAATTGAGGATGGTGATAGATTTTTATTTATAAGTTATGATCAAAGTGCTTTTACTCATGGAATACATAAATATCCTGCTAAGTTTTTCCCTGAATTACCAAGATGGTTAATTAATAAATATAGCAAAGAAAATGATTTAATTCTGGATCCTTTTTCTGGGAGTGGAACAACAAATCTTGAAGCGCTTTTATCTAGAAGAAATTCTGTTGGAATTGATGTTGACCCCTTCTCAAGATTTCTTTCTAAAGTTAAAACTACGCCTTTAAATATCACAGAAATATCAAAAGGTGTAGAAGAGTTATGCGATAAATTAGTTAAATATAATAAAAACAAACTCTGCCAAAAGGACATACCAGAATTTCCTTACAGGGATAACTGGTTCAATGAAGATATTACTTATGAGCTTGCTTATATAAAAAAGATAATTAGAGAATTAGCCTTGTCTCAGAAAACAAAAAATTATTTTCTTATCATTATGTCCTCTATTGTGCGAGAGGTTTCAAATGCAGACAATAATTGTACAAGGACTGTGATAAGAAAAAAATTGAACAAGCAAGTTTACCCAGGTGACGCATTGACAAAATTTGCTGAAAAATTGCTAATTAATATTCCAAAAATTAAAGATTTTTCAGACTTTTATCCCAGAAATATAACAGCAAAATTTCCTGATAAATCTGATGCAAGAAGAATTTTCTATCCAGGTAGGCTTTTTGATTTAGCCTTAACATCACCACCATATGTGAACGCAGTAGACTATCCTAGAACACATCAGTTAGAAATTTATTGGTTAGGCTTTAGTTCCGGATCTTTAACTCCTTTAAAAAAAGAACATGTCGGGACTGAAAGTGTTTCAGCAAAGTATTATAAGAAATTACACAAGGTAGACGTAGCTAGTGCAGATAATGTTATTAAACGAATATATGGAAAAGACAAAAGAAGAGCATATATTGCTTATAAATACTTAGTTGATATGGAAAACAATTTAAAAGAAGTTTATAGGGTTCTAAAAAAGGGGGCATACTATATAATTGTTATTGGTAATAATCGTATAAGGGGAAATGTGTTTGAAAGTTGGAAGTATTTGATTGAATTGGCTGAAAGAGTAGGTTTTTCTTTAGAAACTTATTTTGGCTCAGAGATTATTAAACATTTTATCAAAGTTCCTAGAGAGGAAAGAATTAATACAGATTGGGTCTTAGTTTTGAAAAAGATGTAAATTATGGATGATAAAGCAAAAAGAGGACGAAGAGCTGCTGTTACAGGACATGCAAACGAACATATAGTTGCTGGAATTTTAATGAAAAGATATGAAAATGTATCATTGGTAGATTTACCCCTATCAAGTTTTGACTTAATTATTGTTTTTAAAAATAAAAATGGGGAGGAAATAATAAGAGCCCAAGTTAAAACAATAGGGGATACATCTTTAAGTTTTACAGGTGGTACCAGGGGTGGTGTTGATCGAAAATATAAATCTGGTGTTAAAAGTTACACTCAAACAAGCAAAACGTCTGATTTGGTTATAGGAATAAAGGAAGCAGATGATAAACATGATTTGTATTTTGTCCCAACTATTCTTATTGAAAAAATGAATCAAAAATCAATATCAATTAATAAAATTAAACCTTTAAAAAATAACAAAGAAATTCTAGAAAAATGTAAAGAACATGATTTTATCTTGGATAAATGTAAAAAGTTTGGTTTGATATAACTATAATCATGCATACGATTCTAAAAAAATGAGAAAAAGGCATCATGTTTTTCTAGTGGAGGAGGTACAAAGTAGAGTTTTTGAAGATAGATTTTCCTCGGGTGCCGTTGCCTGAGGGTAGGGAGATGTTTGTTGATTTTTGCGGGGCTGGTCATGAGTTGATGGGGCTTCATTTGATGGAGGATGAGGTTTTAGAGGATATGGAGAAGTGGCCGGGGTTCGATATTGAAGGGGATAATGAGGTTTGCAAGGGGTATCCTAAATATGTAATGAAAGATTTGAAAGGTGATGGCGGTAAAGATTCGCGTGGGGTGGAACCGGACCCTACGGCTAATGACCAAAACGGGGATGAGGGAGGCTTGGGGGATGGTGGGAAGTTGATGGGCAGGGTTTATATAAATAAGGATCAGTATTTTGAGGGAGTGAGTGAGGAAGTTTGGGAGTTTTGTGTGGGAGGGTACCAGGTTTGTGATAAGTGGCTGAAGGACAGGAGGGGGAGGAAGCTGAGTTATGATGAGATCAAGCATTATCAGAAGATCTGCGTGGTGCTGGGTGAGACAAAGAGGATAATGAGAGGGCTGGAATTGAGATTTTAGGGTGATAGAAATTAGAGGGTAGATATTTTTAGATCATCTTTGCGTGGGTGTAGATGTGGATTGCTTCTCAATCGTTATTTTAGCGGATTCTTCACTTTCGTTCGGAGCGACTTGAGTCTTATTGAAAGTACTGGGCGAGGTTCAAAGGTTTTAATGAATGTTATTATATCATACCGTGAAAGATTCCTCGGCTCCGCTCGGAATGACGTGAGGTGTGTCTGTTGCTTTGTCCGCAATGACCCTTCTGGCAATTGATCCGGCAGGTGTTTTTTTTGCATTATGCATTGCCTGGTGTAAATGCAGCATAAGAGCCAGCGACTCGGGGCAGGCTGGGGTATGGCTGTCAGTCTGCGCGGAAGGACACTTGTTCCCCTACGTCATCTCGACCGGAGACCGGCTTGCCGGTCGAAGCGGAGAGATCTTTACCTGCATTGAACGGTTAAGAACGTGAAAGATTTCTCGATTCGGCTTCGCCTCACTCGAAATGACGTGAGGTAGAAAACGTTTTGCAAATCATGTATGTAATCTTAACCGGAGTGAGCGAAGTCACCACCCCCTATGTCATTTCGACTGGAGTGAGTGCTAACGAACGGAATGGAGCCAATGCCGTTTATTGCAACGTGTCGTTCGTTAAATCTTTCTTCGGTAAAGACTCTCGTTTTTTAAAGTCGAGACTTTCATTAACATACCTTTAGCGAAAAGATTTCTCGACTCCGCTTCGCTGCGCTCGAAATGACGTGGGTGTTTGAGCTATCGCTCACTATGGTCGAAATGACAGGGGTTTTGGCCAGAGTCAAGGGTAAGTACAATGCCGGGCAGGATTAGATGCGACAGCGACGTAGCTATTTTAAGTCTTTTTTGCAGTTTAATTCTTACTAAAACTACAGGATAAATATGGTAAAAATACGGTTAAATTTTAAATCATTTGTTGACAGGTTAGTATATATCTGATTATAATCTCGTGGTTTTTTTTGGCTAAAATTATAACTTAACGATATGGAGGTAACAACTCAAAATGGCAGAGATCAGTGAATTAGTAAAATCGAAACTTTCGGAAGACGATCTGGGTAAGCTGGAAGGTCTTAAGAACGATAAGCTGTATGATTTCATCAATGATGCGGTAGAGCTTGCCAGGCCGGCTTCGATATTCGTATGCACGGATTCAGAGGATGATATACAGTATATCAGAGAGCTTGCTGTCAAGAACGGCGAGGAGAAGGAACTTAGGATGAAGGGTCATACCGTTCATTTTGACGGATATAATGACCAGGCTAGGGATAAGGCCAATACCAAGTATCTGCTTTATCCGGATGATCCGATGACGGATAATTCCAACTGGACAGAGCGTGATGCGGGTATCGAGGAGGTAAGAGGTTATCTTGACGGTTCTATGGAAGGCAGGGAGATGATAGTTGCGTTTTTCTGTCTGGGGCCGACGGATTCTGAATTTTCGATCCCCTGCGTTCAAATAACTGATTCTCCTTATGTTGCTCACAGTGAATCGATTCTATACAGGACCGGTTATTCGCAGTTCAAGGAGCTTGGTAATTCTACTGATTTCTTCAGATTTCTGCATACGGAAGGTGAGATGGAGAAATTCGTCAGTAAGAATATAGACAAGAGAAGGGTTTATATCGACCTGCAGGAAGATATTGTTTACAGTACCAATACCCAGTATGCAGGTAACACTGTGGGTTTGAAGAAGCTGGCGTTGAGACTTACTATTCAGAAGGCAGATAAAGAAGGCTGGCTTGCCGAGCATATGTTCGTGCTTGGTGTTCACGGGCCTGAAGACAGGATCACTTACTTTACGGGAGCTTTTCCATCTGCGTGCGGTAAGACATCGACGGCTATGCTGCCGGGTCAGACGATAATCGGTGACGATATCGCTTATCTTAAGAATATAAACGGTCAGATGAGAACGGTTAACGTGGAAAAGGGAATTTTCGGGATTATCAGGGATGTCAATTCTGATGACGATCCGGTGATCTATAATGCTTTGAATACGCCGGGTGAGGTTATCTTTTCCAATGTACTGATCAATGACGGAAAGCCTTATTGGCTTGGTATGGGGCAGGATATACCCGAGGAAGGAATTAATCACAGCGGCCAGTGGCATAAAGGTAAAAAGGATTCCGATGGTAAGGAGGTTACTCCATCGCATAAGAATGCAAGGTACTGTCTGAATATTTCCGATCTTGAGAACCGTGATGAAAAGGCAGATGATCCTGCAGGTGCTCCGGTCGGCGGAATCGTTTACGGCGGCCGGGACAGTGACACATGGGTGCCGGTGGAAGAAGCTCTCAGCTGGGAAGAAGGCATCATCGCAAAGGGTGCTTCGATCGAATCCGAGACAACGGCGGCGACACTCGGTAAGGAAGGAGTGAGGAAATTCAACGCCATGTCGAATATGGATTTTCTTGCAATTCCTTTAGGCAAGTATATTCAGAATAATCTTGATTTTGCCAAAGGTGCAGATAACGTTCCTTCGATCTTTTCGGTGAATTATTTCCTTAAAGACGAGGACGGCAAGTTTTTGAACGCGATCAATGATAAGAAGGCCTGGATCCTTTGGGCGGAATTGAGAGTGAACGGCGATGTTGATGCGATCAAGACTCCGACCGGATTTATTCCGGAGTATGATGACCTTGTCAAGGTATTCAAGGAAGGTCTGGGGAAGGATTATGCCAGGGAAGATTATGAGCGTCAGTTTACGGTTCGTGTACCTGAGATGCTTGCCAAGACCGACCGAATCGAAGATATCTATAAGGGTTACAAGAGTATCCCGCAGGTTGTATTCGATACTTTCGATAATGTACGGTCGAGACTGAAGGAATACCAGGCTGAGTATGGCGATTATATTACGCCGAGTCAATTGGAAAAATAAGGCTTGAAAAATATAAGATTTTTTGTATATTATGGCCGACGGTTGTGAGGAGCAGCTGTCGGCTTTTTTATTAATTTATTTAATTCAGGGAGGCAAAACATGCCGGAATTTGCAAATCCGTTTTCAGGTTTAGCCAATGACAGGAAACTTACACATTCAGAACTTGTAAGGGCTATACGCTACATGATAGCTGCAGAATATGAGGCAGTACAGCTTTATATGCAGCTTGCGGAATCGACTGACGATCAGCTTTCCAAGACCGTTTTAAGGGATATTTCAGCAGAAGAGGTTGAGCATGCAGGTGAATTTCTGACGCTGCTTAAGCATCTTGAACCGACTGAAGAAAAACTTTATGAAAACGGCAGGGAAGAAGTCGAGGAGATGAAGGAAAAGCTCGAGAAGGGCTAATATACTTAAAATTAGGCTGAAAAATTTGATTTTCAATAAGATTTTGTTTGAATTTTATTGATTTTCCGGGCGGTCTTAATAATTGTCTAACAATATTTTAGTATGTTAAGTTAGATAATCAAATAAAAAGTTGTTTGTACCTATTGACTTTGCCTATTTTATCTGCTATATTGGAATACGAATATTGAAGAGAGAGAGTGTGCCCGGAAAGCATTCCGAAAACACTCTCACCTAAATAGATTAAGAAAATTATCGGCAGGTAAGGTAATTCGTCCATGGAAAAAATCGAAGAAAACCTTATGCTGATTTTGAAAATTACTTAAGTATACGGTTAAAGTATTAACCCTAAATAAAGAAGGAAATCCCTGATTTACGGTTGATGTTTTTGGACTTATTATTTTATAAGATTTTTATTATTAGGATAATAGGAAATTTAATTAGAAGGAAGAGTGTGAAGCTATGACAAGGGAGAGAAGAGACAGAAAAAATCATAGTGGGCAGGAAAAAAGAGATAAACCTAGATGCAGTATCAGCAGGACTTGCCCAAACAAAATACCGGGTTTTATCGGTGCGTCTGATGCATTTAACTCGATAATGGATATGATCGAGGCGATAGCGGCGAGGATGTGTTCGGTGATAATCCAGGGAGAGACCGGTGTCGGTAAGGAGATGGTTGCCAGGCAGATTCATGCAGCCAGTGACAGGAATGATGAGGTTTTCATTCCGGTTGACTGTACGACTTTAACCGGTCAGCTTTTCGAGAGTCAATTATTCGGGCACGTTAAGGGAGCGTTTACCGGTGCAGTAAGTGACAGTCTTGGTTTTTTTCGTGCAGCGGACGGTGGGACGATATTTCTGGATGAGATAAGTGAAATACCCCTGGATATGCAGGCCAAGCTGTTGAGGGTGCTTCAGGAAAGCAGGGTCACGCCGGTGGGTTCTACGAAGACATACCCGATAGATGTGCGTGTGCTTTGTGCGACGAATAAAGGGCTGCAGGAGATGATAGAGGAAGGGGAGTTCAGGTCTGATCTTTATTATCGTTTGAATGTAGTCAGTCTGGAAGTGCCGCCATTGAGGGAAAGGAAGGAAGATATTCTGCCATTGGCGAGACACTTTTTGAAGAGTCAGTCAGATTTTTATGATGAGCCTGAAAAGAAATTGACAGAAGATCTTGAGGAACTGTTGTTGAATTACAACTGGCCGGGTAATGTGCGTGAGCTTTCAAATGCGATGGAGAGGGCTTATGTACTGAGTCAGGGGGAGAAGATCAAGTCTTCTGCGCTGCCTTTCGAGATAATAGTGGCAGAAGACAAGCAGTATCCGGAGCATGATATACCGACGCTGGATGAGGTCAAGAGGAAGATAATCATTCAGGCGCTGGGTCATACTAACGGCAAGAAGATAGCTGCAGCCAGGATACTCGGGGTTGAACGCAGAAAGCTCAATCGTCTTATAGATCGGTTGGATATACCCCTGACCAAGGATTAATTCCGGTCATATTTAAGTAATTTCAATTCAAAAATCGTTTTGCGCAATTCGTCTGTTTTCATGCAATGTCACCATGTACTAAAATGGTCGGCGGCGTCCAAAATGGTACATTTTATGTAAACACATACATATCAATGACTTAAAAGGAAAAAGGAGTTGTCACTATGTACCAAAACAGTTGACGGGTTGAGTTATCAAAATTTTACCCGGAAAATATATATTTTTTAAAAGCTTGCTAATAAAGGACTTATAAAAATTTTAGAAATTAAATTTTCGGTTGGCATATGTTGTGCTTATGTATAAGTGAAGTTGTTAAAAATTAAATAGGAAGTTTAAAAATGATAAAGCTCGCTCAGGCAAATGTTTTGACCGTAGGTTTGAGGGGGGCAGGACGAGCCTTGCAGGAGCTTCCGATAAAAGTAACAGTGAGGCGGTCGGGAGTAGAGGCTGCCCGCTCTTTGAAAACCGAGAAATTCGACAGTGTGATCAGTAAATGGGATCTCGATGACATGGTGGAGGGTGAATTCCTCAGGAAATTGAGATCTTTTAGACCGGAACTTCCGGTGATCGCAATAATCAGGGCCGGTGATATGCAACAGGAGATAGAAGCAAGAAGTTTAGGAGTATCGGCGGTTTTGGATGAAGACAGCGGCGAAGAGATACTAAAAAACGTGTTGATGAACATGTTATCTTTAAAGCCGGTATCAGAAAATGTCGAAGTTATTGAAAAGTAAATAATACGCATCGAGAGACGTAAACTAGAGAGCAGACATGGCTTTTGGCCATGATCATATATAGCTCAAGATGAGTTTTCTCTCCCCCGAGCTGGATTTGACATTTACAGGTGCAATGCCGAAATGGCAAATCCGGCGTTAATGGTAACCACAGTATTTACTGTGTTTATTATAACTCTCTCTCTTCTTCGCTGGGTTTGGTGTGAATAACGGCAGACCCAGCAGTTGGATTAAACATGGGAAACCATGATGATCATAAAGTTCTTTCAAAATTTGGTTGGCGTCTTCGGAAATGTGAGGTGAAGGTCATGTTGCTGAAGACGCGCGAGAGCAAGCACGGCGAGGGGAGCCGTGATATTAGAAGCTCACGAAGAGTTTTCTTCTCCCCCGAGCTGGATTTGGCATGTGTAGGTGCAATGCCGAAATGGCAAATCCGGCGTTAAAAGTTGACATAGCTTTTGCTATGATTAAAATAAACTAAATTCTCTCTCTCTTCTCCGCTGGGTTTGGGTAATCACTGCTAAACCCAGCATTTAAAAAGAAAAAGGCTGTCTTAACCGGCAGCCTTTTTTTTAATGTCTTATATACCACTTATGGTATATATTTAAAGTTTGCATTTCTTGATTTTTTTTAGCGGAGGTTGTTATGAAAGGATTACCTAGAGCTGTATGGGGGGTAATTTTTTCAGTTCTGCTGTTGCAAAGTTTTGCATCAGGAGTTGTTGATGAAGTGACCTATGATTTTAGAATGTTTACCAATAACGGTACCGTTTCAAAGGTCATAGGTGAATCCCAGTTATTTATTGATTTAGTAAATACCGGGAGTAATGAAATTGTTTTTAAATTGAGGAATACCGGGCCGGAGTATTGCAGAATCGAGCAGATCTATATTGACGGACCGATGTTTTTTACGACTAATTATCTGATAGATGCTGATGACGGATCTGGTGGTGATGTCGGAGTTGATTTTTCATTTGGTGCTGTTCCCGATGAGATCCCATCCTGGAATACGTTAGTTCCACCTTTTGATTCCGAGGTAAGTTTTGGGTCTGATTCAGGTCCGGATTCTGAAGTTTTGTCGCCAGATAAAAGCGGAATCGAGCCTTATGAATATCTGGATATTGTTTTTATTATGCAAGACGGCGTGTTCTTTAATGATGTAGTAGAAATGATCGAGGACGAAAGTTTGCGTGTTGGAATGCATGTTCAGAGTTTAGGTGAAGATGGTGAATTAAGTGAAAGTTTTGTGAATAATCCCGAGCCTGCAACATTGATCGTTTTAGGTATCGGTGCAATTGGTTTGATCCGAGGTAAGCGAAAGTAAGTTTAAAAGCAAAGGCTGCTTTAATCGGCAGCCTTTTTTAATGCGCTTGAAATATATTTGTTGTTAGCTATACAGTTCGAGTTATTTTTAGCTTAGCTGGAAAGAATATCGACATTTCAATGAAATATGTTTACAAGATTAGAAAATATCGACATGTTTTGCTGTTATTGACGCATAATTTAAGTAAGGAAGATTGAAAAAAGGAAATAAAAAAGGGTGAAAGAGGGGGCTTGAACCCCCGCTCCCCAGAATTAGGCAAAAAAATACCCCTCTGGGTGAGGGGTATTAGAATCTTTTTCCAGGGCAAACTTTAGTTTGCTATATCATCCATCCAACTTTCAATAATTTCGTAAAGCTTCCATTGCGTTTCGCAATCGAGAATCCAGTCGTTTTTATCAGGAGTGCCATTTTCAATACAACCATCTGTTTTTTGCAGGATATCTTTTTCTATTTTGTCTAAAGTGCCTTTTGTATTACCAGTTTCGGCCATATTTTCGATAGTTTGAAGTTTATTTTTTAAAGATTTTAACATTTTATCATTTTTTAAATCATTAGGGTCAATTGAATCTAAGATAGTCTGGCTGTAAGTTGTTTGAGTTGAATATACAGGTTCTGCCCATTCACTTTCCATTACACAGCCATCTGAAGCCATCACTGAATACCAGTAAGTCTTTCCTCTCTCCAGATTTTCAAATGTGCATTCATTGACATCAACCCATGCATCTGCCACTACATCTTCAAGATTAGGATCTGAACAACATATTACTTTATATTCTAAAGCTTCATCAATTTCCTCCCAAATGATTGTTAGAGCTTCCATATGTTTCATTTGGTTCAGGGAAAATAATTGGGGTCTGAATAGTCTGCCATGCAATCTTGGGATAACCAAACCCGTCACATATCTTCCATATCGGTGTTTCAAAATCCCATCCTGCATCAAGAAAAGTTTCTATATCCTGATTTCTGAAGTGTTTAAGCCAATACCTCCATCACTTGTTGATATACCGCTGGTTTCAACATCCCAAAAAGACTGAATGATATCTCCTTCATCTGACTTATATCCCACCAATCCGCCGGCAAACTCTTCTCCTTTAACATTCCCTGTGGAATAGCAGTTGGTTATTAATCCGCGATTACTTCCAACCAGTCCGCCGGCAAATTCTTCTCCATCGACACCGCCTGTAGAGTAACAGTTATTTATGGTTCCTCCACTATCTCCAATCAGTCCACCGATTAAGGCCCATCCCGAAATATCCCCTGTTGCATAGCAGTTGGTTATAGTTGGAGGATTACTTCTATACGAACCAATTGCTCCTACCAGCCCCCCGAGTATGTGCCCTCCCGTAACATTCACTGTTGCATAGCAGTTGGTTATGCTGCTTTTTCCCGAAGAAAGTCCAACCAGTCCACCGACTAACTTTTCCCCGGTAATGCTACCTGTTGAATTACAGTTTATTATGGTCCCTTCGATGTTTCTCCCCACCAGTCCACCGACCTCTATGCCCGCAATATCACCTGTTGCATAGCAATCCGTTATTTTACCTGAATTCTGGCCAGCCAGACTTCCGACTTTTGAGTATCGGATAAATATATCTTTTTCTAGATAACTAAACTCATATCCGCTGATATAAACGTTTTCAAGGCCAAGTTTTCTAACCTCTCCTTCTGTACCTATAACTCCGAACAATCCCACAATTTCCGACCCAACACTATGCAAATTATAGTTATAAGTCAGATTCCTGATCACATGGTTATTACCGTCAAAAGAACCATTGAAGGGAAAATCTTCATATCCAATTGGATAATTCATACTCTGGCTCATATCAATATCTGACATCAGTATAAAATGGTTGTCCCAGTCATTTGGGTGTAGGCCGATTGTATTCATCTGTTCTGCTGTCCAAATTTGGTATGGGTCTTGTTCTGTACCAGAGCCGCCGCCGTAAGATGCAGCATAAAGGTTGAATGCGAGTGTAATAAGTATAATAGTGGAAATGCCGGCAAACTTTTTAAAATTCATTTTCTCCTCCTGAAAGAAAATTTTAACAATTTGAAGATAATTTTAGCTTAATATTATATATTAATCGAAAAAAACTAACCAAGATAAAAATTGACTATTTAGACAAGTAAAAGAAAGCTTTTTTAGAGTATTTTGTATGGGCATTTTGGAAATGATCATAATTGAGGGTTTTATGGATTGATAAGGAAGCAGTTTGCCGCACTTAAACCGCAGATTCCTCAGCGCAAGAGTTCGGAATGCCCCTTTGGACTGCGCTTAAAATAGACTGCCGTCTGATATTACATGCAATAAGGAATGAAAATTCAGCACGGATTTAAAGGCACCATAAATTTTCACAGTAAGGTAAAAATTTAGGGGCTGTAGAATAACTTTAAATTTGTAAGTTCTTGTTATGAAAGGAAATAAAAAAGGGTGAAAGAGGGGACTCGAACCCCCGACCCCCAGAACCACAATAAAGCAAAAAAAAGGTCCATAAAATTATATAGGCGTTTTTGGCTCAAAAACAAGGATTTGACATTCCTAATTTTCTTCTAAGTACAATAGTTAAAAGGTCACTTTCACATTATTTTCACAGTGGATTAGTTTAACATTCAAGCCCAACCTTTTTGAGATGACCATGTAAAAGCAAAAGTCTCTGACTTGATGGTAGACTGAAAAATTGGCTCAACCAGATTATTAATTCTTTGAATTACATCTTTAAAAGGCATCTTTTCTAAATTGCTTTTTCTGATGAATGCATTCCATTGAACTTGCTTTACTTCATCGCCATAGAACTCTTCACTTAATGCAACAGGTCTATTTTTCGGAATACTGGTATTTCTTCTTTCAAAGGTTTTTTGTATTGCTTCTTGTAAAACCTTTCCATCGAATTTAAATTTTTCAGACAGCATGTAAACGTCATAAAAATCTTTCATTCTGCTATTTGGAAAACCTAAACTTACCATTGCTTCAACTTTTTCTGCAATAACAGTTTCTCTTTGATAAGCCTTTAAGGTATGGCAAGGCATTTCCAGAATTGAGGGAAATTTAATTTCCGAAGCAGGCGGAGTAACTGAATCTCCGAACCCGATGTCAATCTGCATACCTTGCCCTGTTCTGCCAATTCTATATTCCAATTTTATTCTGATGCCATCGTGTTCATTCTCTTCACGGATAGTTTGTGCTTTAACAGTTTCCGGTAAATAAATAATTCCATCATCATAATAAGTTTTTATCTTGCATATATCTCGAAAAATTTCTTCCAAATCAGAAATATCAGGACTGCCAAAGCGTAGTAAATCAAGGTCTCGTGTTGGACGATAAGGTTGGTCTGTCCAAATACGGAAAAGCTGTGCCCCTTTTAAAACAAACTGTTCAGAATATTCAGAAATGCTTAAACGATATAACAATCTTTCAATTGCATAATTTGTTAGGGTAAGACCACGGTCTTCTTTTCTGGCTTGGGAATAATTTTTAAGTCTTTGCAAAACAGAAGCTGAGATGTTTTTCTTTACTCAAAATGAAGTCAAACTTTCCAGATAAGGACGCATAACATTGCTAACTCTGCATATTTTTGCATATTTCCAAAGCTCATCCATAGTGAACAGTTTCTTGCTCCAGCCTTCTTTAAGGGCTTCCAAAGCAACATCAAGACCAATCTTGTTGCGATATTTAAAACAGTCAGCTACAGTTTTAGCAGGGGAGTAGACTTTGATTTTAACATTATCAACTTTTTTAACTTGTATACCTTGAGAAAAAGCTTTTCCTGAAAATCTCATATAATGTATTTTTGTGCTCACTTCAGTTTTAGGTTTCCAGGCTCTTCGCTTGATTGCAATCCAAACTTCAAAAGGATTCTGAGTTGTAAAACCGTGATACCTGAGTGCTGAAAGAAGGCAAATTACACCGTCAGGGATTTGCTTGGAAACTTCGACAAGGCTTTGCATAGCAGAAAAGTCAGAGTTTGGAAGGGAATAAAACCCTCTGGATACTCTTTCTATTTTACCTTCATTAGTAAGTTTGCGTAGATATTCTTTTGAGATACCCAGCTGCAAAATTTCTTGAGTGCTAAGTATTCTTTTCTTTCTGAGCTCTGAAACTAGTTTTTGAACTTTATTTTGCATAGTGGTCTAAACCTTGACACATATTAATAAATGTCAAGGATTAGTCAACTAATATTTTTTATGGTAAAAGGTATTTGAGTTTTTTTGCTTTAGAAAATTAGCACAGGATGATATTAAATTTAAAACATAACCTCGATTATCGGTCATTGAGCACGATATGAATTAAGTTTTTGCAACTGCAAACCTAAGAAAAGTTTCTTAAAATGAATTGATTTCCTGTATAGGAAACCAACCGTTTTTGTGGAATTTAATGCTCTAATTACAAGAAAGGCTATTATCTTATAATAAGACAGTTCCTTATTACAATTTTTGAAACCAGCGAGTCAGCCGTGATATTGCATTTTGAATTTTTCCTTTTCGACTTTGAATATCAAGTTCTGGATAGAAAGAAGGATTGGACAAAACTGCATCCCACCCTTTAGAAGTTAATTCTGAGAAATCTTTTTTTACTATTTTTTTTGTTGTTTTAATAATTCCATTTATCAAATCCTTCAAGAATACGTTTTTTCAAAGATTCAGCTATCTTTGGACCTCTTGGAGAAGTGTTAATCAGTTCAAGATATAGTTCTAAATCATCCACTACATTAAGTCCATTTTGTTTTTTTAGGTTAAACCAAATAAAAGGTTCTTTATTCTCTTTGAAGTCAAATTTACCATATTGCTCATCAATAGAGCCAATTTCAAGGTTTTGATTCAATAATTGTGTTAACTTGCTTAGTGAATTCACATAAAAAGTTCTCTGATTTGAAACGCCTAGTCCTTTCAGCTCTGAGGCAAAAAATAAATTGGCTGCGTAATCGATTTCAGAATTATTTAAAATGTATTTTAACTTATCGAAGCTCAGAATTGAATATATTGCTTTATTTGTTTCCTTACTAAGGTATTCAGAATAGCTGTCAGCAAGCTTATCTAAAAGTTCTTTTGGCTTATTTACCTTAATTCCCTTTTTGCTTTTAGTTATTAATAAGTTATCTTCTAATGACTTTAAAACTTTTGAAACTGTGCCTTTTGTTATCTTTCCGCCTTTCTGGTTAATGAAATCAACAATTTCTCCTAAAGAAGAAAATCCTTTTGGTTTCAATATTAGAGCACGAGAAACTAAAGAAGAAGTTCCTTTGAAAATATTTTTAATCGGGGCGGTATCTGGATATTTATTTGGGTTACCTTTTTTTTCTATATATATATTTGGCAGAGCTTTAACTGACATATTGCCTGAAAGGTCAAGCCAAGAAATATTTTCTTTTTCTAGAATTTCAGCCTGTTTCTGTCCAATAAAAGGGGCTATTACCAGTGGTATATAATCATTTGAAAATGACTGACTCTGAAGCAGTTTGCATTTATTTTGGATGATTTTTGGAGTTGCAACGGGAACTATTTCGACCGCACAATTAAAATACCTTTTACCTTTTATTGAGAACTTGATAATTGCATCGAATTTACTGTTTTGGTTCTCGAATCTTATTTCATCCAATTCTAGAGGGTCGTATATTTCTTTAGATTCTTGAATGGTTTCTGTTATTTCTTTTTCTTTCAATCTCATAATTTCCTACTTTCAAATAATTTCCTATATAGGAAACATGCTTTTTTCAGGAAAAAATAAACTCTTATTACAATTTTAATAATATTGCTATTGCTTATTATAAGAAATACCGATATCTTATAATAAGGCTAAGGGTTAATATTGTTTTTACAATAAAGAGATTGCTATGAAAAGGGGAAATACAGGGCGATACATTAGAATTGCAACTGTTTCAGAGGAAGCAAAGGCATTTATTCCGAATGCTTTGCCCCCAGAGCCTCCTCTTGAAATCAGGCCTAATTTAAGAGAAATCATGGATGAAGCTCTGCTTGCATTAGGTAGATTGGATAGTGTTGCTACTTTTTTACCAGATACAGAGCTATTTCTCTACAGTTATATAAGAAAGGAAGCCGTCTTATCATCACAAATTGAAGGGACTCAATCCTCTCTTTTTGATTTCCTTCTTTTTGAGACAGGACATACTCCCGGAGTTCCTTTGGATGATGTTCAAGAAGTCTCCAACTATGTAGCAGCTTTGAACCATGGAATTGAGAGAATAAAAGAAATTCCGATTTGTAACAGGCTCATCCAAGAGATGCATAAAATACTGCTATCTAAAGGCAGAGGAAGCGATAAGAGTCCAGGAGAGTTCAGAATAAGTCAGAACTGGATAGGGGGTACACGTCCAGGCAATGCAGCCCATGTTCCACCACCGCCTGAAAAGGTAGTCGAATGCATGTCAGATTTGGAGAAGTTCATCAATAATATTCCGGAAAAAACTCCAGCTATTATCAAGTCTGCTCTAGTACATGCTCAGTTCGAAACCATTCATCCTTTTTTAGATGGTAATGGTAGAATCGGGAGATTACTGATAACATTGATATTAATCTCATCTGGCATAATCAAAAAGCCTCTTCTTTATTTGAGTTTATATTTTAAAGCATACAGGCAGGAATATTACGAACATTTGAATATTATCAGGAAAACAGGTGATTGGGAAGAATGGATTGAGTTTTTCGTAAAAGCAATAAAAGAAACTGCTCAACAAGCAGCCGATACAGCAAATCAGTTATTAAAGTTGGCAGAACGAGATAGAGAAAAAATTAAAGGACTCGGTAGACCAGCAAGTTCGGCTCTTCGAGTTCATCATGCTTTACAGCAAAGACCTTTATTGTCTATTCCAGAAGCATGTGAAATGACAGAATTATGGGCAGCTACAGTAACCTCTTCATTAAAGCATCTAGAAAAACTTGGTATAGTTACTGAAGTGACAGGTGCCAAAAGAAATCGTATTTACAGATACGATGCTTATGTCAGAATTCTGAATGAAGGCACTGAAATTTAAAATAGTTGATGAGACTATATTGTACTGACTTGACAAAACCTTGACAGATATTCATAAGTGTCAAGTTTTAGTTAAATATCCATTTTCAATAAAAATGTAATGTGATTACAAGAATTAGAGTGAAAATATTAGTTGTGGCGTGACCCCCTGAAACTGTACCATTGCTAATTAGAGAGTATTCGATAGA
>CAZDVM010000034.1:0-17418 GCA_964508925.1 uncultured Pirellulales bacterium | reverse complement strand
ATTCTATCGAATACTCTCTAATTAGCAATGGTACAGTTTCAGGGGGTCACGCCATGAAGAAGCTTGGAGTCAATTAGAAAATATAGGCCATCAACATTCAGTTGATTTGAAAGGTAAGATTGATTTTATATGGGGAATGTTAGAGGATAGAGCACCTTTTGATATTACCGAAGCAATTAGCCATGTTGGGGTTGGGTCAGAAAATGCAATTGATGATATAATTTATCAACACGAGCAAGATGTTAAAAGAGAGCAGCAGCTTAAGGGAGATTTAAATAAAATTTTATTAGCCCTGTTGCCAGAAAACGAAAACCAATCGGACGCTGATATAGAAATAAAAGATTGGGGCGTATTGATAAATGGGGAAGAAACTCAAATTACAGGTAAAACTAAAGATGTATTTGAAAAATTGAACAATAATAAAGGTGAATATCTTTCTTTTAAAGAATTAGATGAATACCAAGAAACGGAAAGCCATGCAGAGCAGCCATTAAAGGACGCAATAAAAATAATAAAGAAAGAAATTAAACCTTTTGAATTGAAGGTTAAAAATAAGAGGGGATTTGGTTATAAACTGACAGACAAATAAACCACACTTCTACTACTATTTTTCTACTCTAAACATACTTACATTTCAATTGGCTCTTATTGAGATTAGATTTAATTTATTAACTTAATTAGGAGCTAATTTACATGAATACAAACAATAAGGCAAAACTCTTAACGGCCAAGAAACTGGCAAACATTTTAGAAGTATCCAAAAGAACAGTTTTTCGGCTCAACACTCAAGGTAAAATTCCTGAACCTGTCAAGATCGGGGGAAGTGTACGCTGGATAAAAACTGAAATTGATCTTTGGATTAATTCAGGATGTCCAGACAGGGAAACTTGGGAAGCAATGAAAATGCAGGCAGAAAATTAAGGGGGAGGTGATAAGCATGGAAGCGAATAAGAAGTTACCCATCGAACCGCTGTTAGTAAGGGCAAAGCAGGCAGCGGGAATCTGTTCGATCAGTCCGAGAAAGTGGGCTGATCTTCAGGCAAGCGGGAAGATACCGCCAAGCTACAAGCTGGGGGGCTGTAGAGTATGGAAGACAGAGCATTTAAGGCTATGGATCGAATGGGATTTTCCGAATATCGAAAAGTTTAATCAATTACTTGAAAAAAGAAAGGATTCTTAATCATGAGTAAACAGAGGGAAATAAAAAAGGCCGATGCAGTTACAGCTACATCGACCAAGAAATTAAACAAACCTAATGAATATAATAAGAATAGAAGCAAACCTGTCAACAGTGAACTAAAAAAGTTTGCCCGAAAGAATTGCGCATATTATTCACTTACTCCAAGTCACTGCCCGTTGACATGGGTTTCGCCAGATAAGCCATATTATGATCTGCTGAAAGTGAGTCCTGGGGATTGCCTGATAGTAAATGGTCACCATTGCAAGTATTTCAGAGAAAATGTTTTACCACCAGCGAACTACCGCTTTTTTAAAGACCAGAAAATGCTTGCAAGGCTTAGGGCTGAATATGCCAAAATCGATCCGAAGTTTACCGCTGATGATCTTCTGAAATCAAATATCAGGCTTTGTCCCGACTGCAATAAAAACAGGCTGAAAAAGTACCGCCGATTTTGTGATGATTGCAGGGACAAAAGGAAAAAACTTTCTCAAAAGAAAAAACGGAACAAAAGAGGGGAGGGTAAAACATAGTTAATTAAAATTGCCCTCAAAATTTTGGGTTTTCAGGGGGTTTAGAATGCCCTCTGGAATCCAGAATGAAAAATAAGGGTAATAGTACCCGATTTGCAGTTTTGGAAAATTAACTATGTCTTTTAACGGATAATGATCATGGAAGATAAAATCTTAAAATCTGCTTTGAAATATCACGATCTGGGGTTTTCGATCATACCGATAAGGGCAGGGACTAAGAAGCCAGCGGTTAGATTATGGAAGCCTTACCAGAATAAAAGAGCAGACATTGAGAAGATAAAAGAATGGTTTACAGATAATCATAAGTCACTTGCTGTTGTCCTGGGAAAGATAAGCGGGAATTTGACTTGCAGGGACTTTGACACTATGTCTGAATATGAAAAATGGAATGATAAAAATCCGAAGCTTGCCAAACAATTACCGACTGTTGAGACCGGCAAGGGACGGCACGTCTATTTTCTATCTGATTTAGAAAAGATCGAGCATATCGAAAACGGAGAACTCAGGGGCGGGGGCGGTTATTGTCTTTTGCCTCCAAGTATCCATCCAGAGGGTAAGGCTTATAAATGGCTGATACCGATAAACGGCAATCTTAGAAGGCTTGATCTTGTAGAAGCTGGATTTATAGCCGAAACTACATTACATACTTTACAAACTGTACATACCTTACAAACAAAACAATTAAGTAAAAGGGAAGTTGAGGAATTAATATTTAAAAATGAAAGTTTTATAAATGATTGTATAAAGAAAACTATTCCTGAAAGGCAGGGACAGAGAAACAGAAGGGTTTTTGATTTTGCATTGGCTTTGAAAATGAATCCTGATTTTACAGAAGTTGATCCGAAACGATTAATGAAGATTGTTAAGCAATGGCATAAAGAGGCTTTGCCGAATATCAAGACAAAAGATTCTCTTGAAACGTGGAATGACTTTTTAAAGGCATGGGATAACATAAAATTTTTGGGAGTTGATTATGACCAAGCTTTCAAACAATCCTTAGAACTTAAACCGCTGGATTATCTTTTAGAAGACTACAGCGAATATGAAGACCTGATCAAGCTTGAAAAATTTTGCAGGGCACTGGATCAGCAAACTAAAGGACAAGGCTTTGTCCTGGACTGTAGAAAGGCAGCGGATTTTATCGATGTGCATTATACCACTGCAAACACTAGGCTACGGCTTTTATGCAATCTGGATATATTAGAACTGATTGCAAAAGGGCAGTTTTCAGAAAACCCCAAAGAGAGGAAAGCAAATAAATATAAATATATATGGAATAACTTTGAGGGGAGGGGATGTAAATTTCTGAGATGACACTACCCCCGACCGAGCGGGCAAGTGCGCAGTTTTTTTGGCAAAATTAGAGTAAAAAATTGAAAAAAACATATTGTTGATTGTTGACAACAAACAGGAAAGTTGATATATTTGAAATTATGAAAAGAAAAGGTTTAGAAAAACAATTCAGAGAAGCAATTCAAAAATCGGGTTACACCCAGAACCATTTAAGTAAATTAGCTGGGGTTGACCGTGCGCAGATTAACCGCTTTATAAAAGGGCAAAGATCATTAACCTTAAAATCAGCCGAAAAGATTGCAAGGGTATTGAATATTGAATTTAAAACAATTGAACAGGATAAAGGGAGTAAATAGTATGAGATTGTTCAAAGCAAGCTATAAGGACAAAGACGGAAAGTCCAGAAAGTCCCGGAAATGGTATATTGATTTTACTGATCACCTGGGCAGAAGGCATAAACTTGCAGGATACAAACAGCACAGGGCAACGCTTCACTTGGCAAACCAGATAGAAGGCCTGGTTGGCACTCGATCGTCAAGGGCAGAGCTTAGCAGGGATCAACAGGCATGGATTGACGGATTGAACAGCAATTTATTAAAGAAGCTGATCAAGTGGGGACTTATCGACAGCCAGAGGACAGAGGGAACTAAACCGCTTGAAAAGCATTTAGAGGATTTTAAAAATAGCCTGATCGCCAAGGGAAATACCGAAAAACATGCCAGGCTTTTATACAACAGGGCAAAGAAAACCTTCGAGGGCTGCAATGCCGTTTACTATAAGGACATTTCATTGAGTCAAGTTGAAAAATACCTTTCGGACTTGCGAAAAGATAAGGATAAAAAGAAGGGCATATCAGCACAGACCTTTAATTTCTATGTTCAGGCGGTTAAGCAATTCTGCAATTTTATGAAGCAGGACAGAAGGGTAAATAATAATCCGCTGAAATACCTTAAAAAGATCAATGCCAAGGCGAACAGAAGATACAAACGAAGGGCATTAGAGCCAGAGGAAATAAGAGAGCTGTTAGAGGCTACAGAGAGGGCAGGGGAAGTCTTTAATATCCCTGGACATGAAAGGGCAATGCTTTACCGCTTGGCAGTTGAAACGGGGCTGAGGGCTTCAGAATTAAAGAGTTTGACCGCTGGCAGTTTTGATTTTGAAAACAATACAGTTACCGTTAAGGCAGGATATACAAAGAACCGAAAAGAGGCGACGCTTCCATTGAGAAAAGCGACCGCAAAAATATTTGAAAATTATTTGTCAAATAAACTTCCACACGCTAAGGCTTTAAAAATGCCTAAGATCAGGAACTTGGCTAAAATGCTTCATAAAGATTTAGACAAAGCCAGGATAGACCGCAAAGACGAAAGCGGAAGGGTAGTTGACTTTCACAGCTTAAGACATACCTTTGCAAGTATGCTGGCAAACAGCGGGGTAAATCCGAAAACTGCACAGGATTTAATGAGGCATTCGGATATAAACTTGACGATGTCAACATATACGCACACGCTAAGAGGGCAAACGGCCAAAGCAGTTGACGGGCTTCCAGACCTTGATCAGCCGAGCAAGAAAAACCAGCAAAAGGCCACAGGGACGCTTGGAAAAGTTGAAGATTTAGAGCAAATTTACTTGGACAGTTACTTGGACAATTCCTGCACTAGTTACCACAAAACAATGCAAAATATTGCAAACCCGAAAGCTGAAAAAACAGGGGACATTGAAATTGGAAATGTTGCTAAAGAGGCCTTAAACCGCTGTTTAGAGCAGTCTAAGGCCTTGAACGGAGAGGGGGGGATTCGAACCCCCGGTACGGGCTTTATACCCGTACGGCGGTTTAGCAAACCGCTACCTTCAGCCTCTCGGTCACCTCTCCGAATAGAGGAATTACTTTATATTTTCTAATCTTCGATTTCAAGTATTAAAGCTGAAATTGTTAAAAATTAGTTATTTCTTTTTACTGCCGGTTTTAAGATTGAATTCAGCTTTGAGTTTATCTTTCATATCGGTTTTTTCCCAAGTGAAAGTTTTACCGGTTCTGCCGAAATGGCCTCCGTGTGATGTTACTGCGAAAATGGGGTTTCTCAGCTGCAGGTAATCGATCATTTCTTTTGGTTTTAACGGGAAAAGTTTTCTGACTACAGAGCTTAGCCTTTTTTCGCTTACCTTTGCGGTTCCTTTAGTGTTTATCAGGACGGAGATTGGTTCTGCCACGCCGATGGCATAGGAAAGCTGCACTTCGCATCTATCCGCCAGGTTGGCTGCGACGATGTTTTTTGCAATATAGCGGGCCATGTAGGCGGCAGATCTGTCCACTTTGGATGGGTCCTTTCCGCTGAATGCTCCTCCGCCATGGCTTCCGATCCCGCCGTAGGTATCTACTATAATCTTTCTTCCCGTCAGGCCGCAGTCTCCTTTAGGTCCTCCGATGACGAATCTGCCGGTGGGGTTTATGTGGTAGATCGTTTCTTTATCCACGAGATTTTTTGGGAGGACGGGAAGGATTATTTTTTCGATGATCTCTTTTCGCAGTTTTTTATTGGAGACGGATTCATCATGCTGGGTAGATACTACAACGGTGTGGATCCTCTTTGGTTTGTAATCTTCGTATTCAACGGTGACCTGGCTTTTGCCGTCCGGCCTGAGCCAGGGTATTTTTTTGTTTTTCCGCATTCTTTCCAGTTTAAGAGTCAGTTTGTGTGCAAGCTGAATGGGCATGGGCATTAGCTGTCTTGTCTCCTTACATGCATATCCGAACATTAGCCCCTGATCCCCAGCACCCTGTTGTTTATGTAGTCCTTTTTTTTCAGTTACACCCTGAGAAATATCGGGGCTTTGTTTGTCGAGGTTGACCATAACGCCCATGGTGTCGTAATCGAATCCCATTTCGGGGTCGGTATAGCCGATCTTTTTGACGGTATCTCTTACAATGTCAGGTATATCTGCAAAAACCGTTTTTGCATCGGTGGTAATCTCGCCTGCCAGTAAAGCCAAACCTGTGGTGACAAGCGTTTCGCAAGCCACTCTGCAGTCGGGATCTTCTTTTATGATTGCATCCAGTACCGAATCCGAGATATGATCAGCTACCTTATCAGGGTGTCCCATGGTTACGGATTCACTTGTGTAAAGATATGTTTTTGTATTGCAGAGAGGATTAAGTTCGGAAATGTTCTTTATCATTTTTAAATCCTTAAAATGTTTATAAAATTTTATGGAGCGTCGTTGAGCCTCCAGTCATATTTTAAATAATCTATCCGATAATTTCCAGTCTCAAGAAAGCGGGTCTCACCGTAACTGATGTAATTTGTGATAAAATTAAGCACAGCTCTTTCGGCGGGTTCGAATTCCTTGAATTTTCTCTTTATGCCGTATTTTTCTATGAATCTTTCTCCCATCCAGTCCGGATCGAAAATAGCAGACAAGTGGACTATTTGATCGATTATGTCTATTTCCAGGTTTTTCTCACTGCTTAGAAATCTTTCAGACTGCTGGTTCAGCTGCTTTTTAAGGTTTTCAGCAAAATATGCAGATTGTTTCAGAGGCGGGCCTGACTTTGTTGCCTGGCTCATTGCCAGAAATGCTCTGGGCTCGTCGAACTCATTATTTATTATATTCCTTTCGACGGAACGAAGATTGAATTCTTCGTCCATTACCAGGAATTTGTAGTCGGTAAAAAGTCCGCGAATGTGCCTGATATCGGTTGGAGGCCAGAATACAAGTAGCAGTCGTGAGGCTTTTATGGGGTATTTCGATGTTACAATATCCATGATTTCTATGTTGTAAAGGTTTATCCAAAATGAAAGTTTTTCGTTTTCGTTCCATTTTTTATAATCTTCTCTTTTTAGTTTAGCGTACTCGGCCTTCAGGAGGTTGAACTTATTTGATTTCATTTTTAATTTTGAATAGTCGACCAGACCTTTTTCATCCACGAAGTTTTTGAAAAAATAGTCTGCTTTTTTATTGTAATATGCAGCGTCAGCAGGTGTCAGGGCTTTTTTATTCTCTTCCTTATTTTTGTTCTTTTCGTTTTTATCGGGTTCATTCGTTTTATCTTCAGTTGGTTTTTTTGATTCGGGTTTATTGGGTTCGGCGGGAGATTTTCTGTTTACGGAATTAGTTTCTTCTGTGGTTGAAAGAAGGAATATTGATGAGTTTAAAACAAATGATTCCTTTCGGGCGTAGGTATTTGAAAATACCAAGCCAATTATAATAATTGTAATTATTTTTTTAATACTTCCTCGGATCATAAATCAAACCATAAAAAAATAACAATTACTTTCTGGTTACGAAAAAAGAATAATAAATGTTTTTCGGTAATTTTAACAGATAAAAATTTACTTAAAACGAAAAGTAAATCTTATTTTAAATTTTAATATAATAAAGTATATTATATACAAGGGGGAAGTTAAAATAGGCAAATTAAACAGCTAGTTGATGTTATATAATCTTGACATTAAATGAGCAATAAGGTAGTTTTATTACTGTTTTTAAAGTAAGTTCAGTGTATTTTTAAATTTGGAAGAAAAAAATGAAAAAAGCTATAGCAATTTTATCTGTATTAATATGTATGTGTGCTTCTACTGCTGTTTTTTCTGTTTCCACCGTTGCGATAGATGATGTCAGGAGCAAAGGAGTTCTTGAAAGCGAGGATTTGAGTGTAATAGATAATTACGTAGAACAGGCCCTGCTCGAATATGCCCAAAGCAGGCAATTTCGTGAGATATCGGAGCAGAGACGGGAATTTTTGAGAAGATCGGTCTCTGAATCAGCCAGTTCTCAAGATCAGTACCAGGCACAGTTTCATGAATCCGTGGTAGAATATTTTCCCGAGGCAATAAATAGAGCCAAATCGCTTGAAAGCCCTTATGATTATAAGTCCCTGGTGAATTTGCTGGTCCTGGCGGACAAGTTGAATGATTTCGACGTTTCTTACTTAGCGGAAGATTTGATGGATCATGAAAAGAGGGCAGTTCGCTACTGGGCAGTTAAGTGTGTAACAAATCAGGCTATAATTGAAGAGATAAATTCGGGGAATCTTGGAAATGTTAAGAAGATCAAGAGTATTGTCGACAGCCTTGAGCAAAATCTACAGGAATTCAGCGATGAAGAACTTAATGCTGTAGCTGAATTTATAAGAAGTGTCGATACTCCTTTAGTCAGCGGGCTTTTCCGGAAGCTGGTGTATCAAAGACTTGAAAGTTACAGAAACTGGGAAGTGAGTAATGAGTTGATCGAAACTAAAATTCTGAAGGAATTATGCGATAAGATCAAGGGCGGTGCAGGTGAGGATAATGACAATGCCCGGGATTTTGCACAGCTGTTTTCTTATGTAATGCAGAGATATATTAAGGGCCAGGATGTTCTTCCTGAAAGGTCGAAGGAAAGGCTGATTTCTGTAATGGTCGAAACGGAACAGAAATGTATCGCCAGATTGACGGGGCTTGAACAGTCGGTTATTAAAAGCGCGATCGAGAATGATAATATCGATGGTCTTAAAACAGAGCATGACAGGCTCCTTGGTAAGGAAGGTAATGCCGGTGAGTTGTCTGCCAGGCTGGGTTTTATTTACGGGATTTCCGATGAGGGTGAAAATATTACTGCTCCGAAGGAACTTCCAGCTTATGAGGCAAAATAAACTTGACTTCAATTCATAAACCGTACATAACAAACATGGAGGTTTGTTAATGAAGCAGCGGGGCGGAAATTTTAAATATTTTTTGCTGTTACTTTTTGTGATCATAGCACTGCTTCAACTTCATCAAATGAGGGTTTCCGACCGGTTTTACAAGTCACTTAATGAAATTCAGGAAGTGATAGAAAAAGGGAAAACCGAGGGTAAAATTAAGACTGCGGAAAAAAAAGCACCATTAAACAGTAAAGATGAGGGGGGATGGCTTATATGGGCATTTCAGGTGGAACCTGCCACTTTAAACCCGATCTCAAGCAGCAAGGATATTTATACAGTCTGGATAACGGTACCTTATGTGTTTGAGCCTTTGCTGACATTCGATTATGATACAGCTGACTTGAAACCCTGGCTTGCAAAGAGTTACGAGGTTTCAGAAGACGGGATGGAGATCAGTTTTACTTTGAGAGATGATATTTATTTTTCCGACGGCGAGCCGATCACTGCCGAAGATGTAATCTTTACGTTCAACACCATCAAGGACCCCAATATCGATGCCGCTAATGTGGCGCAGTCTTTTTATGATGTTGATCGTGCAGAAAAGATAAATGAACAGACAGTGATTTTTTACATGAAAAAGCCTTATTTTAAGAATCTGGTGAACCTGTCGTTTACCTGGGATATCGGAGTTATGCCAAAGCATGTTTATGAATACGAGGAAGCGGTTGAGTTTAATAACAGGGTGTCAAATCCTGTGGGCAGCGGGCCTTTTGTTTTTGAAAAATGGGATGTGGGTAAGCAGATAGTTCTGAAGAGAAACGAAAATTACTGGGGCAAAAAGGCCAATCTCGAGAAGATAGTTTACAAATTTATACCTAATACCCTTGCCCAGATACAGGCTTTGAGGACGCATGAGGTCGATATTGTTATACCGGAACCGGAGCAGTTTGCCGATCTGAAAGATGATGAGGAATTTCGGGAGAAATTTTACTGCCTTTCCTACTGGACACCATGGACCCCATTTTATTATATAGGATGGAATTCCGATACTCCGTTTTTTGATGATAGAAGAGTGAGGCTTGCCATGACGCACATGATCGACAGGGAAAAGATAGTTAATTCCCTGCTGAAAGGTGAGGCTGAAGTGGCGACCGGGCCTTTTTACATTAAAAGTGAACTCAATGACCCCAATGTCAAGCCCTGGCCTTATGATCCTGAGAAAAGCAGGCAGTTATTGAAAGAAGCCGGATGGGTTGATACTGACGGGGACGGTGTCAGGGATAAAAACGGCAGGCGTTTTAAGTTTAAATTTATGTATTCAAGTTCATCGGCTTTTTATGAGAGGCTGGCGAAGTTTATCAAGGATGCGGGAGTGCAGGTGGGAGTTGATGTGGTTCTGGATCCGCTTGAATGGTCGGTTTTGATAACCAGGCTGCATGACCGGGATTTCGATTCTGTGGTTATAGGCTGGGGCGGTGAGATAATCGAAGACCAGTACCAGATATTTCATTCATCGCAAATCGGAAGACGGGGGTCGAATTATGTAGGTTTTGACAATAAAAGGGCGGATGAACTGCTGGAGACGATCAGAAGGACGCTGGATGAGGATAAAAGGATCGAGTTAAGCAGGGAACTGCACCGGATACTGCACAGAGAACAGCCTTATACCTTTTTATATACAAGGCCTTCGTTCAGATTTGTCGATAAGAGATTTAAGAATGTTAAAATTCATGAATTAGGATTAAAGTATATCCAGTGGCATGTGCCGAAAGAACAACAAAGGTATTAATGAGTAATATGTGTAAATGATATTTTTTACAGGTAAATCATATGAATAAAAATTCAGGATTATTTAATTTTTTACTGGTAGTTATACTGGTATTTATAATCGTTCTGCAGATACTTTCGATGATCCAGTCGGACAGGCTTTATCTGCGTTTAAACGAGGTATTGGATAATCTTGCATCGAAGAATTTTTCAGTGCAGCAGACAGCAGCAAGGAATGATTCTAATTCTGTCGGGGTGGAAGGTGACTGGCTTGTATGGAGATTCGGTGCAGAGCCGGCGAATTTGAACCCTCTTACAGGAAAGGATGTTTATAACAGTTGGATACTAGGTTTTGTTTTCGAAAGCCTTCTGGAAAGAGACCCTGACACTTTGGAATTCAAGCCTCTTTTAGCTGAAAGTTATAATGTTTCAGATGACGGACTTGAAATTACATATGAACTTAAAGAAGATATATATTTTTCTGACGGTGAGCCTATAACAACAGATGATATTGTTTTTACTTATCAAACCATAATGAACCCAAAGGTGGATGCCGCCAGGTTGGCAACTTATTATAAAGATATTGACAGGGTGGAAAAGATCGATGACAAACAAGTCAAGTTCATCATGAAGAGAAAATATTTCAAATCAATTGAATTTACCGGCGGTATGCTTATCCTGCCCGAGCATGTTTACAGTTTCGAAAAGGCGACTGAATTCAATCAGCGTATTTCTAATCCGGTAGGAAGCGGTCCTTATAAATTCCAAGAATGGAATGTTGGAAAAGAAATAGTTTTAACCAAGAATGAAAATTACTGGAAGACACCGACACACATTAATAAGATCGTTTTCAGGTTTATCACCAACCAGATAGCTGCATTGCAGTCTTTGAAGTCCAAAAATGTAGATTATATGAATTTAACATCAGAGCAATACAGCGACCTCATAAAAGATGATAAGTTCGTCAGCGATTTTCATGTTTTGTCGTATTGGACTCCTTTGAACGGATATAATTATATCGGCTGGAATCAGGACACACCCTATTTCAATGACAGAAAAGTCCGTCTGGCCATGACCCATTTAATAGACAGAGAGAAAATTAATGAGCATCTACTGAAAGGTTTGGGCAAGATAGTCACGGGGCCCTTTTATATTAAAGGTAAACAGTCTAATCCGGAGATTGAACCCTGGCCTTATGATCCGCAAAAAGCAAAAAAACTGCTTGAAGATGCAGGCTGGATAGACACTGATAATGACGGCCTTCGAGATAAAAACGGAATACCTTTCAAATTTAAATTTATGATCACAAGTGCCGGCGGATTAGCTGAGAATATTGCAAAAGTAATTAAGGATGAGTTTGCGAAGGTCGGTATCCAGATGGATATAGATACCTATGAGTGGTCGGTGTTCGAGGAAAGACTCAATCAGAGAAATTATGATGCAGTTACCCTGGGGTGGAGCGGTTCAGTGGAAAATGACCCGTATCAGATATGGCACTCTTCACAGATAAAAGGGAGGGGGTCTAATTACGTGGGTTTCGATAATCCCGAAGCGGACAGGTTGATAGAGGAAGCTAGAAGAACTCTTGACGAAGATAAGCGAAACAAGATGTATCATCGTCTGCATGAGATAATTCATAATCAGCAGCCTTACACGTTTTTGTTTACATCGACCCGCAAACGTGCACTTGACGGTCGTTTTAAGAATGTGAAAATTCATAAGCTTGGTCTGGATGAACGTGAATGGTATGTTCCAAAGGCAGAGCAAAGGTACTGATTTATGTGGCATTATATAGTAAGAAGATTGTTGTTGATGATCCCGACTTTGCTGGGGATTACGATCATGGTTTTTGCTATAAGCAGGGTGGCACCGGGTGATCCGCTGGCGCTTGCGATGGGGCCTCAGGGGCAACTTGATGCAGAGAGGGCGGCAGATGTCAGGGAGGCGCAGAGGAAGCTTTATGGACTTGATAAGCCTGTGCCTGTGCAGTATTGTATCTGGCTTAAAAATATCATTCAGCTTGATTTCGGTCAGTCTTTCAAGCACCACAGGCCGGTGTTCGATCTTATCAAAGAAAGGCTTCCGATCACATTGATCCTGAATATTCTCGCTTTTACTCTTATATATTTGATCGCTATACCTACGGGAGTGCTGGCTGCGGTAAGGCACAAGCGTTTTTTCGACCGCGCCAGTACAGTTGTGCTGTTTATATTGTGGGCGATGCCGGTGATGCTGGTCGGGCAGTTGATGATCGGATACTTTACGGGGCCGACTTTTGTGGACTGGTTTCCGCCTGCGGGATTGAGCAGTAATAACGCTGGTCAGATGCCGTTTTTCCAGTGGCTTGCCGACAGGCTTTGGCATCTTGTTCTGCCTGTGATATGCCTGACTTATACCGGCCTTGCGTATCTTACAAAACAGGTAAGGGCGGGGATGCTGGACAATCTTCGGGCTGATTATGTTCGCACTGCAAGAGCAAAGGGACTTTCCGAGAGAGTGGTTATTGTACGCCACGCTTTAAGAAACAGCATTATCCCTGTAGTGACTATTATGGCGACATTGTTGCCTGCTATGCTTGCCGGATCAGTTATAATAGAGAAGATATTCAGCGTGCCGGGGATGGGGCTGCTTGCATTCGAGGCAGTGACAACACGGGATTATAATGTAGTGATGGCAGTGGCGACCATCGGGGGGTTGCTTAACCTGGTTGGGCTTTTACTTGCCGATATTGTTTATGCGATAGTTGATCCTAGAATAAGTTACGAAAGTGCGACTTAAGATGAATAAGGAAATTGATAAAAGAAAAGACTGGGGTAAATCCTTCGGAGAGGTAGTATGGGTTGAGTTTCTGAAAAATAAGCTCAGCGTGATCAGTCTTGGTTTTATAGTTTTTCTTTTCCTGGTTGCCATATTTGCTCCGTTTATCGCAAATGACAAGCCTTACTTCATCAAGATAGATGGTGACTATCAGTTTCCGATTTTTTCAAATCTCGGGCCTAATGATTACAGTGTCTTTCTGGCAGGATTGCTGGCATTGGTTCAGGTAGTCCTGATACACAGGAACAAAAGGAAAGTTGACCCTTCTCTTCGGGGCGGTGTGCTTTTTAAACAGGTTATGGTTAATATTTTAATACTGATCGTAGGCATTTCGGTGCTGCAGGTTTTTATTCCCAGGAGGCTTGATGCGACGAATTACAAGAGCATGGTAAAAACCGAAAGGGCGGAAAGTGCCGTTTTTCCGCCGATTCCGTACGGTTATGCCAGAACCGATATTGCAGAAAGAGAACAGCCGCCCAGTGCCAAACACTGGCTGGGAACTGATGACGTGGGTTCCGATGTCTTGGCGAGGCTGATACACGGCAGCAGGATATCGCTTTCGGTCGGTTTTGTTGCGGTAGGAATATCCAGCGTAATTGGAATATTCTTCGGATCGCTTCTGGGTTATTTCGGCGGAAAGGTTGATTTCTTCGGGATGCGGTTCGTGGAGATTATGATGGCGGTGCCGAAGTTCTTTTTGATAATAACGATTGTGGCGTTTTTCGAAAGAAGTCTTTTCAATATTATGGTAATAATCGGAATAACCAGCTGGACCCAGGATGCCAGGTTCATAAGGGCGGAATTCTTCAAATTGAGAAAGCAGGATTTCGTGCAGTCTGCGGTGTCGCTGGGTCTTCCTTTAAGGAGCATTCTTTTCCGTCACATGCTTCCCAACGGCATCGCTCCTGTGCTGGTTAATGCGACCTTCGGGATTGCCGGGGCGATATTTATCGAGGCGGCATTGAGTTTTCTCGGATTCGGCGTGGCACCTCCTACGCCAAGCTGGGGACAGATGCTGAGTTTAGGTGTCAGTACAACGGGTAGGTTTTTATGGTGGCTTACGCTGTTTCCCGGGCTTGCCATATTTTTAACGGTTCTTTCTTATAACCTGGCAGGGGAGGCATTAAGGGATGCGATCGATCCGAGATTGAGGAAGGCGGCAGGATGAGCGAAAATAATAATAACATTCTTGAGGTTAAAGGTGTCAGTGTCAGCTTCAATACCGAAGAGGGCCAAGCCAGGGCGGTGCAGAATGTCAGTTTTAATATAAAAAAGGGAAAGACCTTTGCACTTGTAGGTGAAAGCGGCAGCGGAAAAAGTGTTACTGCATTGTCTATAATGGGACTTGTGCCTATGCCTCCGGGAAGGATCCTGCAGGGGGAAATATTTTTCCAGGGACAGGATCTTTTGAAATACAGTGACAAGAAGATGCGGACTATCCGAGGTAATAAGATAGCCATGATCTTTCAGGAGCCTATGACGAGTCTGAATCCTGTTTATACGGTGGGATACCAGATAGTGGAAGCTATTCAGCAGCATCAGAATATCGGTACAGAAACTGCCTGGTCGAAGGTTGTGGAGATGCTTGGAAAGGTGGGTATCCCTGATGCAGAGGAGCGTGTCGATCAGTATCCGCATGAGATGTCGGGAGGGATGAGGCAGAGAGTGATGATAGCTATGGCGGCTAGTTGTGAACCGGAACTTCTGATAGCAGATGAACCGACTACGGCACTGGATGTCACTACTCAGGCGCAGATACTTAATCTTTTGGATGATATTCAAAAGCAGGAAAATATGAGCATACTTTTGATAACTCATGACCTCGGAGTTGTAGCCGAAAGAGCAGATGAAATAGGGGTTATGTATGCATCTCGAATAGCAGAAAAAGCAAGCGCCGAGGAAATATTCACAGAGCCTATGCACCCATATACCAGGGGACTTTTGAAGTCCCTGCCTAAGCTGGGGATCAAGGAAAAAAGGCTATCCACAATTCCCGGAACGGTTCCCAATCCGGTTGAATTCCCTACGGGATGCAAATTTCATCCCAGATGTCCTTTGGGTCATAACGATCTCAGGTGCAGGTCAGAAGAGCCAGAATTGAGGGAAGTTTCAGAAAACAGATATGTAGCATGTTGGTATGCAGAAGGATATGAAACCCAGGAAGAGCGTAAAGAGTATGAAAGAAAGTATGGAAAACGGCCGGAATTGTCTATTAAAGGTAAATGACCTGAAAACTTATTTTCCAGTCAAGAAGGGTCTATTCAAGAAGACCGTCGGTTATATCAAGGCGGTTGACGGGATATCTTTCAAACTTAAAAAAGGTAAGAGTTTCGGCCTGGTCGGTGAAAGCGGATGCGGAAAGACGACCGCTGCCAGGACAATAATCAAGCTTGTGCCGGCTACCTCCGGCGATGTGGTCTTCGAAGACATCGATGTACTTAAAGCAGAGAAGAAAGAACTGCTTCAGATAAGAAAAGACATGTCACTTATTTTCCAGGATCCCTTCGGTTCCTTGAATCCCCGGATGACCGTGGGGAATATAATCGGTGAACCAATAAAGGTCAGGCGGGGGATAACGGGGACAGATCTTATAGATGAAGTAAAGAAACTGCTGGAAAAAGTGGGACTTTCGGGTGCATATATAAACCGTTATCCTCATGAATTTTCAGGGGGCCAGAGGCAGAGGATCGGCATTGCAAGGGCTTTGTCTTTGAATCCGAAGCTGGTTATCTGCGATGAGCCGGTAAGTGCATTGGATGTTTCGATCCAGTCACAAATACTGAATCTGCTCAAAGATTTGCAGGAAGAGTTCGACCTGACATATCTTTTTATTGCACATGACCTTTCGGTGGTGGAATTTTTCTGCGATGAAATTGCGGTTATGTATATGGGGCAGATAGTAGAAAAGGCCGACTCGGATGAACTTTATGAAAACTCATTACATCCTTATACCAGGATGCTTATGAAGGCGATCCCGCAGGTTGATACTTCCAGAAGGGGTAAAAAGATCGAGATAGGCGGTGAGGTACCCAGCATTATGAACAAGCCAAGCGGATGTCCTTTTCATACTAGATGCCCTTTGGCGGAGGAAAAATGTTTTGAAAAGATGCCGGAAATGGAAAAACTGGAGGGCAAGAACCATTTTGTGGCTTGCTGGAATTGGAAAAAACTCGACTAATTATTATAATTATGTAATATTGATTTAGATTTTTATCACGTAGCAAAAAGCAGGAAAGTAGAACTATGGAAGGCTTAGAGATAGAAAAAAAGGATAATATCGGAATAATCAGCTTTCAGGCGACTTCGATATGCAATACAGAAAAGATCGGCAAGGCATCTGAGGAGATAGAAAATTTTGTTAGTCATTCGAAGCCTAAATATGTGATTTTTGATTTTGAGAAGGTTAAGTTTTTCTCTTCGCAGGTTTTGGGGCTGATCTTGAGCGTGCGGGCAAAATTAAAAGAGATAGAAGGTGAGGTGGTGATCAGTTCCATAGACCCTCAGTTGTACCGGGTTTTCAGGATAACGAATCTGGATAGGATATTCAGGTTCTTTTCGGATAAGGATTCCGCGTTGGAAGAGCTTTCGGTTAATAATTAGAGAGATGATATGAAGATAGATACGCAATTTTCGATTTTTATGGTGAATAAGCCGGGCGTACTCGCAAATGCGCTGAGCAGTTTTGCAGATGAAAAGATCAATATCGTTGCCATGACGATGACCGATTCCGTGGAGCACGGCGTTATGAGGGTGGTTTTTGAAGAACCGGATCAGGCCAGAGATGTTCTGGATCATCTGAATATGCCTTATAATGAGACAGAGGTGATAAAACTTACGCTTTCCAATAACCCCGGTGCTTTAGCTAAGATAACGAAGAAACTTTCCAAAAATCACATCAATATTTCTTATGCCTATGTGACGGCAGGGGCCAAAGGCGGAAAGACCACGGGGATTTTGAAGGTCGGCGATGTGAAAAAGGCACTGAAGGTACTCAAAAAGGGCTCTAAAGGCAGTAAGGAAAAGAAGGTCAAGAAGGTTGATAAGTCCATAAGACGAAGCGGAAAATAAATTTCAAAATTTGTTTTTTATTGATAATAAACATTTGACATTTTTTTAAGTAACATATATATTACTTCACTCTAAAATTAAGGGGCCGTAGCTCAACTGGTTAGAGCATCGGACTGTCGATCCGAAGGTTGCGCGTTCGA
>CAZDVM010000033.1:0-19075 GCA_964508925.1 uncultured Pirellulales bacterium | reverse complement strand
TACATAATAATGACCCATTAAGATAAATTAATATCTTAAAGGTTATAATGCAAAAGATTTCTCCATTCTATACCCTCACGTCATTCCGAGCAAAGCGCCAGCGGAGTCGAGGAATCTTTTCGCTTAAGGTATGTTAATGGGAGTATCAACTTTAAAAATCGAGAGTCTTTACCGCAGAAAGATTTCTCCATTCCGTTCGCTGCCGCTCACTTCAGTCGAAATGACATAGAAGGGAATTGCACTTCGTTCACTGTGTAAGAGATGACAAGGGTGTTCACTTCGCTCACTACGGTTAAGATTACATACACTATTTGCAAAACGTTTTCTACCTTACGTCATTTCGAGCGAAGCGAAAGCGGAGTCGAGAAATCTTTTACGTTCTTGACCGTTCAATGCGGGTAAAGATCTCTCCGCTTCGACCGGCAAGCCGGTCTCTGGTCGAGATGACATGGACGGCGGCAGCTTGCCCTACTGCCGTCGCTCCGAACGAATGTGAGGAGTCCACCTGTTCAGCATCGCGAAGCGATACATTATTCCCGGCCTGCCCCGAGTCGCTGGCCCTTATACTGCATTTACACCAGGCAGTACATAATGCAAAAAAACACCGGCCGAATCATTTGCCCGAGGGGTCATTCCGAGCGGAGCGAATGCCGTCCGGTTTCAAACTTTGGCAACGTTTCGCCTCATACCGAAGAATTGAGCCATCCGCTGACTTAAAGATCGCAAAGCAATTCGCCTTTTTTCATTGAACTCCTTAACTGAAATCTTATGACTTAAAGCTGTTTTTCTGACTTTCTGATTTCTAAATTGTTTGCACATTCTAAACTTGACGGTTGGTGCAAAAATGATTAATCTTTTTCGGACAGCGTGTTTAGTTTAAAAAGGTGAAAAGAATTATAATTCAAGAAAGGGTAAAGAATGATTATTGATGTAACGGCAAGAGAAATCCTCGACAGCAGAGGTAATCCAACGGTGGAAGTTGACGTGCTTTTAGAGGACGGCTCGTTCGGCAGAGCGGCGGTTCCCTCCGGGGCAAGTACCGGGGCATACGAGGCGGTCGAACTTCGTGATAAAAATAAAAATCGTTACATGGGCAAGGGTGTTCTGACGGCAGTCAAGAACGTAAACGAGATCATCGCCCCGGAGGTACTGGGGATGGATGCGACGGCCCAGGAAGATATCGACAATCTGATGATAGAGCTCGACGGCACGGACAACAAAAAGAAGCTCGGTGCAAACGCGATTCTAGGAGTTTCGCTTGCAGTTGCAAAGGCAGCAGCTGAATCGGCGGCTCTTCCTTTATACAGGTACCTGGGCGGATGCAATGCAAACGTTCTGCCCGTTCCCATGATGAATATCATCAACGGCGGTGAGCATGCAGACAACAACGTGGATTTCCAGGAATTCATGGCTATGCCGGTAGGCGCAGAGGACTTCCCGCAGGCATTGAGAATGGGTGCTGAGGTGTTCCATAACCTAAAGAAGGTACTGGCAGACAGGGGATACAATACGGCAGTCGGCGATGAGGGAGGATTCGCTCCTTCATTAAAGAGCAACGAAGAGGCACTGGAAGTTATCATGACCGCTATCGATCAGGCAGGATACAAGGCCGGCGAGGATATCTATATCGCACTTGACCCCGCTTCAACGGAAATGTTCGAAGACGGCAAATACAAGTTCTTTAAATCCGACCCTGACAGGCAGGTAAGTTCCGATGAAATGATCGAACACTGGGCAGGCTGGATCGAAAAGTATCCCATCATCTCCATCGAAGACGGACTGGCAGAAGATGACTGGGACGGATGGAAGAAGCTTACCGACAGGGTTGGCGGAAAGTGCCAGCTGGTCGGCGACGACTTCTTCGTGACAAATACAAAGAGACTAAAAAAAGGTATCGAAATGGGAGCAGCCAACTCGATACTCATCAAGGTTAATCAGATCGGCACTCTCACAGAAACCTTCGATGCCATAAACACCGCAAGAAGGGCAGGCTTTACCGCTGTTATGAGTCACCGAAGCGGCGAAACCGAGGACACCACCATCGCAGACCTTGCGGTTGCTGCCGGCGTAGGACAGATCAAGACAGGTTCCGCTTCAAGAACCGACAGGATATGCAAGTACAACCAGCTTCTGAGGATCAACGAGGACCTGGGCGAAGCTGCACAGTACGGCGGACCTTTCATGCTTGAATAAATAAAATTCGGATTTAACGGCAGGCGCTATCAGCAGGCGTCTGCCTTTTTTACTTTCAGGTGGATATGCAGAAGGTTTTCAATTTTCTGGTTTTCGTTGTGTTTTTCACCGTCGGGGCAGGGGCGGTCAGCTGCTCGCTGCTCTGCGGCGAGATACTCAGTTATTACGAAAATAAAAACTACCTGATCGAGGCAGAAGGCAGACTCGAAAAACTCCGGAATTTAAACGAAGACTACGAAATACTTTTGAAAAGACTGCAAAGCGACCCCAACCTTATAGAACGTGTCGGCTCGGTGACACTTGCAGAATACCCCAACGAACCGAATACGGTAAGACCCAGGACGTCACCCGGAAGGCTGGCCAAAGTACGGTCGATACTTAAAAAAATGGATGATGAAAAAAACTCACAGATCATCGCCCCCCGATGGATAAAAAGGGTAAATCAGCCGAACAAACGCACCGCCCTTTTTTTGGCTGGGACATTTCTGGTACTTATTTCCCTTGTATTCTTTAATGCACCTTCAGTAGATGAAATAGAAGACGAGGATTCAGCTGAGGAACTTCAGTAAATTCAGCCCGGTTTCTTCATCAGGCAGTCTCTTTGCTTCTATGCCTGTTATTTCAATTATTGTCACTTCCAGTATCAGGAATATCTTCGCACCGCCGCGGGGACATCCGATGATGTAATTGTCACCTTTGCCGATGCCGGCGTGCAGATGAAGTTTTGGTTTTTGTTCGTCACGGTAGATGGTTCCCACGCCGAGCGTCTCTCCGGGGCCCCGGAAATTCCTGAAGTTTGGTTTGAGTTCCGGCTTTTCCTGCTCAGGCCCGACAACGACATCGGCTTTTCTTATTCCGCCGGTGATAAAGACCGCACCGCATTTGATATCCTCTTTTTCTGCGATCCCCTCGATGCTTTCGTAAAGTTCCTCGCCCTCGTAAAGCCTTGCAGCTACAACTCTTCCTGTTTTTCCTACTGAATAATCCATGATCTACTCCTGTGCAGCTTGTGCCATTGCTTCGACGTTTTCCGGCGGGATATTGGGCAAAAGTGCCTCGTGACTCGGGGATATTATAAGATTGGGGGAAAGGTCCGCTCTTACCCGCCTGACATCCTCTTTTACTTCCTCCGGTGTCGCATTTACCAGAAGGTCCTGAGTGTCGATACCGCCCAGAAATGCGATCCTGCCTTTAAAGTCCCTTGCCAGTGTCTTTGAATCCATGTTCTTTGCCTTTGCCTGCAGGGGATGAACACAGTCCACACCCATGTCAATGAGATCATCAATGACCGAATGGATGGCACCGCATGAATGCAGTATCACCTGATAGCCGTGACTTTTTGCCTGTTCGGTGAATTTTCTGAACCAGGGCATGATAAATTTTTTAAACTGCTCGGGCCCGCAGATCAGATCCTCCTGTGTGCCGAAATCATTGCCGAAGAAAAAGGCATCGATCTCGTCGCCGGCCTTTTCAAACAGCATCTCGTTCGCTTCAAGGTAAAAATCGCATATTCTCTTTGTCACTTCATTGACCAAGTCCGGATTCGTGAACATGTTCACAAGGTAATTCTCCATGCCGAAAAGGTCCATGGCGTTGTGATAAAAGCACGACCAGAATCCGCTGGCACGGTAGTAGGGCCCTGCGTTTTTGAGAACTTCCAGTATCTCCGTCAGGTCCAGATCGTCGACGCTCGGCCAGTCGAAATCCTCGATATCCGAGATACCCCGGACATCGGCAAAGGGATTGCCTGACTCGAAAGACTTTCTGTCCTGAACCTCGAACAGACCCTTTCCCTTCCTTTCGGAATAGGTTGAAGGGAGAAAGTCCGGGCACAGCCAGCGGAAGTCATCTTTCAGCTTAACCCTAAGCTGTTTTTCGGTAGAGGTTTGAAAATAATCATGCAGGATAGGCCAGGTTTTCGGGTCGGGGTTTCCCAGCCAGAAGCCGGTTTTATCCGGCTTTTCGCCTGCAATAATGGTCTTTATCCTTTCTCTGCTGTCCATAACGCCTCTTTACTTCAATTTTTAGTGAAAAAGTTTTTAAGCGATCATGATAAAAAAATTTTCCTCAAAGCAAAAGAAAATTCTCGATTTCTGGAAAATTTTCCAACTTGACACTTGAACTTCCAAGGGCAAATCCGGTATAATAGTTATGGTCAGGGATAAGCATGAGGGTGCTTATTTCCGACAGAAGGTGTTAACCTGATATTTTAGGCGGCAATGCTTTTTAAAGAGCTGAAAAGGTGTTGCCGCCTGAGGTGTTTCAGGGGGCACCTGTTTTTATTCCCCCCTTTGAGTCTTCTGTGTCTGTCCGGTGGTATGAAGTATCGTCTGCCAGACGTGGCCGGCAGGGTCGATCCTTTTTCTCTTCTGAGTGGCAAGTGACGTCGGGATGTGCGTAAAGTACTGGTTCCAGTAGCCTACCAGCATATTCGTCCTGCCTGACATACCCGCGTGAACCGCCTGCTGACCTAAAAACAGGCAGAATGCAGAATCATCGGAATTGGCGGTAATACCCCTTATCATGTAGCTGGGGTCGATGTACTTGACGTGAACGGGCATCTTTTTCTCGCCGAAATGGTCATAGATCCTGTTTTCAAGTATCTTTCCGATATCCTCATATTTTACATTCCCGGATTCATCAGTAAAGGAAAGCTGATCCTCATCTGAGAGTCTGACACCTTCTGCAATAACAATGACCGCATGGTGTTTTCTGCTGAGCCTCTTTTCAAGGTGATGCAAAAAACCTTCCGGGCCTTCCAGCTTAAGGGGAACTTCGGGGATAAAGCAGTAGTTGACGTCACTGTTTGCAAGTGTCGCATAGGCGGCTATGAACCCGGAGTCCCTTCCCATCAGTCTCACCAGCCCGATGCCGTTGTAAGCTCCCTTTGCCTCGTCGTGTGCTGCAAGGATGGCGTTTCTGGATGCCTCAACGGCAGTGGAAAATCCGAAGGACTTTTCGATGCCCAGTATGTCGTTGTCGATGGTCTTGGGAACGCCGATGATAGCGATATCCAGGCCCCTTTCCTTTATTTTTGCGGTCAGGTCGTTTACTCCCTGCATGGTGCCGTCACCTCCGATGGCGAACACCAGCTTAATATCTCTTTTCTCAAGGTTGTTTACGATATCATCCATGCTCTGAGGTCCTCTGGAGGATGAGAGGATGTCACCGCCTCTTAAATGTATTTCATCCACCAGTTCCGGCGTCATTATAAAAGGTTCTGCAGGAGGCTCGGAGGTCATTCCAGCATAGCCGTACCTGAAGCCGTAAACCTTGTTTACCCTGTACTGCCAGGTAAGTGTCAAAGTAATGGTCCTTATCACGTCGTTTAATCCCGGGCAAAGTCCCCCGCAGGTTACAATCCCGCAGTTAAGCTCTGCAGGGTCGAAATAGATCTTTTTCCTGGGTCCTGCCAGCTCGAAGGCCGGCATCTTTCTGCAGTTATCGGGAATGTCCTTGTTGCTTGAAAAGATCAGAACGCTCTGACCGTCTTCAACGAATTTATAATCGCTGCCCAGAAGCGGACTGTCTATCCCGGGTTCTCCCAGCCTTTCGATCTCGAGGTCCTTCAACTGTTCGGCTGTCAGCGGATGAGCATCCATAAAAAACTCCTTTTTTCAGATTTAAGAACAGATTAGAGGCATTATATGAAAATGACTGTTTTTATCAATACAGTTTTCTATAAACAAAAACACAATCAAAAAATCACCTTATAGTGCCCGGTATGAAATTTAAGAAAATTCTTGACCCGCTTCGGCGTATTGAGCTAGGATTATTCAGCCTGCTAAAATTCAAGGAGATGAAAAGATGGACAGAAGATCTTTTATAAAAGGCGGTATGTCGGCTGCTTTAGGCATGACAGCCGGAAGAAATGCCGATGAACTCATCGCCCAAAAAAACAGGCCGGACAAAAACAGCAATACCCTAGTCAATGCATATTACTTCCGTGCACACATGTATACCCTGGTTCCTGACCAGATAAGAGATGACATGAAGTGGATGGCAGATATAGGCACCGACGCAGTGTCGGTTGCAGTAATAGAACAGGACCTTTTCGCTGCAGTTGAGAATATAGAGATAATCTGCAAGGAGGCACAAAAGGCCGGCATGTCCGTTTTCGCGGTGCCTTCAAGATGGGCAGGCATGGTGGCGGGTGCCCCTAAGGTGCCTAGCATTTTTTCCGTTCAGAACCCGCAGACCTGGGCGAAAAATGAAAAAAATCAGCCGGTATGGAGTTCCGTTTCAGGTGTTATAAGCAGCGTGCATTACCCGGAAGTTCTTGAATTCTTCTGTGATACCGCTAAAAAAATGTTCCGCCTATGGGACATTAAGGGAATAATCTGGGATGAGCCCAAGGGCTTTATCAGGGATTTTTCAGCCGGGGCAAAAAAGAATATCGGAAGGGATGTCCCCTTCGATAGGCAGGTCAAGTCGGTATGCGATTTTTTCGGGAAGGTAAACAAAGAGATCAAAAATGAAAATCCCGACAGGACCACTTCCCTGTTTGCCTATGCCAACCTGGATGATGATATTATCAGGCAGTGTGCAGAGATAGAGCATCTGGATTATTTCGGCTGTGACGGAAGACCCTGGCGAAACGAAGACGGCGGCAAGCAGGAAGGCAGGGGCAAGGTGCTTTTAGGTTCAGAGGCGGGAGAAAGATTCATACCCGAAGCTCATAAAAACGGCAAAAAATCGCTGATGCTGGCGGAAAATCACAATATGAACACAGAGGACAACAGGCTTATGGACAAAAGACTTCCCGAAGTTCTGTCACTTGATATCGACCAGCTCATATATTACTACTATCCCCGGAACCTGGAAAAACCGCACGCCAATATGGAAATAATCAAAAAACACATCCGGAGCATAAAGTGATACAATTTTCTGCCCGGAACCACCCGCTGACTTCAGCTAAGTGAGGTCTTTTAGTTTGTCCTTGAACAGTGTATGGATAAGTGCCAGTATAATGGTGCCTGCTGCTATAGTGATGATGACGTTCAGGGACAACCCGTTTATGGCTACACCCAGTGCCGTCCCTGCAGCTGGGGCGTGTTCGGTATTGGTGATGACCATGACAAAGATGCAGGAACCCACCGCCAGCGAATAAACCAGTGACGTCAGTACCGCCTGGTGAACGATAGAGATCTCAGGTATCAGGGAAACAAGCAGCCCGCAGACAAGTCCGACAAAATGTCCCCCTATTACGTTCCTGGGACTGGCACTTACCGATTTGGGCAATGCAAAAACTATAAAGGAAGTTGCACCTATGGAGGCTATTATAACCGCATCATCATCGATGCTTAAGGAAAGGATTATCAGAAATACCGAAACGGTGGCAAGTAGAGGCTGAAAGATATAGTTTTTCCAGTTGGGGGCGAACTTGTTATCGAATTTTCTGAAATTCCATTTCATTTTTCAGGAACTTCTGTCCTTTAAAATTTCCTGCCAGGTTTCGATATGGCACTGCTCATCTGCCCTGTCTTTTTCCACCATCTTCCTGGTATCCTCGTCGAATTTTACTGAATTCAGCAGATGCCCGTAATGGACTACCGCATTCTTTTCGACCCATATGCCGGTTTTAAGGACCCACTTATCTCCGAGTATCCTCGATCCCAGCCCGAGAAACAAACCGACCAACCAGAAGAAAATCCTGAAGACAGAAGGCCTGAAGCCGTACTCATAAAGCTTATATGTAAAATCCTGGTAATGCGTCATCTCGTTTAGCATGGCAGCCAACAGCCGGCGGTTCTGTTCGCTTTTTGACCTGGTGATCTGAAAGCGGTAGATGTTTACCGCCATCAGCTCGAAATTGTGCAGGGTTCGCAGGGCATGTTTTATCGATCTCTGGTCGGAAGGTGCCAGGCCGTGCTTTTTAAAATAGACATCGGTCTCAGTAAGCTCAGCCCTTACTACCCTGCTTTCCGTGTTTTCCTCCATTAAGACTCCCTTAACTAATGGCTTTTACAGATTCTTCTTTATCTCGTTAAATATCAGTTTGGACTGGGTCATATTACCGAATGGCGATACCCTGATAATGACCTGCGATTTTTGTTCTTCCAAGGCGTTTATATTAACCTCGATCTCCTCGCCCTTTGCATTCCTTGCCATTATGATACCGACCAGCTTGTCCCTGTCTTTAGATATAGTAGTCAGCTTCAGTTCTTTGATGGCTTTCAGGGTTGCAAAATAGATCTGCTCGACTTTGTACGGTATCTCAGCTTCGAATGTCCCTTTGAGGTTCGAGTATTTCACATCGCCTGATTTATCAAGAGACTGGTAACAGCCTGTGGAAGATACCACTAAAGAAGCCAGTAATAAAAAATATACACCTTTTTTCATTTTTCACTCCGAATATAATTCAGTTGGCAAAATTATAGCATTTATAATTCCTGCGTCAAGAAATGCAAATTTTAGTTTTGTACTGTTAAGTTGAAAGATTCACCCCTGTTATGCAATTAAGAATCGCCGTCGATCTTATCAGCAATGCCGCAGCCTGCCTTCAGGGCGGGCAAAGGCAAGGCATTGCGCGGGTAAGGATGTAATTTTTTTTAAAAAACGCTCTTTGTAATTCTTTTTATTCCTGTAATTCTTGTAATATCATCTGTAAAGTCTTTGTAAGGTCTAATGCTAGTCTTGTAAGTCCTGTAAGTCTTGTAAGTCCTGGTGCTCTTGGTGCTCTTGGTAGACATGTCATTGTATTTTGAATCCTTTTTAACTATTTTTTAACGGTTGATCCTGCACCAATTCCACTTTAGTGAACCAACCCCACACCCTTTACACCGGAATAAGCGATAGTAAATACCCTCAACATCATCTCGTACACAGTGAACGAAGTGCAATCGCCCCTACGTCATCTCGACCGGAGACCGGCTTTGCTATTACCTACAATGTCATTTCGACTGGAGAAAAACAAGATCACTCACTACCCAGTCATCTCGAATAAAGTGAGCGATAGCGCAATCGCCCCTACGTCATCTCGACCGGAGACCGGCTTTGCCGGTCGGAGCGGAGAGATCTTTTTTTATAGATGCCTGTTTTCCCCAAGTCTGCAGCGTTATTGATATTACTAGTCGAAAAACTTAAGGTAGTCAGAGTTGAAAAAAAGATAAATAATTCATTCGTTTTTAATTTAAATTAACGCTGAATTTCCTTAAGATTAACACACTATGGATGCAATAATGTTGATAGGAATGGTTTTATTCGCGGGCTTTCTTATCGGCGAGATAGTTGAAAAACTCTCTCTGCCCAAGGTCACCGGCTATATCATCGCAGGACTGACCCTGAATCCCGAGATAGCAAGGATCGTGCCGCAGAGTTTTGTCAAACACACCGGCGCTGTTACCGATATCGGACTGGCCTTTATCGCATTTTCGGTCGGCGGGGCACTATCTTTTCAGAAGGTGAAAAAACTGGGTAAAAGCATTACATACATAGCATTCTTTCAGGCGGAACTTACCCTTATAATAGTGGCGGCGGGCATGATAGCATTACTGTATATCTTCCCGTCACTTGCCTCTTCATGGTCAGGCAAGATCATAGCTGCAAGTATTGTCGCGGCAAGCCTGGCACTTCCGACCGACCCTTCTGCGACACTTGCAACCATTCACGAGGAAAAAGCAGAAGGCGAAGTGACTTCCACCATACTCGGCATCGCAGGGGTCGATGATGTCCTTGCCATTATTAATTTCAGTATCTGCATTGCCGTTGGTACCGCTATGCTTTCCGACGGCAGTAAGAGTATGGCACATTCTATAATCCACCCTGCAAAAGCCATTACAGGTGCCGTTTTACTGGGAATCATCATGGGTATTGTTTTCAACCTGATTTCGAAGATATTCAGAAAAGAAACCGAAGGTTCCCTGATAGTACTCGTTTTTGCCTTCATCGGTTTGGGTTTCGGCCTGGCCAACCTACTTGACCTGGAAAATTTACTTACGCTTATGGTCATGGGAATAATAGTCACCAACTGCAACCCCATAAGCGAAAAGATATTTGAACTAATGGAAAGGTACACCGAGGAACTTATATTCGTCCTGTTTTTCACCCTGAGTGCCATGAACATCAAACTGTCCACCCTGGGTCACTCTGTAATCCTGCTGATGCTGTTTGTGATACTCAGAACTCTCGGCAAATTCTCAGGCTCATATTTTGGTGCAAAACTCGCGGGGGCTTCGAAAAATATCAAAAAGTACACCTTCCTGGGATTACTTCCTCAGGGCGGGATCGTGATCGGCCTGGCACTCAGCATCGGTTCGAAACCGGAATTCCAGAAAATATCTCAGACTCTGATAGCAGTCATTATCGGATCGGCTCTCATCCATGAGATACTTGGTCCGATTGCCGTCAGATACACCGTGGAAAAAACAAACGAAGCCGGCAAAAAACATATTTAACCCTCCTCACCCCTTCTTTTGCCGTCGTTCCGAACGGAGCGCAAGCCATACCACAGCCTGCCCCGAGTTGCTGGCCCTTATACTGCATTTACACCAGGCAGTGCATAATGCACAAAAGACACCTGCCGAAACAATTGCCCGAGGGGTCATTTCGAGTGAGGCGAAGCCGAATCGAGAAATCTTTTTTCTTGCAAACCGTTATACAACAGAAAACCTGTCATAACCTCCCGACGGGTGGCACCCTTTTGCAAGCAAAAGGGTGAAGTCTCCACATTTTCACCATATCCCAGGACTCCCTCTTCCTGACCTCACGTCATTCCGAGCGAAGCGAAAGCGGAGTCGAGAAATCTTTTACGTTCTTAACCGTTCAATGCGGGTAAAGATCTCTCCGCTCCGACCGGCAAAGCCGGTCTCCGGTCGAGATGACGTAGGGGAACAAGTGTCATTCCGTGCAGAGCGACAGCCATACCCCAGCCTGCCCCGAGTCGCTGGCCCTTATACTGCATTTACACCAGGCAGTACATAATGCAAAAAAACACCTGCCGGATCAATTGCCCGAGGGGTCATTGCGGACAAAGCAACAGACACACCTCACGTCATTCCGAGCGAAGCGAAAGCGGAGTCGAGGAATCTTTCACGGTATGATATGATAACATTCATTAAAACCTTTGAACCTCGCCCAGCACTTTCAATAAGACTCAAGTCGCCCCGAACGAATGTGAGGAATTTACCTGTTAAGCATCACGAAGCGATGCTGATGAAAATTTGTCACTTGAGCCTTAATAAAAAATATGGAAATTTTCGGAAAATTCTGGAAAATTATTTGACGTGTTTTGCAAATGTAATATAATGTAAATATGTTACATAGATAACAAACATATAAAGGCAAGCTTAAACAAATGCCGCCAAAGTCGTAATCTTTCACAATATTGAATTTTTGATTATTCCTTTTCAGGGGGAGATCTAATGCAGAAAATCCACGAAAATATCGGTTATCATCAGCGAACCAACCTTGCCGACAGAAGAGACAAAATCGACCTTCTGCAGCAGAGAGCGGACCTTCTGGTCGGCAAAGACAAGCTGATAATGAAAATGTACCTGCAGAACGGAAACTCCTTCCGTCAGATCGCAAGACTGGCAGGTGTCAGCGAGGGAACCATCTCCCGGAAGATAAAAAAGTTGAGTGACAAACTGCTCAACAGCGAATACATTACCTGCCTGCGTCACCGTGAATTGTTCAGCAGTTACGAACTCCAGGTGGCAAAGGAGCACTTTCTTTTAGGCCTGCCCATCACCAGGATAGCCAGAAAACGCAAAACTTCATATTACAAAATGCGGGAGCTGATCAAAAAGATCAACTGCATAATCGAGCTGGCGGCAAAAGTGGACTTCCAGTTGAGATCGGCCTGAAGCATTCCGCTTTAAACCGTTAAATCCAAAATGATACTGCAAAAACGGGGGAGAAAAATGACTGTTTTTGATTTATCTAAACGATTTGAAAACGATATCGAACTGACCGGCAAAGTCACCGGTGTCATGAAGATGTTCGGCCTTGATCTGCCGAGGCTGAAAGACAACGCAAAAACTCACCGGTGCAGTTTCAAAACCGAACCCGGTGACATTATATTCTTTTCCGGGCCCAGCGGCTCGGGCAAAAGCGTCCTGTTAAATGAAATGAAAACACGCATCCCGCAAAACGAACGCATATCGCTGGAGAAAATTGAGCTTTCCGATTCCAGGGCCGTCATCGACTGCATTAAGGGCGGTTATCTAAAGAGCCTTCGGACCTTGAGCTGTGCCGGGTTAAGTGACGTTTTCTGCGTCCTGAAAAAACCGATTCATTTAAGCGAAGGTCAGAAATACCGCTACCGCCTGGCAAAGGCACTTGCTTCCGGAAAAAGATACATATTCGCAGACGAATTCTGCTCCAGTCTTGACCGCATCACCGCCGCCGTCATCTCATGCAAGATAAGGAAATTCGCAAAACAAAACAGGGTCACCTTTATCCTCGCCGCAGGCAGCGACCACTTTCTGCCCGACCTTGCCCCCGACATCATCATAAAAAAAGAACTTGCAGGAAATACAAAAGTTATTTACAAAAAAACCCGGCATCAGAGCCTCTTTAAATGAAAAAACTATCAAGACATTCATTGTCAGTTAGATTCTGTTGTAGTATATTATTTAAAGAAAATTTTTTATAAGGAAGTAAAAATGCCTATAAGCTGGAATGAGATCAAACATAGAGCGATGGACTTCAGCCGTGAATGGAAGGATGAGACACGAGAGAGAGCGGAGGCTCAATCGTTCTGGAATGATTTTTTCAATATTTTCGGTATAAGCAGAAGACGAGTGGCATCTTTCGAAGAACCGGTAAAAAAACTGGACGAAAATTACGGCTTTATCGATCTTTTCTGGAAAGGCACCTTACTCGTCGAACATAAGTCAAAGGGCCAGGACCTGACAAAGGCTTATTCGCAAGCCCTTGGATATTTTGCTTCTCTAAAAGAGCACGAACTTCCGAAATATGTTCTCGTTTCTGATTTTAAAAGGTTCAGATTGTACGACCTCGATGATGATCAGCAGCATGAATTCGAGCTAAAGGAACTGCACAAGAATGTAAATCTTTTCGGCTTCATAGCTGGTTACACTCCCAAAAAGTATAAAGATGAAGAGCCTGTAAATATCGAAGCTGCCGAAAAAATGGGCAGACTTCATGACGAGATACTGGAAAGCGGATACGAAGGTCATCAGCTGGAAGTGCTTTTGATGCGTTTGCTTTTCTGCATGTTCGCAGATGACACCGGGATTTTTGAGAAAAATATTTTCGCTGATTATGTAAGAGACCGTACAAAAGAAGACGGCAGCGATCTCGGTTATCATTTGACGGCAATTTTTCAAACGATGAACACGAAAGTTTCCAAAAGGCAAAAAAGTATAGATGAAATGCTGCACGCTTTACCTTTTGTGAACGGGGGACTTTTTAAGGAGTCTCTGCCGACCGCATTTTTCAACAGTAAGATGCGGGAGGTTCTTTTAGAGTGCTGTGATTTTGACTGGGGCAATATTTCCCCGGCCATATTCGGCTCAATGTTCCAATCGGTGATGAATCCGAAGGAACGGCGGGAACTCGGAGCACATTACACCACAGAAAAAAACATCCTTAAACTTATTCAGCCTTTGTTTTTAGATGAATTGAGAGCAGAGTTCGAGCATCTGAAAAATTTAAGAACAGGCAAGATCAAAAGATTGCGGGATTTTCATACAAAGATAGCGAATCTGAAATTCTTTGATCCCGCCTGCGGCTGCGGAAACTTCCTGGTGGTGACATACAGGGAACTGAGAAGATTGGAAATTGAAATTTTAAAGGAAATTCACCAGGGCCAGCAGGTCATGGGAGAATTACTGTCACTTGTAAATGTAGAGCAGTTTTACGGCATCGAAATTGAAGAATTTCCGGCAAGAATTGCTGAAACCGCTATGTGGCTTATCGACCATCAGATGAATGTGGAATTATCTGAAAACCTTGATGTCCAGAGACCCTCACTTCCACTCGTAAAATCCGCCCATATACTTAACGATAACGCCTTAAAGATCAACTGGCAAAAATTTGCGCCAAAAGAAAGAATCGATTATATCCTGGGTAATCCGCCGTTTGTGGGAAAAAAGGAACAAACTAAACAACAAAAAGCTGAGTTAATGGAAATATTTGATGGTGTAAAAGGGTGCGGAGTTCTTGATTATGTAACAGCCTGGTATTTGAAAGCAGCAAGATATATTCAAGGGACAGAAAAGAAGGTCGCTTTCGTTTCGACTAATTCGATTTCGATGGGCGAGCAAACCGGCATACTTTGGAATGAGCTATTTAGCAATTATGGTATTAAGATACATTTTGCGCATAGGACTTTCAGTTGGACAAGTGAAGCCAGGGGGAAAGCTGCGGTTCATGTGGTAATAATAGGTTTTGCGGCATTCGATATTGATAAGAAAGTAATTTTTGAATACGATAATATTAAGGGTGAACCGCAGGAAAAAATTGTAAATAATATTAATCCTTATTTAGCGGCGAGCAATGATACGGTTATTCTAAAGAGAACTAAACCAATTTCAGCGGTACCTTCAATTCGTTATGGCAGCATAGCTATTGATAAAGGGCATTTAATCATTAGTGATGAGGAACGCAAAAGACTGGTTGAACAGTACCCTGAGGTAGATCAAGTAATTAAAAGATATGTTGGAAGCAAAGAATTTTTAAATGATATAAAGCGTTGGTGTATTTGGGTTGATGGAGAGAATCCAAGCTGTATTCGTAGTTGTCCTGAGATAATGCATCGTATTGAAGAGACTAAATCTTTTAGATCAAGTAGTTCCAGGAAACGCACAAAAGAGCTTGCAAAGACCCCCTTTCTTTTTGGTGAGAGAAGACAGGCTAAGTCCGAGTATATATTGATCCCCAAGGTGTCATCTGAGAGAAGAGTTTATATTCCGATAGGATTTTGTGGGCCGGAAGTAATTGCTAATGGAAGTTGTTTAATCGTTCCGAATTCAGAACTATATCATCTGGGTATATTGTCTTCCCTGATGCATATGGCATGGATGAAATATGTCTGCGGGCGAACGAAAAGTGATTATCAATATTCGGCTGCAATCGTATATAACAATTTTCCATGGCCTAAAAAACCGAGTGAAAAAAGGATCAAAGCGGTGGAAGATGCAGCCCAGAACGTCTTGGACGAGCGGGCAAAACACACCGACAGCAGCTTAGCTGATATGTACGACCCTTTGACCATGCCGGCAGGACTGGTAAAGGCACATAATAAACTGGATAGAGCCGTGGATAAATGCTACAGGTCAAAAGCCTTCGATACCGAAATGGAAAGGCTTAAATTCCTGTTCGAATTATACAATGAATATACAAGGCCGTTGATAAAAACGGAAAAAAAGAAACGCAGGAAAAAGAAATAATTTTACAAACAGACAAGGGGGAGATAGATGGTTTGTTCTGTTGCAGAAAATACGTATATACAAAAAGGCACCATAGCCGATTACCGGAAGCTGGAAAGTTTCCATTACAGATCGGGTTCGCTGGGTCCTTTTACCGCGATCTACAAACTCAAATACAAGAAGACACTGGCAGGTGTCATCATTTACAGGCCGGCGACCATGGGCCTTGAGCTCAGAAACACCGCCTTGAACAATCTCTTCAAAGGCTTCGATAATAAGACCCGCCTTGCCCTGATAAACAAAAACATCGAATGCATCGCAAGAGTCATCATCGAACCACGATTCAGAGGCCTGTCCCTGGCACAGAAACTCATAAAACAAACCATGCCCCAAAGGAACAGACCCGTAATCGAATCCGTGGCCGTGATGGGAAAGGTCAACCCCTTCTTCCAAAAAGCAGGCATGACCGCCTACCACGCCCCGGTATCGGAAAGATGTTCCCGCATGCAGGAGGCCCTGAAGATCATCGGCATTAAAGAAACCGATCACATTGACCCGGAATCAGTGCATGAAAAATTTACCCGATTAAGCAAACGTGACAAAGATTTCCTGGAAACAGAGATCCGTCACTTCCTTAAAAGCTACGGCAAGAGCGGCCTTCTCGAGCCAGGTTTGAAAAGAACAACATTCATCCTCAGCAGAATTTCCGAAAGACCCACCTACTTTATCTGGCTCAACCCGAAATTAAATCTTATCAACTGAAAACTCAAATTTTTCAAGGGGGGACAAAAATGCAGAAAGTCAAAACCATCGAAATGGAAAAACTCATCGACCATCCGGAAAATGCAAACCGTCAGAAAAAATTTATATTCGACAAACTCGTCGGCAATATTCAAAAAACCGGAAGATACCAGCCTCTGATCGTAAGACCCGCACCGAAAAAAAAGGGTAAATTCCAGATAATCAACGGCCACCACAGAAAAAGAGCGCTTCAAAAAATTGGAAGAAAAAAAGCCGACTGCATTATCTGGAACCTTACCGATCACCAGGCCGACCTGCTTTTAATGTCACTGAACAGCCTCACCGGCTCAGACGACGTCACCCAAAAGCGTCACCTGCTTAAAAAACTCACCGAACAGATGAATGCCTCCGAACTTTCAAACTTTATTCCCGAAACAAAATCTCAGATCGAAAAACTGGTCAGCATGAACCGCATATCCCTTGCAGAACCAAGGGCCCCTGAATCCCAACTGTCACCTGTGGTATTTTTTGTTACTGCCGGTCAGAAAAACCGTATCGAAAGTGCACTTGACAAAACCGATATTGATGATGACAGTGACAGATATTGTTCTAAGAAAACCGATAAGCTGATGAATATTATCGACAGCTATCTTACTGAAGCTAATTAAAGAGGAGAAAATATGGCAAAGAACCTTACCGCTAAACAAAGAAAAGTTATCGAAGAATTTTTCAAGGCAGAAAAAGATGAATCGCAGATCCTCAAGGAAAACAACGTCAGCAGAAAGCTCTTCAGCAAGTGGCAGAACGACTCGAATTTCCAGAAGGAGATAACCGGCAGGATCATGTCGGCCCGCAATCAGAGCCAGCTGATCGTCGCCCGCTTCGCACCGCTTGCGGCACTGAAACTTGTCGGCCTGATGGACTCGGAAAAAGAGGAAACAAAAAGAAAGGCCTGCCTGGATATCATTAACCTGCCGGAAACCGAAGCTGAAAAAAGCAGACAAAATGACACCGAACAGAAACCATCCGAACCGCCGCTGGATATCCCGCAGGAAGTCCAGAGCAAACTGCTGAAACTCATCGCAGAAAGTAAAAAATAAGGATGAGATGGACTCACCCATTTGAAAGGTTAATGAAAAATGAAAAGAGACCACCCATCGCCGCACACGTCATTTCGACTGAAGTGAACACCCTGCATGCCATTTCGACCGAAGTGAGCGATAGCGCAATCGCCCTTACGTCATCTCGACCGGAGACCGGCTTGCTGCTACCTACAATGTCATTTCGACTGGAGTGAGTGGCAGCGAACGGAATGGAGAAATCTTTCTGCGGTAAAGACTCCCGATTTTTAAAGTTGATACTCCCATTAACGTGCCTTAAGCGAAAAGATTCCTCGACTCCGCATTCGCTCCGCTCGGAATGACGTGAGGTAAAAAACCTTTTGCAAACAGTGTATGTAATTTTAATCGGAGTGAGTGAAACGCAATTCCCTTCCATGTCATCTCGACCGGAGACCGGCTTTGCCGGTCGAAGCGGAGAGATCTTTACCCGCATTGAACGGTCAAGAACGTAAAAGATTTCTCGATTCGGCTTTGCCTCACTCGAGATGACGTAAGCGAACGAAACGGAGCCAATGCCGTTTATTGCAACGTGTCGTTCGTTAAATCTTTCTGCGGTACAGGCGTTCGATTTTGGGTATGTGAGAAGGTTTATTCCGTATCACCTGGCTTAAAATCACAGAATTTTCTGCCGATTAATCAATAAAATGGCAAACAAAACGCTCTTTGAAAACTACATATTGTAAAATTACTTGCAAATCAAAATAAATTGTATAAAATCATGACTCTCTGAAAAGAGGGCGGCGTAGCCAAGCGGCCTAAGGCGACGGTTTGCAAAACCGTTATTCGTGGGTTCGAATCCCACCGCCGCCTTTAATCATTCCCGCAAGGCCGGTAAATTTCTCCCAATTGAAAAATAATACATTTAACTATGAAAATTTATAAAATTTTCCCGATTAATCCCCTGCCGAACTTCGTATAGAATAATGTTAAGAGAAAATACTGATGAACTCTGAAGGGAGGATAGTCATGAGAACTTTAACGATAATTTTATCCATATTGATGATAGGCCTGCTCATCACCGGCTGTGAGAACAAGTATTATTACAGCGAAGGCAAAACCATTGACCAGACAAAAGCCGACTGGCAGCAGTGCTATGCAGATGTAATTAATCAGCCTACCCATACTTACAGCTATGACTACGGTGATATCCAGCAGGAACAGGCACAGCAGTGCATGCGGGAAAAAGGCTATGATACCTATCCTGCAAGCAGATTCGATGAGCATGTAAAAGTAGAGGAAGGGTTCGTTAACAGGGAACCATACTGGATCGCAGGCGAAAAATAAAAATTAACAGCCGGCCATAAATTTTATTATCTCGACCGGAGTAAGGCAAGCTGCCGCCGTCCTCGCCATCTCGACCGGAGTGTACGAAGTCACCACCATCACGTCATCTCGACCGGAGACCGGCTTTGCTATTACCTACAATGTCATTTCGACTGGAGTGAGTGATAACGAACGGAATGGAGCCAATGCCGTTTATTGCAACGTGTCGTTCGTTAAATCTTTCTTCGGTAAAGACTCTCGATTTTTAAAGTTGATACTCCCATTAACATACCTTAAGCATAAAGATTCCTCGACTCCGCTGGCGCTTCGCTCGGAATGACGTGAGGGTATAGAATGGAGAAATATTTTGCATTATAACCTTTAAGATATTAATTTATCTTAATGGGTCATTATTATGTA
>CAZDVM010000032.1:0-21799 GCA_964508925.1 uncultured Pirellulales bacterium | reverse complement strand
GAAAAGGTTGGTAACTCTCTAGTTGCATGTGGTACATAAAATGGGGTCAGAGCAAGTAAAAAAATTTATATTTTATACAAAAACAATAATTTATTCGCTTATTGTAAAAAATTTTATTTTAGAACCCTGACACAAGCGTTGCATAATGCAATGCTTCTTTTGTTGCCCAAAAAATTATTATCCAAAGGCATTTTTTTATAAGTCTTTATGATCAAATAGTTTACAATATTTATTTGTTTTGTTGTCGCTTTTTTCGGCATACTGATTGCTCATTTCATTATTTGCGATTATTTAATGTAAATTGCAATGTCAGGTTTATTTTAGTCATAAAATTACGAATATAACCTAAAAACTTATAATTTCTTTATATTATAACTTTTTAAGCATAAAAAACGATATAAACCAAAGCAAACTGGACATCTATTTTTTTGCTTATACAATTTTAATTAGTTATAAGAAATTTACTTAAAGAACCACCGAATAATTCAGGTGGCATTGCCGGATAGGGTCAAATTCCCTCCGCTAACAACGGTTATTTTAATTCACCAGTTTTTCACTGGTGATATTGAAATCGGAATAACAAAGATTTTTAATTTAAAATAAGAAAGCAGGTAAATTTAATGCAGGATATGGAAAAATGGGAATCGAGACTTGGGGCAGAATTCCTAAAAAAGATCGGTATAAAGAAAGGCGATAAAGTTCTGGATTTCGGCTGCCGGGTTGGTCATTATACAATACCAGCATCAAAAGCAGTTGGCCGAAATGGTGTAGTCTATGCTATAGAAAAGGAAGATGAGGCACTGGAGGAATTAAAGCAGAAAATTATAGACCATAATCTTAAAAATATAAAAATAACTAAAACGAACGGCCAACTGAATTTACCTTTTCCCAAAGTTTTTTTTGATGTGGTTCTTTTATATGATGTCATGCATTATTTTGATGCCAACGATCGGCTTAAAGTATATAGTGAAGTTTTTAGGATATTAAAAGATGAAGGTTTTCTTTCCGTTTATCCAAAACATACGTCGGAACATAATCCTTCCAAGGAATTCAGCGAGTTGAAATTAAGGGACGTAAAGGAAGAAATCCAAAACAGCGGATTCGATTCAGAAAAAAAGCACTGCGGTTTAATCAGCCATGACGATCATCTAACCGATGATTGTGTTTATAATTATAGAAAAATCATAAAATGAAATCATCAGGTCTATTAACAGCTGACAGTACTTGGATTTTTCTTGCTCTTTTGAGCGGTTTTTTTGTAGCAGTAAAAAACATACTAACCAGAAAGCTCGTTTTCGATACTGAACGCAGAGTTGTACTTTACGCTAAATATCTTTTCCCTGCAATCCTTTCTCTTTTGGTTATATCTGTCACCGGACTGCCTGAAATAAAGGCTGGCTTTTATTTTTATATAATCTCCGCATCCCTTGTTGACATGTTTGCTGCAGGATTTTTGATACGTTCGATTGCCTCAGCACAACTCGCCCAGACCTTTCCATTGATCGCATTTACGCCTATCTTTTTATTAGGGACGGCTTTTTTCATACTCGGTGAGGTTCCGACTCTGCTCGGATTGATGGGGATTTTTCTGGTGGTATCCGGCGCTTATTTACTGAAAGTGGAAAGTTTAACTGTGGGGATATTCGAGCCTTTTAAGCTTTTGTTAAAGGAACGAGGCCCCCGCTTTATGCTCATAGCAGCATTTATGTTCAGCTTTCTGGCCGTATTTTTTAAAAAGGCAGTATTGTACTCATCTCCTGTTTTTGCTTTATGTATAAGCCAGTTATTATGCACCATGATGCTTTCGATATTTTTTTTACATAACAAAAAATTATCTGCCGTGTGCAGCGAACTTAAAACTAATTTTCATTTTCTTGCATTGAGCGGAATCGCATCTTTTATTGCAGCTTTGTCACTGTTTGCAGCCTTTGAGCTCGGATTGGCATCCTATGTGATCAGCATTAAAAGAACCAGCATTCTGTTTACTATTATACTCGGGTATATATTCTTCAAAGAAGATAATATTATTAAAAGCCTGTTAACAGGCAGTCTTATGATCATTGGAATTTTTCTGATATCTATTGGATAAGATAAATTTGTTTGAATATAAAAACATTTTAGATACTATAAATTTTATTGAGTGAATTAAAATGTCTTTGATCAACTTGATAAAAAGAAGAAAGAATATAGAATATAAGGAAAGTGAAGGTGCGAATTTAGCCATTCAGACGATCGATAAGTTCGAAGACAGAAAATTCACCTTCAAGGGTTTAAAAAGAAAATTCCAGGGTCTAAGTGCAGATGATGCCCTGAAACTAATTCAGGATGAAATGGACAACATGGTTATACTTTACAGGTATAAAACAAAGGTCAAAACATATATTGATAAAAACGGAACGCTTCAGTCGGAAATAAAGCTTATCGGAAGAGCCGGTAAGATGAACAGATATAATCCTATGGATCTGGATATGGTCATAAAAACCGAATAAAATATTTAAATCTTCATTAAATTTTTCAAATTTAATCAGAATTTTAAAAGCAGGAGAAGAAAATTGAAGTGGTCAAGAAAAGTAAGGAAAAAATTGACAGTTCGAATACTGCAGTTCGGCCATGAACTTGCACAGAAAGGCGACCGGGACAAGATTGAAAAAATGAGGGATTTCCTTCGCACATTTTTGCGATATGCCTTTCCCTTAAGAAGCAGGCTTAAGACAAATATAAAAAAAGCCGGTATGAATCCGGACGGTCTGGTTGATAAATACTTTGAAAGATCAATCGATCAGCTTATGATGCTGGCACATATAGCAGGCGAAGGTTTGAAGGATAGCGGTGTTCTGGAATTATTCGAATTTGACGATTCCATTGGAATTTTAGAGAATGCATATTCCAAAGGAAAAGGAGTTATAACCATAGCTCCTCATATTTCCGGCTATCCGGTTTTAGGAGGTATATTGTCGCAAAAGATACCCTGCGTGATTTATCTTCGACATAACAAAGACCCTAAAAAGATGAGGATCACAAAAGAAATAGCAGAGTCAGGAGGTGGGGAACTGGTTTATCCTCCAAAAGGTACATCTAAAAGCCAGCGTTTAAAAGTGGCCCTGGATGTCCTTAGGGATGGAAAAATGATGTTTATCACTCCTGATACACCCAGAAAGCCTTATCAGGGAGTAGAAGTTAATATCCTCGGTAAAAAAGCACATTTTCCAACGGGGGTATTTGTAATGTCACTTAGAACCGGTGCTCCTGTGGTACCAATATGGTGGCACTGGGATAATGGTATTTACAAGATCAGTTTCACAGAACAGATCGAACTGGACCGCGGCGGTGATCTAAGACAAAAAACAGAACAGGCAACACAAAAATGGGCGAGTGATGTGGATAAATTTTTACGTGAGCACCCGGACATGTGGTGGAACTGGCTTGATAAACGCTGGACTCAAATTATCCGGAATGGATCACTTACAAAAAGTTAACTTTAAACAGAAAAGGAGTTTCAATTATGGTTAAGTTACCGCAACAAGTTAAAAAAGCTATACAGCAACAGGAAGTTTTTCCGGTTGCTACCAGCAGTGATGATGGAATCCCAAATGTCGTTTATATAAAATTTTTGAAACCTGTAGATGATAAAACGATATTGATCGCGGACAATTATCTTCATAAGACTCGAAAAAATATTTTAAACAACGGCAACATTACTTTTACAGTACTCGATGATGATAAGGGTTCTTTCCAGGTAAAAGGTATTTCCGAAAGACTTACAAAAGGCCAAATGTATAACGAAGTACAAAACTGGGTTCCAAAAGAGCTTCCCCGAGAAGCTGCTGTTGTGATGCATGTAAAGGAAGTATATAACGGAGCAAAGAAACTTTTTTAATGATTTGTCACTTAAAATTTCCTATACTTTAATTCAAATTATATCCAGCTTTTATTTCGTATAAGGAAATCCTATGAACAAGCTTGACAAAATAAATGGACATTTCCGAGATGCCCTTTTAGAAACCGTGCCTTGTTCGGTTTTCATGGTCGATCAAAACCACAGGATCATCTACTGGAACAGATCCGCTGAAGAGTTGACCGGCTACAAGGCATCCGAGATCGAAGGTTCGACCTGCGATAGATTAAGATTGAACATTTGCACAGGTGAAGATAACAAGGCAAAAAAGACTTTTTGTCCATTACTTTCAGGCGGCAACGGCGGCGAAGTAGAATGTGAAATGCGAAAAAAAGACGGCACAATAGTACCGGTAATGCGAAGAAGCAAACCGGTTTTCGATGATGATAAAAATATAATCGGAGCAATTGAGGCTCTTGTGGACGTAAGCCTTATTAAACAGGCACGAACTGAGATACGCCTGCTCAAACACGAGATCGCAAGAAGAGGTAAATACGGGGATCTGGTCGGTAGATCGGATAAGATGAGAAAACTTTACGAAATGATCCAAGTTGTCTCAAAAAATGATGCCAACATTATAATCGAGGGTGAAACCGGAACAGGTAAGGAACTGGTAGCCAAGACCATCCATAACGAAAGCAGCAGGGCAAACAATATATTCCTTCCCGTAAACTGCGGAGCTTTGCCGGAGTCCCTTCTTGAGGCGGAATTATTCGGGCACAAAAAAGGGGCTTTTACTGGAGCTGTTGAGGACAGAGAAGGTTGTTTCGAAACAGCCTCCGAAGGCACACTTTTCTTGGATGAGATAGGAGAAATGCCTTTATCTTCGCAGGTTAAGCTTTTGCGGGTTTTGCAGGAAAAAGAAGTCACTCGCGTCGGTGAAAGCAGGCCCCGCCCTGTCAATGTACGTGTAATAGCGGCGTCAAATAAAAATCTGCTGGAACTGGTAAAAGCAAATAAATTCAGAGAGGACCTTTACTATCGTCTCCACGTCGTAGGTCTTAAGGTGCCGCCTTTAAGAGATCGCAAAGAGGATATACAGGATTTAATTGCACATTTCATATCTCAGTTTAACACCGAATATGACAAATCCATAGAAGGATGCTCACCAAAAGCCATGGATATTTTCTTATCTTATAATTGGCCTGGTAATGTAAGACAACTGGAACATGCTATCGAACATGCCTTTGCAGTAACTTCAAGCGATCGAAAAGTTATTACACCGGAAAGTCTTCCTCCTGAAATTACCCATACACAAACAGAACCTTTACCGGCTCTCGGCAAGACATCGGAAACTGTTGATGAAAAACAGCAGATTAAAAATGCTCTTGAGCAGTCAAATGGTAATAAAGCCCAGGCAGCAAGAATTTTAGGTATCAGCAGAGCAGGCTTGTATAAGAAAATGCGCCGCCTTGACATGTAAACTAATCTATATTAGTATGCGCTTATGGTTTTCAGGTTTGCGCATACTATATTGTTCACATCCTTACCTTTCTTTTTGAAAAATATGATGTAAAACCAATTATATTAAACATTTATAGCATTATTAAGAGCTTTAGATTTCTTTTGGCATATCCATTGCTAGTTAACACTATGAAAAGATTACTTTTTAAGGAGATTAAAAATGAAGGCATTAAAAATCATAATGGTCATGAGCATATTATTGTTGACGTTGGTTATAACAGGTTGCCGTCATAACCATGAAATGACCTCCGAATGCCAAAGAGCATATGAGCAGGATAAGCAGGTTTATGATTACGTTGGCGGAATGCCCGAAGAGTGTAAAGATTAATTTTAGATTTTGGGAGTGCATACTATGTCTGAAATGGTTAAAGAATTAAATTCCGGCGAATTTGAAAATAAGATAAAAAAAGGTATCACTTTGGTTGATTTCTGGGCACCCTGGTGCGGGCCATGCAAAGTTCAGGGGGGAATTTTAGAAGAAGTATCTCAATCCCTTGGCAGCCAGGCAGACGTGGCAAAAGTAAATGTAGATGAAATAAAAAATATCGCAGCAAAATATAATGTCCAGGGAATCCCTACTCTTATCCTGTTCCAGGATGGGAGCGAAATAAAGCGTTTCATTGGACTGCAGAAAAAGGATACCCTGATCGAAGAGATTAACGAATTAGTCAAACAAAAAAATTAATGTAAAAGCAAGTACTTAATTAAAAAACTGAATCAGGAGTTAAATTATGACAGAAGAAAAAAAACAGCTAAAAAAGAAAAGTTATTTCAATATCTGGACTTCAGCGGCAGTTGGAGCGGTAATCGGATTTATATTGTGTGCGATTATCATGGTAAGCGTCATGCCGTCTATGATGATTGTCACCAAAGAAAGTGAACTTGGCTTTGAAGAAACAGTTTCAGCACTGAAAAAAAGAATACAGGATCAAGGCTGGGAGGTTAAGGGTATAAAAGATGTCAGTCATCAGATAAATAAGGCGGGATACGATTTTGAATCCAAAGTCAAACTCGTTAAATTATGCAAGCCTGAATATGCAAAGAGTGTACTCACCACTGACCGTAACGTATCCTGCCTTATGCCCTGCACCATGGCCGTTTGGGAAGGTAACGATAATAAGGTTTATTTATCAAAAATGAACCTGGCACTTATGGCCAAGATGTTCGGCGGTAACGTGGGCAAAGTTATGGGAGGAGACGTAGTTCAGGACGAAGAAAAAATGTTGGAAGGATTGTTGAAATAAATTTTAAGGAAATATTATATGCCTCTTTATGAATTTAAATGTAAAGATTGTAATAAGAAATTCGAGTTGTTTATTAAAAATATAAAATCGCATAAAAGAAACAAATGTCCTCATTGCGATAGTTCAAATTTAAAAAAGTTGTTTTCCGAATTTTCTGCAGCAAATAATAATGATTCAAAAACAGGCGGCGATTCATGTTCAACAGGAATGTGCCCTTTTTGTTGATAAATAAAGTAAAACGGAGAGTTAATTATGAAAATATTCAAAAACAAATTAGAAAAAACCGGAAATGATTTTGCAAAAATATCTATGAGCGGGATCGATGAAATGCCTGTAGGACCGCCAGCTGAATACGGAGGCAGTCACGAAACCCTAAACCCTGAAGAACTGTTTGTAAGTTCGATAAACAGTTGTATTATGCTGGTTTTCTACCACTTCGCAGATAAATACAACATAAATTTGAATTCCTACAGTTCTTTTGCTGAGGGAAAAGTAGAAAAGACTAAAAGCGGGCTTCGATTTACTGAAGTTGCTGTCAAAGCCGAGGTTAAACTTGAAAACAGCGAGGGGGAAGAAAAGATTGAGGAAATAACAAAACTGGCTGAAAAATACTGCCTGGTTTCAAATTCAGTGACCCCGGAAATAAAATATTCAGTCTCATTGCTACAAAATAAAAATAGTTAGTAATTATAAAATTTGAGGAGACCTAAAATGCCCTGGATTGACAAAAACATCTGTGTAGGTTGTGGATTATGTGTTGACTACTGTCCAACACAAGCAATTGATCAACAAACCGATACAAGGATAGCAGTTATAAATGATGATAAATGCATAAGATGCGGCAAATGCCATGATATTTGTCCTAAATGTGCAGTAAGACATGATAGCGAAAGACTTTCGGAAATGGTTGAGGAAAATATTTCCTGGACTTTAAAATTAATGGAAAATTATAATACAGATGAAGAACGCAAAAATTTTATTGACAGGATTTCCAGGTATTTCAATCTCAAAAAGAAAGTAGCCAATCAGACCATTGAAAAGCTGAAAAATTTATAAATAAATTTGTAAAGTTCCTTCGGTTGGAATAATTTTGGATATTTTTAAAAAAATCCTTTATGATTGTGATCTAAGGGATGGCTAATAATTTTAAAAAAGTAAGGAAGCAGGAAATGAATATAAAGCAGAAAATAACAGAGCGTTCTACTGAAAATTACAGGTCACTTACCATTTTCATCGTTGTCGTAACAATAATAATTTTTCTGCTTGCTGTTTTACCTTCAGTATTTCCAAAGACTTTTCCTTTCCTCAATTCCATAAAAATTGACACCGACCCGGAAAACATGCTCCCCGAAGATGAACCGGTCCGGGTTTTTCACGATAAAATGAAGGAAGAGATGGGACTGCATGACATGGTGGTCGTGGGGGTGGTCAATGAAAAAGATCCAAACGGAGTTTTCACCCCCGAGACACTCGCAAATATATATGAACTTACAAAATTCGTTAAAACCCTGAACTGGACAGAAGACGGTAAACAGGTAGGTGTTGTAGAACCTGATCTAATCGCCCCTTCAACCGTTGACAACATAGAGCAGGGAGGTCTTGGGACAGTAAGGTTCGAATGGCTCATGCCCCGTCCTCCGGAAACTCAGAAAGCAGCAATTGCGATACGGAAAAAAGCACAGAACATTCCCTTTCTAAACGACACCCTTGTTTCCGAAGACGGTAAGGCAGCAGCTATTTACATTCCCATAACCCACAAAGACCTCAGCTATAGAGTTTATTCGGCACTTGAGGAAAAAATAGCAACTTTCCAGGGACCTGAAAAATATCATATCACAGGCCTGCCGGTTGCAGAAGACACCTTTGGTGTAGAAATGTTCATACAGATGGCCATTTCCGCACCCACCGCCATGGTTGTCATATTCATACTTATGCTGGTGTTCTTCCGAAAACTCGTGGTAATAATCTCACCTATGATCGTGGCAATGGTTTCGGTAATTATAACCATGGGAATTCTTATAATTTCCGGCTTTCCGGTTCACATAATGAGCAGCATGATACCGATTTTCATAATGCCTATAGCGGTGCTGGATTCCATTCACATCATCAGCGAATTTTTTGAAATGTACCAGGAAACAAAGGACAGACGCAAAACCATGCTTAAGGTCATGGATGAACTGTTCGTGCCGATGCTTTATACATCACTTACTTCAGCTGCAGGTTTTGCATCCCTTGCCTTGACACCCATTCCCCCTGTACAGGTTTTCGGAGTGTTCGTTGCTTTGGGCATTATGCTAGCATGGATATTGACCATTACCTTTATTCCGGCTTTTGTAATGTTCATAAAACCCCAGACACTGGAGAATTTCGGGGCTACTCATGACACTGAAGATCAGAAATCTGATTCGGCTATGGTCAGATTTCTTCACGGCATCGGGAAAGGGACATATAAATATGCAAAACCCATAATCGCAGGTGCAGTAGTGGTGGTTATATTAGCAGTCTATGGAATGAGCCTTATAAACATCAACGATAACCCCGTAAAATGGTTTACCAAGTCACACCCCATACGCGTAGCTGACCGGGTACTGAATGAACATTTCGGCGGAACTTACATGGCGTACCTGTCCCTTATTGCAGAAGAACAGGAATTCAATCCCGATGAATTCATCAAAGAAATGCACCAGAATATCGAAAAAAAGGCAGAAAAGTATAAAGAAACCTGGCCCGAAGCTGAGCAGACACTGAACCAATTGAAGAACATAACAACTGAATCTGTTAAAAAGGCTGAAAACAAGGATCAGGCCTTCAAGCTGATAACAAAACAGGTTGACAGCAAACTCCAAAAGGCAGAGAACGATAAGTACGACGCCTGGAACAAAACAAGCCGATTCATCGAAAGTCAGAAGCAAAAGGGTGATGTTTTTAAAAATCCGGAAGTCCTTAACTATCAGGCTCGCCTTGAAAAGGCACTCTTGGAAACAGGCATTGTAGGAAAATCCAATTCCCTTGCAGATATAATCAAAACCGTTCACCGCGAGCTTTTCCAGGGCAAGAAAGAACAGTTCCGCATCCCCGACACGAGGCAGGCAGTTGCCCAGTGCATGATAACCTTTCAGTCCAGTCACCGTCCAGGCGACTTGTGGCATTTCGTCACTCCGGACTATCAGAAAAGCAGCATATGGGTACAACTTAAAAGTGGTGACAACAAGGACATGTCCAAAGTCGTAAAAGCCATAGATGAGTTTATAGCAGAAAATCCTCCGCCGGTTCCTTTAAAACATAAATGGTTCGGCCTGACTTACATAAATGTCATCTGGCAGGATAAGATGGTAAACGGAATGCTGCAGGCATTTATTGGCAGCTTCCTAGTTGTATTTTTCATGATGACTATCCTCTTCAGATCGGCACTTTGGGGCATTTTATCGATGATCCCACTTACTGTCACCATAGGTGCAATTTACGGTGCCATCGGATTTGTAGGAAAGGATTACGATATGCCGGTTGCGGTTCTAAGTTCTATGACACTAGGACTTGCAGTGGACTTTGCGATCCATTTCCTGGCAAGAAGCAGGCAAATGTATTCAGACCATCAATCCTGGAAAAAAACTGCACCAGCTGTATTTGCAGAACCTGCAAGAGCGATAACAAGAAATATCGTAGTTATAGCAGTAGGTTTTCTGCCGCTGCTGCTTGCTCCATTGACACCTTATAAAACCGTGGGAACTTTACTTGCAACCATACTACTGGTTTCAGGAATTGGCACGCTGCTGCTTTTGCCTGCTATGATAACTCTGCTGGAAAAGCATCTGTTCCCCAAAAACAAAGTTCTGGGCGCAGGCTGCAATTGTGCAGTATGTTTCTTCTCATCAGCGGCGCTGGTGGCTCTTATCGCATTGACTCTAAGACAGTTCACGCCCGACGGATGGGATAAATTAACCTGGATTGCTTTACTGCTGATACCTATAATGGCAATTAGCTGCGGAATTTTATCAAGACGCGAAAAATGTAAACTTCTTAACGAAAGGGAGGTAACTGAAAATGACTAAACGATTGATACTTATTTTAACTTTTATAATGCTGGTTTTCCTGAGCCCTGTTTTAGCGGCAGAATCTAAAAAAGAAAATAATAATAAGGAAAACGCAGAAAAGACAGAACTCACCGTCGATGAAATAGTTGATAAAACTAATTACGTCTCCTACTATCAGGGCTACGACGGCAGATCGAACGTCAAAATGGATATAGTTGACAATCAGGGAAGAACAAGAAAAAGGCAGTTTACCATCCTTCGCTGGGATGAACCTGACCCCGATCTGTCCAAAAAAGAACTTCCCAAAGATACTGATTATTGCGGCGAACAGAAGATTTACGCTTATTTCCATAGACCTGCTGATGTTTACGAAACGGTATTTATGGTATGGAAGCATTTGCAAAAAGATGACGATCGCTGGCTTTATCTTCCCGCACTCGATTTGGTTAAACGAATCTCTGCCAACGATAAAAGAACCAGCTTTGTAGGCTCTCACTTTTACTACGAGGATGTATCCGGCAGAAACGTTAATGATGATATCCATGAACTAGTTGATACTACAGAGAACTATTATGTTCTCAAAAACACACCGAAAGACAAAGAACTTGTCGAGTTTTCCTATTACAAAATGTGGATACATAAAGACAGCTTCGTAGTCGTTAAAACTGATTACTTTGACGAACAGGGAAATAAGTACCGTACTTACGAAGCTCTCAAAGTGGAGAATATTCAGGGCTATCCAACTGTCACTAAATCCAAAATGTCAGACATGAAATCCGGAGGCCATACACTGATGGAATATTCCGGCGTCGAATATAACATCGGCATACCGGAAGATATATTCACCGAAAGATACCTTAGAAGAGCCCCGAGAAAATATCTTAGATGAGGTTTTAAATATGAAGTTAAAATATTATTTTTGGCTTGTACTCTTAACTGCTTTAATAATGAAACCGGCTTTGGCTCAGGAAGCACCGGCATTACCTCAGGGACTTGGTGAAAAAAAAGAAGAAAAAAAGGAAACCCCAAATCTGCCAGCCGGTCTCGGCGCAGCTTCGAAAAAAGAAGAAACCGAAGGAAAAGCTACTGTTTTGCCTGAAGGTCTCGGTTCTGAAGCTGAAAAAGGAAAACTGCCGTTTAACTTCACCGGATTCTGGGAGATTAGAACGGGTTACAGAGTTCAGGATGACAATTTCCAGGATGATGACATCCTTGGCGAAACAAGATTCCAGTTTGAATTGGACAAGCTCTGGAAAGGCATTAACTTCGAACTGACAGCTGACCTATATTACGACTGGGTAGATCATAATCATTCGGTGGATTTAAACAGGGGCGAAGGATTCCTGGATATTAGAGAGGCAAGTGCCGCCTTTTCTCCTTTTGATTTCATGGATGTAAAGATCGGCCGACAGATATTAACCTGGGGTACCGGCGATCTTATTTTCATTAACGATCTTTTCCCGAAAGACTGGGTGTCATTTTTTATAGGAAGAGACGTCGAATATCTGAAAGCTCCCTCAGATGCCGTTAAGGCGAGTTTTTACACCGACATAGCGAATCTTGATATCGTTTACACTCCCCAGTTTGATTCCGACAGGTTCATAACGGGAGAACGCCTTTCTTACTGGAACGGCAGAAGGATCGCAGGCTCAGATGATATCGTTCGCACCGACAAACCCGATGATTGTTTCAGGGATGATGAACTGGCAATGCGTTTGTCCAAAAATATTTCCGGCTACGAACTTGCTGCCTATGGCTACTGGGGGTACTGGAAAAGTCCTGCAGGGGTTAATCCCGTTTCTGGTAGATTCACCTTTCCGGGTTTGAATGTTTATGGAGCAAGTATCAGGGGCCAAGTAGGTGACGGTATCGGAAATATAGAACTAGGCTATTACGATTCAGAAGATGACAAATCCGGCGATGACCCTTTCATCGATAACAGCCAGATGCGATATCTTATCGGCTATGAACAGGACCTGCCTGAAATTGCAAATGATTTCACTGTTGCAACACAATATTATGTAGAACAGACCCTCGATTACAATGAATACAGGCGAAACCTGCCGCCGGGAAATAAGGCAGTAGAAGAATACCGCCAGGTAGTTACCTTCCGCATAACTAAATTATACTGGAACCAGAACCTGACATGTTCACTTTTCACCTTCTTTTCCCCGACCGACAAAGACGTCTATATGCGGCCGAAAGTTAATTATAAAGTAACCGATAACCTCGCCGTAGAAGCTGGAGCGAATGTCTTCTTTGGCGACTACACCCACACTTTCTTTAATCAGTTCAGAGACAATACCAATATCTATACTGCCCTCCGCTACAGCTTTTAAATTATTTCAAAAAAGTTACAATCAAGATAAAACGGTAACAAATCGGTAACAGTTCTCCTTTATAAATACAGTTGTAAATTTGGGGAAAATTATGGTATTTAATATTTAAAGGAGAATGACCATGAAAAAAATTAAGATTATTTTGATTATTTTGTTTTACATTGCCTGTGCCGGATTGTGTTCGGAAAGTAAATCCCCGGCGATTCTTTTGCAGGAAGCTCTTTACGCTGAAAAAACTGAGGGAGACATCGACAAGGCGATAGATCTTTACATGAAAGTTATAGAAGCCGGTAAAGAGGCGGACCGGCTTGCAGGGCATGCGACTTATCATATTGGGTTATGCTTTTTGAAAAAAGGGGATAAAAGTAAGGCTGCAGAGTATTTTGAGAAAGCAATATCGGAATATTCTGAGCATCCGACACTTGTTAAAAAAGCCAGAGAGCAGCTTGAAAAGATAAAACCTGAGGTAGAGTCCATTTTTGAGAAGATAGGTATGCAGGCCATCCAGTTCATATCCAGAAAATATGGCGAGACAGCTGAAAAGGCAATTATGGACAATATCACGGTTAACAGCCATATTTATTATGTTGATACGGATTTCATGTGGCACAATGGCGGGATGGGATATCTATATAACTGGACAGGCAGGAGTATAGATCAGAAGACGAGGTTAAGCGGAACATCTTATCCAGATCAAACATTGTATGATGCAACGGGACAAAAGTTGAAAACCGTTATTGAGCCTGACGAAAGAAGGAAGAACTTTTATCATATTTACTGGATACCTGATGAGCCGTTGAAGCCTGGTGAGAGTTTGTATTACGGCTGGAGTTTGAACAGGTCGGGTAATCTGCCGGAAGTTCCGAGCGGGTCGCATTTGATAAGAATGCAGAATAAATACGGTTCGCATGTATTGGAAACATTTTTCCTTGTGCTGCCGAAGGAGTTGACCATTACCAATGATAATCCTCCTACGGGTAAGGAAAGTTTGATCGATGTAGATGTTTACTGGTGGACAAAGCAGGTAGGGCCGGGCGAGAATCATGTAGAGAATGTTAAAATTGTAGAAAGTGGTAGTGAAGCGGTTTCAAAAACGAATACAATGAATGAAACCAAAAAGACACTTTCATATGATGACGGAAATCAAGCTGGTAAATGGAGTTATTCAGGCGGCGGTCATGCAGTTAAGTTCGATGCACCTGGGAAGGACAGTTATCTTACCGCGATTAAGTTATACGGATCAAGATATGGTGAATATGAGCCTCCTAAGGAAAATTTTGTTGTATGGCTTTGTGATAAAAATTTCAAGCCGGTCAGGAAATTTAAATTTCCTTATTCTCTATTTGAGAAACGAGGTTATACGAAATGGGTGGAACTTGATGTACCTGAAACGAAGCTGCCGGATGATGAGTTCGTGATTTGCGTGAGTTTTGACCCACACCGGACGAAGGGGATATATCTTTATCATGATGCCAAAAGCTCCGGTCATTCCTACCGAGGTCTGCCGAGAAATGATATGGAAAAATTCCAAGAAGGTGACTGGATGCTACGTGCAGAAATTTTGCAAAAAGGTGAATCAAATGGTGATGTCGTCCTCAAAGACGGATTTGAAAATGGTAATGATGTTCCCGAGATTGTGGGTCATTGGAAAAGTGTCGATTTTGTAGAGTCTCCTGAGCAATTCAAGCCGAATGAAATGCAGTGGAAAGGCGGAGATCTGTTTCTAAAAGAAATAAAATTTTATCCAAGTGGCAAAAGCTCCAAAACATTAACATGGAAAGATAATTTGATTTATAACAGGGATGGTAAAAATAAAGCAAAATATTTAATAAAAAAAATAAACGGAGAAAAATATCTATTCCTCCCATGGCTAAGCGGTGATGTCACAGGTAAAGGCATGAAGCCTAAATATTATGTGCTCAAAGCTGATAGTAAAAATATCGGGAATAATACTTTACAGGAAATGATAGATGCCGCAAAAAGCGGTGATACTGTTAAAGTGCCTAAAGGTGTTTATAAGGAGTCTATCACTATAGATAAGTCCATCACACTTAGAGGTGTTTCAAGGGATGATTGTGTAATAGAGGTTAATTCCAATAAGCCTGCTGTGACTGTAGATATCCAAGGCAGGGGTAAAGTTTCGATCGAAGGATTGACGGTAAAATGGCAACTGGCGACAAGTGATAATACGGAGACGCCGTTTGCAATGATGATAAAGGACAGCAAGGTGGAGATAAATAATTGCCGTTTTGTCCCATTGGGTAATTTCAAGAGGTCACCTGTGGCGGTTAACGTTATGGGATTCTCTGATGCGGATATTAAAAATTGTGAATTTGAGGGATTTGAGTATGTGATCTGCTACCGAGAAGGAACGAAGGGGGCACTTGAGGACAGCTTAATAATGGATTGCGGGCATCAGGGAATAATCGCATATTCCGGTGCGAAGGTAAAAATAAAAAGGAACGTTATTACCGGTTCGAAATTTCATGCAGTCCGTAGTACGGGCGGCCAGGTAGTTGTCGAGGATAATCTGCTTATAAACAATGCCAACAGAGGGATATATCTTGGGAACAAGAGTGGTAGCGGTTCAATATCCAACAATTTGATAATAGGTAATGCTACTGGTATAAGCGGTTTTGCCAGTTCGAAATATGTTATTGAAAATAATGTAATCGCGGATTCGAGTTATGCGGGAATTTCTTTCAGGAATACCTGTTCTCTGCAAATTCGCAATAATATTTTCAAAGGAAACCAGTGTGGGTGGATAATGCATGATGAAGGCGGCAGGAATAATAACGGCTGTGAGATGAATACTTTCTGGCAGAATAAGACCGATGCCGAAAATTTCAGGAAAACTGCCAACTCGATAATAGAAAATCCGCATTTTAAAGACCCGAGACACGGTGACTTTTCATTAAAGTCTGGTGCTGCAAAGGATAATGAGCAAGGTTTGACTAATACGGAAATATTTAAAAGATTATGGAAGGTTTACAAAGACCGCAGCTTTCCGGAAACTTATGCTGAAAGCGCAGAAGTCAAGGAGGAAGTGGTCGATTCGGCAAAATCATGGCTTAAGCTTGTCGATGATGGGAATTATGAGATGGCCTGGGAAGAGGCGGCTGGATATTTTAAGAAAGCAGTGACTAAGGAACAATTAAATAGTTCGCTTAGTGGTGTGAGGAAGCCTTTGGGCGGTGTGATTTCGAGAGAGGTTTTGTCGCAGACTCATACTAATAAGGTTCCAGATGGGCCTGATGGTGAGTATGTTGTGATCCAATTTGAGACTGAATTCGAGAATATGGAATCTGCTGTCGAGACAGTGACGCCTATGCTGGATGAAGATGGTAAGTGGCGGGTCTCAGGTTATTATATTAAGTAAAACCTTTAAATCATGCATAAATCAAAAGGTTCTAATCAATTGAGGTGGGTAATGTTGCTGCTTGCAGTGGCGGTGATATTGCCCACTGTTTGTCTGTTGTGGTTTATGACACAGGCGGTTAAAAATGAGCGGCTGGCGGTGAAAGAAAAGCTTGGTGCTGTATATGAGAATCAATTGTCAAAAGCAATTGAGGAGAATCTTAGCGAAGATCGGCTTTCTTTAAATCTGTCCATTGTCGCTGCGGACGGTGTAGTTGTTTACGATGCAAATGGTAATGTTACTTTTCCTGTTATTGATGTTGAAGAAAGTGAACCCAATTCTGAATTGTTCAAGGAAACTTTTAAGCTTGAGTTTATTGAGCAAAAACTTGATGAGGCGATAGTCGAGTATCAAAGAATAAGAAAAGTAGCCGATGATGAGAATAGCAGGTTCGCTGCAGAGATAGCGGAAGCAAGATGCCTTGATAAGCTTGGGAAAAATGAAGAGGCGATAGAAAAAATCAGACAGACGATGTCAAAGTATGGTGATGGTGATATTAGTTTGCGTTCTCAGAAATGCAGGGGCAAGATGCTTCTTTTAGATATGATCTTTAAAAGTGAAAAGAAGGGAGTTGAGAAAGAAGTAAATGATTTATTTGAATATTCGATGAGAGGAATGTTGGCTGATGAGGATTTTTCTTTTTTAGGCAGGAAACCTCAGGCAGATAGATATATACCATCATCACTTCAGGTTTTTGCGCTAGAGAAATTCCTGGAACATGTAAACAAATTACCAAGTGACCAGGAGCTTAACAAAAGAATAAAAAGAGCTGAGCGACAAATATCATTGGTTGAAACCTCGATAGAATTTGCAGAGATATATCAGAGGTCGACTTTTGTAAAGAATAATAATATATTAAATAGTAAATTATTTAGCCTTGACGGTAAAAGAAAGTTTTACGGACAGTATTCGAAAAACAGTTCTTATACCCGGTTACATATAAACGAATGGGAAACTGTAGAGCAATGGTTTGAGGGATTTATAGGAGAAATAAAACAACTGTCTTCTGATTTCGCGATTTATGACGACGGTGGCAGGCTAGTTGCAGGTAAGAATTCGAAGGAGAAACCTTTTATATCGATGGAGCTTGGCGGTTATCTTTCTGAATGGCGGGCAGAATTATATTTAGATGATCTTGCTTTCGATAATGCTGCCAGCAAACAATCTACAATTTATATATGGACGGGAGTTCTTGTTGTTGTTTTGATCATTACATCGGGGGCGGTAGCGACGCAGGCGATAGGCAGGCAGATAAAGTTGAACAGGATGAAGAATGATTTTATCGCGACTGTTACGCATGAGTTGAAGACGCCGTTGTCGTCTATGAGGGTGCTTACAGATACGCTGCTTGAGGGTAATTTGAAAGAAGAGGGACAAAGAGATGAGTACCTGGAGTTGATATCGAAGGAAAATGAGAGGTTGAGCAGGCTGATAGATAATTTCCTTACTTTTTCGAGGATGGAACGGAATAAGCAGGCATTTGTGATGAAGAGTACGGATGTGAGAGAGGTCGTCGATGAGTCGGTTTGCTCGATACAGACAAAATTAAATAAGGAAAATTGCGATTTTAATGTAAACGTTTGCGAGGATCTGCCGTCTATATTAATTGATAAGGATGCGATAGTTACGGTTCTGGTTAATCTGCTGGATAATGCGTGTAAATATTCCAATGGCGACAAGGAGATATCACTGAATGTTTACAAAGCAGGGGACAGTATATGTTTTGCTGTTCAGGATAACGGGATCGGCATGAGCGGCAGGCAGGTTAAGAAGATATTTGACAGGTTTTACCAGGCGGATAGTTCTCTCAGCAGGAAGGCAGAGGGAGCGGGACTTGGTTTATCGATAGTGAAATTTATCGTCGATGCGCATAAGGGAAGTATTGAGGTGAATAGTAAACAAGGGTATGGTAGTGAGTTTATAGTTAAGTTGCCACGTTAAAGCTTTAAAACAGGGGAGAATAAAAATGGAAGAGCAAATATTTAAGTTACAGAGAATTATAGAAAAGGTATATTACATATGTTTTATTATATATACCTCGGCAGTTTTGCTTTCGGTCTTTCAGGGAAGATTGGATATCACTATATGGATGATACTGGCGGCATTAAACTTTATCAGTTTATTGATCTGGGTAAAGCAGAATAACGAAAATCAAAGGCTCAGGAGAAAATTTCACAGGTTCAAATATTCTTCAAAAAGTTAAATTGAAAAGGAGGATAAAATGGTAAGTTCAAGAATTATTAAAAAGTTAATTTTACTTTCAATTTCACTCATAGCTTTGCCAGTGACAGGTTTCTGCTATGAATATTCTGATGAAACTGTCGATCTTGGCAGATTGTCTATAGCTCGCGTTTCAGCGAGCAGTGTTAACGGGAACCGCTCACTAGATAATAAATTTTATGGTATCTTAAATCTTTTCGATGACGGGAAAAATTTTATAAATAACATTAATTACACAAATTGGATGACAGATCCAGAATTAAAACATTGGGTAAAGATACGATTTAAATCATATGTCTGCCTTGAATACGTCACGGTGGAGCAAATCGTCAATGATGAAAAGAGAAGAGTAAGGGGATTCGCAGTTACTGTTGCCAAGCTTAACAATAATGTAAGAAAGGTCATCAAAAGGTATGATTCAACAAAAGTTGAAGGTTTCAGAAAAACATTCAAACTGCCGAAACCGGTAAAGGATATCAATGAAATAACAATTGTATTCAACGGACCAAGATTAATTGATGTTTCAGAATTATATGTAATGGGAAAAGTCAAAAAAGGGATTAAAGTTGATAAATCAGGCCCTTTAATCGAAATGAGCAAAAAGGAAAAACAAGGGCCTCATGTGATAGATATAGACCGTGTAGTAAAAAAAGAAAATGATCTGAAGTTAATTAAAAAGGCAGAAAATATATATCCCGACAAAGGTAATGTGCTAAAGGCATCCAGAAAAAAACGATATGAAAAACATATCTCAGGAGAAAAGAACTTATGGTGGTATAATGAATTCGATAACATCAGGATACCATATGCAGTAACGACAGATGCTATAGAATATTATTCAAATCTTATAAAGCAGTACAGACAAAAGGAATGGGGAAGGGACATTAAGCCTTCAAGTCATTTCATATATCATGCCGAAGTATTTTTTAAAGATAACTATAAAATAAATGATAAATGCTTTGCAAATGTAAACGTTATAAGAATGGAGTTGCATTTTAAAGCAAGGTTCAGTTCACTTGCAGGAGTAACATTTAAGAAGGAACGCATTATATTGATTGATTTAAACGGGAAAGTAGTGTTAATTTCAGGAGACGGGCCTACTTCCGTTTGGGTAAGCTAGTTTTTTAAAGATAAGTCAATTGAAAAGATATAGATAGTAGAAGATGATTCACAAATAAAGCAAAATATCATGAAAAAGATTAACTATTCAAAAACGTTTTTAATTGCTGGGGCAGTGCTTGGCCTTATCTCCGGCATTGTGTGGTTCAAAATAGGTGAAATTCTTGACGGTTATACCGGTAATTTTATCGCTTGGTTCATAATGCCCGTGATTCTGCCGTTGCTGATAACAGGAGCTTATTTATTATTAAAGAAATATTCACGTGATACTCTGGTCATAGGTATTGCTTTTGTTGCAGTCTACTATGGATTTCACTGGCTTCCGATGCTTTTGGTGTTTCTGTATTTTATGTTATTCAATGTTAAAATGTGAGATGTGATTCAATTATGACAAAAGCTAGCAAAAAGAAACCACATAAAATGAAACTTCAGATTGCATTTTTGTTGATATCATTTATTGTGCTGTTTGTTGCAGGCTGGTCATTCTGGCCTAAGAAGGAATATATGACATTTCAGGACTCAGTGAAAGATATTGCTTCTAAAAAAACGTTACCGGCTTTACCAAAGCCTATAAAACCTAAAGAGCTAAAAATCATTTCTGCAAAATATGGAGTAAAAGACAAATGGCTGGATGTTACCGAGAAGCTAAGGAACAAAGTTAATGAAAACCAACAAAAAAATACTGTCTGCGATCAAAACTAATATATTTGTTTTTTTGTTAATGCTAATCTCAGTTTCTCTAGTTGGCTGTATGAGTATTCATGAGGCTGCGAGGATGGGGAATGTAGGTGAGGTAAAACATCAATTGGCATGGGGAACAAATCCAAACGTTAGAACCTTTCGGTATAGAACTGCACCTTTGCATGAAGCAGCAGCCTATGGACGAATAAGAATAGTTAAATTACTTTTGGAAAATGGTGCATATGTAAATATCCGTAATGAAGGAGGTGAAACACCTCTGCATTATGCAGCTTGCCATGGACATATTAAAGCAATGGAAATACTGCTTGAAAACGGCGCTGATGTTCACCAAAAGGGGACTGGTTGCGGTACGCCCCTTCAATGGGCAGCAAGGAATAACCAAATAAATGCCGCTAAACTTCTAATTGAACATGGTGCCAATGTTAATGATTTATCTTATGATTACCTTGTATCCGAGGAATTTCGTAAACTAATCGAGCAATAACATTTGACGTTTTATGGAAAAAATACTAATAATAGAAGATGATTCATCAATGCTGCGTGGCCTGAAGGATAACTTTGAGTACGCAGGATTCAATGTAATAACCGCCGCTGACGGCGAAACTGGACTAAATACCGCTTTGGATGCCAAACCGGATTTGATAATACTCGATATTATGCTGCCAAAGATTAATGGCTATGAAATCTGCCGGCTAATACGAAAAGAGGGTTTGGATATGCCGATCATAATACTGACGGCTAAGGGTGAGGAATCGGATATAGTTTTGGGTTTAAATCTGGGTGCAGATGATTATGTCACTAAGCCTTTCAGTATTAAGGAGTTGTTGGCGAGGGCAGGAGCATTTTTGCGTCGAAGAAAGGAAGAAAAAAATAATACCTATACCTTTGGAAAATATGAATTCGATATCGATGCATACAGATTGACCAGAAACGGTGTTGAGATAAAGCTTTCTCCCAAGGAATTTAAGCTGCTGGAATTTTTCCTGGAAAAAGAGGGGAAGGCTTTGACCAGGGATGAGATATTGAATACGGTCTGGGGTTACAACAGTATTGCAGGGCATAGGAGTGTGGACCGTTTTGTCACTACATTGAGAAGCAAGATCGAACCAGACCCCCAAAACCCTGCTTTTATTCACACCCTTAGAGAAATAGGCTACAAATTCGAAGCATATTAAAAAACGATTTTAAAGTTTATCGAACAATCTCTGTTTTTGCCGATATTTAAAATCAAAAGCTTGACAAAGGTTCTCATAAAATTATATATTACCACAAGTTATAGATAATGGCGGCGTAGCTCAGTCGGTTAGAGCATAGGATTCATAAGCCTAGGGTCGGTGGTTCGAATCCACCCGCCGCTATTTTTTTAC
>CAZDVM010000031.1:0-22923 GCA_964508925.1 uncultured Pirellulales bacterium | reverse complement strand
GATTGCGCAAGTCTAAATTATAAATGCGCGCATTTTTTTATTGAGACCGGTATAACCTATAATTTCCCTTACCTTCAGGATTTCCAGGCCATACTCCTCCCTGGCAAGGGCAAAAGTAAGGTACTTTCCTTCTTTGACCATTTCCTGCGCTTCGGCAGCTAAATTTTGTGCCATAATAAGTTCCTTTCCTAAAACGATTTCGAAACTCTTTCTTTTCCAAAGTAACTATCGAGCGGGAGATATGAAGATATTAAAACACCTTATTTGCTTTTTATTTTGTAATATCTGTTAACCAAGTATGATAGGAGTAATTGATGAAATTAGTGTTTCATATTTATTGATTTTATAAAAGGAAGTTTATGTGATTTTTTTCTTATTATATTAAAAACATTTGTAATTGAGTCCTATATAAAAAGGCACTATCTGTTTTCGCAAAAGTAAAATTACAAAAACAAATAGTGCCTTTATAAATTTGGCAGTTTTTTATTGCTTTATGTATATTTTTCCACAGTTTTTAAGAGAGTTTCCGGTTTGATCGGTTTTTCAAGGACCTCTTTAACCGGCAGCCATTCTTCATCGGCCTCAAAGCCGAAGGGCAGATTCATTTCCTTTCTTACGCCGGTTACCATGACCACAGGGATATCTTTAAGATTTTCTTTTGAGTGAAGTTCTCTTGCGATATCGAAACCTTCTGATTTTGTGGTCATCATAACATCGAGAAGAATAAGATTCGGTTCCACTTCTTCTGCTTTCTTTAATCCATCCTGCCCGTTCGATGCGGATTCTACCTTCATTCCTTTTGCATCCAGCAAATTGGTTATCGCATCAACGAATTCCGGATCATCATCAATAATCAATACTTTTTTAGCCATAATTCAGCTCCTATTTTCAAAGTCAGTCTAACTTTCAATATAATTTTTTACAATTACTTAAGCAAGGGTATATCGAACTATACCGACTACTTTTCTTTTAATGCTTCTTTTCGGTACTGCTTCAGTAAATCAACAGTTTTCTGAGGGGTTAAGTCCCCATGAATTTTATCATCTATCATAATTACCGGGGCCAAGCCGCATGCACCTAAACATCTTGCAGGCTGAAGCGAAAACACGCCATCTTCCGTTACCTCATCTTCTTCGATATTAAGCTCCTTTTTGATAGCGTCCATTATAGCACCAGCTCCCTTTACATAACATGCGGTACCCATACAGACTGATATAACATGTTTTCCCGGCGGATTCAAATTAAAGTAATGGTAGAATGTAGCAACTCCCCAGATATGAGCAGTAGGTATCTGCATTTCCTGGGCGATCTCGTCCATGATCTCCTCGGGGAGATAGCCATACAATTTCTGAGCCTTATGCAAAACAGCGATGAGGTAAGACTCAGAATATTTTTCTTTTTTGGTTGAAGCTATGTATTCCTTCAACTCTTCTAATTTTTTTTCATCTGTAGTTATCATTTTTTCCTCTTACAAAAAATCATATTTTATTTTTTACTTTTTTAAATTATTCGAAACAATACCTGCCGGTCCCCTCTTTTTATAATGTGTATGAAGCAGCTCATGAGCTTTTTTACTCAAAGGCCTGCCTAAAAATTCCTTATACAATCTCTGGATTTCCGGGTTCTCGTGACTTCTTCTTATGGTATTTTTTCTGTCACTTCCATAGAGAGCCTTTGCCCTAGCCTGTAGACATTCTTCATCCAGAGGGACAGAGTATTCGAACAGATAAGGTTGACCACCTCCGCCAACGCAACCTCCGGGACAAGCCATTATTTCAACAAATTGATATTTACCTGGATCGTTTTTAATCATTTCAAATAACCTGTGGGTATTTCCGAGCCCGTGTGCTACAGCAACATTTATTTCTTCGCCGTCAATCTCGATCGAACCTTCTTTAATCCCTTTTAAACCCCTTATGTTTTCAAGTTCGATGTCGATCAAAGTTTCTCCCGTATATAATTCATAAGCTGTTCTTATAGCTGCCTCCATGACACCGCCTGTTGCGCCGAAGATGGTTCCTGCACCTGAAGACATTCCGAGTGGTTTATCAAAAGCTTCCGGCTGGATTTTCAGGAAGTCGATCCCTGCAGACTTGATCATCCACGCCAGTTCCCTTGTGGTGATAACCATATCCGTGGTTTTCATTTCGTTTAGAATGTGCTGTTCTCTATCGGCTTCGTTTTTCTTTGCGGTGCAGGGCATAACGGAAACACAGTAAATCTTCTTTGGATCAACATCTATTTTTTCAGCAAAATAAGTTTTGACCATAGCACTCATCATTCCCATAGGTGACTTACATGAGGAAACATACTCTTTTATATCTGGATAGAATTTTTCAACGACATTAATCCATCCCGGGCAGCATGAAGTGACAAGGGGCAGTTTGCCGCCTTCCTGAAATCTCTCCAGAAATTCACTTGCCTCTTCCATTATGGTAAGGTCAGCAGCAAACTGAGTGTCAAAAACATAATCGAAACCAAGTTTTCTCAATGCTGCTGCCAGTTCGTGAGCCATATTTTTACCAGGCTTTAGACCGAAAGATTCACCAATAGCCGCCCTAACCGCAGGTGCCACATGAACGACTTTTATTTTTTCATCATTATCCAGCATTTCAAAGACTTCCTGGGTGTAATTTCTTTCCAGGAATGCAGCTGTGGGGCATACGTTCACGCATTGGCCACAAGTGCTGCATACACTTTCGCCCATTGGCATGTTATATGCCGGCATAACAACTGTGCTGAAGCCGCGGTGGGCATAACCGAGGGCATTTACCCCCTGCACTTCAGAGCACATTCTCACGCATCTGCCGCACAAAATGCATTTATCCGAATCTCTCAAAATAGAAGGCGATGAAATATCCCTTTCATATTGTTTTCTTTCACCTTCAAAGTGGCGGCTTTTAATACCCATTGCATAAGCAAGATTTTGCAGTTCGCAGTTACCGTCACGTTCGCACACGTGACAATCCTGGGGATGATTATCCAGCAGCAACTCAACTATGTCTCTTCTTGCCCGTCTCAACTCCTTGGTATTGGTTTTGACCTCCATACCGTCTGAAATGGGATAAGCACAAGAAGCCACATAATTATCCTTACCTTCGATCTCCACTATACAAACCCTGCAGGCACCTTCTATAGAAAGTTTGGGATGATAGCATAACCGCGGAATATGGTAGCCGCATTCATCCGCCGCCTGCATAATGGTTAGATCGGGATCAACCTTATATTTCTTGCCGTTTATTTTTATGGTTATTTTATCACTCATTTACAAATTAACTCCTCTCGACTGCATCAAATTTACATACCTCGTAACATTGACCGCATTTGATACATTTGTCCTGGTCGATAACGTGCCGTTCCTTAGGAGAACCGTCGATAGCATCAACAGGACATGCCCTCTTACATGCTCCGCAGCCGACGCACTTTTCAGTGATCTTATAGCTCAGCATAGAAGTACAAACTCCTGCCCGGCATTTTTTCTGATAGACATGTTCTTCATATTCTTCGCGGAAATTCTTAATGGTGCTGAGAACAGGATTCGGAGCTGACTGTCCAAGTCCGCAAAGTGACGCTTTTTTGATCATATTACCGAGACGTTCAAGCTTTTTAATGTCACCTTGCTGTCCATTTCCATCAGTAATTCTCGTTAATATTTCAAGCATTCTTTTGGTACCTTCCCTGCAGGGAGTACATTTACCGCAAGATTCATTCTGGGTAAACTCAAGGAAGAACTTAGCAACATCTACCATGCAGGAGTCTTCATCGATTACAATCATCCCGCCTGACCCCATAATCGATCCGGCTTTGGCAAGTGACTCATAATCAATGGGTGTATCGAGGTATTCTGCGGGGAGGCATCCTCCTGAAGGTCCGCCAGTCTGGATAGCTTTCAGTTCCTTGCCGTCCGGAATTCCACCGCCAATATCATAAACGATCTGTTTTATGGTAGTCCCCATAGGCACCTCTATCAAGCCAGTATTTTTTACTTTACCCGCAAGGGCGAATACTTTGGTGCCTTTACTCGTTTCTGTTCCTACAGTGCTGAACCAATCACCTCCGTCAAGCATTATGACTGGGATATTGGCCCACGACTCCACGTTATTGATCAATGTAGGCTTTCCGAAAAGCCCGCTAACTGACGGATATGGAGGTCTTGGGCGAGGCATACCCCTGGCACCTTCTATAGAATGTATTAGGGCAGTTTCTTCGCCGCAGACGAATGCTCCGGCACCGAGTCTTATTTCGATATCAAAAGAAAAATCGGAACCTAAGATATTCTCACCTAAAAGACCGTTTTCTTTTGCGTCATCTATCGCCTTCTGAATTCGTCTGATCGCAAGGGGATATTCCGCTCTTATATAAACGATACCCTTATTTGCACCGATAGCATAGCCGCCTATCATCATTCCTTCAACTACTGTGTGAGGGTCACCTTCGATAGCACTTCTGTCCATAAATGCTCCGGGGTCACCTTCATCTGCGTTGCAGATAACGAATTTTTCATCAGCCTCCTGGGCAGCAGTAAATCCCCATTTTAAGTGAGTAGGGAAACCCGCACCGCCCCTTCCGCGGAGACCTGATTTTTTAACCTCTTCGATTACATCTTCAGGTGACATTTCAGTGAGTACTTTTGCAATTGCCTCATAACCTCTCAGTGACAGGTAATCGTCAATGCTTTCCGGATCGATGATGCCGCAGTTTCTCAAAGTAATTCTCATCTGCTGACCGAAAAATTCTGCATCACCGAAGACACGGAAGAATCTGTTGTATAAATGGTCTTCCTGAATTGCTAATCTGGCTACAGGTTTATCATTCATAAGATGTTTTTCAACTATTTCAGGAATATCTTCCTGCTGAACTTTTCCGTAAATAGTGTAGCCGGGATTAACGACCATAACCGGCCCCTGTTTGCACATCCCCAGACAGCCGGAAAGATTTATCTTTACCTGATCGGTAAGTGATTTTTTTTCGATATTCTCCTTTAAACTATCCAGAATATTGTGCGCACCTTTATTAATGCAGGTGGTTCCGTCACATACTGTAATATTGTATTTTTTTGCCACGACGCTGTTCCTTTCTTAATCGATTACCCACTCTTCTATCACTTCACCATTTTTAAGATGACGTTTTATTATCTCTTTTGCTTTTTCTTCAGTAACTCTTCCGTATTTAACGGGAGTTTTTCCGCTCTCTATCACCTCAACAGTCGGTTCCAGATTACATCTTCCGACGCAGCCTTTCTGGCTTAGATAGACATCGGTAAGCCCTTCTTTTGCTATGGCATCCTTAAAGACTTCCATTACGTCTTTGGAGCCCGCTGCTATTTCACAGGTAGCCATACCGACATAAACTCTTTTTGTTGACAAATAACCTTTGCCGATAATTCTGCTGACTGCTTCAGCTCTTTTCTTTTTGATCTTGTCCAGTGGAGTTAACATTATTCACCCCTTTCTAAAGTAAATATGAACGAATTACCTTTTTCTTTCGGTTCAACCCATATTTCTCCGCCATGTTTTTCAACAATTTGTTTTGTTATATACAATCCCAGGCCGCTGCCTTTGACCTTTCGTGTTTCCGGGCTGCTTAACCTTGAAAATTTCTTAAACAGCTTTTGTTTCTGTTCCTCTGAAATAGGTTTCGAGTCGTTGTATACTTCGACTTTGACTTTACCGTCTTCAGTCTCGTTGTTCAGTATAATCTCCCCTCCCTGCTCACCGTATTTCAAGGCGTTGCTGAGAAGGTTGTTTGCAACTATCAAGAGGAGATCCTGGTCTGCATTTATTTCGAAATCTTTTTCGATGTTATTTTTAACTTTAATATCTTCTCTTTTTCTTATAGCTTCCAGCGAATCCAGAGACCTCTCGAAAATGTCTTCCCTTAATTTAATTCTGGACTTGTTTACCTCAAGGTCACCTCTTTCGATCCTGCCAAGGTTCAGAAACTTTTTGACGGTTGCAGAGAGATATTCCAGGTTTCTGGTAACAGAATCTATAGCTTTTGCCTGTTTGAAATTAACCATTCCCAGAAAACCGTCTTTTACGGCATAGGCATTCATGATAGCCGATGCAAGAATACCTTTTAATTCATGGGCAACGAAACTTATAAGTTCAACATAGCTTTTATTCATAGCCTTTAGTTTTTCGTTTGAAATCTTGAGACTTTCGTCTCTTTGCTGGAGTTTTGAAGACATTTCGTTAAAAGATCTTGCCAGTTTGTCTAACTCTGTTACGCCCAAAGATTCATTAATAGAATAGCCCAACTCGCCGCCGGATAATTTCCGGGTTGCATCCAGTATTTCGGTCAAAGGTTTTGATATCGCATTTGCCAGAACGATCGACAGAACAAATGCCCCCAACGCAGCTATCAGAATTATAGCGACAAAAAGCAAAAGTATCTGTCTTGCCATGTCATTGAAAGGCTGTTCCAGAATTCCAACGTAAAGGATGCCGACAACCTCGCCATTTATGTTTTTGATCGGTTCATAAGCTGTTTTGTACCAATCGGTTACGACAAATGCCCGATCCTTCCACATTTTTTCCTGCTTTATTACCTTGTTGTATACCTCTTCTGAAACTCTGGTGCCAATAGCTCTTTGGCCCTGTTCATTCAAAACATTTGTCGCAATTCTCGTATCTCCCTGGAATATGGTTACCGTGCCGACAGGTTTTGAATTATAAGTTTCGGTTCCGAAAACCAGTTTACGTATTCTGTCGACCAGTTCATAATCCCTGTTTATAATCCTTCCACCAATCAGGAGTTTTTTCACTTTTCCATTGTCATTATAAGGCAATGCATATTCCTTTGCCATTGCCTGATCCAGAATCTGTTTTTCAGTGGGCTTTGTTCTTGGGGTATCTTTTATTTTTATTTTGACCCTGTTTACATCTTCCGGTGATAATCTTTTCAATTGTTCAAGATCAATAAGCCGAGTGCCGCCAATTCCCCGACCTTTTTTCAAGGCCTTTTTTGCAATTTCGCTAGAAACATTATTGATGTCCTCTGCATTTATGATCTTTAAATAATCCAGATCCAGCTTTTTTTCGATATCATTTAAATCCTGATTGAGAGTTGCAAGTTTAAGCTCTTTTTGAATTTTTTCTATTTCTGCATTGTAAAAGAATCTTGCAGCTTTAAGGTCATTTTCAACCTGTTCCTGTGCCCTTTCAATAATATCCTCATTAATCACATAAAACCCCAGAAGGCCTATTAATAGAGACAGGATCAAAATGATCAGGAAAAAGGCTATTAATATTCTGGTTTTCAATGACCTTGCAATCATTACTCCCCTTCTGTCTTTTTCTTGACGTTGACAAAATAAATTATGTTTTCCAGTTCAGTTTCCAGATTAATATTACTTATGACCACATCTTCCGGTCCTCTTAGACAAATAGGTGCAAAATTTAAAATACCTTTAATACCGGCAGGAATCATTAATTCCAGAACCTGCTGAGCGGCGAAGTCCGGTACTGCCAGTATAGCCATTTCTATATTATTTTCTTTTACATATTCGCTTAGTTTTTCCAGCGGATAAACCGGAACTTCGGCATTTTTATCGAACTTTTCAGGGTCGATATCGAATGCTGCCTCTATACTGATGCCGCTTTTTTCAAAACCCTTGTAATATATCAATGCCCTGCCGATGTTTCCTACCCCGACCATGATAAATTTCTGTAATTTATCTTTACCGAGCACCTTGTTTAACTGCTTGATCAATTCATCTACCTTATAACCCCCTCTTCTGTTGCCTTTAATACCGAACATGGAAAAATCTTTTCTAACCTGTGCAGCTGTAACGCCTGCTGCATCGGCGAGGTTATCAGAAAATACCCTCACAAAATTCAATGCCTTCAAACGCAGGATCGCATTTTTATACCTTGATAACCTTATTATACAGCTTCTATTAGCCACTTATTTTCCCTTTCAACTATTTCTAAATTATGTCAGATAAGTATTTTTTAATCCTCTTTTTTAATTATAGAAAATAATAATTTACCTGTTCACTAAAGTCAAGATTTTATTGTGATTTTTATCACATACTTATGTAATTAATTGTAACTTTTGTTTTACTGAGTTATTATTTAGGAAAATATAGTATTTTAACGTGTTTTAAGTAAAATTTTTCTTAATCTTAAAAGGCATAATCAGTGGAATGGAGATGAGATTAAAATTTTTTGTGAAACAAGTTGTTTTTAAGCTTTTCAAATTCAAGATAATTTTTTGAACGCTTCCAAACAAAATATATCGAAAGGGCGTAAAGAAATTGAAACTTTTCTCCTTCTCTGAAAAGTTGGGGTGAATTGACCATCGGAGGGTCATTTGCCCCTTACTTTTTATATTATTTCAGCGGTTTTTCGGGGAATCCATCCTGTATCCCCATTTGCAAGTTCTATTTTTAACCAGTTTTTTCTTTTTTCTACCAGTTTAAATTCCGTACCCTCATGCAAAGGCTTATCAAAACTTGCTGAGAACTCTCTGCCATTTCCCTGCCTTGCAGTTACATACTCGGCTAAAATTACACCATGCTCGGTAGTTTTGCTCATATAATAATCAATTAAGACCGATCCGATGAATAAAACAAAAACGAGAGAAGATAAAGCCAATAAAGTCTTCATCCCCAAAAATTTTATTCCCCAAAGCAAAAATGAAGCAATCAGCAGAAATATTGCCAAAGAAATTAAAGCTATCAAACTTTTATGCTTAGCAGAAATATCGTAATGCCAGAAGAAAAGCGTTTTGAGAATCTTTTTTTCCGTATCTGTCTGAATTATGTCTACTCTTTTGCTGCGTGCATAACTCAAATTCTTCTGTATTTGTCCATCACTTCTATCAAGGTTTTCAGCCCTTCTGTAATTTAATATTGCCTTACCCAGTTTTCCTTTTAAAAGATATGCATTAGCAAGGTTGTAATAGAGTTTTGCATTTTCAATTTCTCCCTGCTTTATAATTTTTTTATAGCCATTTATTACTGTATCCAAAAGTTTTTGTTTTTCTTCTCCATCGACCTCACCTGAATTGGCCTTCCTGAATGCTTCGTTAGCTTTGCTGAAGATCGGATAAATCTCTTCCTCTGAAAGAGAAGCAAAAATATCTCCGGCAATAAAAGTAAAAACGATTAATAAAATTATAAAGAATTTAGTGAATTTCATTTCATCGATTCCTTATCGATCTTTGTCAAAAGCTGTTTTACCTGCTTTATCCTGCTTTTATCAAGTTCACCATCTGCAGATGCATATTGAGCAGCTTCGCAGATCTCCAGAATTTCCTTAATTTCTTTTGCAGAGTCTTCACCTGCATTATTTTTTATCTCTTCAAAACAATCCAAAGCGGTTAAGGCTTTCTGAGATTTTCCGAATTTATCTGCCACATACTTTTTTAAGGCCTTATCTACAAAGTTGTATATTTCTTTATCATTTGCTTTGATCGCTTTACTTAACTGTTTTTTTGCTTTTTTAAGGGCTGCCTTTTTCTTTTTTATATTTTTCTTTTCCTCAGTGGTAAAGAGCAAAAGCCTTGCGGCAAAACTAAGAACAAAAACACCTAAAGGCCCTGCCCAGATAAATAAGTAGGAAGGATTTGCCGCTAAAGCCAAAGGCGAAAAACTCTGATCATTTAATGCATCCAGTCCTTCATAATTAGCGGAAATTCCCTTTTTGAGGGCCTTAACGTGACTTGTAAATCCATTTTCATTTTTGCCTACAAGGTCGCCGGTGGTAAGAACTTTTGTCGGCTTTACGTCAAGTTTAATCGGTTTGGATCTTTTTGTTACATATTCCCCGGTTTTTGTATCAAAGTAAGTCAAACTGATCGGCGGAATTTCATTAACCTTATCATTATTGGCCCTTATGGTCTGCGTAAATATCTTATATCCTTTTTTAATTTCAGGTGATGATCTTTCGTCAGGGATTTTGAAATTCTCCATCCCTGGAATATTTGAAAGATCAGGCCATTTAACGGGTTTCAGAAAGTTATTTTTTCCTATTTTTATATTAAATGTGATCGGATCTCCCACACTGACCCTGACAGGAGCGGCATCGGTCTTGATATCATATTCGCCAACTAAGCCATAAAAATTTTCCGGCGGGTCTTCAGGCAAAGGAGAAACTTTTAACTTAACAGGTTCAGATTTCACCATGCATTTTTTATATTCCCTTTCAACTCTGTCAAAAAAGCTGAATGCATCATTACGTCTTTTGCGTCCTACGATCAGATTTGCATAAACCTTTGACGACTGTAAGATCATATCGCCGCTAATTCTGGGAATGATAACCTTTTCAAAGGATATTTGAATACATTCCCTGCCGTTATGGACCGTACTTTTCTGATCAACCCAGACGTGGGTACCGTCGTGCAGCTGATATTCTTTGCCTTTTTTTTTCCCTGATAGGTCTTCCACGTAAAAATTCTTATCTGAAAAAAAAGGGATATCAAATCTGAAAGTTTCGATAGAAGAATAAACATAAAGATCGAAGGTAATTTCAACCGGCTCTCCAACAAAGCATTTTTTCTTATCTACCGAGACTTCAAGTTTCAGCTGATCGGTTTCGGCAGGTTTTAAAACTTTTATCCTTATACTGTTAGTGGTATGAGTTTTTCCGTTTATTTTAACATCTACAGGCGGGATAGTAATATTTCCCTTTCGGTTGCAGGTCAGATTATAATTCATTACAAAGCGTTTGAATGTTTTCTCTTCTCTTTTTCCGTTAATAATTCTGATCGATGTCTGTGAGACATCGTTATTACCTGCCGAGCGGGGATTGAATTTCTGCAAAGGCTGCAGGTCGACAACGCCTGGACTGTTTTCACCGTCAATTATAATCTGGTAAACAAAATCATCACCTACATAAACCTTTTTGCTATCATCTACCCGGGCAATAACCTCGACGTCATCCGCTAAAATAATTCCCGGCAGAATAAATAAAAATAGTATTGTACATAAGAATACTGATCTCATTTTGTTACCAGTCCTTTTCCACTTTTCTACCTTTTCCTATGACAGCTTTCGCTCTTTTCTTCTTTTCTTCTTTTTCTTTTTCCAGGATCTTTGCAGGCGTTACTTTATCTTCGCTGTTCTTCATTTCATAAGGCTTATTTTTGTTTTGCTGATTTTGTTTTTGCTTATTTGAATTTTCTTTACTCTCTGAACGTTGCTTTTTGTTTTTAGATCGATCATTTTTCTGCTGATTTTCATTATTTTTATTCTGCTGCTGATCTTTCTTTTTACTGCTCTGCTGGTTATTACCTGATTTATTATTATCCTGTTTTTTTTGTTTATTTTTTTTCTGTTCCTCGTTTTTATTTTTGGAATTCTTATTATTTTTATCTTCCTTTTGCTTATCTAATTCTTCTTTTAACTTTTTAATTTCTTTTTTAGCTAATTCAATATTTTTAATTTCATCCTTTCCTCTGGTTATTTGATAACTTTTCCGCCATTTTTCAACGGCTTGTTTGTATTTCTCTATAGCTTTTTGCAGTTTTTTTTGCTTAACTAATTCTTCAGCTTCTTTAAAGAGGTTATTTGCTTTATTGAAATTAATTGCTGCCTTTAATTCTTTAATATCAGTCTCTTTTTCAAGTTCTTCAAAAAGCTTCAGGGCATCTTCTAATTTGCCCTGTTTATAGAGGGTGTTTGCTTTATTATATTTCGGTATCGATAAATCTCCGCCCTGTACAAGGGCCTGGTTGTATTTTTCCTGTGCCCCTTTAAAATCCCCTTTTTCATAAAGTCTGTTCCCTTCTTTCACCAGTTTACGCGGCGAAACAGCCAATGCAGAAGTGACCAGTACCATTAAGAACAAACCAACTGTTTTAATTTTTCCTGCGTTCACTTATAAACACCTCACCAATTGTTAATATCAAAGCGATCACAATAAAAATCTGAAACTTTTCTTCATATTTCGTCATTGCAACCGATTCAATTTCTTTTTTTTCGGCACTTTGGATCAAGCCCCTGTATATCTGCCCGAGATCAAAAGACGTACCCGGTCTTACTGAAAGATATCTTCCATCACTGCTTGTAAGGGCCACCTGCTTGAGTAATTCTGAATTGTGTTTTGACCATATTTCTTTACCCTTATATTTAAGGAATTTCTTTTGGCCTTTTTCGTCGATCACCGGTATTCTTGCCCCCTCTTTAACGTCACCTAATCCTATGCTTATAATTCTGATACCCTTTTCTACCGCCTTTGCTGCTGCTTCTTTTGCAAAACTGTCATGGTCTTCACCGTCGGTTATGAGAATAATATCTTTATATTTTCTGCTGGCCTTGTCAAACACCTTATCGGTTGCCTCTCTTATAGCATCGCCAATCATTGTGCCTCCCCTGGGCGTGCTTTCCGTAGTAATCTCATCGATGACCATTCTTACAAAGGCATAATCCTGGGTCAGGGGACACTTTACTGTGCTGCTTCCTGCAAATGTCACTATTGCCAATCGTCCCCCATTAAGTTCTTCCAGGAGATCAAGTATTGCAAGTTTCGACTTTTCGAGCCTGCTGGGTTTTAAATCTCCTGCAAGCATGGAACGAGACACATCCAGAAGAATCACAACATCCCTCCCTTTTCTTCGGATATGCCTGGGTTTGGGGTTCCATTTCGGTTCGGATAAAGCAATGACCAGAAATATAAATGCCGAAATTACCAGAACACCTTTAAATATCTGCTGTCTGGTACTTACATTATCGTTAATGGTTTTCAAAAGTTTAAGATCAGCGAATTTCCTCAAGATATTGTGTTTCTTGACCATACACCAAACCAAAACCGGCACTAAAACTAAAGGTACCAGGAACAATAAATATAATGCTTTTTCGTTTCCGATTATCATCCGGTTTTCCTTATGGTATTTTTCTCAAAACAGTATTACCCGCTACCGTTTCCAATAAAAGCAAACCCATTGCGGCAAAAGCAAATAAATGAAATTTTTCAGAGAATCTTGTGTACTCAAAAGATTTAACTTTTGTTTTTTCCAGGCTGTCTATCTTTTCAATAATCTTTCTTAATGAAGCCAGGTCATCTGCCCGTGCATAAAAACCTCCTGTCTTTTCGGCCATTGCGTTCAGTAAACCTTCATTCAGATTGTTTCGGCTCATAAATATATTCCCGCTGTTGCTGCCCAAACCTATTGTATATATCTTTACTCCCCATTTTTTCGCGAGTTTGGCAGCTTCCATCGGTTTATACTGGCCCGCATTCTGACTGCCGTCGGTGAGCAGAATTATAACTTTGCTTTTTATTTTGAAGTCAGGTTCTTTATCATCTGCAACCTTAGAATTTCGCTTTTCGATCTGTTTTTCTGCGTTAGCAAGACGAGCCGCTGCAAGAGCGACTGCATCACCGATCGATGTCCCGTCCTCGCTTCTTCTTTCAACGATCTGGATTTTTTCAAAGAACTCTTTCAGAACATCGCTGGGATGTATCAGGGGACATATTGTTTCTGCATACCTTGCAAATGTCACTAAGCCTATAAGATCGCCGCTTCTGCCCTCAAAATCCTGCCTGTCACCGAGAATAAAATCTTCGAAAACTTTCTTGGCAGCCTGTAACCTGTTAATCCTTTGCCCTTTATGGTTCATCTGGGCTTCCATACTTCCGGATCTGTCAACCACGATTTCCATAGCAATTCCCTGAGTATATATTTCGGAAAGAACAGTGCCCTTTCGCGGTCTTGCAAGTGCAATGATAAGCAATAAAATGCAAGCTAATCTGATAAAGTTTAAGCAGTTTCTTGCCGTCGGTCTCCATTGGAAATTATCCCCTTTTAAAAGTTCAACATCGGAATACTTTAAGGAAGCAGAGCTGTTTTTTTTACTTTTCCACCAATATAAAAGGGGGATAAGCAGAAGAAATATGAATACCCATGGTGACTGGAACTGCATTTCAGGCCGCCTCCGTTTCCTCTGTCACATCAATCAACACTTCTTCATTCTTAGTACTTTCAATAAAATTTCGAGCAGTGTCAACCGTATCTTTTACCTTGCCCTGTTCCGGCTGGTATTTGGCAAATTTCACCATATCACAATGTTTTAAAAACTCTTGAAGCGTTTCCTTGTCGTGAGGGTTGAGTTTTTCGCTAAATCTGATTTCGGACAAAAATTCCTCGGTAGTTCTGTCTGGTGCATTTATTTCAAAGCGGTCTTCGATATAAAACCTTAAAATATCACTTAACTTGTCATAAAAAACACTTATATGTTCTTCTTCTTTATTTGCTAGAAGTTTATCAAGTTTTCCTAGAGCTATCTTATGGGCAGGTTTTAAAATCCGAGGTTTTTGCTTTCCTTTACTTCTTCTCAAAAATAAAACACATAATATCAGCAAAACAATACCCAGCAGAGTTCCCAGAGAAATTTTTGCCCAATATTCGTAATCAACAGGCATTTCCATGGGAGGCTTTATGGGGGAAATTGTCAGAGCTTCATTTGCATCTTTTATCACAGAATAAACTTCTATCTCTGCAGGCTCTGTTAATATCTCATAAGTCTTTTCAGTATTCGGGTCTGAAAATTTAACTGGTATTTCAGGAATTTCATATTCACCTGTGCTCTCAGGTTCGAAGCGGTATTCTTTACCTTTTAAGAAAGAGTTATTTTTTATCGCAGAATATGTAATCTTTTTTTCATCATATTTTGAAATGCCTTTCAATGTTTTACTATTTAAATCGAATTCAACTTCGTAGTGATTTTCGGCGGACTCTGCGATAATTTTCAGATTTATAAATTCTGCTATATTGATCCGGGTCTTATCGATAGTGACTGTCACCTGAAAAGGTCCTCTTTCAAAAACCTTTTTATAAGAACTTTCAGTTTCACTTCCGAATAAAGAGGCGGATACTAAAAACAGCAAAATTAAAGTCAAAATATTTTTTTTACTTTTGATTCTTTTCATTTGCCTAGTACCTTCGACTTCTCATTTTGAAAAAGGCTGCAACTTTAGATATATATTCTTCACTGGTTTTAATATTTATCTGATCCACTTTAGCAGACCTCAAAGTATCTTTTAAAATCTCTCTTTTTCTTTTTTGATCATTAAAAAATTTATTTCTGATTTTTTTTGAGTTTGCATCGATCAGGATTTTCTCACCTGACTCTGCATCTTCCATTTCGATCAAGCCGACTTTAGGAAAATGCTCTTCAGTTGGATCCGAAACATTAACCGCAATCACATCATGTTTTTTATTCAAAAGATTCAGCTGTCTTTTAAAACCGTCATCGAAAAAATCCGAAAGCAGGAAAACGGTTGCTTTTTTCTTAGTAACTTTGCCTATATATTCAAGGGCTTGAGATATATCCGTTTCTTTACCTTTGCTTTTAAAACACAGTAATTCTCTTATCAGCCTCAAAATATGCTTTGAACCTTTTTTGGGCGGGATATAATGCTCGATGGTGTCAGTAAATATCAGAAGCCCCACCTTGTCATTATTTTTTAAAGCTGCAAAGGCAAGAACTGCACAAAATTCCGCTGCAAGTTCACTCTTTGTTTTTTCAACCGTCCCGAAATTACCGGAGGCACTTAAATCAACCGCAAATATAACGGTCATTTCGCGTTCTTCAACAAATCTTTTAATATGAGGTTTTCCGGTACGGGCAGTTACATTCCAGTCTATATTGCGGATATCATCACCAGGAATATATTCGCGTACCTCATCGAACTGCATCCCTTTTCCCTTGAATACGCTTTCGTACTGGCCCGCGAAACTGGAATCCACGGCACGGGATGTATAAATTTGTATCTTCCTGATCTTTTTGATTATTTCCTGTGGTATCATAAAGTCAATTCTTTACAATTACGGGACTTCTATATTATCAAATATCTGCTTTATGATATTTTCGCTTGTTTTTTCCTCAGCTTCAGCTTCGTAACTTACTATTACCCTGTGTCTTAGAACATCCATTCCGATGCTTTTTACGTCCTGGGGAGTCACATATCCTCTGCCGTTAATAAATGCATGGGCTTTAGATGCCAGAGCAAGGTAAATGGTTGCTCTGGGAGAAGCACCGAAACTTATGAGATTTCTGAGATTAAGTCCATATTTGGCAGGTTCCCGAGTAGCAAAAACCACATCAACGATATAATCCTTTATCTTATCGTCGATATATATATCATCAACGATCTGCCTGACCTCCATAATGTCTGAAGGAGTGACAATCGGGTCAATCTCTATTTTCTTGTTTACCTCTGCCATTTTTTCGAGAATCTCTCTTTCTTCATTTTTTTCGGGGTACACTACCTTCAGCTTTAACATGAAGCGGTCCAATTGTGCTTCCGGCAATGGATAAGTTCCTTCCTGTTCTATGGGATTTTGAGTAGCCATTACCAGAAAAGGTTCCGGCATACTGAAAGTTTCCTGTCCGATAGTTACCTGTTTTTCCTGCATGGCTTCGAGTAATGCACTCTGAACTTTGGCAGGAGCTCTGTTGATCTCATCAGCCAGTATTATGTTCGAAAAGACGGGACCTTTTCGGGTATAGAAATCACCGGTGGACTGATTATATATTTCCGTACCTATCAAATCAGCCGGCAACAGGTCCGGAGTAAACTGTATTCTCTTAAAATCTGCATTAATAGACTGGGATAAAACAGTCACTCCAAGAGTTTTTGCAAGGCCCGGTACGCCTTCAAGAAGGATGTGGCCATTAGATAAAAGACCTATCAGCATCCTTTCGAGCATATATTTCTGCCCGACTATAACTTTATCGATCTCTGCAAAAAGCTTTCTTACAAACTCACTCTTTTCTTCAACTTTTTGGTTGATATGTTTAACATCTACTACCATCTGGAAGTTCTCCTTTTTCCAAAATCTCTATATTTTTAGAATTACGTTTTCAAAGGATTTAATGTTTTTATATATTTGCTTAACGAAAGATATTATGAAATTATATGAAAAAGTTTCAAGAGCAAATTTTACACATGTGCTTTGATCCCTGTTTTATGTACTAAATGAAATTAGAGAGTTATCTTTATTTACTTTACAGCAATTATGGTCACATTTGAATTTACAATTACAATAATTAAAAAAATAAAAACGAAAATTTTATATGGTTTTTAATTATCTTATCTTTTTAATAAACTCTTCAAGCAATGGTAACTGGCTTTTTAAGATCTTTCTTTTAGACTCATGCTCTTTATACCATGCGGCGCAATCTATTTCCGGAAATCTTTTTTCCTTACCGGATTTCGGAGGCCATTCCATGGTAAATGTATTGCTCTGGATTTTTTCCGGATCACAGTCACCTTCAAAAGCCCAGGCAAAAACTTTCTTTCCTCCTGACTGTATAATCGGTGAAAGTTTGATGAAATCACCCCCGGCTTCAAAACCAGTCTCTTCTTTAAATTCCCTTTTGGCTGCTTTTAAGGGTTCCTCGTTCTTAAATTCTCCCTTCGGTATCGACCATGCACCTTCATCCTTATTTTTCCAGAATGGACCTCCCGGATGAACAAGAAAAACCTCAACTGCCCCCTCTTTTTTACGGTACATCAATAAGCCCGCACTTTGTTTGGCCATGCTCCTCTCCTCATAAAAAACGGCTGATCCCTCGTAGAGAACCAGCCGAAAATATCCAAAAATTTATTTTCTATACTCTTTATTCGATCTCGAGAAGTTCCAGTTCGAAAACCAGATCTTTGCCTGCAAGAGGGTGATTTCCATCAAGGGTAATCTTATCATCCTTGATATCAGTAACCCGAACTATCATCGGCTGACCCTGAGGCTGAGGTATCTCAAATGCCTGTCCAACTTCCGGATCAACATCGGTCGGAAATTTCTCTTTCTCGACCTCTTCGATAAGTTCATCCCTGTAAGGGCCGTAAGCCTTATCCGGCGAAACATTTACTGTTTTTTTGTCACCTTCGTTCATGCCTTGTATCTCGTTTTCGATACCGGGAATGATTTTCCCTTCGCCGATTTTGAATTCCAGCGGATCTTTTCCCTCGGTTGAGCCGAAGACCTGACCGTCTTCCAGCTTACCGGTGAAATCCACTTTTACTGTGTCGCCTGTCTTTGCCTGTGCCATCATACTACCTTTCTTAAATAAGAATCTCTTATCTTTCAGTTAAACATCAAAATTAACATTCAGGGAAATAACAAAGCGAAATGCCGAAAAATGCCCCTGATGTTCATAAATTTTAAAAAACTCATTTAACACATTAAAGGATATCACCATATAAAGCAAACATCTTATCTATTTTGATGGAATTCTTTAACTTAACTGTGAAATTATTATCAGGGATGAAATAGTTCTTTATAACTAAAGATTGCAGCCGCAAGATTCTCTTATTACAAGTTCCGTCTTGAGTTCAACCTTCCTTGCAGAGACATCAGGATTTTCAATTCTGCTTTTCATTAAATTGAACGCTTCTGCTCCCATATCTTCAACCGGCTGTTTCATAGTGGTAAGAGGTGCCGGCATGTACGTGCAGAAAGATTCATCATCGAATCCCACGATCCTTATGTCATCCGGTACTTTTATCCCGATTCTTAAGAATGATTCCATAAGTACAGAGGCAATAAGGTCATTTAGGCAAACGATCGCTTCAGTATCGCCGATTTGTTCCAGTAATTGCCTTGAAGCTTTATCGATCTCGGATTTTGTCGGCTGATTGAAGAGTTTGATATTATATTCATGTATATTTTTTTCACCCGCTTCAAGACCATTGGCTTTCATTGCTTTCATATATCCGCGTGCGCGATAATGAAATGAGGTAAGAGACTTTGAAGTACCAAAGCATACATAGTCGATTTTTTTCAACCCCAGGCCGATCAAATACTCCGTAAGCTCAAAACTTCCCGTTTCGTTATCCACACAAACAAGATCAAGGTCGCTGCGGTAATCACAGTGAATATCCCTGTCCATAAGTACAACCGATATCCCCGAAGACTGCAGCATGTCCACAATCTCTTTGTTTGCCTTTTGCCTTTCATAACTTACTTCCAAGGGAAGAAAAAATACCCCGTTTACTTCCATATCTACCAGCTTACGAGTTATATCTTTAGCCTGGCCGATGTGCTCTTCTTCAGTTTTACCGAAGGGCAGGCCGTTTTTGACCATTATGAAATCATGGTCATTGACCCTTTGAGAAAGGCTTTCGAACATTTTACTGAAAATATGGACAAATTCTGGAAACTGCCTTGGGCTAATTGTTACCTCTGGCCCCAAATAGCCTAAGTAATTAGACTCTAAATTTCTGGACTGCCTTACAAATATTCCTATTCCTGCCCGCCTCTCGATCAACCCTTCTGCTTCCAGTTCATCATAGGCTTTGATCAAAGTCGGTCTTGAAACACCGAGCTCATCGGCCAGCTTTTTACTGCTTGGCAAACAACGGGTTATGGAATAACTTCCGTTGCGTATATTTTCGGCTATATAATTGTAAACGTGCTGGTATTTGTTCTTGCTATTCGTATTTAACATATAGCCATATTAATACCTGTTAAATACCTGTCAATTAAAAATTCTTACTTTTTTGATATATTTTGCAAAAACACGACTCTTAGAGCTGAATACCACCATTTTTAGCAGAAATACCTAATTTACCTGTAAAATCTCACTTTACAGGTGCAAACAAAGATCAGAAAAACTTTTTATTTACCTGAAACCTTTTATAAAAGACATCTATAATATAGATAGCTGTATTTGACAATATTTCAGATTTTGTTACCATAATTAAAGGTTAGATTTTTAAATGCGAATTTTTGTGATCTTTAAAGGGGGCAGTATTATGTTACGCATTAAATTTTTAATTCTTTTGTTAACTTTACTGATTACTTCGATCGTCGGTGCAGAAGTAATTGACAATTCCAAGCGACTTTATATTTCAAAAGGAGATGAGTACTACCTGCAGGGAGAACATTCGTATAATAATTCTATTCAAATCGAAGGGAAACTTTATGTTACTCCTTACGACAACTCTAACAGTACCGGCACTTTGCATCTTTCTTCTCCGGATATAACTATTAACGGAATTATTGATGCTAACGGCGCAGGCTTTACCGCACAACAGGGTCCGGGGTGTGGCGGATGTGCCGGCGGCGGCGCAGGTTATGGTGGAAAAGGAGGTGATTCCGGTTATAATATAAGTGGTTGTTCTCGAATTGGAGGACCAACTTACGGTGACCCTTGTTCATTAAACGCCCAGAAAGGATCAGGGGGAGGAAACGGTGGAAGCATAGATCCCGCATTCGGAGGTTCCGGCGGAGGTGTTGTAATTCTTTCTGCTGAAACCTTGCAGATCGGTAATTCTGGCGTAATAGCCGCAGACGGAAACGACGGAGAATTTATAAACTTCGGCGCAGGCGGAGGCAGTGGCGGATGCATATTAATCCAAGTTCTGTCTACTGATATAAATGGCCGACTAACAGCAAAAGGAGGAAACGGGAATGGTGATTCCAATTATGGAGGAGGCGGCGGTGCCGGGGGAAGAATAAAAATATTATATGGCCGGAACTACAATTTTGACGGTCAAATAGATGTTGGCGGTGGGCAAAAGGGAGGAAATGATCCCGATGCTCAGCCAGGCCAATCCGGTACCTCTAGAATTCTGCAAACCGATTTCAACAACAATGATATTCTCTTTGTGCCTGAAAATCAGACTCTTACAATGCACGGGAGTCATCAATACAATGTTGCTGCAGTTATAAATGGCCAGGTTAATGTCACCCATTATGACGGCTCAACAGGAACTGGAATACTGGAAATTATCGCACCTTTGATAGACGTCAACGGCATAATAGATGCGAACTATGCTGGGTACAACGGCGAAGGTAAAAACACAGGCGGACCTGGAGAAGGTAACGAACCTGCAGCCGGTGCAGGATATGGAGGCAAAGGCGGTGACAGTTATTGGGGGCTCGGAAATTATGCCCTCGGAGGTTCTGCGTATGGTGAGCCTGGTCTTAAGCAGATTCAAATGGGCTCAGCAGGGGCCGATCTCGTTACTGATTTTACTACATTCGAAGGTGGTAGCGGAGGCGGAGCAGTCACTTTAACCGCAAATGAATTGAGCATAACTGGATTGATTTCGGCTGATGGAATGGACGGCTTCGATAATTCTCCAGACGGGACCTCAGGTGCCGGAAGCGGAGGCGGAATTATGCTTTGTGCTGATCATTGTTCTCTTCACGGCAATTTAACAGCAAAAGGCGGAAAAGGTACTGTCGGTTCCGACGGTACGAATACATTATACAGTGGAGCCGCTGCAGGAGGCCGCATCAAGATATTCTACGGTGATATTAAAATCCAAGGTCTGAACATCTTTGCAGACGGCGGAACTGCGGAAGGTCAAAGTGCTCAATATGGTGAAAAGGGAACCTGTTCAATTCAGAAACTTCTACCAGGTGATATTAACAACGATGGAGTAATAAATTTCACTGATTTTAACACTTTAGCAGACGGGTGGCTCGACCAGACAAGCCTTGAATAGACCAACTGTAAACGCTAAAATAAATTGCTCCGGATCTTTGGATTTACTAAAAGTTTTCCGGAGCAATTTACTTTTTTTTACAATTTTTTTGCAAATTTAATGCTAGCTTCTTTTTCTAATCAAAAGTCCGCCAATACTCAAAAAAGCAATAGTCAACGGCTCCGGAGTTGTACATTGGGTATCAATTACTACTTGGGCAACGTTCCACCATTTTTCGGGTCCTCCTTGGCTGGCCCCTATTTGTATAGTTTCCAGGGGTGGATTATCCTCTAGAACAATATCAAATGCACTGACATTCCAATAATTTTGACCGTCTTGGCTCCAAGGTAGATCAAGAATTTTGTTTTCAACTGGTAAAAGGTTGACAAAATTTTCTGGCTCAGTTCCATCAGGTATTGGATATCCGCTCCGAAAAACACGAATCTGGTCCGGTATAGCAAAATCTTCATGGTTTAACCAGGTAATTTGAACTCTGATCTTTTTTATAGGATTCTCTTGATCAAAGTTATCAAACTCAAAACTCGGCCCCCATTCATTCCATATTCCTAAGACATCCGTTTGCATTCCATAATAAGTGCCGTCATTATAGCCGTCTTCGAAGTCTGTCCTTTTACTTATAAAATTAGCGGCCTGAGCAACCGGGTCAGCGATGCCTGCAGGAATAAATTTATTATCTGCGGGTATATCTAAAGGATATCCATCCCATGTATGCCATTCTGCCCACATGGAACCGTCCTCGCCTCTCCAGTCTGGTGGAAACTCATCGTGACCGAAAGCAAAAGAAACTGCAAAAATTATAATGAGAAGTAAAAGAATTGTCCGCTTCATTTTCTTCTCCTCCAAAAATGTTATCCCCCATCTTAATTTAAGTATAAATATTTTCCTCATAACTAATATAACTGTCAACAAAAAAATAAAAAAATGTGCCTAATTTCAAAGTATAATAAGTTTCTTATTCAACAAAAAAATAATCATCATCTAATAAAATCAAAATCCAAAGAGGATTCAATACTGCCAGAGTTTGAATTATAATTTCTAAAATATTGAGGATTTCAAGATGATAAATTTACTTTCACATAATAATGGCACGGTTTGCAGATTCTACCAGAAGCAAACAGAAGAACTTGAAAAAATAGGTTATAGCCGGAAGGAAAGTCTCTGGATAAATTTCGCCTGTTCTGTATTCAGATTCCAACAGAATGTTGTGATTTCCGAACATATACTGAACTTTTATTTGTCAAAATACAGAGAATCAGACACTGATGACCGGGACATTTACCAAAAATTAAAAGAGAAATTTGAATTCCTTAAAGGAATATCACTTGCACCTGAAAACTCCAAAACCGCTACAAAAATCGGTAGAAATCTTCTTCCCGAATCTGAAAATATTTTAAAGCAGATTCATGCAGGATTTATGATATTAAAAGAAATTCGGAAACGATTCAAAAGCAAGGCCTCAACGTGCTCTGACCCCATTTTATGTACCACATGCAACTAGAGAGTTACCAACCTTTTC
>CAZDVM010000030.1:0-23187 GCA_964508925.1 uncultured Pirellulales bacterium | reverse complement strand
CCGGTGTCAAACCGGAGGAAGGTGGGGATGACGTCAAGTCCTCATGGCCTTTATGTCCAGGGCTTCACACGTGCTACAATGGCAAGTACAGAGCGACGCAAGACCGCGAGGTGGAGCAAATCGCAAAAAACTTGCCCCAGTTCGGATTGCAGGCTGGCAATTCGCCTGCATGAAGTTGGAATCGCTAGTAATCGCGTATCAGCAATGACGCGGTGAATGTGTTCCTGAGCCTTGTACACACCGCCCGTCAAGTGATGGAAGTCGGGAGTACCCGAAGTCGGTTTACCAACCCTCGTGGGGGTGGCCGCCTACGGTAAGCCCGATGACTGGCACTAAGTCGTAACAAGGTAGCCGTTGGGGAACCAGCGGCTGGATCACCTCCTTTCTAGGGATTACTGGAACTCAGTCGGGACAATTTTCCTGACTGTGAATAAGTCAGACATTTTCGCTGTCGGTTTTAACTGTACTTGATAAAGCCCTGTCTCCGGACAGGGCTTTTTTATGCGCTGTTTTTGTCGTCATTTCAACCGGATCGCAAGCGAAGTGGAGAAATCTTTAATGATATCCAGCCTAAAGATGATAATATAATATATAAACCTTTTTTCAATTCAAGGCCTGCCTGAATTAGCAGATGACCAAAAAGATATTCCCGCTTTTATTTTTGATTTAAAACTTTAATTTGTTTTTGAAGCCGAAATTTGGTATTTAAGAAAGGTTTTTAAACATATTACCTGTAAATAAGTAATATAAATGGTAATTTTTAAAGGATGGTATATGGCCTGGGCAAGTACCGGTTACGAATGTCTTGATCAAATTCTTTGCGATCTAAGAAAAGGCGATAACGTCGTATGGCAGGTTGACAGCATAGAAGACTACAACCATTTTGTCACCCCCTATGTTGAAAAAGCCCTGCAGGACGGAAGGGAACTGGTTTACATCCGCTTTGCAGAACACCCCCCTCTTATCAAAGATGAAACAGATATTAAAAAATACGATCTGAACGCAAATAAGGGCTTCGAAGCTTTTTCCAAGCAGATCCATGAAATAATCTCAAGACACGGCTTGGATACCTATTATGTCTTCGACTGCCTTTCGGACCTGTTAAGTGCGTGGGCTACCGACCTGATGATCGGAAACTTCTTCAAGGTGACATGCCCCTATCTTTTCGAACTTGACACCATCGCCTACTTTGCAATCTTGAGAAACTACCATTCCTTCGAAACCGTCGCCAGAATAAGAGAAACCACTCAGCTTTTGCTGGATGTATATGATTTTGACGACAATTTTTACGTACACCCCTTGAAAGTCTGGAACAGGTATTCACCGACCATGTTTCTCCCCCACCTTCAAAAAGGTAAGGAATTTCTTCCCGTAACTTCCAGTGTCGATACAAGCAGATTACTGTCACATATTTCTGATAAGGGTTTAAAGGAATCCGCCAGAACACTGGACTACTGGGATAGACTCTTTATGAAGGCAGAGGAATTGCGTAAATCCTCACCTGAAACTGCTGAAGAAGAAAAGATCGTATCAGAATTATGCAGGATCATGGTCGGAAAGGAGCAGAGATTCTCCGAACTTGCAAAAGAACATTTCTCCCTTCACGACCTCGTAAATATCAAAGAACGTCTCATCGGAAGCGGCTTTATCGGCGGCAAAGCAGCAGGCATGCTTCTGGCGCAGAAAATCCTATTAAACGACCCCAAGTTCAACTGGGAAGATTACCTCGAACCACATGATTCCTTCTACCTCGGCTCGGATGTTTTTTACAGCTATATAGTCGAAAACGGCTGGTGGAAGCTATTAATGCAGCAGAAAACAAAAGAAGGTTTTTTCAAGTTCGCCCCAAAAATGAAGGAAAATCTGTTGAACGGAAAATTCCCCAACCAGGTCAGAGACCGCTTCCAGGAACTGATAGAATACTTCGGCCAGTCCCCTATCATTATCCGTTCAAGCAGCCTGCTGGAAGATTCATTCGGCAATGCATTTGCAGGTAAATATGAAAGTTACTTCCTCGTAAACCAGGGTGACCCGGAAGTAAGGTACAAAAAATTCGAAGAGGCAGTAAGAAAAATATACGCAAGTACCATGAACGAAGATGCCCTGGCATACAGACTTCAAAGAGGCCTTGACCAGCAGGATGAGCAGATGGCAATACTCGTGCAGAGAGTGTCAGGATCATACAAGAAAACTTATTTCTTCCCGGACATGGCAGGTGTAGGCGTCTCATACAACACCTTCGTCTGGCATCCTGACCTCGACCCGGAAGCAGGCCTTATCCGTCTTGTCTTCGGCTTGGGAACAAGAGCGGTAAACAGGGTTGAAGACGATTACCCCCAAATCGTTGCCTTGGATAAGCCGTTGCTGAGACCATACGCAGACAGGCAGGATGTAAATAAATATTCTCAGCATAAAGTCGATCTTCTAAACATTACGGAAAATAAATTTGAGAACCTTGACTCAATTGACCTTTTAAATGACGACATAAATGTCCCGAAAGAAATGATCGCAGACCTCGACCGGGAAACTATGCGCAAAATGAAAGACCTTAACATAAAGGATAAAAAGCCGTGGGTCCTGACGTTTCAAAGACTACTTTCAGAAACCGACTTTGTCAGCAAAATGCAGAAAATGCTCAAGACTATCGAAAAGCATTATAAATATCCCGTAGACGTTGAATTCACAGTGAACTTCGACATGAAACAGAACTTCAGATTCAACCTGGTACAGTGCAGACCCCTGCAGACCAAGGGCCTAAAAGCAGGCAAAAAATTACCCGAAAACATCGGCAATGAAAATACTCTGTTCTCTTCGGAAGGATACATGATGGGAGGCAATATTGCTCAACCGGTAAAAAGGGTCATTTATGTTGACCCCGGCGAATATGTCCGCCTGCCTATAAAAAAACAGTACAGGGTTGCCCGAATAATCGGAAAATTGAATAAACAGATCGAAACCAGGGAAAAACTTCCGACCATCTTAATGGGACCCGGCAGATGGGGTACAACCACTCCCAGCCTCGGCGTTCCCGTCCATTTCTCAGAGATCAGCAAGGTTTTAAGCATCGTTGAAATAGCTTATGAAGAAAAAGACAGCAACCTCATGCCCGAACTTTCATTCGGCTCCCATTTTTTCCAGGATCTCGTGGAAACAGAGATATTTTATGTCGCACTTATCCCTGAAAGAAAGGAAGTAACTTTTAACAGAGACATTTTCTCAGAGCAGAAAAATATACTGCCGGATATCCTGCCGGAAGAAAAAGATTTCCGGGATATCATAAAAGTCATCGAGTCAGACAACTTACAGCTGATCTCCGACATACTGACCCAGAAAGTCATCTGCTTTTATACCTGAAAACTTCATCAGCAGGAAAAAACTCAAATATATATGACTCCAAACACTATTTTTTAGCTTTTTATTTTGATAAAAATCTGTTTTACTTCAAAAAAAGCGAAATAACTGATCATTTCTGCTTAAGTACACCCTTAATAAATTCTGCAGTTTTTTCAGCCAATGCAATATTTCCTTTATTATTAAAATGTACATTTTTGGAAAGCTGAAGCTCTTGCAATCTAGGTAATGCAAAATTGTATAGATCATTAATAAGGGCCTTATTATCCCTCATGATCTTAATCGCAGCATCGTTATATTTTATAACATCTTTATTCAGATGTGTTTCCAGGCCGTCGGGGACAGGTGTAGTTGTGGCAAAGATCAAAACCGCTCCCGTTTCTTTCATCTTTTTTACAAGTATATCCAGATTCTGCTTATATTGTTCTAATGGAACCTGTTTTTTCCCGGTCTTGAAACTGGAGGTTTTGCCCTTTTCATCAAGATACCTGATATCATGCAGGCCGAAATTGAATTGAATAATATCCCATTTTTTATCACCCAGCCAAGTATCGATATTTCTGATACCCGAAGTTGTTGGCCCGCAATTCCAATGCAATTCAGATGACTTCATCGGCCTATACACATTTGCAATCCCCTTCAATTGTCTTCTGAGCGGTATTGTGTAATTAACTGAGATCGAATCACCGATTATAAGAACATTTGGTAATTTGGGATCTGGCACAAAATACCACCTGCTTGTTTTCTTTTTATCTTGTTGTTTTCTTTTAAGATCTTCCCTTCTTTTAGAAACCAACTTTTGTAATTCGTAATACCTTACTGCTGCCATTACCTCACCAAAAGTAGCTTCAATACCTGAAGGCAACATTAAAAGCTTATCCAAAAACGGTGCCAATTCGACACCTAAAATAGATCTTTCAATTGGGATTTGATTCTCCTGATAAAACTTTCTGATTGATTTACTTAAATTTTCATCTTTTATTTTCAAAAGTTCTGACACTTCTTCAAACACAACCGACAAACTTTCCGGTGGTGTATTCCTGCTGTTTGACCAGCTGTTTACAAACTGGATCTCATTAATTTTTACAGAATCATTTTTCCGAAGATCTATTTCACCTGAAGTAAAGCCGGGTATACTGTCACTGGCAAAGATTGAATAATATAATTTTTTAGACGGCAATTGTGATATCACTGATTTGCCGTAAATCATCCGATTGCCTGCTATCATGTTTTCCTGAAACTGCCCTGCCCAACCGACGAATCCCAGGATAGGGTCTGCTTTTGTCGGTTCGGTACTTATAACAAGAAAGACATCGCTGTTTGGAAGGTCTGCGTCTAATTCAACTTTTGAGCCTCCCAAAGGTTTAACAGTAACATTAGAAACCTTGTTTTCATCCAAAGAAATTATTTCAGAAACACCGTCCAGACGAACTTCTGATGAATTCTTTCCAGCGGGTTTTTCAAAATCTTCACAATTTAACCAACTCTGAGCAATTAGTTTGTAATCTCCTGCAGGTACCCCTTTGAATTCAAATTTTCCCTTTAAGTCACTTAACTGAAATGTAAAAGGCTCTTGCATGTTCTTTTGTGAGAATTCATCATAATTCTTTCCTTTTAACGGTAAGCCCGTTTCTGCATCGAACAGAACAACCACACTGCCCGATACCGCTTTTCCTTTGAAATCTACAACTTTTCCTGAAATATCACAATTTGCTAAACTATAACCGCTTAAAGCTAATATCAAAAAAAGACTTACTAAAAAAATATGCCCTATTTTTCTCATCATATCCCTTTCAATGTTCTTAAAAATTTTTGAAATACAAAATGAAAATTAAAAAAGCATTATACAAAGAAATTAAAACAATGACAGATAATCTCTGGACATCACAATCTCTGCTCATTATAATCTTGCCCTATTATGAATATTTATCCATTAAAATTAAAACCGGATTTCAAAGAACGTATCTGGGGCGGGCAGAGATTAAAAAGCTTCTTCGGCAAAGATCTGCCGCAGGGTAAAAAAATAGGCGAAAGCTGGGAACTTGCGGATCTGCCCAACGGCAAATGCACCATCGAAAACGGTAAGTTTGCCGGCAAGACCCTCGGTGAATTGGCAAATAAATTCCCTAAAGAGATCACGGGAAATGAAAATTTTACCGGAGCATTCCCCCTTCTGATAAAACTGCTGGATGCCCAGGATATTTTAAGCGTCCAGGTTCATCCCGATGAAGAAGCCTGCAAAAGAATGGGCAAAGGTGAACCAAAAACCGAATGCTGGTACGTCATCCATTCAGAACCGGGTGCATACATTTATAAGGGCCTGAAGGAAGGAGTTAACCCTGACCAGCTAAAACAGGCCATAGAGGAAGGAAAGGTGCAGGAGTGCATTAAAAAGGTTGAAGTGAATCCCGGTGAATGTCACTTTCTACCTTCCGGAACCATTCACGCGATAGGCCCCGGCCTGATAATCGCTGAGATACAAATGCCCTCAGATACCACATACAGGGTTTTTGACTGGAATCGAGTGGATGAATCCGGTAAAGGCAGGGAACTGCATGTTCAGGAAGCACTGGAAAGTACCAATTTCGACGAAAAAATGGATTTAACCCCCACAACCCGGGGAACACTCGTTGACTGTCCCTATTTCAAAGTCGAAAAAAAGCAGAAGCCAGCAAACGATAAAACGCTTTTTGAAAAAGCAAAAATGTGCATTCTGATAATTTTAAGCGGCAAAGGCAATGTCTCGGAACTGCAGTATAAGACCGGCGACACGATATTGATCCCTGCTGACTATGAAGGTGAAATGAATTTCACCGAAGATTGTGAATATCTTAAAGTGACATTATAACTTCCGTTTTTGAGTTATAAAAAAGTACAGTGAATTTTTCAAAATTTAAAATAACCGTCATTTTCATTTTTTCTGTTTTCCTCTTAACGGGATGTCAGCAATTTGAGGAATCCCCCAAACTCATCGACAATGATTATTCCTCCCTGGATTTTACTCAGAAAAGCATCCCCCTGTCCACCTTCGCATCAAAACTTAACCTTGAAGTCGCTGATAAAACAAGCACTTACATAAAACTGACCAACTCCGCCAATACGGTAATGATATTCACCTTTTCAGACGGGGGTATCTTTGTAAACGGAAAAGAAGTTGCAAAAACCGGCGAAATTGCTTCTTCAGAAGGAACCTTCTATTTTGATGAATCATTAGTTGGAAAAATAAAACCGTATCTCCTGAAAGGACGAATACCTTCCAAAAAAACCCCAACTTTTAAAACTAAAAGCGGGACCGTTATTATAGATCCCGGCCACGGCGGTAAGGACCCCGGAGCGATTAGCGTCAGGAAATATTATGAAAAAAATATCAATCTTATCGTCTCCAAAAAAGTGGCTGCAATATTAAGGCGACAAGGTGTAGATGTTATAATGACACGGCATACAGATGAGTTCATTGAACTTAATAAAAGAGCCGCCATCGCAAACCGTCACAGGGCAAAATTCTTCGTAAGTATCCATGCCGATGCACATAAAGATAAGAACATAAGCGGCTGTTCGGTATATATAGCAAGATCAGCCTCAAGAGCTTCGAATAGATTGGCCCGCTCAATTTACAAGGAAATGCTGACTACCGGTTTTGAGAGCAAAGGTGTAAGAAGAGCAAACTATCGCGTTCTGGTAAGAACCAGATGCCCTGCCGTTTTGATAGAGATGGGATATCTTTCAAATTACAGCGATTCGGGAAGATTGCTTAACAAAGGCGTTCAAAATGAAATGGCAAAAGCAATCGCAAGAGGAATAATAAATTCTATGTAATCAGTCTTCTTTCCTGACCGCACCTCTTATGCCCTCCATTTTCAGATATCCTTTTTTCCACACAACAAGCCCCGAAATAATAAAAACGAGTAAATATACAATTCCAGCATGAATCGTTCTGATCTGGCTCATTAAAATTCCTATCAAAGCGTACATAGCCGCCAACAAATAGCTGATAAGCACAGTCCTTTTCAAGGGTATCCCACGATCTATCATCTGATCATAAATATGCCCCCTGTCGGAAACAAATAAAGGCCTTTTATTGATAAGCCTCCTTAGTAAAGCCACTGCTGTATCCAATATAGGAAGGCCAAAAACCACTATGGATGCAAGCCACCATCTTGGTATCTTTTCTGCAAACAAAATCATCAGAGATGCCGTAATAAAGCCCAGCAACATGCTGCCCGCATCACCCATAAATATCTTTGCAGGATGACGATTAAATGGCAAAAAGCCGCAAACTCCTCCCAATATCCCCAGGCAAATAATTATTCGCACAGGGTCTCCTACCGGACTGAAATACCAGGTCGCCAGATGCGTTGCCAGAAATAACATGGCCAGAATTATGATCGCCGTCACACCTGCACATAAACCATCCAGGCCATCAAGTAAATTCAAAGAATTCGTAGCCCCTAAAACAAAGAATATAACGATAAGCGAGCTTATGATGAAATCGGGAACCGGCGGCAGTTCAAAACCCACTATCTGTTTGATAAATTCTAAATTAGGCAGTATCCCCACTACGATTAGCAATAAAGCCGCAAATATCTGCCCCAAAAATTTCTGATTAGGAGTGATCTCAAATATATCATCAACCAAACCGATAAAACAGGCTATCGTCCCGCCTGCAAGAATTGCAAAAAGCCATTTTACTATCTGCTTGACCTCGGGAAATTTCGCCACCAGCACTATTCCGCAGAAAGTCCCGAATATTAGCCCCACCAGTATTGCCACTCCGCCGAGATAAGCGATAGGTTCTTTATGGGTTTTTACCAGTGCATCCGGCTTATCGACGATGCCAAATTTTAAAGCGACCTTTTTGCATATCCATGTCGATACAACTGCAGTGACAAAAGAAGTCAGTAATACCGGCCAGAATTGCAAAACCCAGAAGATTTCTCTTTTGTGTCCTATCAGATTTTCAAACATCACAATATTCTTTCACTCTTTGAATTTAACCAGATCTCATCATCATAACGCAGCATTATCATTCCGTCCTCGAACCCATCGAAGTTAATGTCAGGCTTTTCACCCGAAAGCTCCTTTAATATCCATTTGGGGAAATCCGCTCCCGCTTTTACAGACAACGGCACTCCCCCGCCGAAACGCGGATTGATCTCAATGAATTTGATTTCTTTTTCCCCGGTATAAAAAAGCTGGATCGTTATTACCCCAGGCCCGGCTTTAAGTCTTTCAACCAGTTTTTCCGTCTGTTCCATTATCTCCGTGATTTTATTTATCTGGGCTTTGCTTACCTCTCCTGCCCGGACTTCTATCCTTTTTCGAGGCACTACGCAACGAACCTGCATGTCAAAATCCACATAAACATCGCATGTATATTCGGTGCCGTCGATAAATTCCTGAAAAATACAGTTGCGGATTTTATTCGAATAGAATTCAAGTTCTTTCAGCGTTTCCGCCTTTGCATTTCCTTTACTGGCAGAACCGTCCCAGGGCTTCAGAAAAACCGGCAGCTTACTTGTATCCGTTTTAATTTCCTCCGCCTTGAAAAGTTCGGGACAACCAAAATTATTTGATTTTAAAAATTCTTCTGTCATTCTTTTATCTTGGCAAATTTCAACTATTTCCAGAGAAGACAAAAGCATCTTGCAGCCAACCTTTTCGAACTCGGACTTGTTTTTAGAAAGTAATTTAAGATCATGGTCAATGGTTGGAATAATAAGATCTGTACCTTTTTCTTTGACGATTTTTATCAATTGGCCAATATAATCAGGATGCTCGATCGTTTCCACGCCGAATGTTTTATCACATACATACAAAGCAGGACTGAGCGGGTTATTTTCCACACCGATAACTTCTACTTTTTTATTAATCTCCTCAGCAGCTCTTTTGAACTCCCGAACAAGGGAAACCCTTCTGCCTACACAGGTAAATAATATTTTTATTTTCGAATCCTCGACCGTTGATCCTTCGGGCATTTTTTCTCCTGTAATTTCCTGAGTTATAAATATTTAAATAATAAATAACATCGCTTTGCAAGTCAATCTAAATGCATATCAGTAAAAATCTTATTACATTGACTTTTAAAGAATAACATTTAAAATTAACATCTTAAAAAATTTTACCGATAAACTATATCAATCAATTTTTTAACATAAATGAAAATTTTATAGGACTAATAAAATGGATGAATGGCAAAAAAAGGTTAAAGACAAGAGTATTATCGTAGGTGTACTGGGACTGGGTTATGTCGGACTGCCCCTAGTAAGGGAATTCGCTGAAGCAGGAGTAAAGGTTGTCGGCTTCGATATCGACCCTTCTAAAGTGGAAAAGTTAAACTCGGGCAAAAGCATAATCAAACACATCCCGGACGAAACCGTCAAACATATAGTTGAAGAAGGACTTTTTAAAGCCACAAGCGACATGTCAAAGATTAAAAAAGTGGACGTTGTTATCATCTGCGTTCCCACTCCTTTGACTGACAACCGTGAACCGGATATGCAATACATCGAAAAAAGTGCAAAAACTATTTCCAACTATCTGCAAAAAGGACAACTAATCACTTTCGAAAGCACAACTTATCCCGGAACAACCCGCGAACTGGTTGCCCCCATCCTTGAAGCAAGCGGCCTTGAAGCAGGAAAAGACTTCCACCTGGCATATTCCCCGGAAAGAGAGGACCCCGGCAATAAAGATTATACAACTAAAACGATACCTAAGATCGTGGGAGGACTGACAAAAACCTGCCTTAAATATGCTGAAAAAGTTTACAGCCTAGCGATAGATACCATGGTACCCGTTTCAACACTGGAAGCTGCCGAAGCTGCAAAAATCGTCGAAAATGTATATAGATGTATCAACATTGCCATGGTAAATGAGCTTAAGTTAGTATTCGATAAAATGGGGATCGACATCTGGGAAGTGATCAGGGCAGCTGATACAAAGCCTTTCGGCTTCAAGGCATTCTATCCCGGGCCGGGTCTGGGCGGTCATTGCATACCGATCGACCCATTTTATCTGACTTGGAGGGCAAGACAATACGGCCTTCCCACAAGATTTATCGAACTTGCAGGGGAAATTAATACCAATATGCCTGACTATGTAGTGCACAAGACCATGGAAGCACTGAACGAACACAGAAAAAGCCTTAAAGGTTCTAAAATTTTAGTCTTGGGTCTGGCCTACAAAAAAGATATCGATGACCTGAGAGAATCACCCTCGGTTGAAATAATCGAAAAATTACAGGAGAAAGGCGCTAAAGTAGATTACAACGACCCCTACATCCCCAAAACTCACAAACAGAGAAAACACGACCTGGGCATGAAAAGCGAAAAAATAACTGCAAAATCCTTGGCGAACTATGATCTCGTTTTAATCTCCACCGACCATTCTGCCTACGATTATGATTTTATTGTTGAAAATGCCCAGCTTGTCGTTGATACTAGAAACGCAACTGCAAATGTGCGTAAAGGACGCAAAAAAATTGTTAAAGCTTAAATGGATTTGAGGTAAATATGAAGATTCCCTTTTTGGATCTGCCGGCACAATACCAAACTATCAAGGATGAAGTAAAAAAAGAAATCGATAAAGTCTGCGAAAGCCAGATGCTCTGTCTGGGGCCCGCAGTTGAAAAATTCGAAAAAAAAATAGCAGAATACATCGGCTCTGATCACGCCATCGGAGTTTCAAGCGGTTCAGACGCCCTGCTTGTAAGCCTGATGGCACTCGACCTGGAAGAGGGTGACGAAGTCATAACCACACCTTTCACCTTTTTCGCCACCGCAGGTGCCATTGCAAGAGTAGGTGCAAAACCTGTTTTCGTGGACATCGATCCTGACAGCTTCAATATAGACCCGGAAAAGATCGAAGAAAAAATAAACGAAAACACAAAGGCTGTAATCCCCGTTCATCTCTACGGACAAGTAACTCAAATGAAGCCGATAAAACAACTGGCCGAAAAATACGATCTCTACATTATCGAAGACGCCTGTCAGAGTATCGGAGCAAGCCAGAACGGTATAAAAGCAGGTAATCTCGGCGATACCGGATGTTTCTCTTTCTATCCGACCAAAAACCTTGGAGCTTTCGGTGACGGCGGTCTTGTCACCACAAACGATGAAAATCTTTACCGAAAGATCAAAACCTTGCGAGACCACGGCCAGAACCCGAGATACTTCTACAGCATGATCGGGGGCAATTTCAGACTGGACGGAATACAGGGGGCTGTTTTAGCTGTAAAACTGGATTACATAGATCAGTGGAATCAGAAAAGAGAGCAAAACGCTCAAACTTACAATTCATTTTTTGAAAATTCCCCTGTAAAGACTCCGAAAATAGAACAAAACAACAACCATGTTTATCACCAATACACCATTAAAGCGCCCGACAGAAATGAACTTCAAAAATACCTGGCCAAAAACAATATAGCAAGTGCCATTTTCTATCCTCGCCCGCTGCACCTGCAGGAATGCTTCAATGACCTGGGATATAGGGAAGGTGATTTCCCAGAAACTGAAAAGATCTGCCAAGAGGTTCTGTCTTTGCCGATTTATCCTGAACTGTCGAACGAACAGGTAGAATTCGTTGCTCAAAAAGTACTGGATTTTTATAAATAGATACTGAAATGCTTAAAGAAAGTGAAAATCCACCGATCAGCTGGCCGGAAGATAAAGCCATCGAAGACTTTGAAGGCAAATGGTGGGTAATACACACAAAAAGCAGAAACGAAAAGGCCCTCGCACACGACCTCGTCGCCAGAGATATAAAATATTTCCTCCCCATGACATGGAACATAAAAAGATCAAAAGGAAGAAAGTTCAAGTCCCTGCTGCCACTTTTTAAGGGATATATGTTCTTTTGCGGAGATGAAAATAACAGGCTGGAAGTTTTTAGAACTAACAGGGTCGCAAACATTATCGAAGTCACTAACCAGCAAAAACTTATCGAGGAATTAAAACAGATACAGCAGGCCTTGAAATCAGGAGCCAACTTAAAACCTCACAGTTTCATAAAAGTGGGACAAAGATGCAGGGTAAAAGCAGGCCCCTTAAAAGGACTGGAAGGTATCGTCGAGCGAAGCAAAAATGAAGTCTCATTGATCCTTCAGGTTGATATGCTCGGCCAGGCAGCAAGTGTCGAGATAGACTCCGATTCACTTGACGTCATTGATTAATATAAATCTTGATTTTCAAAACATTAAAGCATAATATAATAACATAATTTAATAAAATTTACGGAGGGACTTAAATGAACATCATTATAAAAATAATTGGCCTGATATTCTGTTTGATATCGATCTTATATTTGGTCAAGCCGGCCTTCATGAGAAAAGTCTTAAGGTTTTTCTCAAAAGGATCAACGATTTATATAGGAGGGATCGTCAGGTTGATACTGGCTATCTTGTTTTTCCTGGGAGCTATGGAAAGCAACATCCCCTGGCTTATAATCACATTCGGCGTATTATTTCTTATAGGCTCACTTTTGATCTTCGTTCTGGGCCCAAAATTAAAACCGGTTCTTGACTGGTACATAAACCTTACAGACCTGCCGTTAAGGCTTCTGTCATTGCTGATATTCCTGGTCGGGGCACTTATTATTTATGGAGCCTGATCCCGAATAAAGCAAAAACATAAGTAAGGATTCATAGAATATCTAATTTTCTCAAATCCCGTAAATAGAATAAGAAACCGGCTTTGCAGTTATTTTTACAGAATTAGAACCGGCGGAAATTTCCACTCCCTTCCCCATCAAGGGCTTGCCTTCTATTTTCCCGGAATCCTTTAGTTTTATACTTGCCTCTTTCTTTTCATCAGCAGGATTTATCACTACCAGAAACCTCTTCTTTCCTTTCTCTCTTAAATAAACGAAAGGATAAACTCTGTTTTTGTAATGCAGTGGTGTGAACTCACCCTCTGCATTGAAAGCAGGAGAATTTTTCCGCAAATCAATAAGCTTTTTTACTTCATTCAAAAGTGAACGAGGATTACTTTTCTGCTTCGAGACAGTTGGCCGCCTTTTACGATTATCTAAAGGCAGGTAAAGTTTTTCAGCATCTGCCTTTGAAAATCCCGCATTTTTTCCTTTTGTCCACTGCATCGGCGCTCGAACACCGGTCCGATGATAAGCCCCCTCTTTCGAACCCTCTATCTTAAGCTGTTTTAATCCTATCTCATCTCCGTAATAAATTACCGGCACTGCTGGCATGGTCATCAAAAATGCAAATATCAGCTTCAGTTCCGTTTGGTTCCGCTTCAGACTGACTCTGAACATATCATGATTACCCGAAGGTATAGACAGCAAACCTTTTCTGCCTGTTTTTTTCAAATGCTTTAAAAAAGGTTCAAGAAACTCCTCCATATCCCCCTTTCCCTTTTTATCAAAAAAGCTGTGTCCCGAGGTATGGAACATCCCGCCGAAACGATCCCGCTCCTTTTCATTATGAAAAAGTTTCGTATAAAAATTGTCATGTATGGGAAGCAGCATATCGACATGAAAACCCGCCTTGATCGCAGCGGAAGGACTTGACCATTCAGCTATCAGGGCTGCATCCGGATAATCCTTCTCGATCTCTTGCCTTACGGATTGCCACAATTTAATATTGGCCTTCCATTTTGGGTCATTCTTTATCAGTGAAAAGGCCATATCAACCCGGTATCCGTCAATACCCATATCCAGCCAGTAACGCATAACATTTATCATTTCCCTGCGAACCGCCTTTACATCAGGATGATCAACTGGTAGCTGCCAGGGCTGGTCAGGGTCTGGATTCGCAAAACCGTAATTCAATGCCGGTTGAGACCAGTGAAAATTAACTGCAAAGCAACCGTCCCTTTCAGAATATCCCCTTACACATCTAAGAGGAGGAGGCGTTTCCCTTGCGATAGTGTCAGTCCAGATATACCAGCTTGTATATTTATTTTTTTCCGCCTTACAGGATTCCTGAAACCATGGATGATCGATCGAAGTATGCCCTGCTACCAGGTCGAAACAAAGTTTTATACCTCTTTTATGGGCCTCACGTATCAATTTTTTCAAATCCGCATTGCTTCCGTAACGCGGTGCCACTTTATAGTAATCCCTTATATCGTAACCTGCATCATTGAAAGGTGAATCGAAGCACGGATTAAGCCAGATAACATTGATCCCCAGCCATTTCAGATAATCCAGCTTTGATATTACACCCTGAATATCCCCTATCCCGTCTTTATTACTGTCACAAAAGCTGGGAGGAAAAATTTGATACAATATTGCGTTTGAAAGCCATTCCGGCTTGTTATTCATGTTTTTATGGTCCGTCATAAAATCCAAATGAATTCAAAACAATAAAAAATCGGGGTGACAGGACTTGAACCTGCGACCTTACGACCCCCAGTCGTACGCGCTAGCCAAACTGCGCCACACCCCGTAAAAACCGGATTTTAAATGATTTGCCCCTTTTTCACAAATATTTTTTTTAAAAGTAAACTGAAAAATAAATCAATATCAGCCGGCAATACTCATCTATGTTAAATTCTTATCTTTACAGCCTGAGGTATATATAATAAAAAATAATGGGAATTTTTTGGCATGCAAAATCATTTGCAATCAAATTACTGATAAAAAACTGAATATAAAATACTAAGTTAAATTTTTAGGTTAAAATGAGCAATCAAAAGATAGATTTCAAAAATATAAAAGCTGCCGTTTTCGATCTTGACGGCGTAATAACTCAAACTGCAAAAGTACACGCCAAAGCCTGGAAAAGGTTATTCGACGATTACCTTCAATACCGAAATGAAAAATATAAAGAGGATAACCCCCCTTTCGATATCGAGATAGAATACAGCAAATACGTCGACGGCATCCCCCGTTATGACGGCGTAAAAACCTTCTTGTCCTCCAGAAATATTGAGCTTGAACACGGCGACCCTTCCGATGATCCAGATAAGGAAACCATTTGCGGCCTGGGCAATCGGAAAAACAAATATTTCCTGAAAAAGCTCAAAACTGAGGGAGTTGATTATTACGAGGACAGCATAAATTTCATAAAGTTTCTAAAATCCGGTAACATTAAAACTGCCGTCATCTCTTCCAGCAGAAACTGCACAGCTGTCCTTCAAGCAACAGGAATTAAAGACCTTTTCGATACCCAGGTCGACGGAACAGATTTAAGCGAACACAACTTAAAGGGCAAACCTGCCCCGGATATATTCATCGAAGCCTGCAGACGCTTGAACATCCCGACTAAAAAGGCCATCGCCCTCGAAGATGCCATACAAGGCGTGACTGCAGCAGCCAAAGCCGACTTCGCACATGTCATCGGCGTAGACAGGGTAGGCAAGGCTCAACAGCTTAAAGATAACGGCGCTGATATTGCAGTTACCGACGTCACTACATTATATAAAAGCTTAAAAGGGCAAAATAATACACCTTCAGATGAAATCCCCTCTGCCCTGCAGAAGTTTAATGACATAACAGCATCATTCCAGGACAAGACCCCCGCCGTTTTTCTGGATTACGACGGCACTTTGACACCTATAGTAGAAAGACCTGAAGATGCTGTGATCTCGGAAGAAATGAAAAAAGTCGTAACTCAGCTCGCAGAACTCTGTACCGTCGGTATCATAAGCGGAAGAGACCTTAAAGATGTAATATCAAAGACGGGCATTGAAAACATTGTATATGCCGGAAGTCACGGCTTTGATGTTAAGGGCTTAAAGGGCAGTGGATTCAGCTTCCAAAAAGGAAAAGAATTCCTGCCGGCATTAAATAATGCCGAAAAAAAACTAAAGCAGCTGCTCTCCCCGATACCGAATTGTCAGGTAGAAAGAAAAGAATTCTCCATCGCAATTCATTACCGAAGAGTCAGGCAGGACCATCTCGGGCAAATCGAAAATACAGTCGATAAAGTAAATACTGAATTCGATTCACTGAAAAAAAATAAAGGCAAAAAGATCTTCGAACTTCAGCCTGACATTGATTGGGACAAGGGAAAAGCCCTTCTATGGCTGATGGATAAGCTCGAACTGAAAGAAGCATCTACAATCCCCTTTTATATAGGTGACGATGTCACTGATGAGGACGCTTTCAAGGTACTAAAGGCAAGAGGCATTTCAATTTTAGTCACTGATAAAGATCAGAATACAAATGCAAAATACAAGTTAAAAAACCCGAATCAGGTAAGACATTTTCTTGAAAAACTCGTCAATTTTCTGGGAGGATAAATTTAATGGAAGAATGGTCCTTGACATATGACAATTATAACCCTCAAGAAGAAGGCTTAAGGGAAGCATTGTGCACGCTGGGCAACGGTTATTTTGCAACAAGAGGAGCTGCACCGGAGACGGAAGCCGATGACATTCATTACCCGGGAACCTACCTTGCCGGAGGCTATAACCGGTTAAAAAGTGAAGTTAAAGATAAAACAATCGAAAACGAAGACCTGGTAAACATGCCCAACTGGCTTTGTTTTAACTTTAAAATTAAAAATGGTAAATGGTTCAGTATTGACGACGTAAAAATCCGGGAATACCGCCAGACACTTGATATTAAAAAAGGGCTTTTGACCCGCCGAGTTACCTTCGAAGATGAAAATGACCGAATAACAACCTTAAAGAACAAAACCTTTGTAAGCATGGATAATCATCATCTTGCCACCCTTCGCACTGAAATAAAACCTGAAAACTGGTCGGGAAAGATCAGATTCAAATCTGCACTGGACGGCACGGTTATCAATGCAGGTGTCGATAGATACAAAGGCTTAAACAGCAAGCATCTCCAACCCCTTGAAAATTATTTCTTTGAAAATGACAACCTCTACTTAAAGGTCCAGACCAGCCAGTCTAAAATAAAAATAGCACAAACTGCAAAACACCGTATTTACAAAGATGGTAAAAACATCGAAGCTGAATATGAAAAAGAACAAAAAGAAGGTTACATTGCTGCAAAATTTTCAGCGGAAGTTACTGAAAAGCAAACACTGACGGTTGATAAAACCATAGCTTTTTTCACAAGTAAGGACAACGCCATATCCGAATGCGGGCTGGCTGCAAGAAAGGAAATTCAAAATTCGCCCGCCGGGGACGATCTTCTGAAATCTCACTTAAGAGAATGGGAACACCTATGGCAAAGATTCGATGTCTGCTTCCGCCCCGCTGATAAATCCGAAAATCACAGAATGCAGCTTACTGTAAGATTATACATATACCACCTCCTGCAGACCATATCAAGACACTCCCTCGATATGGACGTCGGAATACCCCCAAGAGGATGGCACGGCGAAGCATACCGGGGACATATTCTCTGGGATGAACTTATAATCTTCCCCTTCTTAAATCTCAGAATGCCGGATATCACCCGCTCACTTCTGATGTACAGGTACCGCCGACTGGATAAGGCACGATTAAATGCGGCACGCCACGGCTACAAAGGCGCCATGTACCCCTGGCAAAGCGGAAGCAGCGGCCGGGAAGAAAGTCAGAAAATCCACCTGAATCCGGTTTCAGGAGAATGGATCCCAGACAATTCACAAAACCAGCGTCACGTCAACTCGGCAATAGCTTACAACGTCTGCATGTATTACCAGGCCACCGAAGATACTGAATTCATCTCCTATTACGGAGCGGAAATGGTCTGGGAGATAGCCCGCTTCTGGTCGAGCATAACAGAATACAACGAAAAGGAGGAAAGATATGAAATTTCCGGCGTCATGGGTCCCGATGAATTTCACGATGCCTACCCGGGAGCCGAAAAACCCGGCTTAAAGAATAACGCCTATACCAACGTTTTTGCCGTCTGGGTCATTCTGCAGGCATTAAAAATGTTCGACCTTCTTGCAGAAGACAGGATAAAGGAACTGCGGGAAACCATAGGCCTGAAAGATGAAGAGATCAAAAGATGGAAAGATATAACACGGAAAATGAAAATATGTTTCCACGGTGACGGCATAATAAGCCAGTTCGAAGGATACGATGATCTCAAAGAACTTGACTGGGAAGCATATGAAGAAAAATATGGCAACATCCAACGCCTTGACAGGATACTGAACGCAGAAGGTGACAGCCCCAATAATTATAAATTATCCAAGCAGGCAGATGTACTTATGCTGTTTTATCTCTTTACATCCGAGCAGCTTAATTCGATATTTCAGCGTCTCGGCTATGAATTTGAATACCAAACCATCCCCAAAAATATTAAATACTACCTCAACAGAACATCCCACGGCTCGACACTAAGCTGGATCGTTCACTCATGGGTTCTTTCCCGTTCAGACCGTGAAGGCTCCTGGCACTTGTTCAAACAGGCCCTGAAAAGCGACATCGCAGACATCCAGGGCGGAACCACCAATGAGGGAATCCACCTCGGAGCAATGGCAGGCAGTGTCAATATCCTTCAGGAAAACTATACCGGCATAAAAACACACGGGGAGGTACTCTGGTTCAATCCCTGCTTACCGAAGGAACTACAATGCCTGGAAATGGTTATCAGGTATCGGGGACATTACCTTAAACTGATGTTCGAATCTGACACCTTCAGGATTACCGCCCTGCGGGTAACTAAAAAACCCATCAAAATTGGATTCAAGGATAAGGTTTACGAACTTCAAAGCGGCAAAAGCAAAGAGTTCGAATTGTAAATTTAAAATCAAAAATAACCTTCAGCTAAAACTGCTCTCACTTGTAATACTCTTATTTCCTTTGAAACATATTTCCCGGCAGCTGATTGACAAGCCCTTTTAACTGCAATGAGATCAAACTTGCATTTACCGCTCCCGGAGCAATGTCCACTTCCTCTATTAAATTCTCCAAGTGCAGCGGATCCTTTGAAAGACAGTCGTAAATGATCCTTTCGTCCTTACTTAGCGAAAGCTCACCGGCATCGATTTTAGGCCTTTCCAGCTCCTCTGCAACTGCGGTGGAAGTCTGAGTAACGTGATCTTTTATCTTTTCCCCTATGTACCCCAGTGCCTTTACGATATCCTCGATACTGTCCACAAGCATCGCCCCGTCCTTTATCAATTTATTGCTGCCGGAACTCAATGGTGAATCTATTTTCCCGGGCACCGCCATCACCTCCCTGTTATTTTCCATGGCCATTCTTGCAGTTATTAAAGAACCCGATCTCAAACCCGCCTCGATGATTATAGTCCCCAAGCTCAAACCCGCTATTATGCGATTCCTTGGAGGAAAATTCTCAGCCAGGGGTTCTGCCTCCATAGGCAGTTCACTGACCACCGCACCGTTTTGAGAAATGTGTTCATAGATTTTCTCGTTCTCCCTGGGAAATATATTTGCAAGACCGCAACCCTGAACTGCTATTGTTCTCCCCTGCCCGGATAGTGCTCCTTGATGTGCATATGTATCTATACCTCTTGCCATTCCAGAAACCACAGTGAACCCCGCAGAGGAAAGTAAATGAGCAAACTTCGACGCCTGCTCCCTGCCGTAAATACTGCACCTCCTGCTTCCCACAATGGCAATCGAAAGATTGTCCGACTTACAGATATCTCCCTTAATATATAAAACGGGAGGAGGGTCATATATCTTCTTTAACAATGTCGGGTATCCAGGATCCGGCAAATTTATGATCTTAACACCGTGCTTTTCTGCAGTTTCCAGTTCTTTGTCACTATCAAAATCATCCCTCGTTTTTGCTATTTTCTCTGCAGTTTTAAATCCGATGCCATTTACCCTGGTAAGCTCCTTAACCGATGCGCCCATTATATTTTCAGGTGAATTAAATCGATCAAGCAGTTTCAGCAGGGTTTTAGGGCCGATACCCTCTGCATTTACTAATTTAAGCCATATCTTTATACCCGGTGAATGTTTCATATTATTATATTTTCTCCCTGAATTTTAATGTTTTTAACCACTAAATAACTGAAAAATGCTGATCTTTCAATAATAATTCTTAGGAAAAATGTTTAAACTTTAAAAATCAAAAAAAACTAATATAATTTAATTAAAAGGATTCGACCACCGACTCACATTCTGCTGATAAAATAAGGAGATCAGGCTGATCAGCTGAGTAAATATTACCCATGACTAAAAGAATTAAAAAATATTTAATTTTTCTAATTTTACTACCCATCTTCGCGGGAATCGTTTATTTCGGCTTTATATGGTATAATAATCTTGAAACAACCCTTGTAAATGATACCCAGATCCATCTTCATACAATTGCAAAATCACGGGCCAAAAGACTCGAAAATTTTATAAAAAATGCAAACCAGCATTCGGCCCTGCTTGCAAACGAAGAAAGTATGCAGGAAATTATTGCTCAAAAGCTCAGGCGACAGGAAGTATTCGACAAGTATTCCTTTTATCCAAATGCATTGTTCATAGATTACCTTGCAGAAAGATTTGAAAAAGTAGCAATATTCGACCCAAACGGCATTTTAATTGATATCGAACCCCTGGATAAAACCAGGGTCGGTGAGGACTGGTCAATTCAGAAAGACATTGGGTACGTCATCAAAAATAAAAAGCCCATAATAACCACCGTTAAAAATGCTTTCGACGAAAATTTTTACCTTGTTCTTACAAGGCCGGTATTTAAAAACAAAAAATTCATAGGAATACAGAGAGCTTCCATCAAAACTTCTTCCCTGGCAGATATCTTCTACATTAAAGAAAGGGAAAATTCCTCTCATACCTATTGCTGGATAATCGATGAAAAAGAAAATGTCTTATATCACTCATCCCATCCTGGATATGAATCCACAAATGTATTTGAACTTATAGATACAATTACCGAGCCTGAAAAAAGTAAAGATCTTAATAATGTATTTATTAAAATGCTTAAAGGCAGCTCAGGAAAGGATATTTACACACTCTCCAGATTAAAAGAAAAAGACAAAAGAAGAATAGTGGGGTTCCATCCTATAAAAATTGGAGATAAAAACTGGTCCATCGCGGTTTCTCAGGAATATTCATCCATATCTTTACCTATAAAAGAACATGCATTATTTATCTTTATAGCATCGGGAATAATGATCGCAAGTACTGCCGTGATCGGATTTGGCTATAAAAATCTCGAAAAGAAGGAATCTGAGATCGAGGTAAGGAAAAGGTCTGAAGCCGAACTTAAAAAAGAAATAAAACATAGAATTGAAACCGAACATAAATTAAAACACCATATAGAACTCGAAACCCTTGTTTCGCATATCTCCGCAAGATTCATCAATCTATCCCCTGATGAAATTGATTCAGATATCTATCATACACTTGGACTTATCGGTAAATTTTCCGATGCCGACAGAACTTTCCTTATTCAATTTGATACCGAGAAAAAATATTTCACCCACACTCACGAATGGGTTCGAAAAGAAAATTTCTCCCTGAAAAAACAACTTCAGGAAAAAACTTTAAATAACTTCCCCTGGTTTAAAAAAATAATATCAAAAGGTTTAAAATTAAACTGCCGGGACATTTCTCTGCTAGGAAAAAGAGCAGATACCGAAAAAAAATTCTGGCAGAAAATGGGGATCAAGTCTGTTTTGTTCGTACCTATGATATACAACAACCAAATAAAAGGTTGTTTAGGCTTAAACAGCTTTGAGACCAAAAAAAACTGGCCCAAAGACATTATCGAATTATTACAAATCGTAGGCGCTGTCTGTGCCACCGCTATCGAAAAGAAAAAAGCAGAAGAACAACTGAAAAAAAGTGAAGCCCGCTACAGAACCCTTGCTCAAAATTATCCGAAGGGAGCCGTTACCCTTTTTGACAAAGATATTCGGTTTATCCTCGCAGGCGGCAAAATATTAAAAGAAATAAATCTAAGTAGGAAAAAACTTGTAGGTACAAAATTTAAGGAAATATTGCCGGCAAAAACTTATCAAATAGCTGAAAAATACTATAAGGCAGCCTTTAAGGGCGAGGAAAATAGCTTTGAAATACCTTACCAGGATAAAATATTCAGGATCACAACCTTACCCCTTAAAGATTATAATGGAAATATAATCTGCGGTATGGCAATTTCTAATGATATTACAGACAGAAAAAAAACCGAGGCAGAACTTAAAAAAAGCGAAAAAAGATACCGTCTGCTCTTCGAAAAAACTGAAGACGGACTGGCACTTCATAAGATCATTCCCGGCAAAAATGGAAAAATGGATGATTACAAGTTCCTTAATATAAATCCTGCATTTGAAAAATTTATAGGCTTAAAAAAGAAAGAAATCATCGACAGAAATGTAAACGATATCCTACCTCAAGTTGAAGATTCCTGGAAGCTGGTATATAATAAAATCTCAGTAAAAGGAACTAATGCCAGATTCGAAAATTACTCAAAAAGGCTTGATAAATATTTCGAGATTATAACCTACAGCCCTGAAACTGATCAGTTTGTAACGGTAGTGAGGGATATCACCGTACAAAAACAAATTGAAGACCAAATCAGAAGATATAACCAGGAACTTGAAAAAAGGGTTTTAAGAAGAACCAAAAGAATAAAAGAACTTCAGAGACAGAGAACCGAAAATGAAAAACTGGCAGCAACGGGAAGAATGGCAGCCAGGATCGCCCACGAAATAAACAATCCCCTCGGAGGCGTAAAAAATTCGTTTCATTTAATAAAAGATGCCGTACCCGAAAATCATAAATACTATGACTACGTTGAAAGAATCGACAAAGAGATCAAAAGAATGGCCAATATCATAAAACAACTTTACTCTCTCTACCGCCCGAATCAGGAACCTCCAAAAAAATTCGCTGTTTACGACTGCATCCGGGACATTGTATACTTACAAAAAGCCAAATACACTGACAGAAAACTCAATATTAAAATACAGGCACCTGAAGATTGTAAAATCGTAATGCAGGAAGCACTTTTGCGCCAGATTCTTTTTAATCTTACCCA
>CAZDVM010000029.1:0-30188 GCA_964508925.1 uncultured Pirellulales bacterium | reverse complement strand
AATGAAAGATACAAAAAGCGATAAATACATCCACAAGCCGCTGAAGATCATACAGAACAAGCGAGAAAAAACAGGGCAAAAAAACAGTAAAAAGAACCATCTATGTCACGGACACCGATTGCCAAAAAACCCTGGAAATAGATGGTAAGAAATCACCTGCGAAGGTGGTAAGGATTCCGGGTACGGATGGTAAGGAATCACCCATAAAGATGGTAAGGAATCACCGTACCCTATAATAAATAATAATACTATATATAATAATAAAGAGATAGAGGGCGCACTTACGAAGGGCTTTACTCTCAAGGAAGTCGAAGATAAGGCCTTTACCTGCGGGGTCAGCCGGGAGGATGCAATGAAATTTATTTCACCATAGCCGATGTCATTTCGAGTGAAGCGAAAGCGGAGCCGAGGAATCTTTTTTCTTGCAAACCGTTATACAACAGAAAACCTGTCATAACCTCCCGACGGGTGGCACCCTTTTGCAAGCAAAAGGGTGAAGTCTCCACATTTTCACCATATCCCAGGACTCCCTCTTCCTGACCTCACGTCATTTCGAGTGAGGCGAAGCCGAATCGAGAAATCTTTATGGTTAAGGCACCTCAATATGGGTATCAAATTTAAAATCGAGAGTCTTTACCGAAGAAAGATTTAACGAACGACACGTTGCAATAAACGGCATTGGCTCCATTCCGTTCGCTGCCGCTCACTTCAGTCGAAATGACAGAGGGGGGAATTGCACTTCGCTCACTACGGTTAAGATTACATACACTGTTTGCAAAACGTTTTCTACCTTACGTCATTTCGAGCGAAGCAAAAGCGGAGCCGAGAAATCTTTTACGTTCTTAACCGTTCAATGCGGGTAAAGATCTCTCCGCTCCGACCGGCAAAGCCGGTCTCCGGTCGAGATGACGTAGGGGGGAATTGCACTTCGCTCTCTTCAGTCGAAATGACATTGTAGGTAATAGCAAGCCGGTCTCCGGTCGAGATGACGTGGAAGGTGGTGACTTCGCTTACTCTGGTTTTAATGACAAAGTTTTGGAAACAAATAAAGGAAATGCTGCAAGAAAATACGCAAGAAAGCCCCTGTTTATAACATTAAAAATCTTACAGAGTCTTTTCTTCCAGTACCTTGCCTTTCAGGCTGACGGTGATATCCTCAAACTCCATATCCACGCCTGCCTTCTCGACGGCCTTTTCGGCTATAAAGGTCATGCCGGAACAGCAGGGAACCTGCATGTGAACTACCGTCAGCTTTGCGATATCATTTTTCTTCAACACCTCAGCCAGCTTATCGATGTAATAATCGCTGTCATCCAGCTTGGGGCATCCAACCGCGACCTTCTTATCCTTCAAGAACTTCTCATGGAAGTCACCCATTGCAAACGCCACGCAGTCCGCCGCCAAAAGCAGTTCCGCACCTTTAAGTAAAGGCGCATCAGCCGAGATCAGTTTCAGCTGCACGGGCCACTGGCTCAACTTCGAGCTGACGTCACCGCTCTTGCTCTCTTCTTCATCGTCTAGTCCGCCGAAGTCCATCGCCATCATACCGGGACACATGCCGCCGGCAGGCTTTTCTTTCTTTTTATCTTCCGATTCTTCTGCAAGATGTTCCTTGACCGCTTCTTCATCGAACTCATCTGCTTCACGCTTTTCGATCGTGATCGCATCCATCGGACAGCTTCCAAGGCACGCCCCCAGGCCGTCGCAGTAATTTTCACTTACCAGTTTTGCCTTGCCGTCGATTATCTTCAATGCACCTTCCGCACAGGAAGTCACGCACTTACCGCAGCCGTTACACTTTTCTTCGTCTATCCTTATTATGTCTCTTTTTACCATAATCAAAAATACCCCCGATCTATCAAAAAGCCGAACCGGCTTCTTATCCTTCCTGCCGTCCGGGTAAGAAGAACAGCCCGACTGTCAAAAACAAACTTACTCGCCCAAAAGTTCCTTCATGTTATCATCAACGTTGGTAATCGGGCCTATATTGTACTTGTCAACCAGTACATTCAGCACATTCTCACTTACGAACGCCGGCAGTGTCGGCCCCAGCTTGATATTCTGGATCCCCAGATGAAGCAGTGTCAACAGTATCGCAACCGCCTTCTGTTCATACCATGATACCACCAGTGACACCGGCAAGTCGTTCACGTCACATTCGAATGCCTCTGCAAGTGCCGTCGCTATCCTGATCACTGAATAACAGTCGTTACACTGGCCGGCATCGATAAATCTCGGTATCCCGTCGATCGTGCCGTAGTCTTTTGCATTCAGGCGGTACTTGCCGCAGGCAGCAGTTATGATCACGCAGTCATCCGGCACCTTCTCGGCAAATTCGGTAAAGTAATTACGCCCCGGCTTTGCCCCGTCACATCCGCCTATAAAGAAGAAGTGCCTGATCTTACCCGCCTTTACCGCTTCAACGATCTTGTCTGCCATTCCCAAAACAGCGGTATAGTGATGGCCGGTGTCAAGTGTCCCGATCTGGTTATCATCGTCAGGTTCACACTCCAGAGCCTTGTTGATAACCTCACTGAAATCCTGACCTTCTATATGCTTGCATCCTTCCACGCCAGCAATACCGGTGGTAAACAGCCTGTCTTTGTAGGAATCCTTCGGGATCATCACACAGTTGGTTGTCACCAGTATCGGACCGTTAAATGCCTCAAATTCTTTTCGCTGGTTCTGCCATGCCGTGCCGTAATTGCCCGCCAGGTGATCGAACTTCCTCAACTCCGGATACCCGTGCGCAGGCAGCATTTCGCCGTGCGTATAAATATTGATACCCTTTCCCTCGGTCTGCTTCAACAGATCATAAAGGTCCGGCAGGTCGTGACCTGTCACTACGATGCCCGGCCCTTTCTTCGTGCCGTTATAAACCTTTGCCGGTGTCGGATTGCCGAAATTCTCCACGTGAGCATTATTCAGGATCTCCATGGTCTTGAGGTTCTTTTCCCCCGCTTCCAGTACAAGATCAAGATACCTGTTCAGGTCGAAATCCACATTGGTAAGCGTCGAGAACATCGCCCGATGCATGAACTCATCCACATCCGGATCGGAATGTCCCAGTTCCTTTGCATGATATGCATAGGCCCCAATTCCCTTCAATCCGAATATCAGTATATCCTGCAGGCTCTGAATATCTTCGTTCTTGCCGCAGACACCTATTTTTGTACAGCCGGTTCCTCCTGCTGCCTGTTCACATTGATAACAAAACATTTTCTGTTCTCCTTTCGAATTTTCTTTCTCTGATTCTGTCTTAAATAACTTCTCAAAAATATTCATTCGCTTCCTTCTGCACTAAAATATCATTTCCTTATCATAACCAGCAGCATTTTGAACCGCTCTTCGGCCTCGACTGAATGCGGGACGTTGGCAGGCATTATCAAAACGTCACCTGCATGCGCCTTCACTTCCTTTTCCCCGATATTGAACGTACCCACACCGTCAACAACCTGAACGAATGCATCATAAGGCGTCGTATGCTCACTTAAACTCTGCCCTTGATCGAATGCGAACAGGGTAATCGTTCCGATCCCCTTATCGATCAGGGTCTTGCTGACGATAGCATCCTCTGAATACTTCGCCATTTCCGCAAGATTCGCCGCCTTGCTTACTATTGCTTCCAGTACTTTTTCTTTTTTCTCTTCCATAGTCGCACCTCACTTAAGAAATTAAATCCTCTAAAGTCGTACCCGCCATTTCCTCATCCAGTGAACTCTGCCACTCATTGAGCTTCTTATGGATAGGGCAATTCTCCATCTTCTCACAGACATATCCCTTACCAAGACACCGGTTCAGAAGCACCGGCCCCTGCACCGCTTCCACGATCTGCTTGACAGTTATATCTGATGGAGATTTCGATAACTTATAGCCTCCCTTTTTTCCCATTTCACTTTCGATAAAACCTGCCCTGCTCAGTTTCTGAAGCAGCTTGCAGGTCAGCTGATAAGATACATTTTCCGCTTCCGAAATATCCCTTGCCGACTTCGTCTCACCGCCGTAATTTGTACCAAGGTTTATCATCGCCCTCAAAGCATAATCCGTATTTCTTCTTAATATATCCATTTTCTGCTAACCTTTTTTTCATTAATCGAAATCACTCTTTAACACTCATTTCCTTATATAGGACTAACATAGTCTTACTTCGGCACAAAGTCAAGCCTTGTTCTGAAAAAATTCAAAAAAATTTCAAAATCGGCTCAAAAAAGATTTCAGCCTGCTGCAGGAAAACTGTGTCTTTCGGTTGTTAAAAGCGACATCAGGCCATCTCCCACTTTTATCGACTTCAACATCTGCATGTCTAAAATTCTCAACTTATGCTGGATAAAACGGTAATCTTCTGCCGGTATTAGAAAGTAAAAATCCCTTCCCTGCCTGCCTTTGACTATCTTTTCTATGTTACTTGCAAGGTCATTGACCACCACAACCCGCGAGTTCACACGCAGGTCCTCCAGCTCGGAATCCGAATTCACATAAAAAGTGTCGTTCCCGTCCTGGTAATTTTCTACCACCTGCTCAACTGCCTTTTCATGGCTGTCGGCAAAATAGCTCCAGGCCCCTGACAGAACCACGCACGCCAGCACAACCGCAGCGGCAGTCCGCAACCACTCCAGCCGGAAATTGTAAACGTAATTTTTCGTATCCAAAGGTCCGTTTGTTCCCTGCCCGCCTTTTTCCGCCAGCACGAAAACCCGGTCCGAACTGTCACCTTTCGGCACGATCCGGATACAACTCAGCCCCGCCTCGTTCAATTCCTCGATGATCTGCCGATAGGTATTGAAATACTTACTGTCCTTTTTATCCTTCGATCTCTCGTAATTTTTCCTCCCCCGCCTGGTCTTAGAAGTCTTATACTGCACCAGAACATACTTCCGCGAGAATTCCGAAAAAACCTTCAAGAGCTGAACCCGCAACTCCCTCTTGAAATAATACACAAACCTCACACTGGCCACCAGGTCGGGCCTTTCCAGTCCCGTCTCATGCAGCTTAAACGCATCGTAATAATACACACTGTCATTTTCCTCTTTCACCAGTTTTCGCGACGCCTCAACCATCGGCTTTGAATAATCCACACCTGTCAGCCTGCAGCCCTTCTTCTTCCAGTAATCGAAAAGCCGTCCCGGCCCGCACGGACAATCGCAAACACTCTCTACATCATCAACGCCCTTAAAACACCGGTCAAGCGATCGCCATTCGAAATATCTCTTGAAAAACCGATAAAATCCCTTCTTCTCACGAAATTCAAGGTATTGCTCAGGCCTGTTAAAAAGCGGGTAATTTTTGTTTTCTCGTCCTTGAGTACTCAAATCCTGGTCCCCAAAATAAGTCCATAAGTATGCAGTTCTAACACTATCTATCGAGGCCGGATTATAAGAAACTCATATATTTTAACAACCCCTGTTTTCCAAAAACGCATATCTGGGATATAACCTTAATATATCACCCGCAATTATAATCATTTCTTGTCACGTCTAATCCCAAAAACCTAATCGAAAACAAAATCCCGCCATTATTGTAATAATTATAAAAACCAAGGCCGTTTACAAAGAAGGTCCCGTTATGTATAATCAAAACGCACTGACCGAATGGTTTTCTCTTTAAACTTTAAAATATTGATTGACACGGAACTGTATTATGCCCGAAAGATTTCGAAAAATATTAAGAGTAACCGCAATCTGCCTGTCACCGGTAACTTTGCTGGTACTTCTGAACATCATAAACCCGCTGGCTGTCAGCTTCCTCGCTAAATTTAACGTGGTAAACGAAACAGGCCGGGACATCCTCGTCACCCCCATCGGTGCAGTCGGCAGTAAAGGCCAGAGGCGCCCCCTCCCGCTGTCGGAAAATAAGATTATCTCACTCGGCTCTGCAAGAAAGATCAACATCCCCATACCAAAAGGCCAAACCAGAGAATTCGCTTACGACTGGGATGATATTCAGTTTTCAGAACTGCTTATAACTGCAGAAAACGGCGACTTTCACGTACTGATAACAGACCCCGAACCCCTGAAAAACCAGTACCACCAGCCCCTGAAGGAGTCATTTACAATACCGCCCCTCTCTGAACTGCCCGAAGCTCCCGAAAATCTCACCGCTGTAGTAGAAAACGCCGGCCAAAACACTAAATGGCTTTACCCAACACTCTACACCCTCGCCATCATCCCCATTCTCCTCGGCCTGGTACTCCGATTTACCGAAAAATAAACCCAATATCCTGCTCTGCAAAACCACCGTATTAAAACCGAATTATAATTAACTCAATCGGAACACACCCCAAATTACCGGCTATCTAATAAAGCCCCCCATGCCTCTTTATCCCGTGTCATTTCGAAAAGAGTAAGGCAAGCTGCCGCCGTCCACGTCATTTCGACTGAAGAAAAACAAGATCACTCACTACCCAGTCATCTCGAATAAAGTGAGCGATAGCGCAATCGCCTCTACGTCATCTCGACCGGAGACCGGCTTGCTATTACCTACAATGTCATTTCGACTGGAGTGAGTGATAACGAACGGAATGGAGAAATCTTTCTTCGGTAAAGACTCTCGATTTTTAAAGTTGATACCCATATTAACGTACCTTAAACATAAAGATTCCTCGACTCCGCTGGCGCTTTGCTCGGAATGACGTGAGGGTATAGAATGGAGGAATCTTTAACGCCGCCGAAAAATATAAATATCGGCTCGGTTTCGTTTCTCTAACCTTAAATTTCAGATTTAATCCCTTACGATCTCGGATTTTTCCTTGAGATTATCGACGAAGTCCTCGACCTCTTGCCTGCGGGCCTCGTCTGTGAGCCTGTTTTTAATATGGTCCTTTACATCTTCAAAGTCATAGTATTCCGGCTGTTTTCGGTCGTAGAGTTTTGCGATGTGGTAGCCGAAGCGGGTTGGAAATATGTCACTTATCTCGCCTGTGTCCATGTTGAATACGATATCCTCGAATTCTTCAACCATCCTGCCTCGCGGAAAATAACCCAGATCGCCGCCTGCTCCGGGGCAGTCAGAATATTTTTCTACCACCTGTTCGAAGCTCTTGCCCTGGTCGATTTCTTCCTTTGCTTTTTCGATGGTCTCCTTGGCCTGTTCTGGAGTGGTGGTAGCGCCGATGTGCTTTACCACGTGCGAGACCTTGACTTCCTCGGGTGACTTGAATTCCTCCTTGTTTTCCTCGTAGAATTTCTTCATCTCATCTTCCGAAGGCTCGTCGACATCTTCACAGACCTTTTCCAGCAGCTTCTGGACTTTCAGCTGCATTTCGATACTGTCTTTAATCTGCTTTTTCTGCTCATCGTCCATTTCTTCTTCATCTTCGGGAAGTCTGTCCATGGTCTTTTTGAAATTGTCATCGAGTTCATCTTCAGAAATCTCCGGGCCATCCTTCATTGCATGCTGTTCGATAAGCACCCGTTCTATTACGTTCTCTCTGGACCAGTCGTAGAGCTGTTCTTCCCGCTTTTTCTCTTCCATGTCCTTGAATGTCTGTTCATAGGTGGGTCGGAGCTGCTCCATTTCCTGTTCGATCATTTCTTTTTCTATCGGTTTTCCGTTAACTTTTGTCATTTTTTTACACCTTTTATAAGTAACAATTATCCTTTTGCTTTTGCGTACCAGTCGGGGTCTGTGTTCAGTTTTTCCCGTGCCTCTTCGGTCATCATCTTAAAGGCAGGATGGTCGCTGTCCCATGCCCTTTCGCTGAAGGGCGATTTTTTCATCTTTTCTACTTCGTCCTCAGCTTCGCGGAAGTAACTGCCGTAGATATGCAGCGAATCGCTGATATCGACATACCTTCCCACGATCACTTTATCACCTGTTTTTTCTCTTATGCGGTCGGCTATTCTTTTCTGCAGGTCGGTAAGTGCGTAAGCGTTCATGAACCAGGCCTTGTATAAATCCCTGCTTCTCCAGTGGGTGTTCAAGTTCAGGGCCTTTGTGCCCTTTGGCGTTGTCACCAGTCGGAACCATAACCTCTGCAAACACGGCGGGTCGTCGGTTGCAGGGTCTGCGGTGGGCATCCAGGTGATCGCCTGTGCCCTCCTGCTGTAACCTGACTTTGAAAGAGTATCTGCCACATATTCTATCTGATCTACCGGGGCAAATGGTTTTTCAGAATCCGGGTTTCGAAGGTCATCGACAGGCGAATAGGCGAATATCCTTTCGTGGTAGGTATATGTCCATTTTCCCGCCGCCGGGTCTATCCAGTGGTCGTGGATGCCGTCGATAACTTCCTGACGGTAGCTTTCCAGCTCCTCCGGTCCGCCGGGGAAATTCTTGTGGATCCTGGGTTCATTGAAGGGATCCTCTATGGTTATCATCACGGTCGCATCCTTGCTGGGCGGATCATCTGCCTTGTCGTACTGGGTTTTGATGTCCAGGCCTTCATCCCATACCGCTATCACGGCCCTTTCCCATGCCTCGGGCAGACACTTTGCAGTAACTTCTATGGTGGGTATATTAATTCTTTCAGTCATTATATACCATAACTCCTAATATGATTTCTGGTGCTATTTAAACGGTCCCAGTTCCTCGTTTGTGATGTTGTACCTGTCGCGTTTGTGCATAGGCACTTCGGCAAGCATTCTGCGGGCCTTCAGAGCCTGTTCTGTATTCGGGTATTTTTCAATGACCTCGCGGCAGGTCTCGACCATCTTCTTGTATGTAAATGCACCGGGAAGCCTTGCCTTTTTCCTTTCCATCAGGGCAAGCTCAAGCAGCCTTTCTGCCTGTGCCTTTTCCCCCGGAGGAAGCTGTCTTAAATCCTCCTTGTTAACCGTTACCGTTTCCTGTTCATCAGCCTGCTCAGAAATCTGATCCTGAGTCTTTTCGGGCTGTTTTTCTGCAGCAGCCTGTTTTTGATCTTCCGTTTCTTCTGTTTTTATATCGGCCCTTAGCCTTTTGTCGTCATCTTTCCATGCATCATGGACGCTGTCGTAGGTTTTTGTCTGCTCTTGGACAGAAGTTTCCTTTTCACCTCCGCCGAGCATTACCCATGCCAGCAGACCCAGCGCCAGAATAATGATTACCGAAACAATTTTTACCATAACATTCATAACGTAAACCCTCTAATGATATTGCAACAATAAACGCTAATAATAACAACTTATTTGGTTGTATTAAAGTATTTTTCAAGGGAATGTTCGCAGAAGTGGGCTTAAAGCCCCCTTTATAATTCAAAATCGCGAATTTTCATACTTAAAATAAGGATTATGATAAGCAAAATGAAGACAAGCAGCCTTTTTCTCAAATTTCCCGGCAAATATACCACTTAAAAATATGAATCATTTCACATAATTACGATATAGTCTTCTCAAAGGCCTTATATCCCTGATATTTTGATTAACACTTTCCCGAAAAACTTTAATTAAGGAATTTGCATGTATTTTTCCGATTTAATTTAATGAATTTAATCTAATTCAAGGAGAAAAAAATGTTAAAAAGAGTATTGCTGTGTTTGTTTGTGGTTTTGTTGTTGGTTTCAATGACATTTGCATCTACTCCGCTTGGACCGCCTGTTGCCGGGCTGAGACAGGGGCAGTTACGGTTGGGTGTTGATTACGGAAACATGGATGGTGATATTGAAATAGAGGATCTGGAAGTTGAAGGTGTTGAAGCTAATATTGTTCTGGCAAATATCGGGCTCGGCATTACAAAAGATTTTGAACTGTACGGCCTTGTAGGAATTACAGATGGTGATTATGACGAAGCCGGTGAGGAATTTAACAGCAGTTTCGAAGATGCCTACGGCTTTGGTACGAAAATGACTTTCGCTCAAGATGAATGCCTTTCCTGGGGTGCAGTCTATCAAATGGTATGGTTAAGGCCGGAAGATAACGTCAATATTGGCGCAACAGAACTTGAAGTTGAAGCAGATATCTATGATATAAAAGCAGCTGTAGGCCCCTGTTATAATTCAAACGGAATTATGATATACGGCGGGCCCATGCTGTACTATCTGGAAGGTGAAGTTGATGCAGAACTACCCGGGATTGCATCAGTAGATGGCGATATAGACCAGGATGTGCAATTCGGCGGATACGGCGGTATCGGTCTGAATCTATCAGAAAATGTCACCCTTACTGGAGAGTATCAGTACACCCATGATGTCGAAAGCTGGGGGGCATCTTTAAGCTGGAAATTTTAATCATCTGAAACTGACTTTTTAAATCCATTAAAACGGGCAGGGTCGTGGCCTTGCTCGTTTTTTATAATTTTAAAATCAATCCCTAAAGATATGAATAAAACTTTATGCCCAAATTCGTATTAAAGCCAGCCTTTACCGAAGAAAGATTTAACGAACGACACGTTGGAATAAACGGCATTGGCTCCATTTCGTTCGCTGCCGCTCACTTCAGTCGAAATGACGTGGACGGCGGCAGATTGCCTTACTCTTGTCGAAATAACACGAAAAAATCACTTCACTTACTCCGGTTAAGATTACATACACTGTTTGCAAAAGGTTTTTTTACCTCACGTCATTCCGAGCGAAGCGTCAGCCGAATCGAGGAATCTTTTACGTTCTTAACCGTTCAATGCGGGTAAAGATCTCTCCGCTCCGACCGGCAAGCCGGTCTCCGGTCGAGATGACAGAGGGGCGATTGCGCTATCGCTCAATCCGGTTAAGATTAGCTACATGATTTGAAAAAGGTTTTTTACCTCACGTCATTCCGAGCGGAGCGAAGTGGAGTCGAGGAATCTTTTTGCTTAAGGCACCTCAATATGAGTATCAAATTTAAAATCGGGAGTCTTTACCGCAGAAAGATTTAACGAACGACACGTTGCAATAAACGGCATTGGCTCCATTCCGTTCGCTGCCGCTCACTCCAGTCGAAATGACGTAGAGGCGATTGCGCTATCGCTCACTTTATTCGAGATGACTGGGTAGTGAGTGATCTTGTTTTTCTCCAGTCGAAACGACATTTTAGGTAGTAGCAAGCCGGTCTCCGGTCGAGATGACGTGGTGGCGATTGCACTTCGTTCACTGTGTACGAGATAACAGGGGGGGGGTGGTGACTTCTTACTCTCCAGTCGAAATGACACGGACGGTATGCAGTTCGCTTAATACTGACTAAATTACCGGAATCGTGATTTCACTTAACGGCAAGAAGTATAAGATATCCCGGGTGACTTAATATTATAGTTTACCTCTTGCCTGAAAAAGTTTTAAGGCTTATTTCCCGGGTAAATTAACTTCGATAATTTCATACATTTCAAAGCCGGGGACATCGATCTCTGCCCGCCCTTTTTCATAACTCCAGGAAACGTTTCTTGAGCCGGGCTGCAGCTTGACCGAAATCGGTTTTTGTTCCAGCTTCAAAGATAAACGGCACGGAGGAGCCTGAGGAATATCAGTCACCTTTTTTGTATGTTGTTTGCCCTGGATATTTCCCTTTGCCTTATTGACCAGGTGAATTAACTGCATGCTGCCTTTTTTCCTCAGAGAAACTTCAATCGAAGCAGGCCCTTTTACGACGAGTTTTCGAGATTCTTTCGGCAAGGTTACATCCAAAATATCTTCGCGAAGCTCGTCAGGTATATCCGTAAATGAATACTCGGTAAAGACCGGAGCGGCACAATAATAAATCTTACCTTTTCCCATGGTTCTTTTAGTCAGAAATGGACTCTCGAAATCTTCATTATTTTTCGATACGGTCCGAACGACTTCGGCATTGACTGCCTTTACCACTGTAAGTTCGTGTTTGAACTTAACCTTCCGTTTTTTTTCAATGTGTGCAAGGCAATACCTTCCTTTTTCAGCTGAATTTGTAATTTCAATACCGGCCAATTCAGCGATGCGAGAATCCTCTGCTGCCGTTGCCGTCAATAACACTGTGCCGCCTATTTCTGCAAAGTCGGCGATGGCTTCTGAAATATCGGAAGGTATGACTTTTGGATCTTCCACCACCAGCAATTGTGCGGTGACAGGACCTTGCTTCAGCCGCCAGCCGGCAATAACACTGTTATGGACATGATGCCTGTTCAGGCCGTAACATGCTCCCCTTACCCGGACATTTTCATGGGGATAACAGAAGTGACCGGTTGCGCTGTTGGGGAACTTTTCAAAACGCTCATCGGGTAAATAATGAGATTCGGCGATATGCAGCACCGAAGCATCCGGCAGGGATATAGTGTCATGGCACCACTTTTTACGTTTGTGTACCCACCTTGAAAGCTTGATCAATCTTTCCTGATGACCCGGTAAAAATTCTGTTGTTTCGCCGGGCTGATCCCATACCCCGAGAATTCCGCCGTTGGCTATGACCTGGGCGATATCCTGTTTCATTTGCCCCATCGGCTTTATAAGTTTTTCATAGTCACATAAGAAAAATCTTATCGGCAGCAGTATTTCAAACGGAATGCCCTGGGTATCGGTAAAACGCGTCACCAGTGAGATATCCTCAGTCAGATGCCCGAGGTCCATCGTAGTAAAATCGACATCCTCATCCGGTTTTTCCGGCATCCATACCGTATAAGCCATATTATAAGAAACCAGACAGTTCGGATCTATCTTATGGATCATATCCGTCGTTTCATCGGTAAATTCGCGCCATACCCGGCGATGAAATTCTCTATATTCATTCCAAAGAGGTGAGTCTTCAGATTCCGGGGCATCTTTTCCAGTTACTTTTTTGAATTTTGCCTTTGTTTCTTTTCGAAAACAGGGCCAGACTGAATAAACAGAGCCGTCAAGCCAGAAAGCATCGGGTTCGTATTTTGTCATGATCTCACGTATTTGAGGCCAGAGGTATTTTTCTTTCACATCCGTCAGATAAGACAGTGACATTGGATATAAATCGCCTTTAACATCGATACGGTTCCATTCCGGCCTGCGTTTTTGGATCTCCATGTCCCTGCCGAGATTATAATAGATCAAAAGGGGCTTGTTCAGGTCTTCTGCGATCTCGGAAAAAACTGAGACCAGGTCTACGCGAAGCTTCGGCAGTGTATAGCCGGTCTCGGCAGGATAAAGTGCCCATCCCATGGGCCCGCGGGCATGTACGCCGATATAATCGGGGTCCTGTTTTCTGAGGAAATTTTTGATACGTTTTACATCGATATCTTTGCCGACTTCCTCTGTCCCGCGAACATGATGGGTCATAAACCAGTTATAAAAACAGTTTTGAAACCAGTTTCTGTCGGCAGATGCTGTTTTTTTACCCTCACAAATACCCGGCGTTATCATCACAGAAACCGAAAAGATAACTGCCAGAAACTCAATGTAAATTTTATTCATTACAAGCTCCTTGTCATTTATCATGCAACTTCCACTTTCGCTGTAGGGTCGAAGGGGTTTGTTCTCATGCTGTGAGAAAACAGGTAGGGGTAGTCGTTTTTTAAATGTTCCATGTGCTCGATCCACTGACTTATCAGCCTTTTGTATGATCTTTTCATGTCACCTGCGAGATGGTCCTTATCAGAAGCCGGCAAAGCGGTGACATTGTTTCTGCTGGAAAGTTCTTCTTGAAGGTGAAAGACCGCCCACAGGCAGTCTGTAAATGTCTCGTGCTCCAGGAGTATGGGATTTTCCAGAAGTCTTATTAGAAATTCCCTTCTTTCAGTAAGGAATTCCTTCAGTCCCGCAAGATCTCCGGCTGTCTTGTCCATCTCGGGAGTGAAGTTCTTGACTTTTTGCTTTGTTTCCTCGAATTTCTTATCCGTCCAGTCTTTTTTCAGTCTGAGGTTTTCTGCCAGCTGCTCTGAATTTGCACAGAAGCTGTTTAAGTGTTTAATCAGGCTGGTTCCCACCTCTGTAAAAAATGCACCTATGACCATGTTGAGCTTTTTCATCATGGCCTTTTTTTCACGTATCTCAAGCAGTTTGTGAATTATCAGGGAAACAAGCAGAACCTCAAGGAACACAAAGGCGACATCCCCGACCAGGTAGATGAATATGTGATGGGCATCGTGAAATAACAGGTAATGCAGGTAATAAACCAGGGCAGACATCGCGACCAGAAGTACTGCAAACAGAACGTAGCTGTATTCCTTTTTCTTCATTTTGACCTCCATTCAAAAATATTTGCCTTAAGGTTACTGGATTTGTATTCGCTCCGCAAGAGTCATAAAAAATATTGATAAAATCCGTAAATCAATTAAGATATCGGCATTAGTCGTTAATTTTTACAGAAAGGAAGAGGACAATTATGAAAACAAGAAGACTTGGAAATTCGGAACTTCAAATTACCACGGTAGGACTCGGAACTTGGGCGATCGGCGGGCCTTGGCAGTACGGCTGGGGGCCTCAGGACGACCGGGACGCCGTGGATACCATTATTGCATCTGCAGAATACGGCGTAAACTGGATAGATACAGCGGCAATTTACGGCCTGGGACATTCAGAAGAACTGGTCGGCAAGGCATTAAAACAGATGAAGGAAAAACCCATTATCGCAACAAAATGCGGCCTGCGATGGAACGATAAAAGAGAAAAGGTAAGCTGTCTTGACCCGGATAGTATTATCAAAGAATGTATCAAAAGCCTGGAAAGGCTGGATATCGACCAGATCGATCTCTGGCAGATGCACTGGCCCGAGCCGGATGAAAAGATCGAATATGCCTGGGAGGCAATGGCGAAAATGGTAGAAGAAGGATATGTCCGCTACATCGGCGTTTCCAACTATTCCATCGAGCAGATGGAAAGAGTCAAGAAGATTCATCCCATCACGTCACTTCAGCCGCCTTACAGCATGATACAAAGGGGAATCGAAAAGGACCTGTTGCCTTACTGCAAGGAAAACAATATCGGAGTTGTGGTTTACAGTCCAATGCAGAAGGGAATCCTCACCGGAAAATACGACCATGAAAAGATCAAACAGCTGCCGGATTCTGACCACAGGAAAAGAAGTCACGAGTTCGTCGAGCCTGAGCTGTCCGCCAATATGGAACTGGTGGAAGGGTTAAGGCCGATTGCGGAAAAGAACGGTATCAGCATGCCCCAGCTTACCATCGCATGGACGATAAGAACAGATTCCGTCACTTCCGCTATCGCAGGTGCCAGGAGACCCGACCAGATAGAGGAAACCTCCCACGCATCGAATATCGAACTGTCACAGGAAGACCTCGACAGGATCGGAGAATTGTTGAATGAACGAGAATCAAAAATTTAAGGAAGAAAATATGACAGCAGAAAAAAACGTATATACAAGCCCGCTGGTGGAAAGGAACGCATCGCCTGAAATGTCACGCATTTTCAGTGCCCAGACCAAGTTCAGCACCTGGCGTAAACTGTGGCTTGAGCTTGCAAAGGCGGAAAAGAAGCTGGGCCTTGACATAACCGACGTGCAGTTAAAACAGATGCAGGAGCACCTGGAGGATATTGATTTTGAAAAGGCGGCGGAATTCGAAAAGCAGTTCCGTCACGACGTGATGGCGCATGTCCACACCTTTGCAGAGGCGGCACCGGAGGCTGCGGGTATCATCCACCTCGGAGCAACCAGCTGTTATGTCGGTGACAATGCAGACCTTCTGATATTAAGGGACGCCATGAACCTTATCGCAGGTAAACTTGCAAACGTCATAGACCTTCTGGGCAAATTCGCAGAACAGTACAAGGATATGCCGACACTGGGGTTTACGCACTACCAGCCGGCTCAGCTGACCACTGTTGGAAAAAGAGCGTCACTGTGGGGCTATGAGTTCGTGATGGACTTGGAGGAAACCGAGCACCGCTTAGAGAATACGCCCTTTCGGGGCGTAAAGGGAACCACCGGCACACAGGCCTCCTTCCTTGCCCTTTTCGAAGGTGACCATGAAAAGGTAAAAAAGCTGGATGAGGAAGTTGCAAAGGCTTTCGGCTTCGATAAAAGATGCACCGTCACCGGCCAGACCTACCAGCGAAAGATCGATACATTGTTCATAAACTGCCTGGCATCGGTTGCACAGTCAGCGCACAAGCTGGCAAATGATATGAGACTTCTTGCCAACAGAAAGGAAATAGAAGAGCCCTTCGGCAAAAAACAGATCGGCTCATCTGCTATGGCATACAAGAGAAACCCCATGCGTTCAGAGCGGCTGACCGCTTTGAGCAGGCTGGTGATGAGCCTGTCCACGAGCCCGCTGATGACGGCATCAGAGCAGTGGTTCGAAAGGACGTTGGATGATTCTGCGAACAGGCGTGTCGTCCTGCCGGAGACCTTCCTTGCAACTGACGGAATACTTGAAATACTTATAAACGTCCTTGACGGCATGGTGGTTTACCCCAAGGTCATAGAAGCCAACATGAACGCAGAGCTTCCGTTCATGGCAACTGAGAATATACTCATGGCGGCAGTAAAGAAAGGCGGAAACAGACAGGAACTTCATGAAAAGATCCGTGTCCGCTCTCACGAAGCAGCTGCAGAAGTTAAGGAAAAGGGAAAGCCCAACGACCTTATCGAAAGGCTCAAAAAGGACCCGGAATTCAAAAACGTGGACTTTAAAAAAATCATGGATCCCAAAAGCTACATCGGAAGATCTCCGCAGCAGGTAGAAGAATTCATCGAAAAACACGTCGATCCCATAAGAAAGAAATACACGGATGTGTTGAATAAAAAAGTGGAACTTAAAGTTTAAGGAAAGAAAAGTGACTAAAGAAGAACTTATCAAAAGGATCAGGGAAACCGCCTATCTGGAAGGCGATTTTACTTTACGCTCAGGCAAGAAAAGCAAATATTACCTGGACAAATATCTCTTTGAGACTTGCCCGGATATCTTAAAGGCCCTGGCAGAGGAATTTACCAAATACATTACCGACGATGTCACCCTGATCGCCGGTGCGGAACTCGGCGGCGTGGCGCTGGCGGCAGCAACGGCAATGCAGGCGGATAAGAACTGGGTCATCATAAGAAACAGCAAAAAAGGATACGGCACCGGAAAGATGATCGAGGGCGTTCTTAAGTCAGACGATGTAGTCCTTCTGGTAGAGGATATCGCAACTACCGGCGGACAGGTTACAGAAGCTGCAAAGATCATATCCGAAGCTGGTGCAAAGGTTAAAAAAATAGTCGCCGTGATCGACAGAAAACAGGGAGCCGGGGAAAATATTACTCAATCAGGCTACGATTATGACAGCATATTCACAAAGTACGATCTGGGAATAAAAGATTAGAACAAATTCGCCCTTTTGCTGATATAAGTTAAAAAATCGGGCAGAATATTGCCAGAACCGGGAGGTCATGTTCCTGCCGGCAGAGAAAAAACTGATAATTTTAATTTTATTATGTAAAATTAATATTAGCTTTGTTTTTGTCGATATTCTTAATATAGACAGGCAGTTTGAATATGTAAAAAGCCTGAGGGTAAAATGAAAACAGACCATGTAAAAATGTTATGTGATATAAGTGAACTCAACACCCTGTTCAAGGAAAGCTTCAGCGTTGACAGCTTCCTCCAGCAGGCGGTTGAGATGGTCGCAAAGCATACAAATGCAGACGTATGCTCGATATACCTCTATGATGATCTAAGTGAAGAGCTCACTTTAAGGGCCACACAGGGCCTGAACAAGGACATTATCGGCAAGGTCCAGCTTAAAAAAGGGGAAGGTATAACGGGTTTGGCCCTGAAAGAGCTTAGAACCATTTATGTAACCGAAGCAAGCAAACATCCGAATTTCGTCCATATACCCGATTCGGATGAAGAACCTTTTGAAAACTTCCTGGCGATACCCATAACACGGGGACTTTCCAAGATCGGCGTTCTCAATCTGCAGCGAAGGGCCAGAAAACAGTTCACCCACAAGGATATACTTGCATGCCAGGGCGTTGCCTCTCAGCTTGCCAATATAATCGAAAATGCAAAGTTTTTGATCGACATCCACGAGACTAAAAAGGAAAAAAAGAAAACAAGTCCGCAGGAATTCCCCGTAATAAAGGGCAAGGTGGCCTCGGAAGGGTTTGCCGTCAGTTTCGCAAAGATATACGATAAAACCCGTTCTTTTGAAATACTGAAAAAGGAAAAGTTCGAGAAAACTTATACCCTTGAGGATTTCCACCGGGCTTTAAAGGATACAGAACAGCAGCTTGAGGCCCTGCAGGAAAGGGTGGAGGAAAAACTCGATGATGCAGCGTCTTTGATCTTCGCATCTCACCTGATGATCTTAAAGGACGACAAGTTCACCGGATCCATGGAGGAGATGATAAAGCAAGGCAAAAATCCCCCCGATGCGGTAATAGATGTCGTAAAACGGTACATTAATATATTCAAGAACAAATCCAATAAAAGGACAGCAGAGAAGGTTCAGGACATAGAGGACCTGGCAGTGCGCATCATAGGCAATCTGATAAACAAATACGAAACTCTCTCCAATTACAGCAGCCGGATTGTCATAGCAAGAGAGATATTCCCTTCTGAAATGCTTGCAATCGCTTCCCAGGATATTGCAGGGCTTATCCTTGTCGCCGGCGGTGTTACCAGCCACCTTTCGATTCTGGCAAGGTCCCTGAAAATACCCATGATAATCGCAGAGGAAACAGGTCTGCTCGATATCAATGATAACACGCAGGTAATTCTCGATGCCGAAGCCGGAAACATATATGTAAATCCCAGCAATGAAGTCTTATCAAATTTCCAGGAAAGGGAAAAGGCAAGACTTCAGTTAATGCAGTATTCCAAAAAACTGAAACCGGAAACCTTTACACATGACGGCCACAGGGTAACTTTGGTGTCAAACATAAACCTGCTTTCCGATCTGGATACCGCACTGAAGATGCAGAGCGAAGGCGTGGGATTATACAGGACTGAATTTCCTTTTATCATAAGAAACTATTTCCCTACCGAAGAGGAACAGTACCGGATATACAAGAAACTGGCAGATAAAATGACCGGTAAACCCATCACCTTCAGGACACTGGATATCGGCGGGGATAAAATAATGTCCTACTACAGGGACTCGACAGAACAGAACCCATCCATGGGAATGAGGAGCATCCGTTTTTCACTGCTCAACACCGATATTTTCGAAAAGCAGATAAAGGCCATTCTTCGGGCAGGTTTCAATGAAGATATCAGGATAATGTTTCCCATGATCTCATCTGCAGATGAATTTCTGAAAGTCAAGGAATTCGTTAAGGAATGCATCACCGACCTGCAGAAAGAAGGTGTTGAACATAATTCCGAACCCAAACTGGGAATCATGGTGGAGCTTCCCTCGGTGGTCTATATAATGGAAGAACTCGCAGAAGAGGCGGATTTCTTTTCCATCGGAACCAACGACCTGATCCAGTTCATGCTGGGCGTTGACAGGACCAACGAAAAGGTAGCTGGTTTTTATATCCCTCACAATCCTGCAGTTTTCAGGGCGCTTGCAAAAATAGCCGAGATCGCCAGAAAGAAAAACAGGGATGTATCGGTCTGCGGCGACATCGCCCATTACGAAAAATATATCCCGTTTCTTTTAGGGATAGGGATCAGCACTCTCAGCCTGAATCCAACCTATATACCCAAGATAAAAATGTTTATCGAGCACATGGACATGAAGACCGCCCGGGAAATGGCAAACAGAATTCTGTCACTTCACAGTGTAGAAAAAATAAACGGAGTGTTGGAGAACTTCGAGGATTATGTCTAGGTCATTTCCTCGATGATCTGGATTATCCTGTCTGCGATCATCTGTTTTTCGGCGTTTTTAATTTCCTGCCAGCTGTTTTTTGCGGTCTTTATAAAAACACCGGTCTTTTCCGCCCCGATAGCAGAAGGCGAATTGGCGACTATCATGTCGGCATTTTTTTCGTTCATCTTTTTTTCTGCAGACTCAAGCAGGTTAGAATCTTCAAGTGCAAAGCCGACAATGAACTGACCCCTTTTATTTTTCCCTGCCCATTTGAGAATGTCTTCAGTCGGTTTTAACTTCAGCGTAATTTCTTCGTCACTTTTTTTGATCTTGCTTTCAGATATATCTTTAACCGTGTAGTCCGAGACAGCAGCTGCCATTATAAGGCAGTCGCATTCATCGAATTTCTCCTTGACCCTGCCGAACATATCAGCTGCCGAAACGACATTGAGCACCTCGGCTTTTCCTGAAATCTCATTTGCATCCGCAGCGGTAACCAGGCAGACTTCGTTACCTTTTTCAAGGGCCGACTTTGCAAGACAGTTTCCCATCTTCCCGCTGCTTGCATTTGTAATATATCGCACCGGGTCTATGTATTCTCGCGTTCCGCCGGCTGTTATCAGAAATTTCATAAGATCTGCTTATTACTTGATTTGTTTTGCGCGGGCTTCGATCACCTCGAATATCTCCTCGGGTTCTGCCATCCTGCCTTTTCCCTCCGTACCGCAGGCAAGACTACCTTCTGCAGGCCCGATTACCTCAAAGCCCATGTTCTTAACTCTTTCGATATTTTTCTGAACCGCAGGATTTTCCCACATGTTCGTATTCATGGCAGGTACAAGCAGCATGGTCTTTTTCCAGCAGGCACAGAGTGCAGTGCTCAGCACCTCGTCACAGATGCCGCAGGCAACCTTGGCGATGATATTTGCGGTTGCGGGGGCAACCACCACGATATCCGCCCATTCCTCCAGGCTAACGTGCCCTATCTCGAATTCCTGGGCCCCGTCCCAGAGGGTGGTGTAAACTTCACCGCCTGTTATGGCCTGAAAGCTCTTGGGCCTGACCAGTTTGCATGCACTTTCGGTCATGACGGTCTTTACATCCGCCCCTGACTGCTTCAGCATGCTGGCAAGACCGACTATCTTATATGCGGATATCCCGCCGCTTACTCCCAGCAGAACATGCAGATTGTTTAGTTCATCGCTCATTACAGTTTAGGAGCTTCCTGTTCTTCTGAATCACCGGGTTCCCAGGTGATCTTTTCCTGAAGGATCTCCTGTACGATGATCTCCATCAAGGTCCTGCCTTCGGTATCTTCGATCAAAGGCCGGGAGCCTTCTACTATCTCGTGCATACGCTTCTGGATCAAAGCGGTGAGTTTGAATTTTCCGCCTACTTTGTCCGCCAGTTTTGTGTCTTTAAGTTCTTCAATCATTTATTGTCTCCGTTACTTTGGATAATATCTATCACTTCGCCAATTGCTGATTCCAGATCAGCATTGATCACCATATGTTCATAAAAACGCCAGGCAGCAGCGATCTCGTTGCTGGCCTCGTTTAACCTTATATTTAAAGTCTCTTCATCTTCCCCCCTGCCTCTGCGGGCTATCCTTTCCCTTAATATTTTCGGGCTGGGAGGCAGAATAAATACCAGTTTGGCATCCGGATGGATTACCTTTGTTTTCTGTCCGCCCTGGACGTCTATCTCCAGGATCATGGTATTGCCTTCATCAAGGCCTTTTTGTACAAATTCCTTTGGCGTTCCGTAATAATTATCGAAGACCCTTGCATATTCAAGGAACTCATTATTTTCGATTTTTTTCTCGAACTCTTCCTTGCTTACGAACCAGTATTCCCTTCCGTTCTCTTCATTTTCTCCCATTTTGCGGGTGGTCATCGACTTAACCAGCACGGCATCATCCAGCCTGTCCACTACCGCATTGCATATCGTGGTCTTTCCGACCCCGCTGGGCCCGCTTATAACGATTATCTGTCCTTTTTTATCCGCCATATTATTCCACGTTCTGAACCTGTTCTTTTATCCTGTCGATCCTGCACTTTAATTCCACCACATAGTGAACTATTTCCGTATCACAGGCCTTGCTTGCGATGGTATTTGCCTCGCGGAGCATCTCCTGGCTGATGAAATCCAGTCTTTTTCCGGCCAGGTCATCACCCAGCAACGCCTCCTCAAACTGCACTATATGCGATTCCAGCCTGGCAAGTTCTTCGGAAATATCGGCTTTTTCCGCATAAACCGCCACCTCCCGGGCTAAAGTCTCATCATCCAGTTCAAGCTTTGCCTCCTTAAGCAGGCTGTCAACTTTTGTCTTAAGTTTATTCTGATACTGACCCGGCAGAAGATCGCTCTTATCGCTTATCTCATCTATAAAACCTCGCATTTCACTGCAGTTATTCTGCAGGTCAGTTGCCAGGGCCTCGCCTTCGAGAGCCCTCATTTTCGTAAGTTTCTCCAGCGCCTCTTTAGTCAGGTCGCCTACGAATTCTTTTATGCGTACCGCTTCGTCTTCGTCAGGGGTCTTTGGCTGAATTATTCCCGGCAGTTCCAGCAGATTCGCAAGGTCGATATTTGCATCAAGCCCCTGCTCTTCTGCAGATTCCTTTAAGAGCTTTGCGTATTTTTTCAAACCTTCCTTATCTACATCAAACAGGACTTCAGTCCCGGCATCTTTGAGAACCAGGCAGTAATTTACAAACCCTCTGGAAAGCTCTCTTTTGATAAGCCGGTTTATATCTTCCTCCAAAAAAGCAACCGCATCAGGAAGCCGAAGCCGGGTCTTCAAGTAACGGTTATTAACCGTCTTGATCTCCACTGCATAGGTGATCCCTTCAAAAACGCCCTCGGCATCACCATAACCGGTCATACTCTTGATCATAGTTTCTCTTTCCGGAAAATTTTATTCAGTAACTTCGTTGGTTTCGGGTACTGCCTGGCCCTGCTCTGCGGGTATATCCTGCCGGGCAGCAGCCTTTCGTTCCTGTCTTGCCTGCTGTATCTTTGCCTGCGAGGGCTTGTAGAACTTAGCCATCATGATAGAAAGGATCAGAAACAGGCTGGCAAGTGCAATCGTAAACCAGGTAAGAAAGTCACCTGTTTTTGTTCCGAGCACACTGCCTGCTCCTCCCATACCACCGAGGGCACCGCTCAGTCCGCCGCCTTTACCCTTCTGTATCAAAACCACCAGTATAAGCAAAACAGCGGTGATAACGAACAATACAGCAAGAAGGTTCGCCCAGAATCCTAACGCTAAAATCGAAGAAAATCCCATATTAATTCCTCAAAAAGATTTTAATTATTTTACATTGCCGCCTTGATTATTTCAATAAAACTATCTGCCTTTAAGCTTGCACCGCCGACCAAAAGCCCGTCGATATCGGCCTGGCCCATAAGATCGGCTGCATTATGAGGTTTAGCCGACCCGCCGTACTGTATCCTCATCTGCTGGGCGGTATCCTCATCGTACATCTCTGCAAGCAGCTTTCTGATAAAGGCATGCACTTCCTGTGCCTGTTCCGGGGTTGCAGTCAGGCCTGTTCCGATCGCCCATACAGGTTCGTAGGCGATGGTGACTTTTTTAGCCTCATCTGCACTTAAGCCCTTGAGACCTTCCTGCACGTGTCTTTTGACTACTGCCTCGGTCTTTTCGGCTTCTCTTTCTTCTTTAGTCTCGCCGACGCAGAGGATAGCTGAAAGTCCGCCGTCAAGAGTTGCACGCACCTTTTTATTTACTGTCTCGTCGGTTTCGCCGATAACGTGCCTTCTTTCGGAATGCCCGCAGATAGCATAGCTGCAGCCAACGTCCTTCAGCATCGCAGCACTTACCTCACCTGTAAATGCACCCTTCTCTTCGAAATAAATATCCTGTGCACCTACTCCGATGCAGGCATCTTTAGCTGCTTGGGATACGGCATCCAGGTAAACAAAAGGCGGACATACAGCAACATCAACACCTTTGCCTGCCGCTTCACCTGCACCGATGCCTTTCACCAGCTCGACACTCGATTCCTTATCCATGTTCATCTTCCAGTTACCTGCCACAAAAGGCGTTCTCATGGTCTTTCTCCTTATCTCAAAAGTTCTAAATTATTTTTCTATTCAATAAGCTCTTTGGCACGGGGAAAACTTCCCAGCACCGAAAGCTGTAAACAATGTTTTTTCGCTTCTTCCAGGGCCTTTTTGACCTTTTCATCTGTCCTGTGACCCAGAAAATCCATAAAGAAATAATATTCCCACTGTCTTTTCTTGCTGGGCCTTGACTCGATATTGGTCAGGTTTATATCGTTCTTCCTCATCACATCCAGCACATCCGCAAGTGCCCCTGCCTTATGGGCGGTACTGAACAGTATCGCCGTCTTATCATCACCGCTGGGTTTTGCATCCTCTTTACCGAGGATAAGGAACCTGGTTACGTTATTTGATATATCCTCGATATTCTCACATACCACCTGCAGGTTATACAGTTCAGCTGCGATCTTTGAGCCTATTGCCGCTGCATTTTTTTCCTCAGCTGCAAGCTGGGCCGCCCTGGCCGTCGATGCCGTCGCTATGGTCTTCGTTTCCTTGAACGTGGCGGTAAGCCAGTTCCTGCACTGGGCGAAGACCTCCGGCTTTGAATATATCTTTTCTATCTTTTCCAGAGGGCAGTTTGCCAGCAGACTGTGGTGTATCGCCATCTGTATCTCACTGCATACCTTTGCAGAAGTATCCACGAACGCATCCAGTGTCTCGATCACGCCGCCGCCGGTAGTATTTTCAATTGGCACCAGGGCAAAATCACAGTGCTTTTTATCCACCTCGCCGAATATGCTCCTGATATCTGCAAGCGGTTCGTATTCCACGCTCTGCCCGAATTTCAGCATAGCTGCAGAATGCGAAAAACTGCCCGCAGGTCCCAGGTAACCTATCCGCAAGGGCTTTTCCAGGTAAAACGATCCGCTCATAAGCTCCCGCCAGATCGCCATCAGGCACGAATCCGGCAACGGGCCGTTATTTTCTACCTTTATCTTTTCCAGCACCTGCTTTTCCCGGTGCGGGGCATATACCGGCGAATCGGTCTTATCCTTGAGCTTGCCGATCTCAATTACGACCTTTGCACGCTCATTTAAAAGCTCGACCAGTTCAGCATCGATATCGTTTATCTTTTTTCTAAGCTCTTCTAAGGTCATTTTACCTGTTAATTTATCATATTAATTAAAATTAGATAGACCTTTATCGCCCGTTTTTGTAAAAACTCCCCTTTTTAACAAAATTTTCTGCTTGCGTCAATCTGTTTGAGGCTATAGAACCGTGTTTTTAATAAATATTGAATAAAAATGTGCGAATTCACGGTTTTCAAGACAAATTGGGGTTATTTCGGCCTTGCCTGCAGGGCCAAAAAGGTCATAAAAAGTGTTTTACCCATCGAAAACTACAAGATCGTAACAAAATTACTCACCGATGGCCTGAAAAACCCCGAATTCAATAAAAACCTGCAAAAAGACTGGCAAAAAATGATCAAAGATTATTTCGAGGGCAAATTCTCACCCGACTTGCACAAAATCCCGGTTTATTTAGAGGATACAACGCCATTTAGAAAGGCGGTTTACAAAGCCTGCGCCAATATCCCCCTCGGCAGAACCATAAGCTATGCCGATCTTGCGGCAAAAGCAGGCTCCCCGAAGGCATCACGAGCAGCCGGCACAGCCCTTGCAAATAACAATATCCCCCTTATCATCCCCTGCCACAGGGTCATCAAATCCGACGGCACTCTTGGCCAATTCTCCGCCCACCGGGGATCAAAAATGAAGATCAAACTGCTCGAACTGGAAAAATCACTTTGGAATTACCTTAAGGTTTATTAGCTGAAATTTACACACAAATTTATTTTTGACATGTCATAAGGCAACGGCTAGAATTAAATCCTTATTTCCTTAATTACATGGAGGTTTGAATGGTCGATAATAACCAGAATTCAAAATTGTCCAGAAGGCAGTTTCTTTCTATAACTTCCAAAGCGGCACTTTTATCTTTCGCCTGTTCCTGCAGCCCGACCCGGCAGCGGATTTCTGCAAAGAAACCTAACATTGCCGTTCTGTTCATCGATGATCTTGCTTACGGTGATGTGGAACCTTTCGGCTGCCCGGATATTCCCACGCCGAACATAAACAGGATCGCAGAAAACGGAACATGCTGTGATAACGGATATGTAACTGCTCCCATCTGCAGCCCGAGCAGGGCAAGCCTCATGACCGGAATATACCCGCAGAGATTCGGAATGGACGGCCTTACTGACAGGGGAAAGCCCCTTCCGAAAGGTCACCTTACTCTGGCAGAATCGATGAGAAGATGCGGCTATGCAACCGGAATGGTAGGAAGATGGGACATGGGTGACAAAACGCAGGGGCCGCTTGACTGCGGATTTGAGGAAATGGCAAAAAGACCCCGCCCGCCTAAAGACACCAAAGGACCGACATACTTCGGAAGGGATGGCTCATACTGGACGGAAATACAGAGCCCGGAAATGGCTGAATTCGTCGAAAGACACAAAAACGAACCTTTCTTTTTGTACTTTGCACCCCTTGCAGTTCACAGCCCCGTGACAGAAGTACCGGAAAAATACCTGGACAGGGTACCCGAAAAAGTCACCGGAAAGAGAAGATATCTCGCAGGGTCGATTATAGCCATGGACGATGCGGTCGGGACACTGCTGGATAAGCTCGATGAAACCGGACTGGCTGATGACACTCTTATATTCTTTATCGGCGACAACGGCGGTTCACCTCACAGCAAGGCAAGAAATCTTCCCTGGCGGGGCGCAAAAGCAAGCCCCTTCGAAGGTGGTATCCACGTTCCCTATATAGTCTCATGGCCGAAAGTTATACCCAAAGGCAAAAGATTCGACGGCCTGGTTTCGTCACTGGATGTCTATCCAACATGCACGGCTGCTGCAAACAGCACCTTGCCCTTCCGGCTGGACGGCGTAAACCTGGTGCCCCACTTGACAGGAAATAAAAAAGGCGATCCTCACGAATTTCTGTACTGGAGATTCCTGGAGACACTTGCATGGGGAAGATACTTCGATTTCAAATACCTAGATTATGTTAAAAACGTCGATAAGTCACCTTATATAAAGCAAAGCAGAGCCATACGTCACGGCAAATGGAAATGGCTCCGCTGGCAGGATACAAAAGACCATGCGATAGAACACCAGCAGCTTATCGATCTTGAAAACGACCCGGGAGCAAAAGAAAATCTGATAGATGAGAAACCCGAGATCGCAGAATTCCTCAAAAAGAAATATGAAGAATGGGAAGCAACGTTACCCGAACCCGATCCGGATGCAGTGCCGGGCCCGCAGGGGCCATGCCCCGGCGGCAGAGGCTGGGTTATAAAAGATCAGGATTAAGTAAGATATTTTTAGAAAGGTTATAAAATGAAAAACAAAATTTCTCGTCGTAATTTTCTGTCAATGGTCGGAACTTCCGCAGCTGCAATGACCGTCGGAGGATGTCAGCTTAAAAAACTGGCTGCAAAAAAACAGGACAAACCCAATATCGTCCTGATCATGGCAGACGACATGTCTTCAAGTGAACTGGGCTGTTACGGAAGCAAAGAACACAACACCCCCAACCTCGATAAACTCGCAGAAGAAGGAATCTTCTTTGAGACATGCTGGTCAACACCACTTTGTCGTCCTACCAGAGGGATGATAATGACTGGAAGATACGCTTTCCGCACCGGCTGGTACCACAACTACCTCATGCCTGCAAAACCCGAAGAGGGCAAGGTCCTTTCAGAAACCAACATCGTCTTTTCCGAGGCACTTAAAAAAGCAGGCTACAGGACCTGCATTTCCGATAAATGGCAGCTTTACGGCAGCCCGAAAGACCATTCTTTCGATGAAGTATGTCTTACCAGCAGAGTTGTTGATCCGGGAGTTTCATTTTCAAGAAGTGCACCTCATGCAATGCTTCCTAACCGCCCCAGCTATTACTGGAAACCTGCGATAGTTCAGAACGGGATACAGATCGGAACTACCTGGGATGATTACGGGCCGGACATGTGCACCGATTTCGTGATCGACTTTATAAAGGATAACAAGGATAAACCTTTCCTGGCATATTATCCTACGCATCTACCTCACAAGCACTGGGACCCATTTAAGGAACGTCACTACTGGGTAACGACTCCTGAATTGGGTGAGGACGGCAAACCTACAGGCAAAAAAGGCGAAGGAAGTCTTAAAAGCAATGTCGAATATTTAGATTATCTTGTCGGAAGAATCGTTAATACTCTCGAAGAGCAAGGCCTGAGGGATAACACCTTGATCCTGTTTACCAGTGATAACGGAACCGCTGAAAAACACGGAAAAGGCTCAACTTACCTGGAAAAAGGCGTACGCGTTCCCATGATAGCAAACTGTCCCGGCCTGGTTAAAAAACAGGGAAGCTCAGGAGCCCTCATTGATCTGTCCGATGTAATGGCGACTCTTTGTGATTTTGGCGGGGCGTCACTACCGAAAGATTATGAGATCGACGGTGTCAGCTTCGGCCCAATCTTAAGAGGTGAAAAATCAGATACAAGGGAATGGATATTCTCATATCTTCTAGATGAACGCATGCTAAGGGATAAAAGATGGCTGCTGGACGGAAGGAACAATTTCTGGGATACCAAAGGAAGAAGAGACTGCACTGGTTATGAGAACGTCACTGATTCGGATGACCCGAAAGTTGTCGCCGCCAGAAAACGCTTCGAAAAGATACTCGAAGACCTTCCCGGCCCGGATAAAAATTCCGACACCTGGCAGCAGTACCTCAAACTAAAAGCTCGACGCAAAGCTGAAGTAAAAAAGGTAAAAGAACTTCAGAAAAAAGGCGAAAAGAAGAAAGATTAAGCAACACTTAACAATCTAAACCCGGGTGCAGGACCATAAATCCTGCACCTTTTTTATTTCTCAAAATGCACTACGCCGCGTTTGGAGTCTGCCTGGATGGATGCTTTCTGCAGGGTCTGGTAGAGTCTTTTGCTGTCGGGCACTTTCCTGAATACGAAGTTCGGGTCGGTCTGGTCATTGGTGACTAATGTCACCGTCCCCACGCCCACCAGATAATCTAATACGCTCCTTCTTAATTTCAGATCGACGATCCGGAACATATCCAGGTTATCCACGTGCCGGTCGAATATTCCCCTTGCCCATTCTATCCTGTCGGGGTAAACGATGTACCGCGTGCTCTTTAAGTAAACCGCCTTTATGCAGACTATTATCACCGGAAAAAGTATAAGCCCGGCACCCGCCACCTTCCGCCAGTAGCCGATCATATCGATGTACTTCTGTTCGACCTCTTCGAACGCACCCATATTTTCAAAGGCAAAGGAAATTATAAAGACTCCCAGCGCGATAACCAGGCCTGCCTTTATTACCGCACCTGCCATCCCCCACAAAGACGGGCTGCCGCGATAAAGAACTTCCTCTGATTCGGCCTGGACTTCCGCCTGGTCTTCGGGTATCTGGTCATGTTCCTGCTTTGAACCTTCCCCCCGGATAAGCTTCTTTGCCTCTTCGGTATTTAAAAACTCCCCGCAGAACCTGCACTTTATCGCCTCTGCCTGAATGACCTCCGCACAGAAGGGGCATTTCTTCGTTACCGGCTTTTCAAATTCCATCCGACTCATAATCAATCCTTAACTTACTTATATATCGCCCTGATGATACAAAATTTTGAATTTATTGTTTACAAAAAAATTCGGGACCAGCTTCATGGATATCGAATGGCCTGCAAATCAGTTAAATGTGATAGATGGAGTCTGTGAACAACAGGTCTCCATGTTTGCCACAAGTGCGGTACCTTTGTACCTTTTTACGGGCTCACCCGACTGGCGGGACATCCCAATTTTAATCGGCCTTACACGGAGACCTGATATAAAAATTTTAGTAATACAAATAGAAAAAAGCAACATCTAAATATATTTTTTCCTGGCTGACAGCGATTTGCAAAACATTTTCTACCTTACGTCATTTCGAGTGAGGCGAAGCCGAATCGAGAAATCTTTTACGTTCTTGACCGTTCAATGCGGGTAAAGATCTCTCCGCTCCGACCGGCAAGCCGGTCTCCGGTCGAGATGACATGGACGGCGGCAGCTTGCCCTACTGCCGTCGCTCCGAACGAATGTGAGGAGTCCACCTGTTCAGCATCGCGAAGCGATACATTATTCCCGGCCTGCCCCGAGTCGCTGGCCCTTATACTGCATTTACACCAGGCAGTACATAATGCAAAAAAACACCTGCCGGATCAATTGCCCGAGGGGTCATTGCGGACAAAGCAACAGACACACCTCACGTCATTCCGAGCGAAGCGCCAGCGGAGTCGAGGAATCTTTATGCTTAAGGTATGTTAATGGGAGTATCAACTTTAAAATCGGGAGTCTTTACCGAAGAAAGATTTCTCCATTCCGTTCACTTCGTTCACTCCAGTCGAAATGACATAGAAGGGAATTGCACTTCGTTCACTGTGTAAGAGATGACAAGGGTGTTCACTTCGCTCACTACGGTTAAGATTACATACACTATTTGCAAAACGTTTTCTACCTTACGTCATTTCGAGCGAAGCGAAAGCGGAGTCGAGAAATCTTTAATCGGATGGGACTAAAAACTAGTACCAATCACAAC
>CAZDVM010000028.1:0-36426 GCA_964508925.1 uncultured Pirellulales bacterium | reverse complement strand
CCTGCAATAACAGCCCTGTAGGGCGGCAATCCTTGCTTTTTATTATTGTTCATCAGTTGTCCTTACTGAACTTTTAGATAAATAATCAACAATTTTTTCATTAATTTTTAAAGTATGATATTTTTTTGAAGATAATACGGCATTTTTAATTGTTCTGGCTTTACTCGATCCATGGCTGATCATCGCAGTACCGTTAACACCCAAAAGTGGGGCACCGCCATATTCATGGTAATCATACTTTTTATAAATATTTTTCATAACCTTTTTAAATTTCAAGACCATGAGTTTCATAAAAAATGACTTTTCTGACAATAGTTCTTTCTTGATGGCACTGAATAAACCACTAACAGCGCCTTCTGTCAACTTCAAAATAACATTTCCAACAAAACCGTCACATATTGCCACGTCGCAGGTGCCTTCGAATATGTCTCTTCCCTCTATATTGCCGATGAAATTCAGATTCTCATCGCTTTTTATAAGTTCGCGTGCTTTTTTTACTGTTTCATTTCCTTTTGCATCTTCTTCACCGATACTGATCAAACCGATCCTCGGTTTATCTATACCCAAAAGATGCTTAGAATATAAGCTTGACATTACAGCATATTGATAGAGGTTTATAGGCTTACAGGCTATGTTTGCTCCCACATCACATATAGTAACAGGGCCTTTAAATGTAGGAAAGATAACGGCAATACCTGGCCGGTTTACGCCTGGAAGATTTCTCATCCTTAATTGAAATGCTGCCACGCAAGCACCGGTATTTCCTGCGGATATAACGGCATCGGTTTTGTCTTTAGAAGCCATTTTTGCCATGACCGCTATTGAACTGTCTCTTTTTTTTCGCAATGTCTCAACCGGTGGCTCATCCATGTCGATAATCTCTGAGGCATTAGTAATAGTTAGTCTGTTAATTTTTTTGTGCGGCAGGTGAGATTTTATGATATCTTCTTTTCCGACGAGAATAAGCTCGTCATCTTCATCAAGCATATCTATGGCGTCTAATGCGCCCGCTACTATTTCTTCGGGTGCATTATCGCCTCCCATAGCGTCAACCGCGATTCGCATTTTAAGCTATTCTTCCTCCTCGGCAAGATCAAGTGATATATCAGGGTTTACATAACCGCAATTATCACATGCAGCGTGAGGAAGCTTTGCACTGTCGCATTTTTTACAAATAGAATAATTCGTAGGCTTTAACGCCTGATGAGCCCGTCGAGTGCGAGTCCTGGTTTTGCTCATTTTCTTTTTAGGTAACATATTTTAAAACTCCAATCTTTCCAAAAATCTAAATCTAATTATATGAGTATTTAAAATCAGCTAAGAATTAAAGTTAAACAAATTTAGATAGTTTTTTAAAAGGTATTTGTCAAGTGAAAATTAATATACAAAAGAGATTTTAAGCCTGTTCATTAAAGCAGTATATAGCATTAAGGATATTATTTAAAAATTGTTTTTGTAAATTAAATAAAAATATGTCTTTGTCAATAAATAAAATTTTTAAAAGCAGTATAATATATTCTCTGTAATTTTAAACATAAAGGTTGAAATGGCTTTGATTTTTTTGTAGAAGTAAGGTTTAAATTTAGAAAGGCTTGGGGTATGCGCTTTCATGCAAACTATACCTTGAAGCTTAATTAATATTAAATATGGCTAAATTCAGAAAGAAAAAGGCTCTGTATGAGGTAATAGGGAAGTCAAAAGGTCTTCCCGATTATGTTAAACCCGAACTTGAAAAGGAACGGGATGCAGAAGATAAGCAAGATAAAAAAACGGAGCCTGAAGAAAAAAAGAAGAAAAAAGACTTAAAACATTGGCACAAAAGGCCGGTTATTTTACAAATTAATAAAGGAAGGGTTGATATTTCGGTATCTGTTCCGATCGCTGTAGCTTTCGGGCTGATAATCTTGCTTTTTTTGATAATATCTTTCAGAATGGGGATCGCATCAGCAGAAAACAGCAGTCCGGGCGAAGTAAAAACCAGCCAACAACAACCTGAAATTAAAGAAGCTAAAACCGTTGAAACAGAAAAAAAACTGGAAACCGAAGAATTCGAAGGAGCAACTGTCCAAAAACCTGAAGGTGATAACAGGATAGTTATAACCCAGTATCCCAACAGGGCTGATCTTGTTCCGGTTAAGCAGTATTTTTCAAATGCGGGCATAGAAACTGAAATAGTAAGAATGTCGGACAGGTATTTTTTGTTGACTAAAAATTATTACGAAAATCCTTCCAAACCCGGAACTAACGGGTTCGAAGCGAAAGAAAAAATAAAAGAAATCGGTGCCGATTATGAAGCACCGCAGGGATATGAAACATTCGGAAAGACTCCTTTCCAGGATGTTTACGGAATGAAGTTTGAGAAATAGGAATTTAATAACAGGAGTTTTGAGTATGTCTATTGATAGATCTTTAAAAATAAGAAATGCACTGGTTAGACAGAGAAATGTACTTACCAGGGCAGAGAGAATAAAATTACTAAAAAAACAGGAAGAATGGCAGGAAGGTGATTCTGTTCTCGGTCTTCCCAAAACCAAAAGCAAAAAAGCAGGTAAGTAAATTAATTTAAATGAAAGAAATTATGCCGCTATTTGGTGAAAAAGCCGAGTTGCGGCTAATTCTCTGCGCAAAATAAGGTGTTAAAAGATGGATTATTTGGCTGAAAGAACTAATGCAATAGATGCAAGTGGTATAAGAAAGGTTTTTGCGCTTGCTGCGGAATTAAAGAACCCGGTTAATTTTTCTATAGGTCAGCCTGATTTCGATGTCCCACAGGAACTAAAGGATGCGGCAATTAAAGCTATTCAGGAAGGGCAGAACAAGTATTCTATGACTGCCGGACAGAAGGAATTAAGGAAAAAGATAGTTTTTCAGATGAGAGATGAATTCGGCTGGGAAAACGCCCCGAATCTTGTCGCAAGCGGTGTAAGCGGTGCGCTTCTGCTTTCGTTTCTTTCACTGATCAATCCGGGAGATGAAGTAATTATACCCGATCCTTATTTTGTTATATATAAGCATGTAGTTAATATGCTCGGCGGCAAGTGTGTTTTCGTCGATTCTTATCCGGATTTTAAACTGCCGGTAGAAAAAATAGAACAAGCCATAACAGACAAAACGAAATTGATCATCCTGAACTCACCTACCAATCCGACGGGCATAGTCTACAGCGAGAATGAAGTCAAAAATATGGCTGAGGTCGCGGCGAAAAAAGACATTATCGTAATGAGCGATGAGATCTACGAGAAATTCTGCTACGATTCAGATTGTCCGACCATTGCATCACATTATAATAAGACCATTTTGATAAGAGGATTCAGTAAAGCTTATGCAATGACCGGCTGGAGATTGGCTTATGTCGCCACACATCCTGAACTTGCCCCCCTCATGGAGTCGATGACGATGATCCAGCAGTATACTTTCGTATGCGCACCAACACCTTTTCAGCAGGCAGCGATTGCGGCCATGGATTACGATGTCTCGCCTTTAGTGAAAAAATACAAAAAGAAACGTGATATTATTTATGACGGTCTTAAAGATAAATTTAAAGTCGTCAAGCCGGGCGGGGCTTTCTACGCTTTTGTTAAGGTTCCTGAAGGCAGCAGTACGGAATTCGTGGAAAAGGCTATTGAAAATAATCTGCTGATAATTCCGGGCAATGTATTTAGCGAAAGGGACAGCCATTTCAGGATCAGTTATGCAGCAGATGACGAAGAATTGAAAGAGGGAATAGAAATACTGAACGGTCTTGTTTGATCTTTACTAAAACACTAACAATAATCTAACAAAATCCTAACATATCTCTTGACTGGCAGTTTGAAAAATTTTAAAAAGCATAAAATTTCTGCTGCCTTCGTATTAGCATACCAGCAACAAATTCCCAAGGCAGGGATTCTTTGATTTAATAATTGGAGAAAAGGATATGGATGTTCGATTGACGATAGAGATAATGTTTTCAGTATTCGGGGGCCTTGGTATATTTCTTCTTGGAATGAGGAATATGTCCGAAGGTATGCAGGAGGTTGCCGGTGCCAGGATCAGGAAGATGATAAATGCGGTAACGAATAACCGTTTAATGGCCTGCGGCGTCGGTACTGTTGTCACCAGTATAATCCAATCCAGTTCGGTAACGACAGTGATGGTTGTGGGAATGGTTAATGCCGGTCTCATGGCATTAAAGCAGGCAATAGGAGTAATTTTAGGTGCCAACATAGGCACGACTGTTACCGCCTGGATATTAACCTTAAAGATAGGGGATTACGGCCTGCCTTTACTCGGTATATCGGCATTTTTCTATTTATTCAGTAAGAGAGACAGGGTTCAGTTTACTGCCATGTTTTTCCTGGGGCTTGGAATGGTGTTTTTCGGTCTTGAATTGATGAAGAATGGATTTGCTCCCTTAAGGGATATGCCTGGATTTATTAAATGGTTCTCCGCATTTTCTCCCCACTCTTATTTCGGCGTACTTAAATGTGTTATGGTAGGTGCACTGCTGACTGCCATAGTTCAATCATCTTCGGCTACTATAGGTATAACCATCGGTCTCGCTTCTACAGGGGTAATTGATTTTAATACTGCAGCAGCTCTTGTCCTGGGTGAAAATATAGGAACAACAATAACCGCATACCTGGCTTCTTTAGGAGCTTCGACAGCTGCTAAAAGAGCATCTTACGGGCATATGATAGTAAATATTTTCGGCGTTATCTGGATAACTGCCATTTTTGCTTTATATGTTAAATTTGTTGTCTGGGTGGTTGGCCAGGACCCTAACGCAACTCAATATACGGATGCAGGCACGATCTATCCTTATGCAGAAAAGGCAATAGCAACCACACATACATGTTTCAATGTTGTAAATGTAATAATATTATTACCATTGGTAGGCCTGTTAAGTAAGTTCCTGCACAAACTCGTACCGGATAAAGAGCACAAAGAAGTTTCCCATTTGACATATATTGATGTCAGAATGGTTGAGACACCTTCTATAGGTATTCAGCAATCACAGAAGGAAATTTTGCTCATGGCTCGCACTGACGAAAAAATGATGAATTATCTCAGGAGAAAAATCGCCGGAGATGAAAATGGAAAAATAAATGATAAAATCTTTAATAAAGAGAACGTGCTTGATGTTGTACAAAAAGAAGTCACGGAATTCCTAAGCAATATTCTTACTGCAAATGTATCCCATGAAGTGGTCAATGAAGGCAGGAGACAGATGAGGATCGCCGATGAGTACGAGTCGATAAGTGATTATGTAGTTTCAATACTGAAACTGTATATGAAAATGAAAAAGAATATGATAGATTTCAGTGAAGCGGCACAAAAAGAAATACTCGATCTTCACGATTCCGTATTTAATTATTTGAAATTTGTAAACGAAGCATTGCAAGAGGAAAACAGGGACGTCTTAAATAAGGCAAAAACTAAAGGACAGGCAGTAACTTATAAGATGAAGGAATGCCGTTCAAATCATCTTAAAAGGGTCGAAAATGAGGAAGTTACTTATTATAAGAGCCTTATATATACGGATATGCTGACATGCTACAGAAGAATAAAGGACCACACTTTTAATATTGCAGAGGTTTTCTCAGGACAAAAGTAGAAATAAGTAAAAAAATTTACAAGATAACCAGGTTATCATTGCTAAATTCTAATTATTTAGTTAAAATCCTTAATATGAGTTATTCAATGCGGATAATCCTGATTGTTGCGTTGGTCTCACTTTCCTGTTTAGCAGCAGAAGTTAATGAGCCGAATAACATTCCTAAAAAAAAGGATGCAAATGCGGTTATAATAACCTGTAAGGGAATGATAGATGACGGATTATACAAATCTATCGTGAGAAGATCCGAACAGGCCATTGAGAAGGGGGCGGAGTTTCTTATATTCGAAATAGGCACTTACGGCGGAAGATTAGATGCTGCCGATAACATTTCCAAATACTTTATAAATGAACTTTCAGATCAGGTTGAGGTCATAGCTTATGTTCAAACTGAGGCAATTTCTGCAGGGGCATTAATAAGTGTTTCCTGTGAAGAGATAATAATGAGAGAAAATACGACTATAGGGGATTGTGCTCCGATTATAATGGGCTCAAAACTTGAGGGAGTTGAAAGGGAAAAAGCGGAAAGTTTCACCAGAGGGTTATTCGAAAGGGCGGCAGAAGCCAACGGCTATCCCAAAGTTTTGCTCAGGGCGATGGTAAGCATGCAGATTGAAGTTTTCCGGGTTAAGAATCTTCAGACAGAAGAATATGAATTTTTTGAAAAAGAGAATCTGCCGGGAGATGCAAATTCCTATGCTCTCGATAACAAGGAACTAATAGACAAGGATGATGAAATACTGATTTTGACTGCATCTGATGCTTTAAAATACGACCTCGCCAGCAAGATCGTGCAAAACAGGGATGAAGCGTTATCATATCTTGAAGAAAAGTATGAAGTAATAATCGACAGGCCAGCGGAAGTTTTGAATCCCAACTGGTCTGAGCAGATGGTTAGAAGATTGAATTCTCCTGCAGTAGTAAGTATCCTGGTGATGCTGGCTTTACTTGGGGTCTACATAGAATTAAGTACACCCGGGCTGGGCTTGCCGGGGCTGGTTGCGGTAATATGTTTTGTGATACTGGTCGGAAGCAAATATCTAATAGGTCTTGCAAATTGGCTGGAGATTGCCATGTTCGTAACCGGTATTCTTTTAATACTTATAGAAATATTTGTCATTCCCGGATTCGGAATTGCAGGGATTACGGGTATTCTTTTGATATTAATCGGCCTAATGGGAATGCTTATAAAGAATCCGCCGACGAAATTTCCCTGGCCTGAGACCCCTTTAGACTGGCAGTTATTCACGGAGGGTGTTGTAGGCATTTCGGCAGGATTTGCCATGTCGATAGTTCTGGCATGGCTCAGTGCCAGATTTCTACCTAAATTCAAATTCTTAAGCGGTTTGACATTGATACCTGCCCAGGCAAAAACGGGATATGAATATGAGGTCAGTGAAACACATTCCCCCGAAGAAGAGGAAAGGCATATTAAGATCGGAGATACAGGAGTGGTTACAACCGGCTTAAGGCCTGCAGGAAAGGCAATTTTTAACGATAAAATTGTTGACGTGGTGGCTCAGGGACAGTTTATTAAAAAGGATGAAAAAGTAAAAATAATTACTATAAGAGGAAACAGGGTGATAGTTTCTAAAGTTTGATTTGAAGAGGAATTTATGGATCCATTGCTTATATTGGCGGTGTTTTTATTTGTGCTCTCTGCAATATTGATCGTAGCAGAAGTTTTTGTTCCAAGCGGAGGGATAATAAGTATTGCTGCTCTTTGCTGTCTGATAGGGGGGCTGGCAATATTTTTCAGCAAAGGAACAAAGATCGGATGGATCGGGGTTGGAATAGCATTGGTTCTGGTGCCGGTAGTATTGATAATTTCCTATAAAATATTTCCAAAGACCGGTTTCGGCAAAAATGTCACTTTAATTCCACCTGAAAGGGATGCAGGTGAAGCTGTTCCTGACACCAGCAATTTAAAACAGATGCTGGGAAAAAGCGGAAAAGTAGTCACTCCCTTAAGACCTGTAGGAATGGTTGAATTTGACGGTTTGAGACTTGAATGCGTTGCAGAAAGTGGGTATGTAAGTAAAGATACAAAGGTTAAGGTTATAAAAGTCCAGGGAACACAAGTTACGGTAAGAAAAACTTAAATTAATATTATTTACGGGAGACAATAGCTATGAATATTGTACTTTTAGCTGTCGGTATAATTCTTTTACTGGTAATCCTTGTCGGATTGCTGCTGTTTCTAAAATTCTTTAGGCTATGGCTGCAGGCAAAGCTTTCCAGAGCTGATGTTAAATTCTCTGAGCTTATAGGTATGTGGCTGAGAAAGGTAGATATAAAAACTATAGCTTTCAGCAAGATCACAGCGGTTCAGGCAGGGCTGGAATTAACTACACGTGACCTCGAAAGCCATTTTCTTGCGGGAGGAAGAGTTCCAAATGTAGTCAGGGCTTTGATCGCAGCGAACAGGGCTAATATAGACCTGACTTTGAAAACTGCCACCGCTATCGATCTGGCAGGGCGGGACATACTGGATGCAGTTCAAACCAGTGTCAATCCTAAGGTTATTGATTGCCCTAACCCCAAAACAGGAAAGCAGACCGTTGATGCAGTTGCTCAGGACGGAATACAGCTTAAGGCACGGGCCAGGGTTACAGTTAGGGCCAATATAGAAAGACTTGTAGGCGGAGCAACTGAAGAAACAATTATAGCAAGGGTCGGCGAAGGTATAGTTACTACCATCGGCAGCGCATTAACATACAAAAGTGTACTGGAAAACCCCGATGATATTTCTAAATCTGTGCTTGAAAAAGGTCTTGATGCAGGTACTGCATACGAAATACTTTCTATCGATATAGCGGATGTGGATGTAGGCGATAATGTAGGAGCCCAGCTGCAGGCTGCTCAAGCCGAAGCTGATATGAGAAGAGCCAAAGCAGAGGCAGAAAAACGAAGAGCTATGGCGGTTGCAAGGGAACAGGAAAACAGGGCACTTGTTGTCGAAAATGAATCCAAAGTACCACTAGCAATTGCAAAAGCCTTTGAAAGCGGCAATCTCGGTATAATGGATTATTACAGAATGAAAAATATTAATGCAGATACCGAAATGAGGGATTCTATTTCAAAGCCTAAGAAAAATGAATAGAAATCAGGTAAGCTAGATTATCGGACGTATAAATGTGGTGTTATATATGAATTTGCATTATTTTAATAATTTTCTGGCACAAAACGGCGACGGCGGGCAGATGATCGAATTACTTGTATTGCTCCTTTTTATAACAATATGGATAATAAGAGGCATTCTTGGATCAAGGTCTGAGTCCGTCGAGGATATAATGGAAGAAGATACGGAAGATCAGCGAGAAAAAGAGCAAGCACAAAGAAAGCTGTCAAAAGAACTCCGTGAACATAAAATCGACCAATATAAGGAAACGGTCGAGGATAAATATGAAGCATTGAAATCAAAAGTATCCAAGGAAAAGGAAAAACCACAGAAAAAAACATCGGGAGCCAGTCTAAACATATCTGAAAACCAGAAAAATGAACAAGAAATTGAAGAAATCCCGGAAAGCTCTGAGAAGAAAAAAAGTGAACCGATTAAAGAAAATATCTATGTCGAAAGGTCTGGAAAAGAAACACGAGGGAAAATATATAAAGAACAGGCAGTTGAGAAAAAAACTTTAATTGATTCGGATATTTTTAAAGATCGCGAAGAATTGAAGAAATATATAGTAATAAGAGAGATTCTTGGAAAGCCTAAAGCCCTTGAATAACGACATCCTAAATGATGTGATTAAATAAAAACCAGTATTTTTATCTTTGAAAAACTGTAATGTAAACCGCCGATAATATATGTTATGTTTCATTCAGAGGTGGAGGTTTTTTAGCTTGGTTTTCTTCAAATGCTTCTTTTAAGCTCATAAAGCAAGTTTTGGCTTTTAACAGAGAATTATTATAACTTGCAGTAAAAACCTATTTATTTGTGCAGAAATTTTCGGTTTCCTGCAAATCCTTCCACATTGAATTTGATCTTTCGATGAGCCCAAGGTTTCGCATAATTACTGAAATATTCGATGTTACCGATGGAACGGAGAAATTATCATACAGATATTTTTCAAAATTGATCAGTGAAGAAGCAAATTTTACTTTATCACAATACATAATGCTTGTTTTGTAAAAGATTTTCATTTCTTTGGTGTTTATTTTACTTATCTTAAGAAGATCTAAGGCTTTTACAGGTTTGTTTTTTTGAATATTGCACAAAATAAGTTTTATTTTCGCCCTATCGAATTGCGGATTTATATTTACTGCGGATTCAAAATAAGAGGTCGCCTTTGTAAATTTTCTCAGACCCATCATCAAAATACCTAATCGGTGGTAAATAAGAGGGTTTTGGGGATTAGATTTAAGTTCAGAATTGTGTGCTTTAACAATAAGGTCGATAATATTTCCACTATAATTATTTGATGGATTTGCTTTATCGTACTTTCTTTGAAAATATATTTTAGTTGCTTCTGTAAATAAAACGGCGCTGTTAGGAAGGATCGCAGAGGCAAGATTTAACGATTCAAGAGACTGTTTTTTATTGCCTTTAAGTTTCTGCGCAAGCGCAAGCCCCATATAGGAATCGACAATTTTTTCATTTATCTCCAAGGCCTTGTTAAAAAATATAGCAGCTTCCAGGTCACGGGAATTTTCAAAAAGTATCGACCCCATTTTTATGGATGCTTCAAGGTGTTGAGGGAAATTTGAAAGGCAGTATTCTAAGGTAACCAGGGATTCTTCCGTATAGCCGCTTTTTTGCAGAATATCGGCTTTTTTGATCAAAAGCTCAGGTCTTTTTGAGTTTTTAGAAAGTATCCGGTCAATTTCTTCTAATGCTTCATAAATTCTGTTTTCAAGTATGAGTTTTTCGATTTCGGGATTGTTTGTATTATAATTATCCGGCTGTATAAGAATCGCTTTGTTAAAAGCTTTTATGGCCTTATCGAACTCATAGTTATAAACATAAAGATAACCTAAGAGTATTAAAGATAATATATCCTCCGGTTTTTCATTTATAAGCTGTTCATATTCTTTTATTGCTTTTTCAAGTTGGTTATTTTTAAAATTTATGGCAGCAATTCTCTGCCTTGGCAGTTCCAGGAAGTTTTTAAATTTTATGCAATCCCGGTAATAAGCTAATGCTTGTTTTTCATTTCCCAGTATTTCATTGCAATGTCCGATAAGATAAAGAGCCATAGTAAGGTACGGTTGTTTTTTGCAAACTTCATGCAGGACAACTAATGCTTCTTTAATTTGGTTCTTTTTCAGATATATACCTGCTTGAGCGATACTTAAATGAATTGATGAATTTTCTTTTGATCTTTTTTTAATTAAGTTTCCGGCTTTTTCTGCTTCATCATTATCAATCAAATTCAGGATATTATCCAAAAAGGATTTTTCGTCTTTTTGATTCCTGCTTCCAAGCCAATGCCAGATAAGGTCGGCAGTGCTGAATTGCAAGCCTCGGCCTAGTATTTCCAAAAATTTTATCATCACCCTGCTCCAATAAATCATTACGTTCGCGTATGAAGTATTTAACACAATGATTATCGACAAATTTCAGGGGTGATTTAACGTAAATAATGAATTATAAAGGACTTAATTGGAATAAGCTCTTACAGATTAATTTTAAGTTGCTTCCTTTTTAGCCTGCTGCTCCAATTCATTTAGATAAGCAAGGGTTCTTTCCAGTTTGTCGCTGAGATGCTTGAGCCTGAGCATGGTTTTCACCCTTGTCAACAGCTCAAGCTTATTTATTGGTTTGCTTAGAAAGTCATCTGTACCGGAATCGATTCCTCTCTCGATATCTGCAAATTCACTTAATGCAGTAACCATAATAACCGGTATATGCGAAGTTTCTGGTGCGTTTTTAATCCTTTTACATACTTCAAAACCGCTCATTTTGGGCATCATTATATCAAGAAGAACCAGGTCGGGCTTTTCCTCTTTTACTTTTTCAAGCGCTTCCTGCCCATCTTCTGCTGGGATCGTTTCACAATCAATAGCTTCCAGATATGCCTGCAAAAGCTCCAGATTCTGTATATTATCATCTACGACAAGTATCTTCGGGGTCTTTTGTGCTTCGCTGTTTATGTCTGACATTCTGTTCTCCTTTAAAACGAATAATTTCAATTATAACGATTGGTATATTAAAGCACTTATTATTGTCTTACAAATAAAATAACTGTAAATTTATTTTGGTTTAAGTTTCTTTTTCAAGGAATTCTCTTACAAAAGGTTTTAAGTACATTTGTTCGATTTCACAAGTATTTATGACAGCCTCCTTTAATTTCAAGGCTGATTCATAGAAAGAGCTTTGGGTATCATAAAAAAATAGAATCTTATCCTTAAGCTTGCATAGACCACCACCGCTGCCGTCAAAATTATCTCTTCTGATCTCGACATTTTGATTTTCAAGTATTTCCAGAAGTTCGTTCACTATTTTTTCATGATTCATTTTTAAATATGCACCAGACGATTTTATATAGGACTAAAGGAATAATCCTTCATCCGTCGATATACTTTTTTATAAGATGTTATGAAATATTTAAAGATTTTAAAACAGGAGCATTGAATTGACAAGTATATTAGAGAAAAGAAAGTCGCTGCACAGGAATCTTGAAATAAAGAAAAAAGAAAATGACAATTTAAAGTATCAGATAGGACAGCTTCAGGCCCTTGCAAACATAGGTGTCTTTACGGGAATGATCGCACACGAGATCAATAATCTTCTTACACCCCTTACAAATTACGCAATGCTCGCAAAGCGGAATCCTGATGACACTGAGCTTGTAGAAAAAGCATTAAACAAAACTCTCAAAAATTCTCAAAAAGCAACGGAAATAATGCAGAGCATATTATCTGTTTCAAACGGTGAAAATATCGAAAAGAAAGAAATTCACCTAAAAGATTGTGTGAAGGAAATATTCAGCTGTCTTTCACGGGATTTTTCCAAAGATAACATAAGGGTTGAACTGGATATTCCGGAAGATGCCCGAATAAATGTAATACCAGCCCCCTTTCAGCAGGTATTAATGAATCTGATAATTAACGCAAGAGATGCAATGATCGAAAGTGGCGGAATTTTGAAAATTTATGTTGAAAAAAATGCAAAATTTATTGAAATCAATGTAACAGATACTGGAAAGGGTATACCGGAAGGTATTGTGGATAAAATTTTCGACCCGTTCTTTACGACAAAAGATAACGATGACTTGAATAATTCGGGCTCAGGACTGGGACTGGCCTTTTGTAAAAAGATTATCGATGAACATAAAGGTTCGATCGAAGTGGATTCCAGTGAAGGAAAAGGTACAAATTTCAAGATCATTTTGCCAAATTGAGGGTGCTGGATAAAATTGGGTGCATTCTATGCAAAAATCGGCCATTTTATTTTGATGGCCATTCTTCTTGTTTTCTCCGCTTTTTTCTCAGGAACGGAAACTGCTTATTTTAATTTGTCTGTTCGAGAAGTCGAACAGATGAAAAAATCAAAGCACAGAATACCTCATCTGGTAGGATGGCTCAGGGACCGTCCCAGCCATCTGCTTGGCAGTTTACTGCTTGGTAATATGATAGTAAATATCCTTTTTTTTGCGGTTTCAAGTACTCTTGTAGTTAATTTCAGACAGGCTTACGGAGTACAGGCAGCTGTAGCTCTGGCAGCATTGAGTTTTGCTGCTATTCTGATGTTCGGCGAGATAGTACCTAAAAGCTTATCTTACGCCAATTCCAAGCTGATATGTAATTTTACGGCAATACCCATATATCTGGTTATGAGAATATTCCAGCCTTTAGAATATACATTAAGGTTTTTGTTTCTGGAACCTTCATTGAGGTTGATATTCGGCCCCAAAAAGAAATCGGAAAAAATATCTGAAGAGGAATTTAGAATTTTAATAGACAGTTGCAAAAAGCATGGCTATATCAGTGATGAGGAGAACAAGCTTTTCGGGGAGGTTATAGAACTCGGCCTTTTAAAGGTAAGGCACGTTATGCTTCCGAGAGTCGATATGACTGTACTGGATATCAATACGCCGATTAAGGAAGCAATTACCATAATGCAGTCAGAGAATATAACCAAAGTTCCGGTTTATAGAACAGAAATCGATAATGTTGTCGGAATTGTATATTTAAGAGATATTATAACTGCAGACAGAACTGCACTTGAGAGGCTGGTTAAAGAAGTCAATTTTGTTCCCGAGCAGCAAAAAGTAGAGAAACTGCTTGGTTATTTTAGAAATTCAGGTACTGATACAGCAGTTGTAGTTGATGAGTATGGTGGAATAGCCGGCCTGGTAAAACTTGAAGACATAGCTGAAGAAATCTTAGGGCCTATAGAAGCAAAATACTCAGAAGAGCCGATAGAACAGATCGGGCCATTTAAATATAAGTTAAACGGCAATCTTGCAGTTCATGAATGGGCCAAAATATTCAATGTTAATCCGACCGAAACTAAATACTCGACGGTTGCCGGCCTTGTAATGAATCAGCTAGGAAAGATACCGGAGCCCGGGGACGTGGTTAAGTACAAGAATCTGCTTTTTAAAATTGATGAAGTCAAAAAGCATAGAATAGTATCCCTTACGCTTGAATTTGAGCCTATAGAAAATGACTGAGATTTTTATATATTTATTTCTTCTGCTGATAGTAATATTTCTGTCGGCACTTTATTCCGGCTCTGAAACCGGTATATACCAGATAAGCAAGGTTCGATTAAGAATAGGTGTCACCGGCAAAAGATTATCTTTCAAAATTCTGGATAAATGTCTGAAAGATTCATACGCCCTGCTTCTGACTATACTGGTGGGAAATAACATGACGCATTACATTGCAACCAGCATCGTCACTTCACTTTTATTGTTAAAAATGCAAAACGAAAGACTCGTAGAGATAACCGCTACAGTAATTACTGCCCCGACAATATTTCTATTTGCTGAACTCATGCCCAAAAACATCTTTTTCTACAGGGCTGATTCGGTAATGCCGCCGGTATCACCTGTATTATATCTCACAAAATTTGTGCTCAGGTGGACGGGCATTCTTCCGGTGCTGGGTTTTATAACTAACCGTATTACCAGAGTCACTAGAAAATTTCAAACTACTCCCTCAAGTACCGCCTTAAGAGAATCTTATATGACAAATATTTTGTGGGAAACGCGAGAGGAAGGTCTACTGTCGCCTATGCAAAGTGACATAATGTTCAGATTGGCAGAGGTCGGGAATCTGCGTTTAAAAGATGTAATGACATCAAGTAAAAATGTAAAGCTGATTAATGTAGAAACCGATAAAAAAGGCCTTGTTGAAATCCTGAGAAGATATCCATATACAAGGTATCCGGTCTATGAGAAAAATCAGAATAATATCACTGGGTATATAAATATCTATGAGTGCTTAAGTAAAGATGAGGACTTCGAAAATATTCGAGAATTCCTATATCCGATTGAAAGTTTTAATCTGGAGATGACGGTTTCTAATGCATTAAATAAAATGCAGGATGAATCTTTGAAAATAGTACTGGTATTTAAGAGAACCATTAAAGGAAAAAACCTACCGGTTGGAATAGTTACCATGAAAGACCTCGTGGAAGAGTTTCTGGGAGAACTTTCCTCATGGTGAGAAGGAAAACTCATCTATTATCGCTTTAGCAATATCATTTAAAGGTTTTCTGGAAGAGTGAATCTGGTTTGCGATGATCGAAAATATATAATCGCCCTTGTCAGTTTTACAGATTCCTGAAAATGACTTGACGCCCCTGATATAACCCGTTTTACCTTTAATATTATTTTTGTATGGCTGCTGTCTGAAATATCTGTCAATTGTTCCGTCGATTCCCCCTATCGCCAGTGAATCCTCATAAGCCGTCCAGTAATCAGTATTATATAAATGTATCAAAAGCCTTGTAATTGCGTTTGAACTGAGACGGTTTTTTCTTGATAACCCCGAACCGTCATCTATGTAGAATTCTGCTGAATTGATATTTAAGTTTTTTAATTGATCGGATATTACCTGCCTTCCGACTTTCCAGCTGCCTGTTGTATTTGAAGGTCTGCTATATGCAGCCAGTGTCTTAAACAGGCATTCGGCAGCTAACTGCAGACTGTCTTTATTGCTTCTTTCAAGGCAGTCCTTTATAGAAGTTCGATAGGTTGCGATTACTTTGACTTCATTCGTATTTTCGATCCTTCTTTCTATAAGTTTTCCATTAAGTTCGATTCCTGAAGCTGCCAGACGTTCAGCTATTAAGTAACCCAAAAATGCTGCAGGATGTTCAATTGCAACTTCGAATGGCCCCTGTTTATTCCTGCACCGTCCTTTAACTTCCAAGACATTCGGAGTTGATGTTCTGTAAGCCCCTACCGCCCCGCTACCGGAATAAATCGGCTTTATTTGGTTATCGATTTTGATGAAATCAGTTTCCGGTTCTATCAATACCTTGACATCGTTACCTTTTCGTCTGGTTGTCATTTCGATGATATTATTGTTGTAATTAAGGCCGCTGACTTCTGCAGCATACCATCGATTTAACTGATCGCGAGGCCAGGATGGATGAACCCTGTTGTTATCAAAAATAGAGGTATCCAGAATGATATTATCGATGGATTCGATATTTTCCTTCCTCACCTTTTTGACAATATCATCGAAAAGCCAGTTATCGGCCCTTTCATATTTTTGATTTATCTTATGATCGCCAAGCAAGGGGTCCCCGCTGCCTTTGATCATAAGATCATTGCCTGAAAGACCAACCGATGTAACATATTCGAAATCAGTCCCTAATTTTTCAATAGCCACTGCAGTAACGATCAATTTCATATTGGAAGCGGGAATCAGAGCTTCTTTATGATCATGTTTATATATGAACTTACCAGTGTCAGCATCGGCAACCGAAATGGAATAATTTACATTTTTTTGAGAGGACCGGCTGATTATTTCATTAATTTCATCGGACAAACCCGCCTTGGATGGGCTTATCTGGATAGAAAGTAAAATTAATAAACAGAAAAATATAATTTTACTTTTCATTTTCTTCCTGAAATCCTGTAAATCCTTTTTGCTTTTTATTTTTTAATTTTATTGTATGCTTCTTTTATAGTTTCTGCGGAAGCCTTCAGGGATTTGCTTTCTTCATCGCTTAAAGGTGCAGTAATGATCCTTTCTACCCCTATTTCACCGACAAGGCAGGGTACACTTAAACAAACGCCCTCTATGTCATATTCACCTTCCAAGAGGACAGAAACTGTAAGCACGCTGTTTTCGTTTCTCAAAATTGCGGTCGAAATTCTTGTCAGTGATAACCCGATACCGTAAAATGTCGATCCTTTATAATCAATAATGTGATATGCGGAATTTCTGACCTCTTCCGTTATATTTGCAAATGCCTCTTCATAATCACACTGGTGACACATTTTACAGTAATCGAACATCTGCACCCCTGCTACATGAGCCAAGCTCCAAGCTGCAACTTCGCTGTCCCCGTGTTCTCCCAGAATATAAGCATGGATGTTCCTGGTATCGATGCCGCAATGCTTTGCCAATTTTGCTCTGAAACGGGAAGTATCGAGTACGGTACCCGAACCTATTATCCTGTGCCTTGGCCAGCCAAGTACGTTCAGGGCAACCTGAGTCAGCAGGTCAACGGGATTGGTGACCATTATCATAACAGAGTTTGAGTCTTGCTCTCTTATTTTTTGGCAGATATCTGTTACTATTTCTGCGTTTTTCTGTATAAGTTCAAGCCTTGACTGTCCCGGGCTCTGTTTTGCACCGGCAGTCAGTACGATAAGATCAGCATCTGCACAGTCGTCATATTCACCTTGATATATGTTAACCGGAGGTATAAAAGGCAAACCATGGGAAAGATCCATTACCTCACCTTCAACCCTTTTCTTATCAACATCTATAAGGGCAATCTCATCAGCCAGACCGGTATTTAAAAGTGCGTAAATATAAGTTGTTCCGACTGCCCCTGCACCGATAACTACAACTTTTCTACTTTGTCTTTTCATGCTTTTCATCGTTGTTCTCCATCTTTTTATTTTTTAAAAATTCTTCGAGTATTTCCGCCGCTGCGATTGCGTCCAAAATTTCCTTCTTCTTTTTGTACGTCATTTCCAGGTTTTCAAGTTTTTTCTCAGCTCCAAAGGTACTGAGCCTTTCATCATGATAATATAAGGGAACAGAAAGTGATTTTTCCAGCTTTTTTGCAAATTCTTTTGTAAATTTGTATTGGTCACCGTAAGTACCGTCCATATTAATGGGCAATCCTACCACCACAGCCTGTATTTGCTGTTTTTTGATCGTTTTTAGGATTTCAGGGATGAACTTTTTTTTGCCCTTTATCACTTTCAGAGGTGAAACTATAGTCTCTGTGGAATCCGAAACTGCAAGTCCTGTTCTTTTAAAGCCGTAATCGATCGCGAGATATTTCATAAATTCTACAGGTACTTTTCCTTCCCCTCATCTTTGATCTTCTTGAGCAGTTCTTTTATTCGGTGAATCTGGCTGATCGGACAAACCAGTGTTACATCATTTGCGTGAGCGACGACCATTTTTTCAAGTCCTATGCCCGCAATCAAGTGCCCTGAATCTTCTGTAACCAAGATGCTGTCCGAACAGTCCATTAATTCACTTTCGGCAGCTACTACGATATTATTATTTTCATCCGATTTTATGACATCTGCAAGAGAAGTAAAAGACCCCATGTCAAGCCAGTTGCAATCAAGTTCTATCGCTTTTACGTTTTCGGCCTTTTCCATCACTGCATAATCAATACTGATCTTAGGCAGCTTTTCGAACCATTCATTAAGTGCCAATTTCTGATTCGGTGTTTCCCAGTTTTTCTTGATCTTTTCCAGGGGCTCGGCACATTGGGGAAGATATTTTTTCAAATTGTTTAAAATTGTCCGTGCCTTCCAGACAAACATACCTGAATTCCAGAAATAATTCCCCTGCTCGATATACTTTTTTGCCGTTTCTTCATCGGGCTTTTCAGTAAAAGATTTTACATCGTAAATTTTATTTTCCAGAGAGGGATGTTTTTGGGGATCGGTACAATTGATATATCCTAATTGCGTACTTGGAAATTTTGGCTTTATTCCAAAGGTCAGCAGAGTTTCCGGGTTTTCGTTTACATAGCTGATAGCATCATCCAGTGCCTGCTGGATCGTTTCATCCGGGGTTATCTGCTGGTCTGCAGTAAGGATCGCCATAGTTGCATTGGGGTCATATTTACTGAGTATTGTGGCGGCTAGGCCTATGGCCCCTGCAGTGTCCCTTACTGCAGGTTCTGCAATTATATTTCCATAGGGTAATTCAGAAATATTATCCCGGATCGTTTCCGCAAAATCAGCATTGGTGAGGATCAGGATGTTTCTTTCATCGAATATATTTAGCAATCTTTCAAAGCATTGTCGCAGGAGAGTTTGATTTTCAAATAGTTTTAAAACCTGTTTCGGCCTTTTGTGTCTGCTTAAAGGCCATAATCTTTTACCCGTTCCCCCTGCCAGAATTACTGCATAATTCATATCTTCCCCTTAATTCAGTTTAAAGCAAAATATAGAGCAGGTACCACTATGATGACAAATGCGATCATAGTAGATACCCATAAAAAACTCGCCAAGGGAGCATCCAGATCGTAAACATTACTCATGGTTACCACAAGTACAGCACTTGGCGCCGCTGATAATATTATGATTACTTTTCTCATTAATTCTGTCAAGTCCTGACCTGTATAAAACAAAATTAATACAAAAGATAAAGCAATAAGCGGGGTCAGAAGAAATTTTATGAAGGCTATTTGCAGAAAGTTTTTAAGATATCTTTTGAAATGAAAAATTTTTACTCTCAGCCCTATAGAAAAGAAAGCAATTGCCGATCCTGTGTAGATGAATAAATCTACTATGTAAAGGTTGGAGACTAACTTCGGGAAAGGGACATTCGCCAAATTAAGAATAACCGCCAATGCTGATGCATAAACGACCAGGAAGCGGGGGTCGAGGAAAGTTTTAAAAGAAAAAAATTCTGATTTACTTACAGTTTCATCATTGATCAAATTTAATTGTTTATATCTTAATATGGGAAAAAATATAAGGTAAACAGCCGGCAGCCATAGCACGAGGTATAGGTTGGCGAGTGCCAAAGCGTCTTTTCCGTAAAATGCGTAACAAATAAACGCAGCACCCGTAAAACTTATGTTACTTAATCCCCCTGCGAGTGTCATTGTGGTTTTTGACTTGGCAGGCATATTCGATCTTAAAAAGAGAAAGTGCGAAATTATTGTAATTGTCACCATCAATGCTACACCGACAATAGGCAGCCATATATATTTAGGTATAAGAGGTATCCGCCAAATAACGAATAGAGAAACGACCCAGTTGAAGGCTATAAGTACTAATGTCATAAGCCTTTTAGCCAGTGCCTGAGGCAAGGAAAACTTATTATGGGCAATGTAACCGCTGATCACACTTACCACCAGCACAGTAAGCATAGAATAAAGTCGGATTTTTATGACCATATCCGAGCTTAAAGCCAATATATTATTTAATTGTGTCGGCATCAAACGAGATAGTTTTCATCGATGTTTGTGACAGGTTCGATTTCTTTTTTCATTTTCTCAAAACCTTCTCTGCCCATAAGAGCAAATGTTGCTTCTTTTCCGAGTTCAACTGCCGGTTGGTCATAAGTATTAATATTAAACAATGCCCCGGCAAAGGAAGTTGTCACCTCAAAAAGATAGATGAACTGGCCAATAGTATATTCCGATATTTCATCGAAAAGGATGGTCATGCAGGGCCTTTTATCTTTGATCAGAGCATACTCGGTGGCCTTTTTTTCAGAATTAATAAGTCTGCTCATTTTACTGTCGCTGAGATAGCTCAGCTCAGGTGCAGAATCCGGATTCGGCCCTATTTGTACATCTCTGCGGAATTTTTTTGTTTCTAAGAAGGTGAAAATTTTGTCATTTGGTCCTTCACGGTAAAGCTGAACCTGGCTGTGTTGATCGGTTGTTCCGAGTGCTTTCACAGGAGTCGGGCCAACGTTTACCTGTTTTCCATCCAGGCCTTCGGATTTGCCCAGACTTTCCGCCCACAATTGACGGTACCAGTCAGCTAAGTCCTTCAAGGCATAACTGTAGGGCATCATCACAGAATTTTTCTTGCCTTTGTTATAAAAATAGTAATTTATGGCTGCATTAATGGCTGCGGGATTCTGAAAGAAATTTTCCTTTGAAACCTTTTCATCCATTGCTCTTGCACCTTCAAGGAGTTTTTCAATATCTATGCCGCACATATATGCACTGAATAGCCCTACAGCACTGAGAACACTGAAGCGTCCTCCTACGCCGTCAGGAACGTCGAGATTCCTAAAGCCGGAGTTATCGGTGATTGTTCTCAAGGTTCCTTTTTGGGAGTCGGTGGTTGCGACAACTCTCTCTTTTAGCTTTTCCTCTCCCAGTTTATCCTGCAATAACTTTCTAACAGTAAGGAATTGGCTGGCGGTTTCTGCGGTCCTGCCTGATTTGCTTATGACATTAAAGACCGTAGAGTCAAGTTTGTCCTCTATCCAATCCAGAAAAGATGCCAGCTGTTCAGGATCGACATTATCGAAGACAAATAACCTCGGGCCTTTTCTTTGTTTTTTGTCAATATTATACATGTACGGATTTAACGCTGTTTGTAAAGCAATATTTCCAAGTGCTGAACCCCCGATACCGAGGATAACCAGATTTTCACATCCGGGTTTGACTTCATCAGCTACGGCTTTAACCTTTTCGACTATATCTTCTCTGTATGGTAAATCTCTATATGGGGTTTTTCCCTGCTTTCTTTGTTCATTTAATTTTGAAATTAACGGTGTGGTTTGTTCGGCAAGTTTTTCAAAAGTTTCTTTTGAGATACCGTGTTCATCACCAATTATTTCGGAAGTTAAATTTTTAAAATAAAATTTGATTTCCTGATCTTTCATTGCTGTCCCTTTCTTAAATTATCAAGATATTTTTGCCAATTTGGCGTATTTTACCATAAGAGATTTTTTCTGCCCTGTGTTAAATTTGACCTCTACAATACTGTTTTCTCCCATATTTTTATATTTAGCCACCCTTCCGATTCCGAATTTTTTATGTTTTACCATTTGGCCGGGAGCGAATTCTTCTTCTGGATCTTTATCCTCTTTTAAACCAGCTCGTGAGTTAATTTCTTCATTCATACTATATGAATTTTCGCCGGCTGTTGAAGAAACTTTTTCTGATTCCGGCTCGATCTCATATAAAAACTGAGACGGTATAGCCCTTAAAAGCTGGCCCCTGAAGGTTCTATAACGGGAATGACTAATAAATAAATTTTTTCTTGTACGTGTCATTCCTACAAAAAGAAGCCTTCTTTCTTCTTCGATTTCATCCTGCTGGTCACTGCTTCTTTCATGAGGCAGCAGCCCTTCTTCTACACCGATAATAAAGACATTATCGAATTCAAGCCCTTTGGATGCATGCAGAGTCATTAAAGCTACCCTGTCCTGTGATTCGTTATAGGTATCGGCATCGCTGAATAAGGAAATTTCCTGCAGGTAATCCAGCAGATCAGGTTCTTCTGCATTGTTATCATATTGAGAAGCTGCGTTTATGAATTCCTCTATATTTTCTATAGCAGATTGTCCGTCGGATGAATTTTGCAGGTCCTCCATAATACCTGCTTCAATGTAAACTCTTTCGGTTAAAGGAGCCACAGGTCCTTCAATATCTTTCCTGAAAGATTCGATCATAGTAACGAAATTAGCTATCTTGGATTTCGGTGCCTTGGTAAGGGTCGGAATCGAATCCGCCTTTTTAAGTGCCTCATAAAAATTAAGTTCTTTTTGTTCTGCAAATTTCCTGACTCTGCCTATTGTCGTTTTACCTATTCCCCTGGTCGGCGTGTTGATTATTCTCAAAAGAGCTATTTCGTCTTCGGGATTTGTAAGAACTTTTAAATAGGCCAGAATGTCCCTTATCTCTTTTCTGCTGTAAAATTCGACACCACGAACAACCTGATAAGGGATTCTTTTTTTTATAAAAACCTCTTCCAGAGTTCTGCTCAGGGAATTTACCCTGTAAAAGATGGCAATATCATTATAGTTTACCCCCTGGTCTGAAAGCTTTTGAATTTTTTCCGCGATTCCTTGCGCTTCTTCTATTTCGTCTTCATACTCTGAAAATTCAGGGTCTTTTAACGTTGATATGGTTGGTATCAGCTTCTTTATCTTTCTATTTTCGTTATTGGATATGAGTCTGTCAGCAAGTGAAAGAATATTAGGCGTACTCCGAAAATTTTCCTGAAGTTTTATAACCTTTGCCTCCGGCCAATCCTGCTCAAAATCCAGAATATTTCTTATGTCGGCCCCCCGCCACCTGTATATCGACTGATCAGGGTCACCGGTAACGCAAATATTGTCGTGTTCGGATGCAAGAAGCTTAGCTATCTGATATTGAGCCCGGTTTGTATCCTGATATTCATCGATAAGGACATATTCAAAACGGTTGGATAACCGGGTTCTTACATTTTCATTTTTTTTCAGAAGCTCAGCGGTTCTTAATAACAGATCATCAAAATCAAGAGCATTGTTTTCTCTAAGTGACGATTGATATTTTGCATATATCTGTGCAAGGCACTTAGTAAAATAATCGTCAGATTCTTTTTTCAACATCTTCACGGTTTTCATGTTATTTTTCAAAGCAGATACTGCTGAAAGCATTTTAGCTGGAGAAAAATTGGAGGTATCAAAATTCAGACTTTTGATAGAATCCTTCATGCATTTTGCCTGATCCTTTGAATCATAGATACTGAAATTGGAACTTAGATCAGCTTCTTGTGCATATTCCCTGAGTATCCTCACGCAGAGAGAGTGGAAGGTGCTTATGTGGACGCCGGCTGCATTTACCAGTTCATAGGTTCTTATCTTCATTTCATCTGCAGCCTTGTTAGTAAAGGTGATTGCACAAATGTTAAAAGGACTTACGCCGGCTCGTATAAGTGCCGCTATCCTGTATGTTATAACGCGTGTTTTGCCGCTTCCCGGACCTGCAATTATAAGCAACGGTCCATCCTTGTGAAAAACAGCCTGCCTTTGTGATTCGGTTAAATTCTCAAAATTATTATTCATCTCACTACCGGATTATTGTTCAGATTCTTCTTTCTGTTCAACTTGACTTTGTAGTCTTTGCTGAATTTCTCTCATTTGATCAGCGATTTCAGGTCTTTCTTCCTGGAGTCTTTGTATAAGATCCAGTCTGAGTTCTGCAGGGTACTGCTGATCATTGAAAAAGTCAAGAAGTGCTGTAAATCTTAATATCTTAAATTCCGGCAGATTGATTCTGTTTTCATCTCTTGTATCAGAATAATAAAAATCATAAATTTCTTTTGCCATCTTCTCCTTTGCGTATGCCTGGTCGTTATCACCGAGAGCAAAACGGAAATAACTTTCTCTCAACAGCATTAAGACCTGTTCTTTGACGTCACTGAAAGATAAAACTGAAATTTCTTCTTTGAGTCTGCGCTGTACAAAAACAGGTAGAGGAACTTCGAATTTCTTATCAGGATATCTTTCCCGCAGCATTTCATATATATCTTTCGCCCTTTGTTCATGCCCCGCCTGATAAAAAGAGAACAGAGCATTGATTAACATATTCCTGTGTCCAATTTTAAATGACTGCCTGGTTCCGGTTCTCTTAATATTTTCGTAGATTTTCATAACATCCAGCATTACCTGGTTATATGTATTGAACATTCTCAGGTCGGGACGCATGAAAACAGTCTTTTTGGTTTCAATTTGGTTACCTTCTTCATCAAATACAGGATAATCATAAATAAATAATTTCCCGTGTCTGAATAGGTTCTGAATACTGTGCCCCACTATTCTGTCGGTATTAGTCTGGGCAACGTTATAATCCTCCCTGCCTGTTTCTTTTAAACCCTTAACTGCCCAGTAAATAGCATGTGACTCAGCAACCCTCCAGTCAAGAGGCAATCTGGAATCAGGATCGTTCCAGGGTGTCGGGCCGTAAACCTTATTTATTTCATGCATGAGTTCAGGTTCGAGTTTCCATTCATTTCTTAACTGATGAGCAGCTGAATAAAGCTGTATCTTTTCTAGAGCATCTGATCCCTTGTAAGTGTCAAGAACTACCTGACAGTTGGGGTCATAACGTTTGGGAGTTTGTTTTAAACTCAGGAAATTTTCTGCAAATTTTTCTTTGTTTTTAAAAGATTCATCCGCCCTTTTTAATGACTCTACTATTTTTGAAATTTCACTGTCTTTTATTAATTCATCGAACTTTTCAGGTGCTTTTATAAGCTTTTCGAAATATTCGTTATCAGCAGGACCAAGCAAAGGTTCCATTGCTTCGGCAAGTTTCAGTTTATAATATTTGTGATTATCATCGGAAAACATGCCTATTTTATGCTGAAATATACGTGCCAGTTCCCTGTAAAGAAGAATTGATTTTGGATTTAAAGGAATTCCTTCATCTCTTAATAATTCATAGCCGTTCTTGACCCATCGCCACTTTTCCTCAGGTTGGGTCTCCGGAAAAGAAACAGAGATATTATATGCCATGTTCCATGCCTGAAATTCCCAGACTTTTGCAAAACGGGGCTGAAGTGTAGTTATCCACTCTGCCAGTTGTTTTGCATCGAAGAATTGACCCTGCTGTTTTAATCTGTCTGCCCTCATCCACAGAACATCTACAATCAAACCCCTGAATGCTCCTAATGCAACCGTTGAAAAAGCCAGCGACGGCGGTGCATTTTTCAGAGGTTTATTGGCAACCAAATTCATTTCTACACGTTTCTGGTTAATATAATCCATTTGATATCCTGCCGCCGCTAAAAATCCCAGGCAGAATACAATGCTGAAAAATATAACTATTTTATCTTTAAAAAACATAATAAAGGTCTTTATATATTTATACGGTTATTTTGGCAAGTTCTTTCCGATGGAAGATTAATAAACTTAACAACAGCAGTAAAAGGGACTTAAAAAATACCATCACCAGGAAAATTTTGCCTATTACAGACCACGGTATCAGCCTGGCGGGTATCATATACTTGCCGGGACTGAAAGTGTCAAATCTTGGTATCAGATTTATCAGCGGTTCTACTGTGAAGGAATAAATTATTCCTGCCGATTCACCTAAGTATCTGAATGAATCTACAATAAACCCGCTTATCATAGCTGTGCAGAAAATCGAAAGACAAAGCATCACAGCCACCGGAAAAGACAAGAAAGTTGAAGCAAAAAGCCCTAATACAGCCAAAAATATCAATCTGCAGAAGATCAATAGTATCGACCTTATGAAGTTGGGAGTAAATTCATCGGCCTTATATAAAAGTTCAAGTCCATCTTTAGGCGGAAAGATAACTGTGGTGTTATTAAGGTTAGGCACATTTATAAAAGTCACGCCGAGATAGCCGTCATCTGCTATAGCATCCGCCGGCACCTCGATTTCGAAAAATGTTCGGATCAGGTCTTTTCGATCAACAACATAAACCTCATTCTCCTGACTTTCATAATTTGAAGGCCTTGTATCCCCTATAATCCACCTGCTGTAAATGCTTAAATCTGGAGGATTAACTGAAACATCGTACTTGAACCTTACAAAAATTTTCTGATCTGCCTGGTAGGGTTCGATATCATGAAATTCCCAGGTTATCTGCTCTCCTGAAGGTACCGACCTTTGCTCTATTTCCTTTTGATGCCTGATGGTTCTAAGTACTTGTTCCTTGGGCTTTCCTTCGAATCTTTGCTGAAAATCAGGGCTTTTCTTAAGCTTTTCATAGGTTTTCTGCACTTCTTCAGTGACATCTTTTTTTTGAGGTTTTATGCCAGCTCTGGCAGTATAAAATTCTTTCTCTACCTTAGCCAGTTCTTCTTTCGATGTATCGGTATATTTCGGGATAAGTATTGCAGTAATATAGATTATTGCTGAAAAAAAAACCAGTAATACTGCGTTAACAAAAAGTACACCTAAAAATTTACCTATAATTATCTGAAATCTTTTTACAGGTTTTGTTGCAAGTGTAAATATCTGCCTCTGCTGTATATCACTTGAAAGTGAATATATGGAAACAATTATGGTTAAAAGACAAAGCAAAAGACTGGTCAACGAAAGAGAATAGCTGACAAAAGTTTGAAGCTTTCCCTTCAAGGTCCCGTCCCCGCTCATTGTCACTCCCATAAGCGGCAAAAGTATAAGCAAAAGCAGGATGAAAACAAAGGCAACCTTCATCCTGAAAATCTGCTTTGCTGTATTTTTTGCTATTGCCAGGATCTTACGCATCTTTTTCTTCCTCGTCTCGACCGGATTGAGTGCTATCTGTTTCGGTTTCAGATTTCTCTTCCGTCAGATCTTTTAACAGGTCTTTTTTAACATCTTCTTCAATCGCTTCCGGGCCCTGTTCTTCCTCTTCATTGTTTTCTTCTTCCGGTTCGACCTGTGTGGTTTTTTCTCCGGCTAAATCACTCAACATACTTTCTTTTACTTCGGGTTCCTGTGTTACAGCTTTGGTTTCTTCGGTTTCGGGCTGCTTTACTGTTTTTTCTTCTTCAACATCAGAGGAAACAAGCTTGTCCAATATTGATTCCTTATCTTCTGATCCGCTGAGAAAATCTCCGATTTGCTTAGTTGAATAGGCACCGCTGGTCGTAGCTTTCTTTTTCTGGGCATCGGTGATCGTCCTGACAAAGAAAGTTTCCAGTTTTTCCATTGGAGAACTTACCTGGATATCATTTCCGTTTTCTTCCTGAATGATCTTTTTTATTTTTTCAATAGCATTCTCGCTTAAATGCGATGCAGTTATTTCGGTTTTTTCAGCCTGCTTGAGAAGTTCTTCAACTTTCCCTTCGGATTGTATTTTGCCGCCGTAGAGAATTGAAATTCTGTCGCAAACATCTTCAACATCTGCTAAGAGGTGACTGCAAAGCAGGATCGTTTTTCCTCTTTTTGACAATTCATCAATTAAGTCCTTTATTTGCCTCGTACCAAGTGGGTCAAGGCCGGTGGTTGGTTCATCCAGGATCAGCAGATCGGGGTCATTAATAAGAGCCTGCGCCAGGCCTATCCTTCTGGCCATACCTTTTGAATATGTCCCTACCGGTCTGTTTGCAACTGCTTTTAGCCCGACCATATCAAGCAAAGCTTCGATACGGCTTTTCCTGACTTTTGCAGGAAGGCCGAAAAGTCTTCCGTAAAAATTCAAAGTTTCTCTGGCGTTTAAGTATTTATAAAGATAAGATTCCTCAGGCAAGAAACCGATTTTTGAATTAATTTTAGGGTTTTTACTGTCTCCGCCGAGCACTAAACAATTCCCCTTGGTAGGATGTAAAAGACCGAGAACCATCTTTATTGTCGTAGTTTTCCCCGATCCATTCGGTCCCAGCAGACCATAAACTTCATTCGACTTGATCTTAAGATTAAGATCATCGACTGCGCGGACCTTATCTCTGCCCCACCAATCTGAAAAAACTTTTGTTAATGAAAATGTTTCTATTACGTGTTCCATTTACAAACCTTTACTAATTATTCAGAAGTCGGTTCATGCTCCAGGTTCTCACCGAATCGTACCAGTCTGGCACTGTTGAAAACTACCAGTAAGGAACCTGCAAAGTGTAAGAATGCAGCAACTTCCGGCCTGATAAACTTCGAAGCTAAAATACCTATAATTATAAACGAGATGCCAAAACCGAAGTTCTGCTTTATCACCCTGCCGGTCTTTCTGGAAAGCCTGATCAAAAACGGTATCCTGTTCAGGTCATTGTTCATTAATGCAATTGACGCAGAATTAATGGCAACATCACTTCCCGCTGCTCCCATGGCAATACCAAGGTCCCCTGCCGCAAGTGCCGGTGCATCATTAATACCGTCACCGACTACCACTACCTTATGGCCTTCTTCCTTGGCTTTTTTCACGATCGACAGTTTGTCCTGCGGCAGACATTGAGCTTTATAATCAGTACAACCCAATTCAGAAGCCACTCTGTTTGCAACTTCTTTCCTGTCACCTGTAAGCATAGTAGCTCTTTTGATTCCGACACTCAACAGGTCAGAAATAGCCTTTTTTGCATCCGGTCTGGTTTTATCCTGCATTCCAATCCATCCTATACATTTAGAATCCTTGGCAACATAAAGTGTGCTGAATCCCTGCTCTTCATGCAGCTTGGGTTCGGAAACGCCGTTCATATCGATATCATTTTCTTTAAGAAAGGTTTCCCTGCCGACCATAATTCTTGAAGAGTTTACAGAAGCGATCACGCCCTTTCCGGGTACTTCTTTGAATTCTTCAGGCATTTCGGTCGGAAGATTAGCTTCTTTGGCCACCTGCTGTAAAGCACGGGCAGCCGGATGTTTACTCATGTGTTCGGCAGAAGCAGCTACCTGCAGCAATTCTGATGGTTCAGTACCTTCTGCAGGTGTAAGTTTAGTTACGTATAATTTACCGGTTGTCACGGTTCCGGTTTTATCGAAAATAAACGCTGATATTTTACTTGCAATTTCCAGGTCGGAAACATTCTTTACCAATACGCCGAGCCTTGCCGCCGCAGATATCGATGCCACCATGGCAGTCGGCGTTGCAAGTATCAAAGCACACGGGCAGGATATGATCAGAATAGTTATTGCCATGTTGATATTACTTGTGAAAAACAAGGCAATTCCCGCGATCATTAATATCGTCGGAGTGTACCATTTTACATACTGATCAATAATTCTCATTATGGGTATTCTCGTTCGCTCAGCTTCCATGATCAGATGCTGCACCTTACCGAGGGTTGTATCTTCTCCTGCCTTGGTAACTTTTACATCCAGCATTCCGGTAAGATTGCTTGTCCCTGCAAATACCTGCATGCCCGGTACCTTATCAACCGGAAGTGACTCACCGGTAATACTGGCTTCGTTTATAGAGCTCAGACCTTCGATAACCTCTCCATCTGCGGGGATGTTATCTCCGGGTCTTACTCTGATAAAATCCCCGGGTTGCAAAGAGCTCACCTTTACTTCTTCTTCCGACCCGTCTTTAGTAATAAGATTTGCTTTTTTAGGGGTCAACTTGATGAGCGATTCGATGGATGCTCTGGCACCGAGTGCCGTTCGGGTCTCCATCAATTCGCTTAAAAGCATGAAAAATGCAACAATGCCGGCAGTGACATAATTCTGGGTGGCGAAACATGCTATAATAGCAAGTGCCACAAGTTCATCCATATGCGATTCTCTTTTAACCAGACTTTTTATAGCGTGCCATACGATAGGCGCACCCAGGAAAACGGCCCCTGCCATAGCAAGAAATTCCGTATTGAAACTTGCAGAACCGTATATGATCCTGGACATAAGGCTGCTGATCAAGAGCATCCCGCCTGCCAAAGTGGCCAAAAGTGCCATGCTGACCCTTATTCGTTTGGCTCGGTCATGCTCTTCTACTACATCTTCTTTTAATTTTAAATGTTCATGTGCCATTTCTTTTTGTTTCCGTTCAGAATATAAGAGTTAATTATATTTCGTATAAATACCTATTGTTCATTATTACCTGATTTTTGAGATTCCCGTGAACCCTGATTTATCTTCGGATCCTTATTTATAAGCACTCGTATTTCTTTACTTTTAGTTCCTTCAGTGGGAGGTATGACCATCTTTTCTTCTACATTGTCAAGTACCGTTTCAATGGCATCCTGATATATTTTCTGTAATACAAGTTCCGACCTTTTTCTATATTCTGGAAGGATCTTTGTAAAATAATCCGCATTTGCTTTTGCGTTTTCAACTACCCGGGTTTTATATGCCTGGGCCTTGGAAAGTATGCTGTTAGCTTTTCCGGAAAACTGCGCCCAGATCATATCCTGCTGTTCTTCATTCAAAGATTCATCCTGAACTTTTCTAAATAATTCCCAGGCCCTTGCTCCGCCGGCTTCATTTTTTACCTGGTCAGCATAAGTTTGAGCATCTTTTATCAGTTTTTCTCTCATCTGACTTGCACTTATAGATGCCAAAAATGAATTATCAACCTGTCTTGGCCAGGGTTTTTCCATTGCCATCTGAAGAGTATCAATTCTAATTCCGCTTTCTATCTCATTTAATTTCTTCTGGAGAAGTTTTTGAACATCTTTTGCAATTCGGTACTGTCTGTTTATGACATCTTCGATGCTGTAATTTACCATGGTAGTTACAACAGCATCTTCTATAATACTGCTGATAAGGGGTTCAACGCTTTGCCTTATTACATCATTGTAACTTTGGCCGGGTTCGGGTTCTTTAAGGCGGATATTTTTGAATATCCTTTCGGGGTCGTCAACATGATAAGTCACCACCCATTTGGAATGAACTATATTGTAGTTAGTTGCGGAATTAGCAGTGTCAATGCCGTATTCCTCACTTCTGGCCAGGCAATAACCGTCCCTGATCGGATTCAGATAAGGCAATACTCTTTTTGTCTCTTCACCTAATATCTCCGAATCTTTCTGGTGATACCAAAATGAATTCAAGTGCATGGTAATTTTTCTGGCTACGGAAATTTTGACTACTTTATCAATAGGAGAGGGAAAAGTCCAGTGAGGACCCGGTTCAAGTATTCTTTTCTTTCCTTCGCCGCGAATTTTGCCGAATCTAAGGACCAAACCTCTTTCACCGGGAGCGATAGTTTCAAATCCGGAAAACAGAAAAGCGATAACCAAAATTATAATTATCACTTTTAAAACCCTGAAGCTCATTCTCAGGGCATCAGAAAGATGTTTATTGCCGGCGTCCATGGACTGATTTTCCGGGTTTTCGTTATTTCTGTTAATTTTTTCTTCTGCCATTATTTAAATCCGTTTTTTAATGCTTAATTTACTTTTGTGCTTTCTTTTCGATATTTAAATCAGGTGCCTGTTTAAGCAGTTTGAAAGGTTCCGTTTCTGCACTTAAGATAACAGTTGATCTTTTCTCGAGTATCTTTTTAAGAGATTCCAAGTCACGCAGGAACATTGCAAATTCAGGATCTTCTTCCAGCATTTTATAATATTTGGCGGCTTCTGCGTCACCTTCTCCCCTTATCGCTTTTGCCCTTCCCTCTGCAGCGGCGAGAAGTTTTTCCTTCATAGAATCAGCTTCGGCCTTAATTCTGTCAGCTTCGGCTTTACCCTGTGTAACTATGGCCTGGGTTTTCCGGTTCCTCTCGGCACGCATTCTTGCAAAAACGTCTTTACTGACATCTTCACTGATCTTCAGCTGTTTAATACCAAGTTGAGAAATTTTTATTCCGTAACTGTTTTTCACGTTCTCCTGAAGATCGTTGAGCATTTCATTTTCTATTTGTTCTATTTTTATCTTATCTTTGTCAGTATTGACGAATTCAGCAAAATAATGCTTTCCGATTACATTATTTTGTGTTGAGTTAAGCTGGCTAAGTAACTTGTTTTCAGCTTCTTTAACGGTCCCTACAGAATTGAAAAATTCAAAAGGTTTTTCAATTTTCCATGTAATATAAGTTTTTACAATGATCGGTACAGCCCCTTTTGTCGTGGTTTCATGCAGGTCAGCTTCGAAAAGTTGCTGCCTGGAATCAAACTTATACAGTCTTTCGATAGGGACAGGCCATTTAAAATACAGGCCCGGCTCCAATATCTCAGCCCGTTTTTTGCCGAAGCGCGTTACAAGCGCTGATTCGGTTTCTCTTACCTGAAAACAGGCAAAGGTTAATCCCAAAATTAAAAGTACTGTTACTATTAGAATTGTTATTGCTAGATTTTTCATTATTTTTCTGTCTCCTGAAAACCACCTAATTCAAATAAACCTGGCATTTTCTGATCCTTCATATCTATTATAAAGACCTGTTGATCTTCCTTATCAGCCACTACTACATATTTTCTTATTTCGTTCAAAGAATCCTCGAGAATCTGAAGTCTTTGCTCCTGGCTGTAAAGCCTTTTGGAAGCCTGGTAGGATTTAAGCTGATTCTGAAATCTTACACCGGTAGCTTTTGCAAGTGTTTTGTTACTGTATGCATCACTTTCTGCATTTTGAAGAACTTTATAAATGCTCCCCTTTGCATTTGCAAAAGCCGTATCCAGTTTTTCAGCTGCTTCCTGTATCTTTTCTTCATCTGCTGAATTCTTGAGCTGCTTATATTCCTGAACCAGCTGATAAAGTTCCTTTACTTTTTCTACAGAACCCGCAAGAGTGCCGAGGTTTTTATTTCTTTCCGCCATAGCATTAAGGATATATGCCTCTTTTTTCTGAACCGCTCCAACGACTTTCTGATAGTCGCTTGCAAGTTCAACAGGTGGATGCAACCCCTGTAATCCGACAAAAACAATTTCCACCCCCATATTTGCCCTGTCAGCCGCTTTCTGGATTCTTTCGGTAAGTACTTTTTTTGCCTCTATTCTACCAGCACCCAATAAACTCTCGGAGTTTTTACTGCCGAATTCATTTTCCACTTCGAGCTTGGAATTTGCAGCAAAATTTGTCAATTCTCTATAACATATTTGCTCGAGCAGTTTTTCAGAATCCTTATTATTGTACAGGAATTTATAAATATCTCTCACCTTGTACTGCACCGGTACCGATGCCATGATCAGGCTCACCGGGGCAGCACCTTCTTTAATAGCACTTTCTGATCCGGGACTTGCCACCAGCAAATTAAATTCCTCCTGGTAATGCTTCCTGCCCCATATCTTAGGCCTTCTTTCCGGCATCCCGGTTTCTGGGTCCACTTTCGGAATATAACCTATCTGGAGCTCATTAATTTTTTTAGTTGGGTACTTCTGTACTGTTTCTATAGGCCACGGAAGCTTTAAAGATATACCCGGCTGCAGTTTTCTTACAGTGCCGTCTTCTTTTTTAGGATTTCCAAAATATTCAATAACAGCCTCTTGATTAGGTGAAATCACAACTATGCAGCTAAGCGAATAAAGAATTAATGCAGAAAATAATACCAGCGGTACGATCGCTTTTTCGAGCAGTTTATAGAACCAGGTTTGAGAAACCTTAAAACCGAATTGATAATCGATCGCTTCGGAAACTGTATTTATCATGCTGCCGGGTTCATTTATTATGCCCAGAAGTCTGCTGTCGAAAGCCGCTCTGTTGTATTTGCCTTGTATCCTGGGTCTGTATATATCCATGATTATGTTCAGGGCATTTTCGATCCCCAGAACAACGAGCAAGGCAGGAATTATCCATCCCAGCAACCTGATAATGAAAATGTATTTGTACTGAAAAAGTGCCAGTCCTATTGCAGTTATAAAAGATAATAAGGCAGTTGCAAGAAGTAAACTGCCCGATGCCCTCAAAGGTCTCCATTGCTTCTCTTTAGAAAGCCCTGTGGCATATCTTGAGATAAGGAAACTTACAAATGCGATCGCAGTCATATATACCGCCGATACCAAAGAAGGCCTGTTCTGGATTTCTTCGAATGAAATCCCTGCCCTCGTGTTCAGCAGAAAAATTCCTATCCCTATTTGATAAAGAGCAATTAAACCCGAAGCAATCGGTATGAACCACTTTTCCACGAACTTAAGTCTTTTCTGAGCAACGGCAAACAGGGTTTGCTGTTCACTGCCCTCTTCAAATAACGCTTCCGATTCTTTATCTTTCTTTAATTGCCCGATATCCAGTTTTTCCTGCTCAGCCAGTGCAGTCTGGTGAAATTGTATTACCAGCACAAAAGATACTAATGCAGTATTCAAAGCCAGCCATGCAATAGATGTAATCTCAAAGAAGCCGCTCCATTTTCCGAGAATGAAAGAAGCTCCGAAAAAAACCAGACTTAACAGCAGGCAAAAAAGTGCAACTCTTTCTGCGCGTTTATATGTATCCGTCATTAATCTTAAATCCTTTTTACCGAACAAAAAAGCGTTATAAAAAGTAGCTAACCATTAATTTGATTTCTTTACAACTATAAAACCTTGTAATATAACAGTTAAACTTGTTTTATCAATTTTTAAATTAAATATCGTAAGATTAAAGAAATTACAAAAATTTTTTATAATAAAAATAATCAGGTTTTTTAAAATGACTAAATTATTAACCATAGCTAAAAACACATTTATCGAAACCATTCGTCAGCCGATTTTTGCCGTTATCATCGTCGCTGCCTTATTTCTTTTATTCATTAGTCCGACCATAACCATGTATGGCCTGGATGAAGATACCAAACTTCTCCGTGAAATATGCCTTTCTACGCTGTTTTTAACGGGGTTGTTCATCTCAATTTTTTCAGCAGCTGGTGCCATAGCAGAAGAAATCGAAAACAAAACCATTCTCACAGTTATGAGTAAGCCTGTTCCAAGGCCTATGTTCATTATTGCCAAATTTTTCGGTGTATGCCTTGCGGTTCTTCTCGCTCAATATATATGCACCCTGGCAATGCTGGCAGTCATGAGGCAGGGAATACTTGAAGATAAGTACACCATAGACTGGACAGTTTTAAGCGTTGTAGGAGGAACATTAATTCTAAGCCTTGCCATAAGTGCTTTCCTTAACTTCATTTATGACTGGCGATTTAGCTCCACAGCAATTGCAATGGGAGCAATACTGGGTACTTTTGGTATCGCTTTGTTAGCTTTTATAGACAAAAACTGGCAGTTCAATCCTGCAGATAACGGGATGCAGCTTTTCGATGTTTATGCAAGCATTCTTCTTTTTTTTGCCTGCATGATAATTATCGCCTTTTCCATCGCTTTTTCATCCCGCTTCAATATTGTTGCAACACTTTCTTTTTGTGTGGGGTTGTTTTTACTGGGTTTGATAAGCGACTATGTTTTCGGGAATTTGGCCCAGACTTACAAATGGGCTAACATAGGCAGATATATTGTTCCCAACTTCCAGATATTCTGGATTAGTGACGCTATTTATGAAGGAAGTAAAATCCCCATTAAATATATTGTGATAAGTTCTTCATACGCCATCTGTTATACGCTGGGTATATTGTCAGCTGCTATAGCGATTTTTCAGAAACGCCAGGTAGGATAAGTCAGCTTAATTTTTTGGAAACGGCTATTTCATCACAATGATCCTGCTTAGGGCACTTTGCACAGTCGCTCCACACCTTCATGGGCAATTTTTCCTTGGGAATCTGCCTGAATCCCATCTTAACGAAAAAATCGGGAACTAAAGTTAACGCGAATATATGATCTGCTTCCAGTTGTTTTGCTTCGCTGATCATTTCCTTAACAAGTTCTTTCCCGACACCTTTACCTGAATGTTCAGGTGAAACAGCAAGAGACTGGATTTCTGCAAGGTCTTTCCAGATCACTTGCAAAGCGCAGCAACCAACAATTTTCCTGTTAATTTCCGCCACAGAAAAAGATTGTATTTTTTCAAAAATATTAGCCTTGGTTTTAAAAAGCATACGCTCTTCTTCGGCGTAAAAGCTGATCAGTGAAAAGATACTGTCAACATCGGATATTTTGGCTTTTCTTATTTGCATGCCGAAATTATACATATAAAAGCTTCGATTTCCAATAAAACTGAAAATTTGAATGCTATTCTTTCTAAAAAAAGCGAAAAAATGCTGGAAAAACATTCTCACACTAATAAAATGGCCTGACTATGAGATTTATATTAATTGATAAAGTAAAAGAACTGGAACCCAATAAAAGTTTAAAAGCCGTTAAGAATCTGTCTTTGGCCGAAGAGTACCTGGCTGACCATTTTCCGGAATTCCCGGTTTTGCCCGGAGTCTTACTTTTAGAGGGCATTATAGAATCTGCATCATGGCTTGTAAGACAAAGCACCGACTACAATAAAAGTATGGTGTTGTTGAAAAAAGCAAGAAATGTAAAATATAAAAGTTTTCTTGCTCCCGGGACACAAATTGAATATTTTGTAG
>CAZDVM010000027.1:0-39244 GCA_964508925.1 uncultured Pirellulales bacterium | reverse complement strand
ACGGCAAGAATTGTCCCCGAGACCGCAGCGACTCCGTAGGCAAGAACTTTATTGGCCTTTGCGCCAAGGTATTTCATTACCGAAGCCTGACTGACAAATACGGAAATTGCCCCTGCGATAAAGAAAGCAGGGATTAGGCATAGCAGTACATGTTCCTGAGCGTACCATTTAACCAGGTGCAGCGATTCGGTTACCGCATTATCAAAGCGCCTCCAGCCTACCGGCAGGTAAAAACAACTCAAAAAGACGATTACAATCGCTGCTAATTTCTTCCATTCCTTTTTCCAGTCCATTCGCTTCTTAACTCCGATATTTATTAGTAACTATACAATCAAATAATCACATATATACTTAAAAAAAATTATCTTAACTTCCGCAAAAGTGTAGCCTGGCTTTTCATTCTTTCTTTCAAGACCTGCTCTACACAGCCAAGGAATTTGACAATGCAGGGTGTCTTTAACGAATATATCATCTTCAAACCATCCTTACGGCTTTCAACAACACCCGCTTTGTGCATGACTGCCAAATGCCTGGATACGTTCGATCTCTGAGCATTGACGTGCTCAACTATATCGCAAACGCATTGCTCTCCATCAGCCAGGTACTCAATAATCGCCAGCCTGATAGGATGCGCTGCCGCCTGAATAATCTCAGACTTCAATTCATATAATTTTTTGGTTTTGGCATCCACAATTTGCTCCTTTAATAACTTTAACACATAATACTCACATAGTATCATATTTGTTCGCCGCATCAACAATTTTTTTCCACTATGTATAATTCACAAAATTTGGTGTCCATATGGTGTCCATAAGATAGCTAAAATGGCCTAACTCGACCTTACAGAAACTAAAACAGAAACAATAGCAAGCTATTACAAAATAAGAAGTTATGGCGTTTTTGAAATGCTATCGAAGATTTGCTAAAATCGGCTAAATCGGTTTAGGAAACCGATGCTCTATCCTGCTGAGCTACGAACGCATTACAAGGACATTTAATATAAAGTTTTTTGAAACGGTGTGTCAATCTTTTTGTATGGAACTCTAAGCTTATTTTCCAGCATTTCAATTATTCAGGGTATCCTTATCACCCGCCCATAACTTTAAATCGGAATTAAATTTCCATGAGGTATCATCTATATTAACGTCTATCAAAGGCATGTCGGACACGATCATTTCAGTTGTGGTATTCCAGTCTTTTATGCCTGATACCGCATCTAGAACGCATACGTTTTGATAACCAAGACAGGTTGCGTATTTTAATGCCTGTTCGATTGTTAAACCGTTAATAAAAGCTGTTAAAAGGCCTGCAATAGAAGAATCACCGGAACCAGTAGCCGAGCCGAAATTTTTCACCTTAAATGCAGGGGCCCATAATTCCCTGTCCGACCAGTTATCCGCATCTGCAGGTTTTGCAGCGCCCAGATTTTTGAATTTATCCTTAGAACCTGTTTTGATATAGAAACCTCTGTGCCCGGACTTAAGGGTTGTCATCTTTGCGCCCATCTCAAGTATTTCATCTGCAATTGAAGAATATTGGTCGGGTGTTATAAAATCTATCAATTCTGCATTGTTGTGCTGCCTTTTCATTTCTAAGAATTTTTCAGGATACAGCATGTAAAAAGTTTCTTCTATGGAAGGGACATGGATATCTACGTAAGGCAGAATGTTTTCGAGAATTTTTCTCCAGGGAGCTTTACCCGAAACAGATTTTGGATCCGGCAGTGTCATGTCGCATGAAGTGGTTGCACCGGCTTCTTTAGCTAATCTGAAGATCCTGGCAAGTTCTTTTCCTTCGTCAGCGAACATCTTGGCCATTAAAGGTGGATATCCGAGATGAAAATGCTTCGATTCTTTAACAAGTTCCATTTCAAGGTCATCAGCACTGAAAATATCATTTGTCCCCGGGTTGTGCAGAAATATTCGGTCAATTCCTGGAGGGGCGACAACTACTGTATAAGAACTGGGCTGATCTTTTACCACAGAAATACCGGCTGAATTGCCGTTTTTTTCGAGCAGATCAACGGTAAGTTTTCCGAGTTCATCATCTCCCACACAGGCACAAAAACAAACATTTGAACCAAGCATCTTCATATTAAAACCGGTGTTTGAAACCGGTCCCCCCGTATTGATCTTTGCATCCTTTACGTTTACGAGTTTACCGGGCCTTAAGATTTGGGATATATCCTTTTCTCCTGTATCGGGAAAAAGTGGGATTATATCAAGGCATAAATGGCCGGCTATCATTACATCGTATTTTCTGCTCATTTTGATATTTCCTTAAATTTAAAAAAAGCTTTATAACAAAATGAAACTTAAATTGTCAAGGTTGAAGAAAAAACAGTTTTACCGACCAAAGCTGTTTGTTTTTTACTTGTCCACATGCTTGAATTATCTATAATCACAAAAAAATTCATTAAGAGGTTGATTTTATGTCAAATCAAAAAGATTTAAATAAAAAGACAGGACATGTAATTTCTCATACTCACTGGGACAGGGAATGGAGGGTACCCGAATGGAACTCCCGTTTCAGATTATCCAAAATGATGGACAGACTTTTAGAAAAACTTCAAAAAGATCCCGATTTTACATTTCTTTTTGACGGCCAGGTCGTTTCGATAGAAGATTATTTGGATATCTGCCCGGAAAGAAAAAGGGAAGTTTGTGATCTTATAAAAGCTGACAGAATACAAATAGGCCCCTGGTATAACCTTCCGGATACTTATCCCGTTTGCGGGGAAGCGTTGGTCAGAAATCTTTTAACCGGGATAAAAAAAGCAAATGAAATGGGCAATTGTCTGGATATTGCATATACTACTTTCGGATGGGGGCAGACCGCGCAATTTCCACAGATATATGATAATTTCGGAATTAAAAGAATTGTCTGCGCTAAAAATGTCAGTAAAGAAAGGGCGCCCAATAGTGAATTCATGTGGCAATCCCCCGACGGCACGGGAGTTTTTACCACCAGGCTGGGTGTGGAAAAAAGAGCTAACTTCTTTTTTTTCACACTAATGCCGGCTTTATACGGCTATGATTATTCCGGTAACAGAACCAGGATAAGGTGGGGAAAAAACGGATGGTTTTTTCATTCTGCCTCAGAAAATACAGATTCGGAAATAACCTTCATGCCTGAATTTGCTTATCACCCGGAAATGATCGAAAATGCAATTAGTGATTCATGGGATACCACGAAAGACAGCGTTATAGATGATCATGTATTCATGGGAAACGGATGCGACTCAACGGCGCCTTCGGACGCTGTAGATAAAATAATTTCAGATGTAAACAAAATATTCAAAAATAAAAAATTAAAATATTCGACTCTCAAAGAGTATTTTGATCATCTTCAGGAGAGCATCGAAAATAAAGGAATAGAACTCAAGACCGTTTACGGAGAGCTTAGAGATGGACCAGCTGCAATTACCTCGGCAAATGCACTTGCTACAAGAATGCCTTTAAAAAAGCTTAACAGAGAAGCTCAAAAAAGTCTGATCCGTTATGCAGAACCTTTTGCAGCACTCGTTCAAACACTTGGAATCGAGCATAACAAAACATTTATCGAAAAGGCCTGGAAGTTTCTTCTCCTTGCCCATTCTCATGATGCGCTAAACGGTGTCACTTTAGATAAAACAGCCCGGGACACTGCAAACAAATTTGAACAGGTTATAGAATTAAGCCAGATGACAACGGATTCGATATCCTGTGAAATTATTAAGCAGGTTGATTTAAGTGAATACGATAAGGAAGATATCCTCCTGGCTGTATTCAATCCCACTCCGACTCCGAAAGATCAGATCGTTCATTTGGAAATCGATGTACCACAGGAAGAAAGTTCCAGGATTTTGGGTGTTGAAGATGGCAAAAACAGGAAACTTCTTTGTCAGCCGATAAGCCATTTCAGTCATCAGGCTCCTGTTTATGTACAAAATTCCAGGGCCTTACCGTTTTATGCAGACAGACATAAAATGTATATAAAAACAGGGGATATACCTGCCTACGGCTATAAGATTTTGAAATTGGTTCCTGAAATGAAATATAACAGAAAAATTCAATACTGGCATCACAGGTATGAGTATGGAAGCCAAATTTGCGGGCCTTTATCCATGCAAAACGAATATCTTAAGGTTCAATTCAACTCGGATGGGACTTTTGATATATATGATAAAATAAATGAAAGAGAATACAAGGAAGTCGGATACTTCGAAGACAGCGGGGATGCAGGTGACTACTGGCAAAGAGTAAAGCCCGAATTTGATAAGGTATTATATTCTAAAGGCAGAGAAGCTAATATATATGTAAAGGAAGACGGCCCGCTGGTAACCAGCATAGTAGCGGAAACTGTTTTAAATGTTCCGAAATTTACAAGTAAAACAGAGAGATTTCAAAATGTTCGGGCAGATGAAACGACTGAAATAAAAACTCTTACGTGTGTGACATTAAAAAAAGACACCCCGTTTTTACAGGTTGATATTGAAATAGAAAATACTGCCGAAGATCATCGTCTGCGATTCTGTGTACCGACAAATATGGATACAGAAAAATCTGACTCCATGGGGCATTTTAATGTTGATTCCAGGAAAATAGAAAGGCCTTTGCAGTCAGGCTCAAGAGACGCTGAAATGGGTACATTGCCCATGCAGAATTTTATTGATCTAAGTGACAATAAATCCGGGTTGGCTGTTTTAAGTAACGATATCACAGAGTTTGAAGTATCAGAAGATACGACCGGAACTTTATTCTTGACGCTGCTTAGGTGCATGGACGTAAGAATCTGTACAGAGGGAAGGTGCGGCACAAAAGAATCTGGTGCCAAAGGGCCTCAATGCCTGGGTAAACATAAATATTCTATTGCACTTTTCCCGCATAAGGGTAACTGGGAAAAGGGAAATGTTTACTCGGCCATGGAAAAGTTCGTCTATAAACCGAAAGTATATCAAATTTCAGCTCATGACAAGGGTAGTAAACCGGTAAAGTCCAGTTTTCTGGAAATACAAAATGAAAATATTCAGCTGGCAGCGGTTAAAACCAGCGAAGACGGTAAGGCAATAATATTGAGAATTTATAACCCAACAAAAAATTCTCAGAAAACTAAAATAAGTTTTGCAAAAAAGGTAAAAAAGTCTTGCCTGGTAAATATGAAGGAAGAAGTGATCTCTGAAATACCGGTAAATGAAAATGTGGATATTACTCTGAAAATCGACACCTGCAAGATAAACAGTATCAGGGTGGAATTCTGATGATACAGATAATAAATCCTTATCAGTCATTCAATTATGTTTTTAATTTATGCATTAATAAATTTATAAGCATCGCATAAATGCTACCAAGGCCTCCTTCTCTTTATTTGTAAGGTCAAGTTGCAGCACAAGGTTGTAAAACTCCACAGTATCTTCCAGAGTCATAAGTCTGCCGTCATGGTTATAAGGCGGAGAGTCTTTAATACCCCGCAAGGTAAAGGTTTTGATTGGACCGTCAGGTCTCTGGTATTGATCGCTGACGACATCAGGTTGGTAAAATCTTTCCACTTTAAGATCGTGCATCTGCTGATCCATATAACTCATTGCGGGAATATGACACTTTCCGCACGTTCCCTTGCCGTTGAATATCTTTTCACCCATAAGTTCCAGTTCCGTAGCTTTCTCCGGTATGAGGTGGCCCGCTGGGTCCAGTTTGGGAGCGGGAGGAAAATCGAATAAATTCTGCATTTGCGCCATCATAACCACTTGTGAAGCACGGTCAGGTAAGTTGATTCCCTTTTTTGCCGCTATTACATGATCTCCATCGAAATAGGCAGTTCGCTGTTCGAATTCTGTAAAATCTTCCACTGACCTCAAAGATCTTTTTGAACCGTGGATCTGCTGATTATACATACCACGAAGGCTCACAGTATCAAGACGGTGACGCGCCTCCTGAGGACGGGTATCAGGGTCAAGGTGAAAGGCGGCATTTGTATGGCCGTTGACGTGGCAGTCAAGACAGGTGACTCCCAGACTGGGCTCTGCTACTTTGCGGTCTTCCGTCTGGTTGAACTGCTGCTGAGGAAAGGGGGTCAAAAGCAGGCGAAGTCCTTCCATTTGAACCGGTGTAAGCTTTCCCTTCATCAACTCGTAATAATTTTTAATGGAAAGAACTTTACCCTGCGATACATCGCCCAAGTCAGGTCTGGAGGTCAAGTAGATCGGCGGTGGAAATTCGGGTGTCATATGATCAGGCAGATCGAACTCCACATCGAATCGTTCAAGATCCCTTTTTTCCAGCCTCTGCATAGCATCTATCTGGTTTTCAGGGAAAACCTGTCCGCCGTAGGGATGCCGGGCATGAGGCAGGGGCTTGAAGCCCTCAGGAAACAATCCTTTTTCTTTTATTTCTTCCGGTGTTATTTCAGATAACTTTTCCCAAGTTACTCCTTCCGGCAGTTTCACTCTTATACCTTTTTGTACAGGCTTTCTTCCTGCGGACATCATTACATCAGAAGGCTTGTCAGATAGATCATATCGTCTTTCAAGCAGTTTACGCTGACGTTCCATATACTTGTCCTTGGTTGTCTGGTCATGCTGTTTTATTTCTTCGAAATTCTTTTCTATTACTACAGGCATATAAGTCTGTTCCGGAAGATTGGGCTTAGTCTTTTCTTTTGCCTCTACAAAAGCGATATTGGAAAAAATGAGAAAAACCAGTATGGTCAGATTAACACTTTTTCGGCGGGGAATTGTTTTTTTGATGGAATGTTTCATTTTGTATACCTCCCAGATAAATTCTGAATTTTAAGCGTAACGAAATAAAGTCTATCTGCATCAATTATCTTTGGCAATAAGTAAATTACTGTAGTTGATTAAGTAAAACCCTTATTGTTTTATGGACTTAAAGCTCTTATATTAATTAATCTTGAGTTTTACAGGGAAGGATATTTATGAGAAGCACTCAAAAACAAAATCGTGGATTAAAAGAACTGAAAGAACTTTCTTTATCCTTGAGCAAACAGATAATCGAGATAACCACAGAGGCAGGTTCAGGTCACCCCTCCAGTTCATTATCGGCAATAGATGTCTTAACCTGCCTTTATTTCAAACCTGTTTTGAACTTCGACCCTGGAAACTCCAAGTGGCCTGACCGGGACCGCTTTATATTAAGCAAAGGCCATGGTGCTCCGGGCCTTTATGCAACTCTGGCGAATGCGGGCTTTTTCGACACTTCACTGTTAAAAACCTTACGGAAATTCGGTTCCCCTTTAGAAGGCCACCCCAACATGAAAGTGCTTAACTGCCTTGAAGCCTCAACCGGTTCTCTGGGTCAGGGACTTTCCATAGGGATTGGTCACGCTCTTGCGGGAAAGATCGATAATAAAAAATACCAAACCTACGTAATGACAGGAGACGGTGAAATGCAGGAAGGGCAGATTTGGGAGGGAATTATGTGTGCCTCTTCGAAAAAGTTGGATAATCTTACACTGATCGTAGATCATAACAAGTACCAACAGACAAATTCAGTTTCCGGTATTATGCCGTCACTTTATCCGCTGGCTGAGAAATTCGATAGTTTCGGCTGGTATACTGAAGAAATAGACGGTCATGATATCGAAAAGATTCTGGATGCCTTTGAAACAATTGGAAATATTAAAGGCAGGCCTCAGGTCATAATCGCAAATACAGTAAAAGGTAAAAGTTTGTCTCCGTTTACCTCCGAAGAAAAAAGCCACAAACATGGCAAACCCCTCAAACCTGAGCAGGTAGAAACAGCGATAAGCGAATTGGAAAAACAGTACAAATAATTTTAAAAGGTTGATATATGGAAACAGGAAAAGAAATTGGCTTGGAATATGATCTGCCGACAAGAAACGCGTTCGGAGAGTCCCTGGCAGAGTACGGTTCACAGGACGCCGATTTAGTTGTCCTTGACGGTGACGTTGGGGATTCTACCCGTACACATTTTTTCGCAAAAGAATTTCCGGAACGTTTTTTTAATATCGGGATCGCAGAAAGTAACCTCGTAGGTATTGCAGCCGGACTGGCCTCTTCGGGCAAAAAGGTAGTAGCTGCAAGTTTTGCTGCCTTTTTATTGTGTAATGCTTTCGATCAACTAAGAATGAGCATTGCTTTTCCCGGCCTGCCGGTAAAATTCGTCGGCTCTCATCATGGTATAAATATCGGTCAGGACGGCCCGAGCCAGATGGGGATCGAAGATCTTGCACTGGCATCAGCACTTCCCGGATTTACCGTTTTGTCACCTGCTGATGCACCCTCGACAAAAAAAGCTACAAAAGCGATGCTGGAACATGACGGCCCTGTATACATGAGAGTCGGAAGACCTAAATTTCCAAAAATTTATACTCAGACTGATTTTGATCTCACTATCGGTAGAGCCAATAAACTTCGCGACGGTTCTGATGTCACTATTATTGCCTGCGGTCTGATGGTTGCATGGTCGCTGGTAGCTGCTGAAAGACTTTCCGAAGAAGGAATCGAAGCAAGAGTGTTCGATATGCATACAGTAAAACCTGTCGATGACAAGGCCGTTGAAAAAGCGGCCAGGGAAACTGGGGCAATAGTAACTGCTGAAGAACATTTGCTTTCGGGCGGACTGGGTTCTGCGGTTGCACAAAGTGTTTGCAAAAACTTTCCGGTTCCGATGTCTTTTGTGGGAATTGATGATACCTATGCCGCATCCGGCAAACCGGAAGAATTATTGAAAAAATATCACTTGATGCCGGAAGATCTTATCAGCGCAGTTAAAAATGCAGTAGATTTAAAAAGAACATAAAGCATGTCTTTATATCTCTTTGTAAGAGGAAGGTGTCTTTCCTGTTTTTTGTTTAAATACCGTGGCAAAGTATTGAGATGAATCGAAGCCGACGGAAAAAGCGATATCTGTGATCTTTGAATTCGGCGTTTGTTTTATTATCTCTTTAGCTTTTTCTATCCTGCAGTGCGTCAAGTAGTTTGCAGGTGTCATGTTGGTAAGAAGTTTGCAATGATGTGTAAACCGGCTTCTTCCAAGTTTGCAGTGTTCGGCCATTTCCTCAAGTGTCCAGGGATAATCAAGATGTTCCTTCAGTCCTTCAAGGAATAACTTTACGCTTCTTTGAGTACTCCCCAGGTTTGAATCAAGAGTCAGGTCTTTATTTTTCAAAAGTTCATAGATCTCCAGAAAAAGTTCATTTATCAGTATTTGAAGCCGGGTTTGTGCATCTGCTGGAGGTTTATCATTGGCAAGTTCCGCTATGTTTTCAAAGCATCTTTCGATCTTTTTATTTCCCTGCCATACAGGGTGCTCATTAAACCTTAGAAGCTGGGTAAGATGCTCAAGGTCGTTTTCAGAAAATATAAACCATTCAGGCCAGTTCCAGTTTTCGTTAGGCCTTCTCACTCCCACATCAATAATAAGCCAGTGCATTCTGGAAGCGTTCAAATTCGGATTGCCGACCTTATGCAGCTGCCAGGGTCGGGTAATGGTTAAAGCACCTGCAGAAAGGTCATATTCCTCTTCTTCCACCAGAAAATCTACGTGCCCGGAGGATAAAAAGCCGAACTCTATCCCCTCGTTTCTGTGATAATCCAACCCCCAGTCCTGGCCATATTTTGCGTCCCAAACGCAGTATAGTGAAAGTTCAGGGATAATATCCGGAGGGATCAATTGGCCCGGATAACAGTTCCTGCCGTATCCTGCCAGGTGGAGTTTTTCTTGTTCTGCTGCTTTTTTCAAAGGCTCGCAGGTGTCTGCCCGATACGTTGAATCCTCTGCCTGGAAAATGGCAGGTTGATATCTTGTCTGTTTTTTCGATGATATTGTTTTCATTTTTATGTTAAAAATTTACCACTGGCGAATTTTAGAAGATATTACTATATTATTTGTTAAAGTCAAACATCCTGATAAATTTTTTTAAACGCCTGCGTGTTGAAAATAACTGAAATGATCAGTATATTTAAAATAATTCATTGGAATATTTTGAACATGAAAGAAGAAGTTATCAAAAACAGTTCTCTTAATTACATTCCGAGGAAAGAATTATGGCTTTAAAACGAAAACTAAAAATGGGTATGGTCGGCGGAGGGCCTGGTTCATTCATTGGTGAAGTTCACAGAAAAGCTGTAAGAATGGACGGCAAGATCGATATTGTTGCAGGGGTCTTTAGCAGGGACCATGAAAAATCTAAACAGACGGGTGAAGAACTTTGTTTAGATGAAAGCAGGGTTTATTCATCCTATGCGGAAATGGCAAAAAAAGAGAAATCCCTTCCGGAGGGAGAAAGAATTGATTTTGTAAGCATAGTTACCCCGAATAGCACGCATTTTGAAATAGCGAAAACTTTTCTGGAAAAAGGATTTAATGTGGTATGCGATAAACCAATGACCTTTAATTCCGATCAGGCACGGCAACTTGTGAATATTGTCGAAAAATCCGGAAAGCTTTTCTGCCTGACTCATAATTACACCGGCTATCCGATGGTGAAACTGGCAAGAGATATGGTAAAAGCGGGTGAACTGGGCAATATCAGAAAAATTATCGTACAGTATCCTCAGGGCTGGCTACATACTGCTATCGAAAAGGAAGATGTTAAACAGGCAAAATGGCGTACCGACCCTGAAATGAGCGGGGCATGCGGATGCATGGGAGACATCGGGACTCATGCAGAGAACCTTTCGGAATATATTACCGGCTTAAAAATAAAGGAAATTTGTGCTGACCTTACCACTTTTGTTGAGGGTAGAAAGCTGGATGATGATGGTAATTGCCTTTTGAAATTTGATAACGGTGCCAAGGGTATTCTTCATGCAAGCCAGGTATCTATAGGACAGGAAAATAATCTCGCTATATGCGTATTCGGCGAAAAAGGTTCTCTGAAATGGCGGCAGGAAGAACCGAATTACCTGGAAGTTTTCAGGCCTGATAAACCGATGGAAGTCTGGAGGAGAGGCAACGATTACGTCGGTGAGAAAAGTCCGGCTGCCGGCAGAGCGATGAGATTGCCTTTCGGCCACCCCGAAGCTTTTATAGAGGCATTTGCAAATATCTATTGCAATTTCGCAGATACCTTATCCGCCGTTCTGGCAGGTGAAAGTACTGACGAAATCGTGCAGGATTTCCCAGATGTTCATGACGGCTTGAGAGGTATGCTTTTCCTGGATACAGTGGTTGAAAGTGCAAAATCAGATAATAAATGGACTAACTTTAAGCAGTAGGAAAGGATATAAAAATGGCTAGAAAGGTAACACTATTTACCGGACAGTGGGCTGATATGCCTTTGAACGAACTTGCCACCAAGGCATCGGAATGGGGCTATGACGGGCTCGAACTCGGATGCTGGGGTGATCATATGGACGTTTTCAAGGCGGCAGAAGATATGCATTATTGTAAAAAGCAGAAAAAAATACTTGAAGATAACGGCCTGGAACTGGTTGCCATAAGTAATCATCTTGCGGGCCAGCTTGTTTGCGACCCAAACAACGATGCCCGTTCAGATGCTTTCGCCCCTGAAGAATGTGCAGGTGACCCCGATAAAAAACGCAAGTGGGCAGTAGAAGCTATGAAAAAAACTGCTAAGGCATCTAGAAATCTCGGTTTGGATACCGTTATAGGTTTTACGGGCTCTTCGATCTGGCATATGTTTTACGGTTTTCCCCCCATAACTGAGGATATGATCGAAGAAGGTTTTAAATATTTTGCCGAGATGTGGAACCCCATACTGGATGAATTCGACAAGAACGGCGTAAGATATGCTCTGGAAGTCCATCCCACCGAAATAGCTTTCGATGTTGTAACCGCGAAAAGGGCTTTAGAAGTACTTGGCAAGAGAGAAGCTTTCGGTTTTAATTTCGATCCTTCACATCTTTACTGGCAGATGGTCGATCCGGTTATGTTCCTGAAGGAATTTTCAGACAGGATCTACCACGTTCACATGAAGGATGCGGCATTGCAATTGGACGGCAGAAGTGGTATACTGGCATCTCATCTAAATTTCGGCCAATCGGAAAGAGGCTGGGATTTCAGATCTCTCGGCAGGGGCGATGTTGATTTTGAAGAGATTATCAGGCAATTGAATAATATAGGCTACGACGGACCTTTATCTGTAGAATGGGAAGATTGTGGAATGGACCGCGAACATGGGGCCCGCGAAGCATGTGAATTTGTGAAGAATATTGATTTTAAACCATCATCTGTTGTTTTCGATTCCTCTTTTGATAACGAGTAAATTTTTTAAAGGGTAATAAAATGTCAAGGAAGATAGATCGCAGAAGTTTTATAAAGTCCGGTTTAGCGGCAGGTGCAGCTGCTTCGTTTCCTTATTTTGCAAAGCCGGTCAGGGTTTTCGGTGATAATGTTAATCCATCTGAGAAGATCACGGTTGCCAGCATCGGCTTAAACTGGATGGGGATGGGAAATCTTAATAATTTTCTGGGTAAAAAAGACGTTCAGGTCGTTGCAGTGTGTGATGTTGACGATGCTCACCTTAAAAAAGCTGAAGATGCCGTTAACAGCCATTACGGAAATAAAGACTGCAAAACTTACAAGGATTTTAGAGAGCTTTTACAAAGAGACGATATTGATGTGATAGTACAGAGCTGTCCTGATCACTGGCACGGTGTTATATCTGTAATGGCACTTGATGCAGGAAAAGATGTTTACGGCGAAAAACCCCTTACAAGGACACTTAAGGAAGGAAGGGCCATTTGCGATGCCGTTGAAAGAAACAGTTCCGTCTGGCAGACAGGCAGCTGGCAGAGATCAAGACATAATTTCAGACATGCTGCCCAGATAGTTCGTAACGGCTGGATCGGCGAAGTGAAAAAAGTCGAAGTCGGCTTACCGAGCGGCTATTATGCAAGAAAGGATGAAACCTTACAGAAGGCTCCGCAGGGCCTGGATTATGACATGTGGCTTGGGCCGGCTCCCTACGAACCTTACTGTCCTGCAAGAGTTCACGTAAACTGGAGATGGCATCTGGATTATGGAGGGGGACAGTTGATGGACTGGGTAGGTCACCATGTCGATATTGCACACTGGGGATTAGGAATGGATAGAACCGGACCAGTTAAGGTAGAAGCTGAAGGTACATTTCCGGAAAAAGGCTTGTGGAATGCTCCCATGACTTTCAAACTTAAAACTAAGTATAAAAACGGCCTTGAAATGACCGTAGCCGGCGGCCATCCCGGTATCAGGGGCGGTACAAAGTGGTACGGCGAAAACGGCAGATGGGTTTGGGTGACAAGAAACGGTTTTGACGCAAATCCCAAAAGTCTTCTGACAAGAAACTTCAAGCCTGATGATGTTCATTTGTATAAAAGCGATGATCATGTCGGTAATTTTATCGATTGTGTTAAAACAAGGCAGGAAACCATTACTCCTGCAGAAGTGGCTCACCGATCTGCAAGTGTGGGACATCTCGGATTGATCTCAATACTTACAAGTCGAAAGATAAATTTCGACCCTGAAACAGAAAAGATAATAGGCGATAAGAAGGCATCGAGGTTATTGTCGCGTCCAATGAGAGGTCCATGGAAGATTTAAAAATTTCAAAGGATGTTAAAATGTATAAAAGAATATTTGTATTTTTAATTAGCGTATTAATTTTGGCAAATTGTTCTGCTGTCACCGAACAGGAAACAGCAAAGATAAAAGAAGCTGCTCCGGATAATCTAATCGTTAAAACCGGAGAAAAAAGAAACCTTCTGGTATTTGACCTTTGTGAGGGTTTCAAACACAGTTCCATTCCTTACGTTAACAAGGCTCTTCAGATTATCGGCAAAAAAACAGGAGCTTATGAAACTGTAATAAGCAGAGACATGTCAGTCTTCGAGGCCGAAAATCTTGAAAAATTCGATGCGGTCTGTTTTAACAATACTACCCGGCTGAAATTCGAAAATAAACAGTACCGCAAAAATCTCCTTGAATTCATTAAAAAGGGTAAAGGTTTTGTAGGCATTCACGCTGCTACGGATAATTTTTACAATTGGCCCGAAGCTGCGGGAATGATCGGCGGACAGTTCGTTAATCACCCTTGGACAGCTGGCGGTACTTGGGCAATTAAGGTGGATGTAAAGGACCATCCTGTTACTGAAATGCTGGATGACTCATTTAAATTAAAAGAAGAGATATATTACGTTAGACAGATAAATCTTAAGGAAAATGCTAAGGTTTTGCTTAGCTTGGATTTCTCTGACGAAAAAACACAGGAAGCAGCTCCTGAAATTCACGATGCTCCCATAAGCTGGGTCAGGGATTACGGAAAAGGCAGAGTGTTTTATTGTTCTATAGGGCACAACCATAACCATTTATGGAATACTAAAATATTAAAACATTATCTTGCGGGAATTCAATTTGCCTTCGGCGATCTGAAAGCTGACACCACTCCCACTGTAGAAGATTTGTCACGGATTGATCTCTTGCTTGAAAAACTAAAAAGTTACGAATACAAAGAAAGGGCTCTGCTCTTTGACATCGAAGAAATTGTAAGAAAAGCACTTTCGATGGACAGAGAGGATGAACTTGAGAAAAAGTTTGCAGAATTCCTGGCTTCCGATGCAACTTTCGCTGGCAAACAGTTTGTCTGCAGGCAATTGAGAGTGATGGGGCCGGAAGAATCCATTGAGGAACTTGGAAATATGCTTCTGGATGAAGAAAATTTTGACATTGCAATATTAGCACTGGAAAAAACCGAATCAGAAAAAATTGACAAACTGTTTTTAGAAACTGCTAAAAAGACAAAAGACTCTATCAAAACAGCGATCATAAATTCCATCGGCAACAGGAAGATAGAAAGGTCAATATCATTTCTTAAAAAACAGGCAATGGATGAGGATAATCGAATTGCACATGCCTCAATAGCAGCTCTAGGCAAGATGGAAAGCCGTCAAGCATTAGATGCACTGAAAGATATAATTGATGATATGAACGGCAAAAGAAAAGAGTCAGCGCTGAATTCGATTCTTAGACTTGCAGAAAACTTACAAAAAAACGACAAAATAAGTACAGCCAAAAAGATTTTTGCTGAAATTTATAAAAACAAGTCCTATTCTGAGTTAATCCGGGTTAAGGCATTTAACGGTCTTCTGAAAACCGAGAACAGCAGTGCACGAGAACTAATAAAAAATGCGTTTTTAACAGAAGCTGAATTGATAAAAAACGCTGCAGCAGCAAATTTCAGGAAAGTCAATTTTGATGTGTCGGGTCTTATTAAAGAAACATTCGCAAATGTTAACTCTGAAGATAAAGTAAAGCTTATTTACGCATTAATTGACAGAAATGAAAAAGACAGTGTCAACTTGGTAATAAATGCCGTAAATAATGAAAATGAAGATGTGCGTATTGCGGCCTATAAAGCAGTTGGAAAACTCGGAAATAAAAAACATGTAAAACTCCTGGCTGAAAATGCTGCAAAATCCACAGGTCTTGAAAAGCAGCAGATAAGAAACAGCTTCTACTTGTTATCCGGGGACGAAGTCAATGACGAAATTCTGTCCCTTATCGACAGAGCCGAGGGAGAGGTAAAAATCGAGTTGGTAAAAGCTATTGGCACTAGGTACATGAATGAAGGCATACAAAAGCTTCTAGAAGTTGCTCAGAAGGATAACTGGCGAGTACAGAGAGAATCATTAAAAGTTTTAAGCGACTTAGCTACGCCTGCAGAAATAATGCCGGTAATAAGTATCTTAAAAAATAGTGACAGCGGCATCATCAAAAGAGAAGCTGAGAAAACTTTACTTTCCTTGGCCTTAAAGATCGAAAATAAAGCCGATAGATCAGAAAAAATAATCGGTGCCCTCGATAAAGCATCAGATACAGACAACAAGGCGTCTCTTTTGAGAGTCACTGGAAATCTGTACAATAACAATTCACTGGAAACACTTTACCGATATCTTGATTCGGGCAATGAAAAATTAATCACCGTAAGCATCAGAGCACTGGCTGATTGGCCTGACAGTTCTCCTCTGGAAAGGCTCTATGAAATAGCTTCTACTGCCGATAATCCATCCAAAAGGATCATTGCCTTGAGAGGATATATAAGTAAGATCAACAAGGCCACTTCGAACCCGAAGAAAAAAATGCAGCTTTACAGAAGAGCAATGTTGCTGGCACAAACCGAAAGGGACAAGAAGATGATCCTTTCAGCCATGGGAAAGGCCGACGACTATTATGCAATGCTGCTTTGTAAAAGATATCTTAAGGAAGAAGATGTAAAAGCAGAAGCGCAGCTTGCGATAGTTCAGAATGCCGATGTCGCAGTAAATACTCATTACATTCAAACCAAAAAATTGCTTGAAGAGATTATTAAAACCGGCTCCAATCAAATGATCATAGAACAGGCCAAGAAAGTTCTTGCCGAAACCGATAAGTTCGAAGATTACATCGTCAGCTGGAAGGTTGCCGGTCCGTTTGAAAAACAGGGCCTTAACAGGGGAAAACTCCTGGAATATGAATTTGATATAGAAGAGCAGGATTTTGAAAGTGATGAATTCATTCCTATTGAAGTGGGTATTGATGAAAGAAAGCCATGGGCAATTGATCTGGACAAAAAGCTGGGCGGAAGAGATCGCGTCGCATATTTAAAGACTTATATATGGTCGCCGGAAGAACAGAAACTGCTTCTGGAATTCGGCAGTGACGACGGTTCTAAAATATGGATCAATGACGAAATGTTATTTGAAAAAAACGTATCCAGGGGACTGACCCCCGGCGAGGATAAGATCGAAGCAGAATTTCAAAAAGGCTGGAATGAACTTGTTGTAAAAGTATCTCAGGGAGGCGGATTATGGTCTGCCTGTGCCAGGGTTAAAAACAGCGACGGCACCAGGGCAGAGGACATTATATTCAGTTCTGAGAAATTCGATATTTAGTCATAAGTTAAGGTGTATATGTAATGGATAGATCAGTTAAAAATTTCAATATTTCAAGAAGAGAATTCATAAGTTCAACAGCAGCTTTGGGTGCCGGAATGTTTCTGGCAACCGGAGGCAGGTTTGCCCATGCTGCAAAAAACGATAAAATTAATGTTGCTCTTTTAGGAGCAGGTGCCCAGGGACAAGTTCTTCTGGACAGCTGTCTTAGAATAAAGGGCATTCATTTTAGTGCCGTCTGCGATATTTGGGAACAATACAACCTGAAAAGGGCGGTCAGGCTTCTGAAAAAGTATCGGCATGACACCAAAGGTTATGTTGATTACAAGCAAATGCTCTCAGAACAAAAGGACCTCGATGCTGTCATAATCGCAACCCCGGATTTCTGGCATGCAAGACACGCCATTGACTGTATGGAAGCGGGTCTGGATGTTTATTGCGAAAAGGAAATGTCTAACAAACTCGAAGATGCCCGCAAAATGGTGGAGGTAAGCAGAAAAAAGGGTAAATTACTGCAGATTGGTCATCAAAGAAGAAGCAACCCAAGGTATATCCATAGTTATAATAAACTTTTGAAAGAAGCCGATATTCTCGGCAGGATAACGACAATTAATGGTCAATGGAACAGGGCGGCAAAGCCGGATCTGGGTTGGCCTGAAAAATATGCGATCGATGATTCTGTTCTTAAAAAATACGGCTATGAATCGATGCATCAGTTTAGAAACTGGCGGTGGTACAAAGGTCTCGGCGGAGGGCCCATTGTTGATCTGGGCTCACATCAGATAGATATATATAACTGGTTTTTGGATTCTGAGCCGGTCTCTGTCATGGCAAGCGGCGGAACCGATTACTATGACAAAAAAACACACCAGTGGTATGATACTGTAATGGCTATCTACAAGTATGAAACCGATAAAGGGCCGGTAAGAGCATACTATCAGACACTTACCACAAACAGCAGTTTAGGCTACTATGAAAATTTTCTCGGTGATGAGGGGACACTGAGTATTTCCGAATCCTCAGGCAGGGGAAATGTTTACCCTGAACCTTCTGCACCCAAGTGGGATAAATGGGTCAAAAAAGGTTATCTGAATGAACCTGAAGATCAGGAAGCCGAAGAAGAAGACAGTGCCGTTCTGGATGTCAGGGAAACTATTGCTCCGCCTGCTTATAAGATTCCGGTAGAGATGGAAAAGAAATATCATCAGCCTCACCTGGAAAATTTCTTCCAGGCCGTAAGGGGAAATGCAGAACTTAATTGTGACGCTGAAGAGGCTTATAAAACGGCAGTGACGGTTTTGAAAGTTAATGAAGCCGTAGAAAAAAAGAAACTCTTGAATTTCGAAGCCGGGGAATTCAAGGTCTAATTTTGTGGATTTGGGAATGAAATATTTTTTCAGGATTATTCTTATAGCTGTGATCCTGGCAGGATGGAATAGCTTTACCTGTGCCGATGAAAACGAGCCAATGGTTGGTGACAAAATGGACGGCAGCAGGACGCCTGCTGTACATATACTTCAGCTTTTCGATCGTGAGGGACAGAAAATTTCACTTGAAGACCAGCCTTTGATGCCGTTTTCCAATGAAAAAACCTGCGGAGAATGTCACGATGTAAATTCGATAAGCAAAGGTTGGCATTTTAATTATACCGATAAAAGTGTTGACCACGGCAGACCGGGACAGCCGTGGTTTTATGTTGATCCCGATACAGCAACTCAGATACCGGTATCTTACCGAAAATGGCAGGGCGTTTATCACCCCAAGGAAATCGGAATGAGACCCTGGGATTTTGCAAAAACTTTCGGAAGGCAACTGCCCGGCGGAATATCTGAAAAAGATGAAACAGGGGAGCCGGATTTTCAGGCACGCTGGCTTGAATCAGGAGCTTTGGAAATAAACTGTCTGGCTTGTCACGATGCAGAACCCGTTCATGATCAAAGCGAATATGCCATACAGGTTTTCAAGGAAAATTTCATGTGGGCAGGTGCCGCTACATCTGCCTTTACAAAAATAAAAGGTTCTGCTAAAGACATGCCTGATATGTGGGATCCTTACCTTGGCGGTCAATTGAACGACCCCAAACTCGTACCCCCGACTGTTTTCTACGACGAATATCGTTTTGACAGGGACGGTAAGGTTTTCTTTGATGTGGCACGCAAAATTCCGAATAGAAACTGTTATTTCTGTCACTCAAATACCGATATCATTTACAGTCACGAGGAAAAATGGATTCCTTATGAAGATGTCCATTTAGGAGCTGGTATTTCGTGTGTGGATTGTCACAAGAACGGCTTGTCTCATCAGATAATTCGAGGCTATGAAGGAGAAGAAAAATACTCCGATAATCCCCTGGCCGGGAAAATGACTTGTGAAAACTGCCATCAGAAATCAGAATCGGAGGATCAGATCATTCCGGGGGTGTATGCAGCTCCCGAACCTGAGCATAAGGGAATACCCCCGATACATTTTGAAAAGCTGACATGCACTGCGTGCCATTCTGGTCCTTGGCCTGAAGGTAAAACCCGCCGAACCCAGACCGCCAGGGCTCACGGTCTAGGTGTGCACGGCCTTGAAAAAACCGATGAAATGCTTCCTCATATTTACTATCCCGTTTTCATTAAAAACGGTTACGGCAAGTTGACACCTTGTAAGGCCGGCTGGCCTTCTTTCTGGGCGATTATTGACAGCAACAGCGAAGTTGAACCTCTTTCTATTGATGAACTTGAAGAATACGTTCATCCTTTGTTGTCTGAAAAGAAAAAAGATGACATAAGAAACTGGCCTAAACTTTCAACCGCGGATATACAAGCTGTTTTAAAAGAGCTTTCTGATGTAATCAAAAATAGTGATGAGCCGGTTTATATAGGCGGCGGTAAAATATACCGACTGGTAGAGGGTGCAATTGTCGAGAGCTCAGATAAAAGATTCGGTCCGGTGGCATGGCCTGTCGCCCATAACGTAAGGCCTGCAGAGCAGTCACTGGGAGTGGCAAGCTGCCAAGACTGCCATAAAACAGACAGTGACTTCTTTTTTTCTAAGCTCCCTGTTGATTCACCTCTGAAGTCTGACGAGGGCAGGTTCATTGAAATGACCGATATAACCGGATATAACAAAACTTATTTTAAATTGTACAATTTCGCATTTAAATTCAGACCCGTTATGAAGGTTTTAGCTGTTATCGTAAGTGTTATCATATTAATTGTTATAGCGGGCATCGGATTCAAATTCTTCTGTAAAGTATCAGAAATGGTTGAAACTCAAGATGAAAGGGAGAAATATTAGAATGTTAAATCTTATGGCCCTTACAGCGACAGGTATTGCATTTATCCTCTGTGCCTGGATGTATTTCAAAGATATCGTAGGCAAGGGCACCGTGACCGGAAACATTAGATTTTTTTTCATTTCTATCGTAAACATTATCAAGGCAGTATTTAAACTGGACTTAAAGCTTTTCATAAATTCGCTTAAAATATTGGTAAGCGGCGGATTTGTTATTTGTTTCGCCTTGTTGGTTATAACAGGTTTTTTCAATCGTCTGTTTTTTAATAAAATAATGACCGGTTATTGGATGCTGGGGCATACTACCTTGGCGGGTATATTTCTGGTGGTACTATTTCTGTTTTTGCTATTTAATATGACAGTAAATTTAAAGAGTCAAAAAGCAAAAAACTCCGATACCGGAATTAATAAAACAGATAAAAGAGCGGAGATATTAAAATGTGTGTTCTTCTGGCTGATGATAGCAGTTTCTCTGCCTTTGATATCCTCGATAGCTCTTTCAATGCTGCCTTTATTTTCAGAACATATCCAGGAATACTTGCTTGCAGTTCACAGGTACAGCGGGGTTGCTTTCATTGTAGCAGCGCTGCCTTATCTTTATCTGGTTAAAGGGATAGAATAATTTTGTTAACAGGAGTTATATATGAAAAAAGATATCAGAAAATTGAATAAGATTTTAATTGAATGCATTGTGATATTTACGCTTATATTCTGCATTTCATCGTGTGCCAAAAAAGATTCAGAGGAAAAACAAAAAGAAGAGCAAAAAGCTGAGGAAAAACAGCAGGGAGAGACCAAAGCTAAAAAGCCTGAAAAAAAACAGGAAAAAGAACAGCAACAAAAAGTCCTCGATTTTGAATTGCCGAAGCCTGTTTTTGTCGGAACTCCTCAGAACTTCAAGGTGCCTGATCTTGAAAAACCCAGGCAAGAGCCTAGGGCCGATTTTTATGTACCTTCAGATGTCGAACTTATTTCACTCAACAAACCTGTACTTTCATCTGATGAGGCTCCCATTATCGGTGAACTGGAAATGGTAACAGACGGAGAGAAAAAAGGTGCAGAAGGGTATTATGTCGAACTTGGGCCTTTTCTGCAGCATGTCACTTTAGATCTGGGGCAAAAATATGAAATATATGCGATCGTTGTATGGCACTATCACCTCCAGCCGAGAGTCTATTACGATGTGATCGTTCAGACCGCAAACGATATGGATATGACCGAAAACGTTAATACCCTTTTCAATAATGACCGTGACAACTCTGCCGGTATGGGTATCGGCGAAGACCTCCATTATGTAGAAACAGCTGAAGGCAAACTCATTGATGCAAAAGGCACAGTCGGCAGGTTCGTAAGATTTTACAGCAACGGCAATACACAAAATGACCTGAACCACTATACAGAAGTTTCGATTTACGGAAGGAAAGTTGACTAATACTTTAAGCAGAAAAGTATTTTTATGCACGATAATCATTATTGCGGGAGCCTTCTTAAGGTTCTCGCAATTGAGCGAAAGACCCTTCCATGCTGATGAGGCAGTCCACGGCATAAAGTTCGAAAAATTACTTACCGAAGGAAGTTACAATTACGATCCGGAAGAGTTCCACGGCCCGGTTATGTATTACTTTTCTGTTGTTCCCGCAAAGATTTTTGATGTCAAAACCTCACAACAATTAAGCGAAAAACTTCTCCGATACATCCCAGCCTTTTTCGGTACCCTGTGTATTTTACTTCCTCTTATTTTATGGAAACGAATTCCGACACCTGCGATATTTTTAATGATGCTCCTGATCGCGATAGGCGGCGGATTTACGTACTACAATCGACACTATATCCAGGAAACGATCTTTGTGTTTTTTTCTTTTGCGTTTTTATTTTCATTTCTCAGATTCTTATTTGAGAAAAATTATCCCCGGGCGATAATTTCAGGACTGTTTCTTGGTATGGCACATGCCTCTAAAGAGACATTCATAATAACTGTTTTTTCATTTATACTAGCTTTATTTTTGCTGGATCTAAGAGACCTTGACATATTGAAAAAAGAAAACATAAAATTCCTAATAGCTGGTTTTGTTTCAGCCATTGTCACTTCATTTTTGTTTTACTCCTCTTTTTTTCAAAATTCTCGTGGTTTTATTGATAGTTTTGTTTCTTATTCGACTTATATCGGCAGGGGGATAACTGCAGATATCCATCATCATCCCTGGTTTTACTATTTAAAACTTTTCATAATTCAAAAAGGACCCGAAAGTATAATATGGACGGACATTTTCTTGATCACTTTTTCACTAACAGCAATTATAAAAGCATTCAGAATCAAAACAGAATATTCTGGCAGCACATATCTTATAAGATTTATCTCATTATTCTGCATCATCCAGTTGATTATTTATTCCCTGATACCCTACAAAACTCCTTGGTCGATAATGAGTGTCTACTACGGCCTTTTGGTGCTCGCAGGCTTCGGCATATTCGGTTTTTATAAAAGTATAACTATAAAAGCAAGAGTGATTCTTTTGTTTGTAATTCTTGTCGGGTCGGGTCATTTATTCCTACAGACCTATTCGGAAAATTTTATCTACCACTCTGCCCCGGAAAATCGATGGACATATTCTAATACTTCAAAGCAGGTACCTGAAGTTGCAGAAGACATTAAAAAATATTTAAACAAAACGGTGGGTAAGAAAGCTGTTATCATAGCAGAAGACCATGATTACTGGCCGCTGCCCTGGTATTTTAGAAGCCGGAAAAACATCGGTTATTTCGGTGAGGTTCCGAGATTTTTTAGACTTCCCGACCTGGTGATAGTATCTGAAAATCTTTTCAAAAAAACTGTAAATGAATTATATGATAAAGAATCGGGGAAAAAGTCCTTATATGTTCCCTTTCCAAAAGAAAATGGTTTTTTCTTGCGAGAAAATTATAAAATGAAAATAATGGTAAAATACGATTCTCGTTGAGGCTTTTATGGCATCAAATAATTACAAAAACCTGCAAAATATCCATCGGTTTTCCAGTGAAGCAATGGCCACTATATTCGAAATTTACATTTCACATGAAAACAGAAAATATGCATCCCAAGCAGCTCAGCAGGCCTTTGATTTACTGGATGAAATCGAAAGACAGCTTAGCAGATTCAAAGAAGAAAGTGATATTTCTTTGATTGCAAAAGCGGATGCTGATACACAAATGACTTTGAGCCTTCATACCTTTGAATGTCTTGTAAAAAGCAAAAAAATATTTCAAATGACAAAAGGGTATTTCGATGTAAGCTATCTGTCACCCGTTTTTCTGAATCATATCACATTAAATGAGGAAGATATTTCAATAAATATAACCCAAAAGGATATTCAACTAGACCTCGGAGGTGTCGGCAAGGGATATGCACTGGAGAAAATGGCTGAAGTTTTGAAAGACTGGGATATCAGATCGGCTTTAATTCACGGTGGAAACAGTTCGGTTAAAGCATTGGCGAGTCCTGAAAACAAAAAATGGAACATAAATCTGAAACTCGCTTATACTGAAAAAATACTTACAAATGTCGGCCTTGAAAATATCTGCATGGGGTCGTCAGGTCTTTTAAAGGGTATGCATATTACCGACCCAGTTGGCAAAGCACCACTTAAATACAGAAGGTCAAGCTGGGTGTTCTGCAAAGATGCAGCTGAAGCAGATGCCGTATCGACTGCTGTTATTGCAATGCCCGAAAGAAAAATTGAGCAATTATGCAGAGAATGCCCGCAATTCAGGGTCGTACTGGTGAATATGTTATCTGATAAAAAATATGAATACACCCTGTATAATTTCGATGATAAGGAAGATTTGAATAACCTTAGTGATTTTCTGAAGTAAAATTCGGCTATTAGAAATGAAGGAACTTTCGATAATAATACCGGTTTTAAACGAACAGCAAAAAATATGTCGGGACATAAAGCGGATAGAAGAATTCTTTCGGAAAGAAGATATAGATGGAGAACTGATAATAGTAGATGACGGCTCAAGTGACAATACTGTTAAAAATGCCGAAAAATACAGGCAGGATAGCGACACAGTTAAGATAATAAGTCTAAAAAAACATACCGGAAAAGGTGCTGCCGTCAGAGAAGGTATAAGAGGGTCTTCCGGTGAATATGTCATGTTCACCGATGCGGGGGAATGTGTACCGGTAGAATTCATTAAAAAGGGCCTGGATATACTCAAAAGAGACGAATGTGATATTTTGCACGGCTCCAGAAGATTGAAAGATTCCGTGATTTCGGAAAGCAGGGGGCCGGTAAGAAAATTTTATTCAACTTTCTTTTTGGTTTTGATCAGGTTATTTTCCAGAAGTTCAAGGCATTTAACTGATACACAATGCGGATTTAAAATGTATAAAGGCAAAATCGCAAGGGAACTGTACTCAGAATCCTCAATTGACGGTTTTATGTTTGACATCGAGATAATTAAACTGGCACGCGAAAAAGGTTTCCGGATAAAAGAACTCCCTCTGAAATGGAACATCGATAAAGACTCAAGATTAAAACCTATCCGACACCTGCCGGCCATGATAAAAGAACTTTCGAAAATAAAAAGAAAATGATTTAGTTTCAGTATTTAAGGGAAGGTAATGAAATACCTTTGGTTTTCCGCTTCAGGATATCCGTTTTTTATAGGAATATTTTTTATATTGATCTCTATTGGAGTATCTGTAATTGTCAAACGTCACTTTCAGAAAATATTCGTGCATGTGACTTTAATATTAGCTGTATTTTTGATCTTTCTTTCTGCAACACCTTTATCTTTTTGTTTTTATGCAATATGGATTTTGTCCATTGTAACCTGGGTTACTCTTTTTAATATAAGTAAAATAAAAAGATACCTTTTTAAATACTTTGCTTTTGCGGCAGTTGGTTTATCGATTTTGGCTGCCATGCTTGAATTACCTTTCCTGCTGATGCCTGACATCCCGAATCAAAACTTTGATTCTCTATATGTAATAGGGGATTCGGTAAGTGCCGGCCTGGGTAAGCGAAATGAAATAACATGGCCTCGGTTACTTAAAAAAAAGTACGGTGTAAATGTAAATGATTTATCTGTTGCCGGTGCAAAAGTCGAATCTGCGATAAATCAGGCAAAAAAGATCAATGCCTTCGAAGCCATGATATTAATTGAAATAGGGGGGAACGATTTATTGTCTTCTACAAAAAGTTCAAAGTTCAAAGAAAATCTTTCTCAGGTATTGGAAAAAGTCAGTTCCGGCGATAATACAGTTATAATGCTGGAACTGCCGCTTTTGCCCCGGCAGATCAAATATGGTAGAATTCAAAGACAGATGGCTGAAAGATACGGGGTTATTTTAATCCCTAAACGTTTTCTCTGCAGCGTCTTCTCTCAAAAAGGAGCGACAATTGACCTGGCGCATTTGTCTGACAAGGGCCACAAACTCATGGCTCAAGAGATCTGGTCTTTGATAAAAGAGAATTTTAAAAATTCAAAGATCAACGAGGAAATAAATTCATTTTAGTGTGAATTTACCGATCGAAAGGCTTATAAAAAATGCGCCCGGAAGGATTCGAACCCTCAACCTCCTGATCCGTAGTCAGGTGCTCTATCCAGTTAAGCTACAGGCGCATTTCCAAGGCAAAAATACTAACTTTTTACTCATTTCTTTTCAAGAAAATAAATTTAAAATACTTTTATGACTTAAATCTCTTGCAAAATTCTTGACCTAGCAACGGTTTTCGCCTTTAATGTGGTGCTGGTTGTAAAAAATAGTAAACGCGGAATGAAATGGAAGGAAGTAAAAATGAAAGTGAGCAAAAGAGCACAGTCGGTACCCCCATCAGCTACTATGGCTGTTTCTGCAAGGGCAAAAGAACTGAAGGCACAGGGTCTGGATGTAATCAGTTACGGAGCCGGTCAGCCTGATTTCGACACTCCACAGTACATTAAAGACGCTGCAATCAAGGCAATGCAGGAGGGTAAAACCGGATATACTCCCACCCCAGGCATCCCTGAACTGAGAAAAGCCGTTGCCGAAAAACTAAAGAGCGAAAACGGCCTGGATTATTCGCCAGATCAGGTTATAATGAACATCGGAGCAAAACATTCGATTTACGAATCACTGCAGGCAGTGATTGATCCAGGCGATGAAGTAATACTTCCCGCGCCTCATTGGGTTACATATCCAGAGGCAATTAAACTCGCAGGCGGTACTCCTAAAGTGATAAATACCAAAAGTGAAAACTTCTACAAAGTTACACCGGACGAACTGAAATCCGCTATTACTGATAAAACAGCCTTGTTGCTTTTGAACTCTCCAAATAATCCCGGCGGTTTCGCGTACACACCTGACGAACTGAAAGCTCTCGCTGCCGTACTTGAAGGAACTGATATCATGGTCCTTTCTGATGAGATTTACGAAAAACTGGTTTATTCAGGCAATAAATTCGTAAGTTTCGCTTCCATCAGCGAAGACACATTTAACAGGACAATTACAGTTAACGGCTTCAGTAAGTGCTATGCAATGACCGGATGGAGATTGGGTTACACCGCAGGACCTGTTGAGGTTATAAAAGCCATGGGAAGACTTCAGGGACACATGACACAAAATCCTGTTTCATTCGTTCAATACGGCGGACTTGAAGCACTTAAAGACCCGAATAACGAAGTGGAAAAAATGAGAGTGGAATTCGAAAAAAGAGGTAAATACATGGCAGAAAGACTGAATGCCATGGAAGGCGTCAAATGTCATCAGCCTCAGGGAGCATTTTATTGCTTCCCCGACGTTTCCGCTCATTACGGTAGAAATATTGGAGGAGTCGATATCAAAGGAAGCATGGAATTTGCAAAAGCTTTACTGGAACAGGCAAATGTTGCAATAGTTCCGGGAATGCCTTTCGGATGTGATGAAAATATTCGTTTCAGTTTTGCAGTTTCCATGGATCAGATTTCTGAAGGAATGGATAGACTCGAAAAATGGCTGAAAAAGTAGAAGACCAAACCACTGAAAAGGAAAATAAAAAGTATTACAAAATAATGATCATCTTCGGCTGGATCGCGATGATGATATTCGCTTTCCACGCTTCTACTCATATGGTCGGTGCCGGTGATACCTGGGTGGCTATGGCTTGTGGCAGGCACTTTTTAAATCATGGGGTCGATACTGTTGAGCAATTCAGTGCAAATTCCCATGAACCCGGCCCGACAGCCGAAGAAGTAAAAAAATGGCCCGAAGCCGCACAATGGATCACAGAAAAAGTAGGCCTCGATACCGTCAAAAAATGGCATCCTACAGGATGGATCAATCAGAACTGGCTGACGCATGTGATCTTTTACTGGCTTTCCCACGAATCACCATTCGCCGATGCACAGAAACTTTCATACAATACCCTGGTGTACTGGAAGGTCGCACTTTACATAGCCTGTATAATTACTGTCTATTATATTACTAGGTTGATAGGAACACATGCCGGCCTTGCCGCTTTATTTTCCTGTTTTGCGTTATTTGTGGGAAGATCGTTCTTTGATATCAGACCCGCCGGATTTTCTAATCTGATGGTGGCGTTGTACATATTGATTTTAGTTTTAACCACCTACCGTAATTACTTATACATTTGGCTTATGGTACCCATTGCTATTTTTTGGGGAAATCTACACGGCGGGTACATATACCTTTTCATTATGCTAGTACCGTTTTTCGGCATCAACTTAATAACAATGTTTCTGCCCGATCGGTTCGTAAGCATAGGAAAGAAGGGACTCATACACACATTTGCATCCGGTGTGGTTTCATTTATAGCGGTTGTTCTATTCAATCCCTTCCACCTTACCAACCTGACTCATACTTTCATCATTAGTATAAGCAAACATGCCGAAAAATGGAGGGATATTAACGAATGGCACCCCGCTTTCGATTGGGATAATCCAGTCGGCGACGAAATCCCGTTCACCATTATGCTGATAATAGGAGTGGTCGTTTTGATCGCTGCTTTAATAGCTTCATATGTAAATAAAGTCAGATTAAACCAGTTCAGAAAGAGAAAACTGAAAGTCGAGAAAGAATATTCCAAGCCGAAAATAGACCTGGCAATTATGGCAATTGCCCTGTTAACTGTTTACATGGCCATCAGGTCAAGAAGATTTATCCCCATCGCGGCTTTCGCACTTTGTCCCCTTATAGCTAAACTGATCTATGAGATCGCAAAGTCTATTTCCTCTTCTGTGAACTTAAGAAAACTGAACAAATACATCGTAACAACCCCCCCCAGACTGCTACAGCAGGCAATGGCTCTTTTTGCAGTTCTGGCGTGTTTGTTTTTCGGTACCTGGTGGGGATATAAATTTTACAGAGTTTATCTCGCTGAATGGCCGACAGACCCGGTATTGAATTCCGTATTTATGAGGATGACTGCCTCTGACGCAAAACCTTTCTATGCCTGTGAATTCATCAGGCAAAATGAACTGGAAGGAAAAATATTCAATTACTGGACCGAGGGCGGGTTCATTGCCTATGGGCAGAACCCTGACCCGAATACCGGAAAAACACCTTTGCAGTTATTCATGGATGGAAGGGCACAGGCAGCATATGATATTTCCGCTTTTGATTTGTGGAAATATATAATGCAGGGCGGTCCCACTTATGTAAAAGCGGTTAGAAGACGCCATTCATTGACCTCTAAAGATTATTTTAACATAGGAAAATGGATCAGTTCTCAGTTGAGGCAATTTAACGTTTGGGTCGTTTTAATGCCTTCGAATCAGTTCGACAAACCGATCGTAAAGGGTTTGGAACATTTCCCTCAATGGCGATTGATCTTTATAAATAATAAGCAGAAAATGTTTGTCGATATAAAATCGGAACAAGGCAGAGATCTTTACGAGGGCATTGCCGACGGTAAAACAAAATTCCCTAATTCATTCTCGAAAAATCTGGTGTATGCAAATGCACTGTTTAATTCTAAAATTAAATCTCACCATGAACAGGGGCTGGATTACGCATTAAAGGCCCTGCACGAATATCCATCTCAGGTGCCTGCTAATATGGTTTTAAGAGCATCTTTTAATGAAGACTTGAGAATTCGCATAAATAAGGAAATGAAAGAATACCTCGATGATTTCGTAGAAAACGAAGAAAAATACCGAGGTCAGCATGCTTTTTTCCATCGCGTAGCTGTGGCAATTAAATCAGCAAATTATCTTAAAAATATTGCAAAGCGGGATAACGATTCGAAAGCTGTTGAGAAATACCGGAAATTTTACGAAAAATACAGGCGTATTATTCAGGAAGTAATGGAAAATAAAAGGTGGTAGTCTTGGAAGATACTTCTGAAAGCCGAAAAGATATCTCGATCAGTGTTTTCTTTCCCTGTTATAATGAAGAAGAAAACATAAGCAGGCTTACGGACCAAACAATTCAGCTTTTAAATGAGTTAAATGCAGATTATGAGATCATTCTGGTCAACGACGGAAGCACAGATAAAACTGCTGAAATTGCTGATCAATACGCTGAAAAAAATGACCGTGTAAAAGCAGTCCACCACACAACAAACAGAGGTTACGGAGCGGCTTTGCAGTCAGGATTTAAAAGCGCGACGAAGGAACATGTTTTTTATACTGACGGGGATTGCCAGTTCGATATAAAAGAATTACCTGAATTGTTGCCTTTGATCAAGGATTATGACATCGTAAGCTGTTATAGATTAAATCGACAGGATAACCTGATAAGAAAGATAAACGGCTTTTGTTGGTCAACTCTGGTGTCTATACTTTTTAATTTAAAACTTAAAGATATAGACTGTGCTTTTAAATTATACAAAACTGAAATTTTCAAAAATATAAACCTTAAAAGCATCGGTGCACTCATAGATACTGAAATACTTGCCAGGGCACATAAAAAAGGCTACAAGATCACCCAGAAGGGGGTTCATCATTATCCGAGAACTCGAGGCAAACAAACCGGGGCGAATTTTCGTGTAATATTTAGAGCTTTTTCCGAACTTTTTAAGCTCTACAGGCAAATTAAGAATGAAAAAGCGAAGTGACTTTTTAAGCATTTGCATTTAATTATGGTTTCTGGAAAAACTAATCTATTTGTATACGGCTCTTTAGTTGAACCGAGGATATTCAAATCTGTCTGCGGCCTTAGCTTTACCCTCGACAAAGAGGAGCTAAGCGATGATACATTATATGCCGCTCCCGCTTTTCTTTCAGGTTACAAAAAAGTCACCCCGGATAATGTGTATTTTTATGCAGTGGAAAGCTCCTCATCAAGAATGGAAGGATACGTGATCTATGACGTCCCGAATTCCGCTATGGATGAGGTCGATAAATATGAAGGTAAAAGATACAAAAGAGAAAAGGTCAAGGTAAATACAGCATCCGGCTATGTCCCTGCAGAAGCCTATCTCGTCAGCAAAGAATCCATGCGCAAACATTTCGGTGACAGGTTTCATGTAAATCTCATTCACGAGCTGTGGCTGAGAAAAAGAATAGAACAGTTCTTTAAAAAACATACCAGGCCCGGCGAAAAAACAACTGATGCAGAACTCGAAAGAAGAGCGAAAAGAGAGCTACTCGCCACTACTGAACGTGACCTCGTCATGACACATTATCGTTCGGATGCATTCAGTGATTTTTATATTGAGCACGAACTGGACAAACCCATACCCGGTATCAAGCATCTTTTTGACAATGAAAAAGAATCGGAAAAATTTATTCCTCAGTATATTTCACTTGCAGTAAGGCAGGTGATCTTAAATCAGCTCGATGAAAAAATACAGTCCAGGTACCGTTATGAACTGGAACACATGGACATTTCCGAAAGGTATTTCAAAAGATCCATAAGTCTTCTGGCCTCACTTTATATATTGAATTCGAATAAAAAAACCCTGGATATAATTGTCAGTCGCTGTTTGGATTTAATGCCTGCAGGTTCATGTGAATTGATCGACTACGTGAAATATGCAATAAACGCAGCCGACAGTATTTTTGATGAAAGGGTGGCAAGATTCTATCTCGATAAGGTAAAATCCAGTTTTCAATCCGGCCTTATTCCTCTCGGTGCCGAGATCGAGTTGAGCAATCTCGGATACAAAGCTATAACACCAAAAGGACAGGAACCCGAGGCAAGTGACATAATGTACGACAGCTTCAGGTATTTTAAGGATTTTGGTCTGGATATTCTTATGTGGAAACTTGGAGGATATATTGACGACCATACAGACGGTGTTACGAAAAAAAGAAAAACCGGATTCCTGGAACTGGCACCGGGTAGATTAAACATCGAGGGGGAACTTTCAAGACCTGCAACCAATGACCCCTGGGTACTGAATCAGCTTATAAAACAGATCGTTACTTTCTATAATGTAGAGCCCCACAGCCTGCATCTCTCTTTTCAGCTGAAAAAAAATCAGATAGGAAAACAGAAAATGCTTCCTCTAAATTTTATCAAATGTCTCCTGATCCTAGGCGGCGGAGTACAGTTTACCAATAAAGGCAATCTTATAATTTCGCGAATGCAGCATGATGAAATAACTCAGCATGAATTAGGCGAAGAACTTGTATTCTCCCGAACGAGTAAAAGAAACTGGCATCTGGGTGAGGACCATCTCGCTGAAAGAAAACCGAAACAATCCGTAACTCATGTCCAGCAGTACAAGTTTATAAGACTGGAGGAAAGAGCAAGTTATGAACCCCTTATTATGTGCTTAAAAGGGCTTCAGCTCGAATGTAATCCGGGCGAATACCTGAATATTGAACAGCTCAAGAACAATCCTAAACTTCGGAATCAGTATAACGAATTAAGAACATGGTCCGAGGACCCTGCTGTAATTGACCCGGGCACCATTAAAAGGTTTACAAAAGCTATATATAATGGTCTAATGAAAGAAGCCCATCATAAACCCGCACACACACTGCATTACATTGACTGGGCCATAAGTTCTATTGACGCTCAGCTAAGAATGTTCAACAAAAAAATTAAGAATCTCAGGCAGAATAACAAATAGGATCATGGAAGATTTAAAAAATATTCTTATTATAAAACCAAGTGCCTTAGGTGACATAATTATGGCACTTCCTGCCTTAAAGACTGTTAAATCTTCTTTCCCTGAAGCAAAGATATCCTGGCTGATAAAGTCTGAATTTGCACCGATCCTGAAGGATAACCCTTATATTGATGATATCATACTTTTTAAACGAAAAGAGCTTGAAAAGTTCTTTATCAAACCTTCCTCATTTAAAGAACTCAAAAATTTGATCAGAAAATTAAGAAACGAAAACTATGATGCTGTTATCGATCTTCAGGGACTTTTCAGGACAGCTTCTATTGCATGGCTTACTGGCTGCAGGAAAAGATTCGGCATGGACAATGCAAGAGAATTCAGCACTTTATTTTACACCCAAAAAGCAAAACAGAAAAAAGATTCCGTACACATCATCGACCATTATTTGCAGACAGTAAAACTTCTTACGAAAAAAGACGTTACCCCTGAGTTTGACTTTCCTGTAAGTGACATTAATCTCGGCAGGGCACGCGAACTTATATTGGAAAATAACATAGGTATCAAAAATTTTGCGATCCTTATCCCCGCGGCTTCTAAGGAGGAAAAATGCTGGCCCCAGGATAAGTTTGCGAAACTTGCAGATACATTGAAAAATGAATTTAACACAGATATCGTTGCGGTGGGGGCTCCATCTGAATCAGGGATTATCGAAAAGATAAATTCGATCTCGCAGACTAAGATACATAATTTAGCCGGTAAAACCACTCTTACTGAACTTGCTGCGTTATTGAAACTCTCAAGAATTGTTATTTCAAATGACACCGGCCCCGGACATATTGCAGCGGCACTGAACAAGCCGCTTGTAATGATATTTGGCCATACAAATCCAAGAAGGCTCGGCCCCTACAACAGGCCCGAAGCCGTCGCTGCAATAGACTATGATAAAAGAGGTGATGAAATAAAAGCCGACAACCCAGATTATTATATTAATAATGTCACTGTAAAACAGGTCATGCAGAAAGTCAGGGATCAGATTAGCTGAATCATAAGCTCAATTTCTTAACCGAGTTTTTTATTTACATTGCCTTAACAACTTCCGCACATCTTCCGCAAATATTAGGATATTCCTCATCTTTGCCGACACTTTCATAGAAATTCCAGCATCTTTCACATTTTGGATGGGTGGATTTCTTTGCAGTGACTTCGGCTTCACCTTCGCTTTTTTCGAAATTGATTTCACTTACGATACAGAGATTCGCGAATTCCTCGAAACCAAAATCTGAAATCGTATTATAAACATCCTCACTGCATTTTATATTCACGCTGGCTTCCTGGTTACTTGCTATAACTTTATCTTGTCTCAATCCTTCCAGAGTCTTCAGAACCTCATCACGGAGTCCCAGTATTTTATTCCACTTCTGCTCATCTTTTTTCCAGTCAACGCTCTCATCTGTTTCTGGCATTGTGGCAAGATGAACGCTTTCAAAGTCCGTGCCGTGGTCGAATTTCAGCCATGCTTCTTCTGCGGTATGAACTAAGATTGGAGCAAGCATCCTGATTAAAACATTTAAAATGTCATACATAACGGTCTGACAGCTCCTTCTGCTCAAGCTGTCTTTAACGTCACAATAAAGCCTGTCCTTAACCACATCCATATAAACATTACTCATATCCGTCGTGCAGAAATTATATATTGAAGAAAAGACACGGTGGAAAAGATACTCATCATAATTCTTTTTTACGTTATGGATAAGTTTCTGCAGTCTCTGCATCGCCCATTTGTCGATCTCATGCATTTCTCCATAAGGAACTGCATTCTCTGCAGGGTCATAATCATTTATGTTTCCGAACATGTATCTCAACGTATTGCGGATCTTCCTGTAAGCATCCTGGGTTCTTCCTATCAGTTCGTCTGTACACCTGATATCTTCCTGGTAATTGACACTTGATACCCAAAGTCTCAAAATATCCGAACCGTATTTCTTTATCTCTTCCATTGCATTGACATAGTTGCCAAGTGACTTTGACTGCTTCATGCCTTTTTCGTCAACGGTAAAGCCGTGAGTTAAAACGGTCTTAAAGGGTACGTCGCCGGTTGCTCCGATAGCCGGAAGCATCGATAACTGAAACCATCCCCTGTGCTGGTCGGAACCCTCAAGGTACATATCGACCGGCACTCCCATTCCACGCTTTTCAGCAACACTGTGCCAGGAACATCCCGATTCAAACCAGACATCGAATATGTTTTCCTCTTTTTCGAGATCATCCCAGCTGAATCCTTCAGGAAGTTCAAATCCTTCTCCGAGAAGCTCCCTGCAGGAAAGTTTAAACCATGCATCAGAGCCTTTCTCTCCTATTGTCTCTGCAACTGCCAGTACCGATTCCTTAGTTAAAAGGGTATCTCCCTGAGAATTTACAAAAGCCGGTATCGGCAGACCCCAGGACCTCTGCCTGCTTATACACCAGTCAGGCCTTGACTCCAGCATTCCCTGGATCCTTTTTTCTCCCCAGTCAGGTATCCATTTTACATCCCTGCATTTTGAAAGCGATATATCTCTGAGCGTTTTTCCCTCATCCTTTATTTCCCGGTCAACACTTATAAACCACTGCTCTGTAGCCCGGAAAACAACGGGTGTCTTACTCCGCCAGCAATGGGGGTAACTGTGAGGCACCATCTGTTCGCTCAAAAGCAGCCCCTTCTTTTTCAAATGCTCGTTAACTTCACCGTCAACTTTTAAAACGTTCTTGCCCGCCAGCCACGCAGGTACCGTGTCATCGTAAATGCCGTTACTCTTAACAGGTGAATAAACCGCAAGCCCGTATTTCTGACCTGCGATATAGTCTTCGGCACCGTGTCCGGGAGCTATATGCACAAGTCCCGTACCATCCTCTGTCGTGACATATTCTGCGCAGATAACGAAGTAAGCCTCCTTATCAGTAGGGTTTTCATCTATGAAGGGATGTTTGTATGTGAGTCTTTCAAGCTCTTCGCCCTTCACCGGTTCACTTATTTCAATGTCATCGTCTTTGAGCCCGAGTATATTTTTAACTGCTTCCAGCCGATCTTCCACAACTATAGAGGTAAATTTGCTGCCGTTCTTTTTATAGGTTATACTGACATAATTCAGATATGGATGAACAGCAACAGCAAGGTTAGCCGCTAAGGTCCACGGCGTTGTCGTCCAGATCATAAAGTAAGCTTTAGAACCCGAGTTCTTGTCATATAGTCCCAGTTCCGCAAGCCTGTCAAACGATTCTTCCTTAACCGGGAAATTCACATAAATACTCGGCGATTCTACATCTTTGTATTCGAGTTCAGCATCCGCAAGGGCGGTCTCGCAGTCACAGCACCAGTGGATCGGTTTCAACTGCTTATAAACAAGTCCTTTGTCTATCAGTTCAGCAAAAACCTCAAGAATTCCCTTTTCGTATTGAGGCTTTAATGTCAGGTAAGGATTATCGAAATCACCAAAAACACCCAGCGACTTAAACTGGTCTGTTTGAACCTTTACGAACTTGCTTGCATATTTTTTGCATTTTTTACGGATGGCGGGCTTAGTCATCTGCTTTGCCTTGTCACCAAGTTCTTCCATAACCTTAACCTCGATGGGCAAGCCGTGACAATCCCACCCGGGAACATAAGGAGCCTTGTATCCGTCCATGGTTTTATACTTAACAACAAAATCTTTCAGCACCTTATTGATAACATGACCCATATGGATGTCGCCGTTAGCGTAGGGCGGCCCGTCATGAAGTACGAAAAGCGGACAATCCTCCCTGGATTTAAGAATCTGTTCATATAATTTCGATTTTTTCCATTGATTCCGTGTCTGAGGCTCCTTATTAACAAGGTTGGCCTTCATTTTAAAATTCGTCTTTGGAAGATTGAGCGTATCCTTATAACTTTTCTTATCTGACATTTCTAAAATCCTCTTGATGATTAACAATTAAACGAAATATCTTAAATACCCGCCCCCGAACTGTCAAGCATTCAAAATAAAAGGCAAAAGAAAGTTCTTGCCCTGAGAAATGAGTTTAAAATGAAGATCAGTTTTTTAAACCGATCAGCCGGTTCCACCAAATAACAAAATTACTTGGCTTTTTCTTCAGCAAAGCCTTCTTTTCTTCTTTTGTTACAAATTTTATTCTGCCTTTATTTTTTCCAGTCTTCTTCAAGACCTTGACAGCCCCCAATAAACAGAATTATTTATTTAATCGTCTTTTCGGGATAATAAACTTTTAAAAAAACCGTATCGGGAATAAAAAAAGGCCGACTTTAACAAAAGCCAGCCTGATTTTATTTACTATATTGTCTAAATACACTATTTACCCAGGGCATCTAATGTTTTTATAACTTCGGGGATATGAGTATAAGCAGGTCCTCCTCCCATCATTACCGAAACAGAAGCGGCTTCGAGGATTTCTTCTCTGCTTGCCCCTGCTTCTATTGCTTTTTTGACATGTAATTTTATGCAAGGATCACATTGAATTGCAAGGCCAATTCCCAATGCAACAAGTTCTTTGTTTTTTAGGCTAACTGCCCCGTCTTTCATGATTTTAGAAAAAAGCCCTGAAAAACCCTTTAGTGTTTCAGGAACCTCTTCTTTCATATTGTTAACATCCTGTTCGAATTCTTTAAAAAATTCAATTGCCTCATAAGCCATACTTATTCTCCTTTTTCTTTATTCTCATCTTTATTAAAATCCAAAGCAGCAGAATTAATACAAAATCTCAGACCGGTCGGTTTCGGACCGTCATTGAAAACATGCCCTAAGTGAGCACCGCACCTGCTGCAGATTACCTCTGTTCGCTTCATAAAAAGTTTCCTGTCTTCACGTTCATTTATTGCTTTTTCGGATATCGGTTTATAAAAACTCGGCCATCCGGTTCCCGAGTCGAATTTAGCTTCAGAATTGAAAAGCTCCTGGCCGCAGCGAATACACTTGTAAGAACCCGGTTCTTTATTATCCCAGTACTTACCGCTGAAAGCTCTTTCTGTGCCGCTTTCGCAAGTTACCTGGTACTGTTCGTCAGTCAGAACCTTTTTCCATTCTTGTTTGCTTTTATTAACTTCGTATTCCATATTTTTGTTACTGTCTTTGCCGGGATCTTCACCAACTTCTGCATCTTTTAATACCCGGTTTTCATTTCCTGTATTTCTCTCACAGCCTCCGGAATAAAGAAATAACAAAATAGTGCACAGCAAACTCGTTATTTTAAATACATGAACCATGGCATATCTCCTTAAAAACTTTTTTTTATATACTGTTTATGCCTATGATTCGTTTGAACTTTTATTCTTTAATCCTTGTATTTTACCGTACAACCGTAAGGGTCGGTTTCTTTAGTACTTACCTCTTTTCCGTTGATCAATTCCATTAAGGCCTGATCAACGTAATTCGTATATTCTTCGACATCCTCACCCATTGGGGCGTTATCTATAGCACCTTCATATACAATAACTCCGCCTTTATCGATAATAAACATGTGAGGCGTTCTTTCGGCATCATACATTCTCCCGACCTTGCCCGAACTGTCATCCAGAATAGGGTACGGTACTTTATGTTTCTCTGCGTACTCCTTATTGGTCTTCGGGGTTGCATAGTTAGTTGAATTTATCGCAAACCATTCAACACCGTTGTTTTTATAAGTATCAGCGGTTTCGATCATGGTATTATCTTCTTCGTAATGGTATTTCACGAATGGACAGTCGTAATTAAACCATTCAAGTACAACGATCATATCCTCATAATCTGAGAGAGTGATATCGTTGCCGTCATAATTCTGAAGGGTAAAATCAGGTGCTTCGTTGCCTACCGCCGCTACTTCTTCCTTTACCTCTTTGCCTATCAGTTTGTCGTCGATTTTCTTTTGACCCTCTGCTGCTTCTTCCATCTTTTCTGCCTCTTCTGCTTCGATCCCTGCAGGTTCGACTATTCCGCCTTCTCCTTCGTCTTCTTTTTTCTTACAGCCGCAAACGAAAAGGCTGAGCATCAGCAAAGAAATGATTAGTAAATTGATATTCCTCTTCATATTCATGTCCCTACCCTTTCAATAAAAAACTCCAAATAATTAATTCTCATTGGATAATTTACAATTTAAAGATCGAACATGCAAGTTCTTTTATCTTGGATCAAAAATCGTAACCCAACGAGAGAGCAAAAACATTAATTCCGTCATTATCTTTATTAGTATTGGCATTGGAAATATGTATAAATTTAAGTGCTGTATTGATATTGTTTTCAAATTCATACCCTAATCCGAAAGAAGAAAGGAAGTTGAAATCCGATTCATTACCCTCGAATTGTTCGGAATTCCATATAGGCACTACCCCTGCTTCGAAGTACCAGCCTTTCCAGTTTTCTTTTTCATACCATTTATAAATTAAACCTGCTCCGCCGGCATAAATATAATCGTCTTTTTCTTTTTCATCCTCTGCCTGGTAATATATCAAGGAAGGAACCACCCGAATCGCCATAGACTGTTTCTGGCAGGTAGGCCATTGATAATCGAAGTTCAGCATGGCCATCCAGTCATGACTGTCTTCGGGAAACTGGTTACCACCGAAAACACTAGAACTTGTCAACTCTCCGCTCCATTTACCTTCATCGAATCTGCCGAAAAGATCATTCCAGAGATTACCTTCCGCCTTTAAAGTCCCTGAAAAACAAAAAACCGCAATTATCAAACTCCAGAAAACCTTCCTCATATCCTTCTCCAAAAATAAGTTAACAATCTGTTCCTGCCGTCTTAAATCACATAAAATAATTATTACCTCAAAGGTTGTAAAATAAAAAAATAAAAATAAGAAAAACACACATTTAAAAAACTCAATAAAAAACCTGAAATCTGATTTAATAAGCCACCCTCTTGAATTTTCCTTGCATATCCCAACAATCCGTATATATTTATTAGTAATGTTTTATTCAGAAAACAATCTTAAAACAGACGGTCAAGGCTATAGATACAGCTCAGACTGTCCCGAGTCGCAGGTACTTATACTGTATTCATCCCAAACGGAACAAAATGCAAAAAAGACACCTGCCGGAACATTTCCCCGAGGGAAAGCCTACAGCAAGGTGTATATCTACAACGCCGACTTCTCACAGCAAAGAACTTCCACGAACTACAGCAATACTTTGCTTTATACCGG
>CAZDVM010000026.1:0-41209 GCA_964508925.1 uncultured Pirellulales bacterium | reverse complement strand
GTTGGTAACTCTCTAGTTGCATGTGGTACATAAAATGGGGTCAGAGCAAATGTATTTAGATGATAATGATTATATAATGCCTCCTGCTGCCGGTCTTCCCTCCTTCGAAGAAGAGGACAAACCGGCAATTACTAAATTTCTTAAAAGATACATAGACGACTTAAAGGCTTTCAGATGTCCCGCAGATACTCTTGAAAAATATTATGAAACAGAGACAACCAGCTATGAGTACAATGCTTTTTTAGGCGGCAAAAGAATAGACAAGAATTTTCTGACCAAAAGGCTTAACTTCAAAGAACGCGATATTCATGTTTTATATGATTACAAACCTTTTCACAGTAAAGACAGAAAGCCGGGCGGAACAAATTATTTGTATGCAGATGGTCATGTAGCAGATGCGGAGAATTAATAAAATGAAAAAGAAAATTATAGCTATCAGTATTATTACAGTAGTTATTTTATCACTGGTAGTCGGTTTAACTGTATTAAATTCAGAAAAAAGAGAAAATGCCAAAGTGGTTCAGGAACTTAGCGGCAAAAGACCCGAGGAAATAAGAAATTTTTTCGAATCAGAAAAATACCACTCCATGAAGGATTCCGAAAAGAGAAGAGTAAGAAGGCAACTGTTCAGACAGCGCGTTACAAAAAGGATAAATGACTATTTTGAATTACCCGAAAACAAAAGGAAAGCATATCTAGATAAAATGATAGATGAAATGCTTGCAAGAAGAGAAGAATTCAGAAAAAGAAGGCAGAAAAGCCAAAGAGATGGACGAGATACCGATCGAAGAAGGTCCGGAAGGCGTCAGATAAATCCGGACAGAATGCGATTAAGAACAGAGAGAACTACCCCCGAAATGCGTGCTAAATTTAACAAATTCAGGGAAGATATGCGTAAAAGAATGAAAGAAAGAGGCATAGACAGAAGACATTAAGTCAATGTTATAAAAAAAACCACAAAAAGGCTTTGCATAATTTAGGTATCATTCTAATCCTGATTTATTCTGTTCATTTCACATAAAAATATTAAATAAATTCAGGATTAACTTGACAAAATAATGAGCCTGCTTTTATTATCGATTATATCAATAAGAGAGATAATCTAAGTAAAAAGTAATTTATGAAAAATCATAAGTTCAATAATTGTATTAAAGATATATTCATGCCGTTTTTTCAATTTTCATTCCTAAAGAAAGGAGGTAAAAAGAAAATCGTTTTTGCAGTTTATTTTTTAATCTCTTAAAAAGGAGGAATTATTATGTCGTTCAAGCGTAAATTTTCATTTCTGCTAATTGTTTTGCTTGTCCTTGTAACGAGCGCCACATCTTTTGCCGATACCATTTATTATTGTTATGCAAGTGAACTTGGAAGCAGACTGTACTTAAATGCACTTCGCAGTTTCCAGGGGGTCGTAAATCGTTCCGGGCCTAATCTTTATGTGATCAGGAAGGATTGGGACGAAGAAATCCTGGATAATTTGATGGATAAATATACAGGTTATAACTGGGTTTATCTTGGCGACCCAGATGATCCCGAAGCAGCCAGAGATGATGTTTTCGGAAATTCCACATTGAATTCACTGTGCCCTTATATGGCACTTTATGAAATTAATGACGGAACAAATGATCTCGTGATCTGTGCCGCTGCAAGTGCTGCTGTAAGGTATCAATCGGGAATGTGTATTGTTTCTGAAGATGAAAGACCGGAACTGCAAGAGTACTTTACTACTTTGGCAGATTGGAGATATCTTTCGGATTCAGGAGAGGCTTGGGATTCAAGTTATGATTGTATGAGCTGGATCAACTGGCTGCATGCAAATTATACATCAGACTTTAATGATGATCTGATTGGTATGTGCGGTGACTATTGCTTTAATACGCCGTGGCGTATCGTAAAAAATCTCGACCATGTATTCTCAGAAAGAATGCTCGCATTCCTTCTGGATAAAGACGACGTCCATAACACAGGCACCTGGAGTTTTCAGTCAAGTATCCTTGACAGGATGGACAATCACGACATTGTCACTGGTTGGTGGTCTTCGGAAGGCGATGATGTAACGGCTTGTACCGAAAAGCAGCTTGTGACAATGGGACAGGGCAGGAATGTGTCCTTACTTAATCAATTGTCGGCAACCGAGCTTGACCAGAACCTACCACATACAGTTGGGATTTATGGAAGTAACAAAAAATTTATCTTCATCTCTTTCTCACAGGGTGATGCTCTGGGGTTCTGCCAATGGCACAACCTGTGGCACTGGACTGAAGAAAGTCAATACAGCCCAGGTTATCTGATCCGTGAACTTTATGAATTCGGTTTGCAGCATACTCCTTTACAGGTCGATCATCAGCCCTCGATTATCAATTATTATTATGATACGCAGGATTATAAAAATACCCTCTTTACTGGAAAAGGTTATGGCTTCAATAAACCCGCCACTCTCGCATCAAATAATAATCTTCCCGGTTGGTGTAACCAGGTCGAAGATTATATGGAAAAAGGCGACCTGCACGATATGATGATCGCAGATTCCGATGTGACAGATAATATGATTGTCTTTAAAAATGTGATTAAACATGTCGATGCCAAAGACGGCTGGGCATTAAGATCTATTTTAACTAAGAATAATCTTGATTCATCTGGTAGTTTTGATGATGATCCGGAAGTATTCTATAATGTCCCCGTTTTCGGCGATCCGGTCACTGCTACTTTGGATGCCAGCGGCGATATGATTCCCGAAGATACAGCCGATGATATCGAGACTTCCATGGGCAATAGACAGTTTTTCTGGGTATTTTTGAATCACAGCGTTACTGCTCACGCATTCGAGGACCTAATGGAAATACTGGATTCTGAGAGTCGCTTCGATAATCTCTATGTGTTCCATCCCGATAAATTTATCAAACTTTACAGGGAACATGCTGGCATTGGGGCATTCGCCACTAGATGTATCGATGATGCATTCGTCAAAAAAGATGGCGGCGGTGGAAGAGATAAGGAAGTATTGAGAGTCAGAAGTGACGCTTCTGATATGCAGATATTCACTTTCCTGAAATTTGTCGTAGATAATTCAGGCGGCACCACAGATATTGCCTCTGCTACCCTGAAACTAAAGGTTGAGGATAAGGATATCAACGGTGTTACCTGCAGAGCGGTTAATGATAATTCTTGGGAAGAGGAAACCGTTAACTGGTCAAATCAACCCAGCCAGGGTACAAAGCTTGATCAGGTCTCAAACCTGACTTCAGGTACCTGGGTTGAATTCGATGTTAGCGATTTTGTAACAGAACCCGGAACCTACTCCTTTGTCTTAAGGACTGCTCAGGATACTGCAGGACTTGACTTCCATAGTAAGGAAGCTTCGAATTTTGCAAATGCACCCCAACTAATATGCACCTTTAACTAATAATTAGTTAAAAGGTTCTTAAAAGGCCCTGTTTAAAAACAGGGCCTTTTTATTTTCTGAGCCAAAATTGTTATTAAAATGAACCGATCCTTTTATTGTTTGTATTAACAGTAGATTATTTGTGAAAAAATTAACAAAAAGATTAACATATCAAATATTTCTGTTATAATTCGTGCAAAACAATGAGAATCAAAAGTTTAATATAATAAAAAGGCAGTAAAAAATGGCTGAATCTATGGTAAAATTAAAAATAGATGGCGAAGATATTCATGTTCCTCAAAGAACAACTATAATGCATGCAGCAGAGGAACTGGGAATAAGAATACCTCGACTTTGCTATCATCCCGATCTGAGTATTGCAGGTGCCTGCAGGGTATGTATAGTCGAAGTAAAGGGTGCTAAGACATTCATTGCTTCCTGCTGTACCGAAGTGAAAGAAGGTATGGAAGTTAAAACCAGCTCTCCTGAGATCAGGCAGGCAAGAAGAGACATCATCGAACTTCTGCTCGATAATCACCCCAAGGACTGTCAGACTTGCGAAAGAAATGGCAATTGTGAACTCCAGAGCCTTGCCTATGATTACGGAGTACGCGAAAGACTCTTCGAAGGCGAAAAGATGGATTATGAGTTCGAGAATTCCAGCAAAAGTGTGATACGTGACCAGAATAAATGTATAAAATGCGGCAGATGTGTAAGAGTTTGCTCTGAGGTTCAGTGCGTGAACAATCTTTCGCAGGTCGGCAGGGGATTTACCACTCATGTAAGCCCTGCCTTTAACTCAGATATGGATGACTCTGTCTGCATACAGTGCGGCCAGTGCATAAATGTATGCCCCACAGCCGCATTTTTAGAACAGAACCACACCGAAAGGGTTTGGAACGCCTTGGCAGATCCTGATAAGCATGTAGTCGTACAGGTTGCACCTTCTATAAGGGCAGCCATAGGCGAGGGTTTCGGTATGGAGCCGGGAACTCCCGTTACCGGAAAGACCGTTACCGCCTTGAGAAGGCTGGGATTCGATGCCGTTTTCGATACGGATTTCAGCGCCGATCTGACCATTGTCGAAGAATCCAACGAGTTCATTGACAGGTTGAACGGGATGGGGGTTTTGCCTATGCTTACCAGTTGTTCGCCGGGATGGATAAACTTTTTGGAAAAGTTTTATCCCGACTTGATACCAAATGCCTCTTCATGTAAATCGCCTATGAGCATGCAGTCGGTACTTACCAAGACTTATTATGCAGAACAAAAGAGAATTGACCCCAGGAATATCTACAGTGTGGCGATAATGCCTTGTGTTGCAAAAAAATACGAGATGGCAAGGCCAGAACACACTGATGAAAAAGGTATTCCATATACCGACGCCGTACTTACCACAAGGGAATTAATATGGATGATAAAGTGCTTTGCAATTAATTTTGAAAAACTTACCAACGGTGAATTCGATTCGCCTTTGGGCACTTCTTCCGGTGCAGGTGATATCTTCGGCACTACAGGCGGTGTCATGGAAGCGGCATTAAGAACGGCTGTTGAAAAGCTCACCGGTAAACCGGCAGATAAGCTCGATTATAATGAAGTCAGGGCTGTTGAAGGATTGAGAGAGGCATCGCTTGATGTTGACGGAACTACGGTAAATGTCGCTGTATCCAACGGCCTCGGAAATGCCATCAAAATACTGGAAAAAGTTAAAAAAGGTGAAAAGCAGTATCACTTGATCGAACTGATGGCCTGCCCAGGAGGATGTATCGGTGGAGGTGGACAACCCTATCCGCCCAAGGGGGTAAAGGTCCTTGATCCGGAGCTTTTGAGAAAAAGGGCAAACGCTTTATACAGCATAGATACTGGCAAGAAACTTAGAAAATCACACGAAAACCCGGATATTAAGAAACTTTACGAGGAATATCTAGCCAAGCCCGGAAGCGAAAAGGCTCATCACCTGCTGCATACCGAATATTTTCCCAAGTACCCCCAAGGTATCGTTAAAAAATAATTTTCATGTTTTACCGTTCCGAAGGCTGTGGTATATTTAACTGCAGCCTTTTTTGTTTGATTGAGGATAGTAATGTCGAAAAAGAAAATTCTGGTCAAAATGGAAAGTTACGGACTGTATACAAAGTTCGAAAAAGAAGGTGATGAACTGCCGGATATTGTGGAATTTACCCATAAGATACCCGCTAGAACGGACGTTGAGTTCGGCTTTATCCTGAACATAAAAAGGGCTAGGGGCCAGATACTGCAATTCAGGATAGACCATCCCCCGTTTAAGGATGAAAATGATAAAACAGCCCCGCCTTTTGAAGATGAAATATTTATCGATTCAAACGATTATAATTTTTACCTGGGAGACACCCTTTGGGAACCGGTGGAAGATAAATGTGGCCAGTGGAAGTTAACCTGTTATTTGAAAGATGAAGTCATCGCAGAAGAAACTTTCGAAATACTCCCCGAAGACCGGATTGTTGAAGAAAAATGAAAAGCCTTCATAATCCTACACCCAAGAGTTTCGAATCCTGAATCTCAAATCATAAAGGCTTTTCAATATATTATTCGAATTTTCAAAGAATTAGTTCTAAGCTTTTAATTAACTTTCAACTCTTTTAACTCATATTTTTTCTATAACTAATACTGCCCAGGGCTTAACGGCTTTTACTTTTACTTTCGTTTTACCGTTATCTGAATTTGTTTTAAGCTTGCTCTTTTCTACAAGTTCAGAATAAGCCGACGATTGCTTTGACGAAAGTTTTTCACCGTATTTTAGCATCTGTTGAGCTTTATCCCATGCTTGGTCGTGAAGTCTTTTATTGTATTTTACAGGCGTCAGCATACTGACTTTAATTTCTTTACCCGGAAAGAAACTGTCATTATTTAAGATCACCTCGAAATCTTCTTTTTGCTTATTCCAGTCTACAAGATGTATTACGATCGGGACATCTTTATCCTTAGGGATTGCTCTTATAAAGGCGTAGATATTTTCTTTATCAGAGTTGATCGTAACAGGTTTTTCGCCATATCTTTTTTCTTCAATATCCGGCCCGATGGCACCGGCATCTTCATAACTCTCTAAGTATTCCGGGATAGCTCTAACAAATCCGTAAAGATCCGCAAAATGTTCCGGTTTCCCGAAATATCTTCCCGCTCCGTCCTTAGTATCTTCGAACATATCCCATGGCACCCGGCAAAGTCCCCCGGAAGCATAAGAGGTCGCGATGACCTGCCTTTTAATAGGATTCAATTCTGTCTGAGTGTATCCTTTCCCCACACTCTTTGGCGTGCCGAATACCTGAACCTGTCCCCATTCTCTTGCAGTGCTGGCGGCACCGTAAATATGAGCGGGATTGGAGCTTTTCAATACTATCTCAGAGATAGCAAAATCGAATATATCGTCATGAGGCCGCCCCCATATCTGATGAGATGTATTATTATGAGAAAAGGGTACAAACTTCATTGCGTGAATATTCAATGCAGTCCTTAATTCTTTAAAAAACTGAGCATTTGCATTAGCTTGAAAATCCAAAAAAGGTTTAAAAAGCGGATTGTTTATATGATCAGCTCTTATAAGACCGTGAACATGTTTTGCAGTAAGACCTTTATTGAAAAGCCATTCTTTATAATTGAAGGTGTCGATATCTTCGATGTCGAATTTGTTTTCCAGTTCTGATGGATCGAAGTTTTCTTTCAAATATTCTCGGAAACCTTCAAGACAATATTCACAATAACACCCTCTGCCGACGGAGGCAAAATGATAAATACACCCCGAACTGTCACGCTGCAGGGTTTCAGCTCCCCATTTTACGTTCTTTATGTAATATTCCAAATGCCTTTTCCTGTAAACTGGATTATTAACACAACCCGGATAGATGGGCTTTACCCAGTGCCTGGAATGTTCCATGAAAATAGGCTCACCGTTTAAATCCTTGATACTGAATGCAACATAATCTCTGCCTGCTGCAAGTTCGACGTCAACTCCGTTCGCAGGTTCTCCAGATGCACCGAAAACAAGCCCCATCCTTTTAACCTTATCGATCAGCTTCTTCTCTTTTGGGTGGAAATTCAGATAAACCCATTCAAGTCTCGTTGCATGAAAGCTCTTAATAGCTTCGAATGTGTCCTGGTCATCCTCCTTATTTCTCGGCCTGAAATTAAGCGAACGTATCGAAACATCATCTGCTGAGGGAATGTAACCGGGTCTAGGGTAGGATTTTACCACATCATGTACCGTTCCCGCCTGGATCGAAATAACAGAAAATAAAACCAGAAAAATTGCAAAATAAACTGAATAGCGAAATTTGTTAATCATCTTTTCTTCCTTTGAAAATTTAAAATAAAAAAACTGTCGCCATTATTTAGACTAAGTAATTATAATTGAAAATGATTTACGGTTCAATGTTTTTTGGTATGTCAAAAATGCGAGCGAGAGGAGTCGAACCTCCACACCTTCAACAGGTACCAGGACCTAAACCTGGCGCGTCTGCCAATTCCGCCACGCTCGCAATTAAAGGTTTGCCATTATAACGAATCAAAACAGTTCGTCATCAGAATTTTCTTCACTTTCTTCAATTTCTTGCTGCTGATCTGAGATCTTTTCGATTTTCTTTTCCGCCTGCTGTAAGGCCTCCCTGCAGTGCTTTATCAAACTCATGCCCCGCTCGTATTTATCAATACTTTCTTGAAGCGGTATCTGACCCTCTTCGATTTTGGTAACAATATCCCTTAGTTCCTGGATAGTATCTTCGAAACTCATTTCCTTTATTTCTTTTTGGTTCTTTTTGTTCTTGGCCATATGAAGCTTTCCTATTTATTTTTATCCTTTTTAGAAGTAACCTTACTTTCGATTATTTTTTCATTTGCAATTTCGGTGATTATTTCCTCATCTATTTTAACATTTCTGAAGCTTTTGACAATATTGCCCGTTTGTTTATTGGTGGTAATACTGTATCCTCTTTTTAAAACACTTTTCGGGTTCATTGCTTTAAGACGGTTTTCTTCAATAGCGGTTTTATGTTTTCTTTCGGTAATTGATTTTTTAATTGCGTTATTCAAATTCGATTCCAGCCGGTTGAACTGGATTTTCCTGTTTCCAAGAAGCCGGTGAGGTTCTATTTGCCTGATTTTTTCATAAATCCTGTTTAGTTTAACCTCTGCAGAACGAATCAATTGCCTCAGTTCGCTTTCCATTGCAGATTGAATTTCGTCGATTTGCTGTTCACGGTTTCTTATCATTACCAGCGGATTTTTAAAAAGGGCGCTTGCAAGAAGGGCATCAAGGCGGCTTTCAGATAATTCCAGCCGGTTGAGCATCACATTTTTTATCCGATTCTGCATATGATCAAGATTTGAGATGACATCATCTTTATCCGGCACTGCAGCAACGCCTGCTTTAGTTGGAGTTGAAGCACGGGCATCTGCAACAAGGTCTGAAATAGTGACGTCTACTTCGTGACCTACGGCACTTATCACTGGGATATCGGAATCGAAAATCGCCCTTGCCAAAACTTCTTCATTAAATTCCCACAGGTCCTCCATCGATCCGCCGCCCCTTGATACGATCAAAAGGTCGATTTTTAGTTCATCGTTTCGCTTATTGATATCGCGGATTGCACCGGCGATTTTTTTTGCTGCTCCTTCTCCCTGAACCGGTACGGAATAAAGTAAAAGTTCAGCCACCGGCCACCTGTTAAATATACTGTCCCGGATATCCTCTATTGCTGCCCCCGATTCGCTGGTCAATATGCAGATTTTTTTGGGAAAACGGGGAAGTGCCTTTTTGTGACTGTCCTCAAAAAGTCCCTGTTCTTTAAGTTTTTCGACCATCTTCTCAAAAGCCAACTGAAGGGCACCCGTACCTGCCGGTTCGATTTTCTCCGCCATAAGTTGGTATCTTCCGTGCGGGACATATACATCGATAAAACCGGTTGCCAGAACCTCAAGCCCGTTTTCCAGATCGAATTTCACTTTTCTGTGATTGCTCTTCCACATGACACAGGGAACACTCGATCTTTCATCTTTCAAAGAAAAGTAACAGTGACCGCTTCTTTTATGCTTCTTGAAATTCGAGATTTCACCTCTTATTGTGATCCTGGGCGGCAGGGAATTCTCCAGAACTGATTTAACCAGCGCATTGATCTGGCTGACCGTATAGATTTTTTTATTCGAATCCTTACTCATAAGGTGAGATTATATAGAAAACTAAAACTTTTTCCAAGGCAATATGAAAGGGAAATTTTTCGCTGGCTCTTCTTCGGTAATAAGGTTTTTTAAAAAATGATATTGTGCTGAAAATCAGAGGTCAACATTTCCCTTGAATATCTTCGTCTGCAGGGAATGCTGCCATCTTGTCCAGTTTTCATCTCCCGGTTCATTTTCGATCAGGTCTGTAACTTGGTTTAATTTCGCATCCAAATTGTCGATGTAGCTGACCATAAATGCCTCGGGAGTAGCAGGTAGTTTCGGAGACCCGAATTCGTATTCGCCGTGATGTGAAAGAATTATGTGCCCAAGGGCATCCATGAGCTTTTTATCGATATTGACTCCTGCAACCTTAAGCTCATCTGCTTTACGGTTTACCATTAATAGGGTTTTTGATATATGTCCTAAGAGCTGACCGCTGTCTGTGTAAGAAAATGCAAGATCATAAGAAAGTTCTTCGGTTTTTCCCATGTCGTGCAAAAATATCCCTGCAAGTACAAGGTCCTTGTTTACTTTCGGATAATACCGGAAAATAGAATTGGCTACCTTAAGCATGCTGTGAACATGTTCCAAAAGTCCGCCGAGATAATTATGGTGCATCTTAATCGCAGCCGGCGCTTTACAGAACTTCTCCATCAAATCATTATCTGCGAGAAATGAGTCGACTATAGCTTTTATCTGGTCATTTTCGATATTGCTTACCATTTCTTTTATTTCGCTGAACATTTGATCGGTATCTTTTTCGGTTCTGGGAAGAAAATCCTCAAGGTCAACATCATCGGGATCAACCACGGCGATCTGATTAACGATTATCTGAAGATTATTCTGGTAAAGTTCACTTTTGCCGACAACACGGACGAATCCTGGCTTGGGCAGAGAATTATAAACCTCTTCTTTCGCCTGCCACATTCTGCTGTTCACCTGACCGGTTTTATCTAAAAGAAACATCGCTATATAAAGATCACCCCTTGAAGTGCTTCTCAGAACAGGGCTTTTTACCATAAAAACATCATCTATACGCTGACCGGGCTGAATTTCATTTATAAATTTATGACTCATAATTTCTCCAAAAAACGATTACAATTGCTCTGAATGATATTTCCAATTTGAGTAAATTTCAAGTAAACCTTTTAAGATATTCAAAAATTAACTCTAATACCCCTTAACTATTTGTTCGGATGATTTTTTGCACTCTTTTCAGCTTGAATTACGACTCTTAATCGTCTATAAAAAGGATTTTATCAGGAAAGTTGTAAAAGGAATTTAAAATGAAATACAGCAGATTATTGATACCGACAGTAAAAGAATCACCTGCAGATGCCGAGATTCCCAGTCATCAGTTGATGATACGCGCAGGTTTAATGCGAAAACTTGCAAGCGGGACATACAGCTACTTGCCTCTGGGCTTTAAAGTTCTGAAGAAGGTCATGAACATAGTCCGCGAGGAAATGGATAGATCCGGGGCACAGGAGCTTCTTTTACCTGCTGTACAGCCTTTGGATCTCTGGCAGCAGACAGGAAGAGATGAAGATTACGGCCCGACCATAACTAAATTCGAAGACCGCCACGGCAGAATGAATGTACTTGCCCCAACAGCGGAAGAAGTGGTTACCAAGGTCGCAGCAGATGAACTGAGTTCTTACAAACAGCTTCCCTTTAACATTTACCAGATAAGTTTCAAGTTCCGAGATGAATTCAGACCTCGTTTCGGCGTTTTGCGTTCACGCGAATTTATCATGAAAGACGCCTATAGTTTTCATGCAGATAATGAAAGCCTCGATGAGACCTACAAAATTATGTATGACACTTACTGCAGGATTTTCAAACGTTGCGGCTTGGAATACGTGATCGTCGAAGCTGAATCAGGCGAAATGGGCGGCTCCGGTTCACACCAGTTTACTGTCCCCTGTGATTCCGGTGAAGACGTGATCGTTTATACCGAAGACGGTTCATACGCAGCAAACATAGAAAAAGCAGCGGTTGATCCGGTTGTCTCCAAAGAATCTCCCGATGAAGATGCACCGGAGCCTCAGGAAGTCCATACTCCAAAAGCCAGCACCATAGATGAAGTTTGCAAATTCCTGATAGCAGACCCTAAGCAGTTAATAAAAACCCTGATTTTTACCGTTGATGATGAAATGATGATAGCACTTGTAAGAGGTGACCATGAAGTTAACCAGGAAAAGCTGAATCAGCTGTTTGCAGGTAAAAAGGTGGAAATGGCAGAGGAGCAAAAGATCGTCGAACTAACCGGTGCAGCGGTTGGCTTTGCAGGCCCAGTAGGACTCCTGGACAAAGTTGACCACTTGTTGATTGACCATGCCGTGACATGCATACCTGTAGGCATCACCGGTGCCAATAAAACCGATTACCATTTAAAGAACGTCGTGCCGGGAAGGGATTTTCCTTTGGACGGTGACAACATACAAACCGCTGATATAAGAAATGCAGTGGAAGGCGACAAGCACAAGGGTAAAAAACTGCTTTTCAAACGCGGAATCGAAGTGGGACAGGTATTTAAACTCGGTACAAAATACAGTTCTAAGATCGGTGCCAATTTCCTGGATGAAAACGGCAAGCAGCAGACCGCTACAATGGGCTGTTACGGCATAGGGATAAATCGTATAGTTGCTTCGGCGATCGAAAACGGCCATGACGAAAATGGTATAATATGGCCGATAAATATTGCACCTTTCGAGGTTCTGATAACCCCTGTGGGAAACGCCGATGAAGTGGACCAGACCGCAGAAAAAATCCATCAGCAGCTTCAGGAAAAGGGAATTGAAGTTCTTTACGATGACAGGGACGAAAGAGGCGGTGTTAAATTCAAAGACGCCGACCTTCTGGGAATCCCCGTCCGTGTAACCGTCGGCAAAAAATCACTTGCACAAGGAAATATTGAATTAAAATTAAGAAGAGAAGCTAAAAGAAAGAATATACCGGTGAACCAGGCAGTAGAAAAGGTTATTCAGATTGTTAATGAACTTAAACAGGAGCTTACTGTCTAACATTTAATGTGGGAAGTTAAACAACCAAAACCCGTTAAGCTCATAATCGGAATAATGGCAGCTGACAGAAAATGCCTTAAAGCCGCTGTAAAAAAAGTTAAAGAAAAATTCGGAGAAATCGACCTGGAAAGCGAAACCTGGGATTTTGAAAAAACCGATTATTACTTAGATGAGCTTGGCCGATCACCGGTTAAACAGTTCGTGACAGTAGATCAACTTATCGACCCCGGTGAACTTGCAGAAATAAAGCACAAGACAAATGACATCGAAAAAGAATTGAGTAAAAGCTTAAAAATTGATTTGCCCAGACCGGTGAATTTGGACCCCGGTTATATCGAAAGTTCAAAACTGGTTCTTGCGTCCACCAAGAATTTTTCGCACAGGATATATATCGGGAAAAATATGTACGCAGAAGTGACTTTGATGTACCATAAGGGTACTTGGAAAGGGTTTGATTACACTTTTCCGGATCATAAGGAAGATACTTATCACAAATTTTTTGACAAAGTGCGGGCAAAGCTAAAGGAGCAGTTAAGATCGACAGGATAACTTTATTTTCAATTTTACTTTTTGCAGGATCATTTTTGTTGTCTGTTATCCTGACAGCCGTCGTCAGGCAGCATTCTCTTAAAACCGGCTTCGTCTCTCATCCAAGAAAAGCGCGTTTTTCAACCAGGACAGTCGCATTGGGCGGCGGAATCGCTATTTTTGCAAACTTCTTTTTGATCATGTCAGCAGCTTTACTGGCAGCACATTTTCTTTTACGAACCGGAAAACTGGATTTTCTCGGCCAGTCGGTAATGATTCACAAGGCAGGTTTTCTTGAGAAATTGCCGCAATTAATCATTGTTTTGGCCTGTCTGGTTTTACTGTTTGCTGTCGGACTTTATGATGATAAAAAAAATCTCGGCCCATGGATGAAATTATTATTCCAGTTTGCAGTTGCTTTCATCGCAGCATTTCTGGCAGATATTAGAGTGGAACTTTTCATTGAAAGCAGGTTAGTGACCTCCATCTTATCTGCCTTCTGGATAGTTTTTTTGATAAACGCATTTAATTTCCTCGATAATATGGACGGGGTCTCGGCGGGTATAGCGGCGATCGCAAGTGTCATACTACTGACTTCTGCAATTTTAAATGGCCAGGTTTTTGTGGGAAGCCTCGCCATAATCTTTATAGGTACGCTTCTTGGATTTCTGGTTTTCAATTTCCCGCCCGCAAAAATATTCATGGGAGATGCAGGCTCTTTAATAGTCGGATTTATAATGGCGACACTTACCCTTAAGATCACTTATTACCAACAGGCAGAAAGCGGCAGATGGTACTCAGTATTGATGCCTTTAATAACAATGGCGGTGCCGTTATACGATTTCACAAGCGTGACTTTCTTAAGGATTTCACAGGGCAAAAGTCCATTCGTAGGTGACACCCAGCACTTTTCGCACAGGATGAAAAGGCATGGGCTTTCAGATACCCAGGTTGCATTAACCCTTTACATAGCTACCCTTTGCACAGGCCTCGGCGCTGTATTTTTATATCAGGTAAATATTCTGGGCGCACTGCTTGTATTTGCACAGACTGTGCTTATACTTTTTATAATTGCAATTTTTGAATCTACGGTGAGAGATGGTGCAGGAAATCCCAAAACATGATGAAAGCATTTTCCGGAGAGTTATATCTTGGGCGGTACTTCTATTTGCTTTAACCCTGCTAGGATTAAGGGCAACTTACGCCGAAGGACTTAATTTCCAGGCCCAGAATTTAAAGGTCTCTGACATCACTTTTAGCTTAACAATCAGTATTCTGATCATTCTGGTATTTCTCTTCTGGTTCTTTTTGAAATTGCTAAAGGGAAAATTCTCTTACCGTAAAACAGGACTGGAATGGCCACTGGCTCTACTGGTCATTGCTTCGATAATATCCTGTATCTTCGCACCCGACAAAAGAACTGCAATAAATGCCGCTTTGATACTGATTTCGCCCATTTTCCTCGGATTAATCGTTGCTCAATCCCTTGATTCGGATTTCAAAATTCGCTTAACCCTTATCCTGATATTTGCTTTCTGCATAGCCTCCGTATATGAAGGTGCAGAACAGTTTTTTATAAGTAACCAGGCACTTTTGGAACAGTATCAAAATGATCCCCAATACATTTTGAATTCCTTCGGCATAAAGGAAGGCTCTTTTCAGCAGATGATGCTGGAGCATCGTTTGAAATCTAAAGGAGTCCGGGGATTTTTTACTACCTCCAATTCTGCCAGTTCCTTTGCTATACTTGCTTTTTTGCCTGCGGTTGCTTTTCTTATGGAAAAGATCAAAAACAGGAAAAACTCCAGAGAAATTCTTTTAACCCTTATAGCAATAATTCTGGTTCTTGCAGGCTTCGTTTTATTCAGAAGCAAGGGAGGAATTTTAGCTTTAGCTGCCGCTGTTATAATGGTTTTAATTTATTTGAGATTTTCAAATTTTATAAACAAATACAAAAAATCAGTATTTTTAGTATTCATAACAGGTATATTGCTTTTAGGTGGTTTGGTTTGCCTTTATGGTCTGAAAACAGGGGGGCTCCCTTCCAATTCGCTTTTGGTAAGGTGGCAGTATTGGACAGCCTCTGCAAAGATAATCGCCGAAGAATGGACCACCGGAACCGGGCCGGGTAATTTTTCTTATTTTTATACCCGCTTCAAGGCCCCAGGAGCATTGGAAACTGTTTCCGACCCTCATAATTTTGTTTTCAGCTTTTTGTCCCAGTTCGGTATTCTCGGATTGATCGCTTTTCTGATTTTAATATTCCTCCCTTTATGCAAAATATTTTTTTCAGGAAAGCAAGATCAAAAAGTAAATATGGTAAATAATAATTCGAAAAGATTGTGGCTGTTCGTCTTGCCGTTGATTGGTTTACTTTTACTGATCCGCCCCTTTTTATTGGATGCACTTAAGGGCGTTTTTCCTCATTATATTTATTACCTTGTTATTACCGATTTCATAATGCCCATTGTTGCTGTTTTACTTGGAGCAGTTCTGCTTTCTTCATCAGTAAAAACACCCGTCAAAGATTCTAAAATTATAAACGCTTGCCTGATTTCCGCTGTGGCTGCCGTTTTAATACATAATATGATTGACTTTGCGATTTTCGAACCCGCTGTCTGGACAGGCTTTTGGATATTTATTGCATGTTTAATTGCATTTAACAGACGAAAGGATAAATTCTCAAACGTTGAGATCAATTTACCGGGTAAATATAATAAACTTCTTGCAGCAGGAATTATAATTTTCACCCTCATTTTATCACAAACGGGGATATTCAAAGGCATTACAACCGTAAGCCGCTTAAAAAAAGCCCAGACTGCAGCTGATAACGGCAATTACGAACTTGCCCACAGTTACTACAAAAAGGCCCAAAAAGACAGGATCGCATATTATCCATGGAACATGCAGGCAAGGCTTTATTTGAATCAATATTATCGAACAGGCAGAGTCGAATATCTGGAAAGTTCAGCTGAGACTTTCGAAAAGGCCGCTTCTAAAAACCCCATGGACTATAAGAATTACGAAAAGCTGGCCGAAGTATATTCTTTATTAAGCCGTCGCAGAAAAAACAAAGAACAGCAATATTCTGAAAAAGCTTTAAAGCAAATTCAAAAAGCTATTAAAAGGTATCCTGAGCTTGGCAGACTTCACTTTAAAAAAGCCCAAATTGCTGAAGATCTTGGCAAAAAACAGCTCGCTTTAGAAGAATATAGAAATGCAATTGAAATAGAAGATGCCTACAGGCATCAATACAAAAAGATGTACCCCGGCGAAGAGCTTTTCAGCAGACTTGGTTTTGAAAATTACGAATATGCAAAGAAAAAGGTAAAAGCACTTTCTGACTAGCCGACCTTCTTCAGAAGTTCATCCGGAATATCAAAGTTTGCATAAACATTTTGCACATCGTCATGATCTTCCAGTTCATCCATTAGCCCCATTATCTTTTTCGCTGTTTCCTGATCTTCGACTTTAACATCATTCTGAGGGATCATGGATATTTCCGCTACCTGCGTGGTAACTTCTTTTTCTTTGAAGGCGTTTTTTATATCTTCCAGACTGCCCGGATCGGAGGTGATTTCGTAAACTTCGCTGTTAGTCTGCATATCTTCAGCTCCCGCTCCAAGAGCGATTTCCATTATCGTATCCTCATCTGCGTCTTTTTTATCGACGGTTACCAACCCTTTTTTAGTGAACATCCAGTTTACACACCCTGAACTTCCCAGTGAACCGCCTTTTCTTTCGAATATCTTTCTTATTTCCGGCCCTGTTCTGTTTCTGTTATCGGTCAGAGCATCGATCATAACAGCAACCCCGCCCGGCGCATAACCTTCATAAACAACTTCCTCGTAAGAGACGCCTTCCAGATCGCCTGTTCCCTTTTTGATGGCTTTTTCGATATTGTCTTTGGGCATGTTGGCATCTTTTGCCTTTTCGATAGCATATCTCAAAGGTAGATTGGTTTCGGGATCACCGCCGCCGTCTTTGGCTGCGACTATGATCTTCTTGGATAGCTTGCTCCAGATTTTTCCTTTTTTGGCATCATTGGCTGCCTTTTTGTGTTTAATTCCTGCCCAGTGTGAATGACCTGCCATAATTACTCCTGATTTATATATAAAATTAAATTACTGAGTTTTATTCTGATTAATATTATACAGGATTTTTGTAAAATTCTAGAAGAAATTTTACCCATGTATATCATTATTTGTTTATTTTATGAACAAAGGTTTTGTTCGCATATTAGTAATTAATGTTACTTAAATGTTTTTTAAAGAATGTAAATTATTGAGATTACAACGGCGATTTTTCTTGACCGCGAAAGTTTCAATGCGTATATTCTTTAAATTGGATTAATGTTGACGAGAATAGCGAGCCTGTGTTCGAAAGGAACAAGGCAGGAAAAATTTTAATTCAAAAATGTTGTTGAGACATTTTTCAGCCTCACAATGAGGATAATTAAATAAAATATAACTATTGGCTGACAAATGAATTTTATTTTAGGTTTTAAGAACTTGTAAAATAGCAAGGATATCAGAAATTGGGCAATCGAACAGTTTACAAAGGTAGATTAAAAGTAATTTTTATAAATTAATCGCTCAGTTTTTACATTTTTTAAAGATTTTTGCGCTTTTTTACATGTTTTCATACCGGATTTCCTGCCGTAAAACTCGCATTCAAGTCATTTTGAGTTGTTAACAGTTTTATGGAAAGGTAACAAGATGAACGCCTTATTGATGCAGATCAATGCGATCGGCTGGATTGCGATTGGGGCGGTAGCAGGGGGAGCGGCTATTGCCGCTGTCTACTTTATCCTCTCAAAAGCAAAAGCCGGGGCTTTTCAGCAGAACCTTGAAAAACAAATAGAGGATGCAAAAAAAGAAGCGGAAAATATTATAAAATCTGCCAAGGTCGAAGCTGCTGAACAAGCTATAAAAAAGAAAGAACAGATAACGGAAGAATCCAACAAGATTCGCGCAGAACTTAGAGAAACAGAAGTAAGATTAAGTAAAAGAGAAGATCATCTCGACCGTCAGATCGACCAGGTTCAGAAAAGAGAAAGCGCAGCAAAAGAACAGGAAAAGGAGATCAAAAGAAGGCTCGACGGAATTTCCGAAAAGGAAAAACAGCTGACAAACCTGATGACCCAGCAGAAAAATCAGCTCTTGAAGATCACCGCCATGTCCCAGGAAGAGGCAAAAGAGCTTCTTCTTGAAAGACTGGAAGATGAGTGTGAACATGAAATGTCTCTTTTAATCCAGAGAAAACTCGAAGAAGCCGAAGATAATGTCGATCAGAAGAGCAGGGAGATCATCAGTTCTGCAATTCAAAGATATGCTTCCGAGCAGACCTGTGAGGTAAGCGTATCCATGGTTGAGATCCCCAATGATGATATGAAAGGAAGGATCATCGGAAGAGAAGGCCGTAACATTCGGGCTTTCGAAAAGGCTACCGGAGTCGATGTTATCGTCGACGATACACCCGGCATGATCATAGTAAGCGGATTTAATCCCGTAAGACGTGAAGTTGCCAGGATCGCCATGGAAAAACTGATTCAGGACGGTAGAATTCATCCCTCAAGGATCGAAGAAATAGTAGCAGGTACGAGAAAAGAAGTAAATGTGAAAGTTCTTCAGCTTGGTAAAGATGCTGCCGTAGAGGGCAATATCCGGGGCTTAAGTAACCGTGTAATGAGTCTTTTAGGTGCCTTGCACTACAGGACAAGTTACGGCCAGAACGTTTTAAGACACAGTATGGAAGTTGCGTTTCTTTCACAGGTCATGGCCGAAGAATTGAATCTGGACGGTTCGATCGCCAGAAGGGCAGGGTTGCTCCATGATATCGGTAAAGCCATTGACCACGAGATAGAAGGTGGCCACCCTCAGATTGGTGCGAATTTCCTGAAACGTTTCAATGAATCTCCTATAATCTTAAATGCGGTAGAAGCTCACCACGGCGATATACCTGCAGATAATCCTTATACCCCTCTTGTCGCCGCTGCAGATGCGATCAGTGCATCAAGGCCCGGAGCAAGAAGGGAAACCCTTGAACGTTACATAAAAAGGCTTGAAAAGCTTGAAGATATTGCCGGAGATTTCGAAGGTGTGGAAAATGCTTATGCCATCCAGGCAGGAAGAGAAATAAGGGTCATCGTAAATGCAGATAAGATCGATGACGGCTCAGCTAATAAGATCGCACGCGATATTGCAAAGAAGGTCGAAGAAGAAATGACTTATCCGGGCGAAATTCAGGTAACATTACTGCGTGAAGTTCGCTGTGTGGAATATGCCAGATAATCTGGACTGGAACATATTATGAAACTTAAAGTCCTTTGTATTGGAGATATAGTCGGCAGGCCGGGACGCAGGATCCTGGCCCACCGGCTTTCCGATATAAAAGAAAAATATGATATCGACTGTGTTATTGCAAATGCGGAAAATGCAGCGGGAGGATCGGGAATAACCCCCCAGATATATAAGAAACTTTTCCGCTATGGAATTAATCTGGTAACCCTTGGCGACCACACTTATAAAAAAAAGGAAATTATTCCTGTCCTCGAAAGTGAAACAAATATTGCCCGTCCCGAAAACCTATCCCGCCATAGTGCAGGTTCCGGGGTTGCATATTATAAAACCGGAGCTGGTCCTGTGGTAGGCGTTATTTCACTCATAGGCCGGGTCTTTATGAAACCCGCCGACTGTCCCTATCATGCAGTCGACAAGCTCCTGCCCAAAGTAAAGCAGGAAGCTGATATAATCTTTGTAGATATTCATGCAGAGGCAACCAGTGAAAAAATAGCACTCGGCTATCACCTTGATGGTAAGGTCAGTTGCGTTTTCGGAACACACACTCATGTTCAAACCGCCGATGAGAAGATATTAAAAGCAGGTACCGGCTATATTACGGATATCGGTATGACAGGGGCCCATGATTCGATCCTCGGAAGGGATAAAGACAATGTTTTGAAATCTTTTCGTACTCAAATGCCTTTTCCTTACGGCATTGCGACTGATGATGTCAAAATTTGCGGCATAGTTGCAACTATCGACACTCAGACAAAGCACACCGAAAAGATAGAAAGGATCGCAGTCACAGCCGAGGTTGATAAGATAAATTATGACAGCGATGACGGCAAACCTCAGAATTATTCCGGTATTTGATCAGAATTGAAGATACTGGTTGTATCTCTTTTCATTTCCCATAGTGGTTTCAGGTCCATGACCGGGCAATACTTTTACTTCATCCGGCAGAGAAACTAATTTCTCCTGTATGGAATCAAGCAGCTGTTGCATATTCCCGCCCCTGAGATCAGTCCTTCCCACGGAATCACAGAAAAGGGTATCACCGCTGAAAAGTATCTTTTCTTTTTCATTATAAAAGCAAATTCCGCCCGGACTGTGGCCGGGGGTGTGCAGAACCCTTAATTCAATACCTGATTCATTAATTACATCACCGTCGGATAATTGCACGTCCGCCGGGCTTGTCTTCAATTCTATACCGCCCATCATCGAAAGATTGTGGTGAGGTTCCATCAAAGCCTTTGCATCTTCCTTATGTACATAAACTTTCACCTCAGAGAAATTATCTCTAATGCAGGGCACTGCATAAATATGATCAGCGTGACCATGTGTCAGAAGAACTGCTTTAGGATTATAATCATTTTCTTTCAGAAATTCGATCAATCTATCTTCATCCAGCCCTGTATCGATAATGACACAGTCTTTCTGTTCTTGATCTTTCCTTACTATGTAACAATTATTCTCGTAAGCACCTATTGTTAATGTTTCTATAATCATAATATAACTCCGTAAAAATTGACTGAAAAAATAGCACATATCTGGACTCAGGTCAATTATTTAGGCTTGACTATTTAAAATAAAACGGTTTAAATAAAATCTGAAAGGGAGGTAATATGGAAAAATTACTTCATACAATTGAACAATATTTCAGTTCTACTCATTAAGGAAGGAAAGATGCCCGATCTCCAAAGACAGAAAAAAGCAAACGAATTGTTTAAAAGATATGAAGGCAACCCGATTTTGACCCCTAAAATTTGGCCTTACTCTATCAATGCAGTTATGAATCCCGCTGCCACAATTCTACCTAATGGAGAAACACTGCTTTTGAACCGGGTTGAGGACATGAGGGGATTTTCTCATCTAACCGTCGCAAAAAGTAAAGACGGCTTTACCGACTGGCAAATAGATGATTACCCTACATTGGAAGCGGATCATGAATCCCACGAGGAAATGTGGGGACTGGAAGACCCCAGGATAACATGGCTAGAAGAGCAGAATCAATATGCCGTGACCTATACCTCCTTCAGCACGGGCGGACCTGTGGTCTCCTGTGCCATAACAAAAAACTTTAAAACATTCGCCAGAATGGGTGTCCTGTTGCCACCGGAAGACAAGGACGCATGCCTGTTCCCGAGAAGATTCAGAGGTCGGTTTGCCTTGATACACAGGCCCATAGTCCGCGGAGAGGCCCACATATGGCTGAGTTTCTCCCCTGATCTTAAACACTGGGGTGATCACCTGGTTATCATAAAGACCCGTCATGCCTATTGGGATTCTGTAAGAGTCGGCCTTGCCACACAGCCCATCGAAACGGAACAAGGCTGGCTGATTTTTTATCACGGCGTAAGAGGTACCACTGCCGGAGCTCTATACAGGATGGGTATTGCTCTGCTCGACTTGGAAGAACCATGGAAGGTTATGAGAAGAAGTGATGAATGGGTTCTAGGCCCAAGAGAAGATTATGAAAGAATCGGTGACGTTGCGGATGTAGTCTTTCCTTCAGGTGTAACACTGGACAAAAATAAAAATCAGCTGAATCTTTATTATGGAGCCGCCGATTGTAAAGTGGCAGTTGCAACCGCGGATTTTGACGAGGTAATGGATTATATCCTGAATTCCCCCGAAGGCTGATGTTTACGAATTTATATTCTCGATAGCTTCGTCGATCTTTTTAACCTGCTTTGACCAGAAAAATTCCTGTGTTCTTTCTTCTGCCTTTTGTTTTCCTTCTTCCAGGATTTGATCTTTATCATCAATCAATCTTTCCAGTTTTTTAGCAAGACTTTTTACTGTGCCGTCATAGAAAAATTCAGGATTGTTTTTGATATCTGTTATTTCCGGATAAGCGAGCCTCTCAGGCAGCAGTGGGTAACATCCCCGTGCCATTGCTTCGAGCACAGCTATCCCGAAAAATTCATGGACTGCCGTTGAAACTATGACATCAGATTCCTTCAATGTTTTTTCGTATTCTTTTCGATTTTTCTGGTATCCCCATCGGGTGATGTATTCTTTGAATTCTTTTTTAGCTTTATCGAAAGCTTCCGGTCGATCTCGAAAGTTTTCACCGATTACGTTCAGCTTAAAATCATAGCCCCGTTTTTTAAGTTCAGAAAGTGTTGCGAAAAAATCTTCCGGGTTTTTGTCATGCTCCCATCTTGCCGCCCAGAGTATTGTTTTTACCTTTTTACCTTCAGCCTGCTTAAAAGTTTCAAATTCTCTTATACCCGGATGAACTACCTTCGATTTGTTTTTTATCTTTTTTATTTGCTCATAAGGTTGGTAGTCAGGCATTTTTTTCAAAAAATCCTTTAGAGCGGTTAAAAACTCAGCTTCATGAAATTTTGAATTGAACCAGACCTCATCTGCAGCAACGGCGCTGTTCATATTCGTAAGTACATATTGATAATCCCTTTTATCTTCGGCTCTTAACGGATAAGTTAGCTGGTTTTCATGAAAATATATGATAGTCTTTAGTTTTTTTATCTTTTCATCCGCCATCCCCTTGAATTCCGCAAGATTAAGCATGTCAGAACAGAAAAGAATATCCCAATGCTTATCTTTATATTTTTTTGACCTCAGCAAATCTGTGAAGTAGATCGCCGAATGTCTCATCCTCCATTTCCATTTATAAGGCGGCAAAGTCAAAAGTGTCCATTGGTGTCTGCTTTTTTCAATCAAACCGTCAAGAAAGGCCTTATGACTGCCCCCGTAATAAGCTTCCAGTGCCAGTATTTTCATGCAAATCTCCAAAAAAACAAGGCCCTGATCCCCTTAAAAGACCAGAGCCGTATTTATTTAAATAATTTAAAACTTAGTGCTCATGACCGTGACTATGGTCGTCGCCGTGCTCATGGCTGTGTTCTTGCTTCCTTACCTTTTTACCGAAGTATAGCATTTCGAACTTATCCAGCAATTTCTTCAGTTTTTCCGCATTTTCCAGGTCAGTCGTCTGTTTGCACTTCATCGCGTAGACCTGCATATGATGCAACGTTGTCAGCTGTTCAACATACTTTTCATAGCCTTCCTCATTTTCCGATTCGACTGGTTTAATTCTCTGGGCCATGAAATAATACGTCACTATCTCGTTGAACTTTTCCGCATGAAGATCTTTGTTGTTTATCCACCGAACCAGTTGATTCATCTCTTCGGGTTTTTCTTTCCCGGAAAGCTCGATTATACTGTTCATGCTTTTTTCGATGGTCTCAATATGTTCTGCCATAAGATCGATCCTCATAGGATCTCCGTATATCCCGCAAGGGACCTGGCAGTGACTGTACCCTAAAACAGATACCAAGGCCAAAACCAATAAACTTGACAGAACAATTCTTTTTTTGATCTTCCTTCTCATGATTTTCATGAAAACCTCCCGTTAAGTAAAACTTCATTATATTTTTATTTCAGAAACATTCTGAAAATTATCGACTGCGATTATTTTTTCTATATCGATACCCAATAATGCACAATCCTCTTCTTTTAAAAAGCTCTCTAAATTTTTATGCTTTTTTTTATAAATGTCAAGCAAGTTTCCGTGCTTTGACTTTTGCAGTTCCTTAACCTTTCCCATAAGGGTAACCGCTACGGCATTTTCGAAATCCGTTTCGGTGTTTTTACTGTTTTCCACTAAAACAGCAGCCTTGGGATTATATGAGAGATTCTCAAATTTCGTCGTTTCCCTTTTTGTCACGAAGATCAGGGTCTTAAGGTCATCAGTCACGGCAAAAGCTATGAGATTTGCATAAGGCTGACCGTCTTTGCAACAAGTTGAAAGAACCGCCAGTTTCTGCTCAAAAAGAAGTTGTCTTGCTTTTTCGAACATGCTTTATTGAACTTCCGAAAGTCTTTCCTGAAGTTTATCGAAGAGCGGCCTCATCGTTTCTTCTGTTATATCGAATTTCAGACCCGCTGCTTGAAATAATTCCGGCAGAGGTTTTGAACCTCCGAGACTCAGTGCCTTTTTGTAATCTTCCAGTGCCTTTTCTTTGTCTTTCTGACAGTTATTCCAGATACCCAACGCACCCAGTTGGGCTATTGCATATTCTATGTAATAAAAAGCATGTATAAACACATGAAGCTGTTTATGCCATATATGAGCTTTGAGATCTTCCAGCCCTTCCCAGTCGACTAAATTACCTCCGAATCGGTTATAGATATCCAGCCACGCCTGTTTCCTTTCCTCTCGTGAATGCTCAGGATTTTCGTATATCCAGTGTTGAAAAGCATCTATCGCAGCCACCCAGGCCATGATGAACACTATCAATTCCAGGTGCTCTCTTATGCTTCTTTTCAGTTCATCGGGCTTGTAAAATTCATCCAGATACTCCTCTCCGATAAGTTCCATCGACATCGAAGCTACTTCACAGAACTCAATAGGCCCGTGACGATAATCCAGCAGCGGTTCCTTTCTGCAAGCAAAGGTATGAAACGCATGACCGCCCTCATGCAGAAGGGTACTTACGTCTCTATCAACACCGACGGCATTCATGAAGATAAACGGATACCGGGATTCAGGCAGAACGGTCTGATAACCGCCTGGAGCTTTACCTTTCCTGCTTTCAAGGTCAAGCAGGTCATTATCTATTAACGTTTTAAATCGACTGCCCAGTTCCGGATCAACCTTTTGGAAAATATTCAGCGTACCTTGCTTTAATTCACTTACATTGCTGAAAGGACGCAAAGGCTCTTTCCCTTCGATATCTACTTGCAGATCCCAGGGCCTTAATTTATCAACTCCCAGTTTCTCCTTCCTGTTTTGGTATATCTTTTCCAGAAGAGGGATGATAATCTTTTCTGCCGCCTCGTGATATTTTTTGCAGTCTTCTACCGAATAATCGAACCTTTCAAGATTTTTGAAGGCGAAGTCACGGTAATTTTTGAAACCTGCGTTTTTGGCCTCCTGGTTCCTGATATTTATCAATTGTTCGAAAATATCTTCGATCTTTTCCTTATCCTGGATTCTCCTTTCAGCTGTTTTCAGCCATGCTTCTTCCCGCAGTTCCCTGTCATTCTGCAGAAGAAAAAGGCCCATCTGCTGCAAGGTCCTTTCCTTGCCCCGGAAATTCACCGTCATTGCTCCGTTTATTGACTGGTATTCCTGCTGAAGATTACTTTCTTCCTTGTGCAGATCGATATTTTTCTCATTGAAAAGTTCGATATTATTTTTCTTGGTTCTTTTAAGAACAAAATACCGATCATCTTCCAGGAAAAATTCTTTCTCTACCTCTATGAACTTTTTATCAAGCGAATTGGAATAAAGCTCTACAACAGGCATAACATTCTGCATAAAATCCTGATAAGCCGACGCCTTGTTTTTGTCATCTGTGTGACAGGTCATATCGATATATAGGATCGACCTTTTTTCCATAAGTGCAGATTCCAGTTCGGACCTGTCAAGCAGGAATTGTTCCAGCTCTTGCCTCGAATTTATTTTTCTGTCATTAAGTCTTTTAAATAAATTTTCAGCGGTCTCCTTGATCGAAAGGTCGGCATCTTTTTCGACAAATTCTCTTTCCTTAAAAGGCTTAAGTTCCTTTACCGTTTCGGTGCTTTTTTCTTCAAACATACAACTCCTTATAATTTATTCTTCCTTTTCTTTTGTCTTCTTGCCCCCGAAAATCCCCTTTACTCCTTCCATGACATCTTTTCCTGTTTCTTCGAGTTCTTTTCCGAGGTCTTTTCCCGGCTCTAGGATCTTCCCTCCTTGTTTTAAAAGGTCTTCTCCCACTCCGAGGGTCGTTTCAAGGGCATCTTTCATACTCCCTGTTATGTCCTCCGGCAAAAGTGATGCTCCCTGTTTTGTTACCCCGCCTGCAATGGCAACGAGAATTTTCTGGGTGAGCATTACTGAATTTATGCCGTTGTCACCGCCGATATCCTCAAGAACTATAGGATCGAGTGCTAAAGTGACTGTGGTGGCTTTGCCCGGTACTGGGAGAAGGTCGGCACGGACTTTCACATTTTTGATAGTCAGTTTTTCGATCTTTAGTTTTTTGCCCGCTTTTTCACCTGCTTCTTTTTTTCTTTCCTTGGCCTCTTTTTCTGATTTCGGCAGATTGTTTATCACATCCTTCAAATTGTTGGTGGTCCCCTTTTGCTCTATAACGAGATTCATCCCGTCCAGCGTGAATTCCTTAATCACAACCGTATCCTTAAACACAGAACCGATGTCCATCCATATATCGGCCCTGTCAAGAGTCATCAGATTTTCATGCTCATATCCTGAGGGGTTCTGAACAACAAGGTCATATATCCCTGCTTTTCCCTTAAACAGTTTTAAGCTTACACCGTCTAGCTCCACACCCACTTTCATTGCTTTGGTAGCGCCGGTCTCTATGGCTGTCTCAATGCTTTTTTCACCGAAGAAAATATAAAGCAGGACCACAGCCAGTACCAGGACGACTAAACCTATTCCGACAAATACAAGAGATTTTTTGATTATCTTTTTCATTACTTTTCTCCTAAAATTCAGGCTAATTAATTAAACTCCCTGAACACAAATTATAAATAAATTTTCCACAGTAACAAGAAATTTAAACATATAAGACGATTTTGATAACCGTTTTTAAATTAAACTTGATTAAAATGTACAGTTTTTGCTAAAATATTAATATCTAAGAATCCATGGAAGGGTAAAACTTTGCTGGGTTATTTTTATGGGTGATGATCATGAAAAATTTTTGGATAATTATACTGATGATATTTGTCGGGCTCTCCGGCTGCTGTTCGGAAAAGAATTGTTACAGTAAAAAATCAACAACCCCCTATACTGCAAAGAGGTCTCCCAGATTCAGAAACGGCGATATAGTAGTACACAGGCTTGACAGAGAAATTAAAGGAATAGTGATTCAAAATGATTATATTTATGACAAAGAAATCGGCGCCTGGTGCTGTGCGGTAGATGTAAAAAGAAGGGGGTATTTCTTTAATTTAAATTTCTTGCCCTATGAAGTCATTGAAAAGAGATATTTTTACGAACATGAACTGGATCTTTGGAAAAGTATTTCAGCGGTCACGTCCATTCGCTGGAATGATAAATGTTTCCTGAATATCGATTAGCTGGTGACGGAATTGGGGTCAGCCGTTTCCTTTGATAATATATTTGTTTGCTCCAGGAAAATTTGCACATCTTTAAAATCTATGACCCCGTTTGAATCGATATCTCCGTAATAATAACCTGACCGGTCCTCTTTACTTTTCATCATATTTTCTACGATCTTATAAACATCATCGGCACTTATAATGCCGTCCATGTTAAGGTCATACTTCTCATTGCCGAAATTTTGAATTTGTTGAGTTCTCCATGCCAGGGCATAACTTTCCTTCTGGCTCCTGGATTCCCGGTTATGCCGCAATATTATTTCGTACTCTTTTATATTAGGGTCTGTCTTGAAATGTACATGCTCGACGTTATCGACCGGGCTGTCAGAATAATCGATCAGGTAACTGTTTTTATTTGCTTCTGGATAAACTGCCCAGACTTCAAGCCTTAGATCCGAATTTTTCTCGACTACAGGATCGAAAGGAAACTGATCTTCGTAGTGAAAATTCCATGTTAAAGTAACAGTGACGTTTTTCTCGTTTGGATCATCTAGCAATATCCGGTAAACTTTTTCATTACCGTTTCTTATCTTATTGGAATCCCAGCCGGCTGAACCTACGAATTCATTTCCCGGTTTAAAGATTCCCGCTTCGAGGTTTTCCACCGCCGCTAGGGCATCTGCAATTCCAGCTCCCTGCAAATAATCCAGGGGCACAACGTGATCGTCATCTTTGCTTAATTTGCCTTTATGCCAGTAGGGCAGTTTTCTTGCGCTGTTTAAAAGTATTGCTTTTACAACACAGTTTCTTCCCTTACCTGTTAAAACCGAATTCATATCCTCAAAATATGATGCCTTCTGCAAAAGTAATCCCGCAACACCTGAAACCACCGGGGTTGCAAAACTGGACCAGTCACCGAGTTCGTAATATTCGGAATTATCCGAAAAACTTCCTGAAAGACAATTTCCCGGTGCCACAAGATCGGGCTTGCACCTTCCGTCAAATGTTGGGCCGATACTGGAAAATTCAGATTTTACGAGCCCGAAATTACTCAACCTGTCATGCAGATCCTCCGACTTTGTACTGCTTATCACTCCTACCCCTATTGTATTTGCATTACCTGCTGGATAGAGCACAGGATCATACATTTCACTTCCGTTTCCTGCCGCAGAAACAATTATTGTTCCCGTTTTTTCCGCCAGTCTGTCAAGACCTCTTGTCCACCATTCCTCATCGATAACTCCCCAGCTTGTATTCAATATATCGACCTCAGGTGTTGAATTGTCATTAATGAAATTGTCTAAAAAATACGAGAATTCATATACCTTGCTTTCTGCTTGCGGTAAAGCTCCCTCATAGACGAATTCCCCCAGTTCGTTCTCAAATGCATTTTCGTCGAATCCGAAAAGAACGGAGGATACACCCATCGAATGTTCGGATAACCCGTCATAACTGTTATCGGAACCGAAAAATTCGAAAAGTTTATCGTCCAGACATCTATGTTCATAATTAGGCTTGTAATCGTTTTGAGGTATGCCGTCGGTATAGCTGTAACTCCTGGAAACAACTCCCACTCTAACATTTTTTCCTGTAAGATTAGGGTCCCTGTCCCTCAGATCGTAAATCCCCGTAAATTTAAGCGCAGAAGGTTCAAGATCAGCGGCTAAAATATTACAGCTGACAAAAGTAATTATCAAAAGCCTGATAAGGCCTTTAAATGCTTTCGATTCGAATGTATTTTTTAATTTAATCTGGTTCACGATCTTAATTTTAAATTATTAACTTCTAACCTTAATATAATAACAATTATCGGCTGATTTTTCAATTAACTTAGCGTTAATAACCCTTCAATTAGAGCAAATACTTTTAACTCTTGCTTAAAGGGGTATTTAGTGCTATACTTTCCACGATTATTTGAGAATAAATTTTACTAGGGGTTTCCTGAATTATGACGACTGTTTTAGATAAAAAACAGATTGCCAACGAAATCGAAAAGATCAAAAATTCCATTATTGAATCTCTTTCCGATAGTTCTGACGTTGCTGTGATAGGTGTAAGAAGCAGGGGGGAAATAATCGCCCAGAGGCTGGCCAAAATCCTGTCTGAATCACTCAAAAAAGAAATCCCTCAGGGGGTGCTCGATATAACTTTATACCGCGACGATTTGAACCAGGCCGGGGCTTACTCACAGCCTAAGGTTCGTACAACCGAGATCGGCTTCAATATCGATAACAAGGTGATTATTCTGGTTGATGATGTTCTTTATACCGGAAGATCAACAAGAGCAGCTTTGGATGCTCTGATCGATCTCGGCAGGCCGAAGCAGATAAAACTTGCTGTCCTTGTCGAAAGGCCCGGAAGAGAATTCCCTATACAGGCCGATTATGTCGGGGAAAAAGTAAATGTTGACCCCGAAGAACATGTGCAGGTAAATTTAGTTGAGTCAGATGGTAAAGATGAAGTGATCATTACATAAATCAGGAAAAAGCAGGATGGCACTATTAAAGAAAAAAAAGGAGTTCGTCTGGAAAAGAAAGCATCTGACAGGACTTAAAGAATTAACTGCCGAAGAAATAACACACATACTTGACACCGCAGTAGGATTCGAGCAGATCAGTACCCGAACGGTTAAAAAGGCACCTGCACTTAGAGGAAAACTGGTTGTAAACCTTTTCTTCGAAGACAGTACCAGAACAAGAAACAGCTTTACGTTGGCAGCAAGTAGATTAAGTGCAGATGTACTGCAATTTACCAAAAAATCAAGCTCCGTTAGCAAAGGTGAAACGCTTCTTGACACTGCCAAAAATCTGGAAGCAATGGGTATAGATATGGTGGTTATTCGTCACTCTGCCGCTGGTGCACCTCGGTTCCTTGCAAAAAATATGGATGCATGCGTGATAAATGCCGGCGACGGTTATTGTGAACATCCCACCCAGGCACTTCTGGATATTTTCACTGTAAGGAAAAACAAGGGGTCCTTAAAAGGACTCAAGATAGCCATAGTCGGGGACATCGCCCATTCCCGCGTAGCAAGAAGTAACATGTGGGCTATGACAAAACTCGGTGCAGAGGTAACATTCGTAGGCCCTCCGACCTTGATGCCCACGGAAGTCAGCAAACTTCCGGTAAACGTTTCCTATTCGCTTGATGAAGTAATAGAACAGGTTGACGTTGTTAATATGCTCCGCATTCAGTTCGAACGTCTAGGCGGTAATCCGTTCCCTTCGGTAAGGGAATATTCTCATTATTTCGGCCTGACCCATGAAAGAATGAAAAGAGCAAAATCCGATATCCTGGTGATGCACCCCGGGCCGATTAATAGGGGGCTTGAGATCGAAAGTTCTGTAGCCGATGGCAAAAACAGCGTGATATTGCAACAGGTAAAAAACGGACTGGCAGTGAGAATGGCGGTTCTGTTTCTGGTTAATCAGGGGGCAGCAAGTTAAAGGAGAACTTGAGAGGTCTGTTAATGAAAAAGAATTTAAAAAATGATTTGCTGATAAAAAACGGCAGGGTGATTGATCCTGCAAATGATTTGGATGAAGTCTGTGACGTTCTGATCAAGGACGGACTTGTTGAAAAAGTCGGCAAAATAGACCGGGCAAATGTTGATGATATTATCGATGCTACAAATAAAATTGTCACCCCGGGTTTGATAGACATTCATGTACATTTCAGAGAACCTGGCGACGAAGAGGAAGAAACAATCGCCAGCGGTTCTGCCGCAGCCGTCAAGGGCGGTTTTACATCCGTAGTTTGTATGCCCAATACAGACCCCCCGATCGAAGATGAAACCGACATTGAATACGTCCATAGAAAGGCCAGAGTTGCAAGAAAGACTCATGTTTACGTTATGGGGTCGATCACAAAAAAAAGACAGGGCAAAGAACTTGCCGAAATGGGCCTTATGCATGAAGCAGGTGCCGTAGGTTTCACAGATGACGGCTCAGGCTTACAGGACCCTGCTGTGATGAAACGGGCATTGAAATATGCCTCTATGTTCGATACCTTGATCGCCCAGCATTGTCAGGATGACAGTTACGCAAAGAACGGAGTAATGAATTCCGGATATTATTCCACGATCCTGGGTCTGCCGGGTTTTGACCATCTGGCGGAAGAGGCAATGTTATGGCGGGATATTCAGCTCTTGAAAAAGATAAAAGTCAATTACCATGCTCAGCATATATCCACAAAAGGATCGCTGGAGCTTATAAGATCAGCCAAGGAAATGTCACTGCCGGTATCCTGTGAAGTCACCCCTCACCATTTGCTTTTAACCGAAGAATTATGTTCAGGCTACGATACTAATTATAAAGTCAATCCCCCTCTGAGAACCCGGGAAGATATAGATGCATTGAAGCAGGGCATAAAGGAAGGCTGGATCGACACCCTCTCAAGTGACCATGCTCCGCATCTTCAAAGTGAAAAGGAACTTGAATTTTTCGCTGCACCCTTTGGCATCGCAAGCCTGGAATACGCCTTGGGTCTTTACGTAAAGGCTCTCATCGAACCGGGAATATTGGACTGGCCCGGACTGATAAAGATGATGACCGAAAACCCCGCCGATATTATCGGAATTGAAAAGGGCCGGCTTTCCGAAGGCAGGCAGGGAGATGTCACAATAATCAACCCCGATACCGAATATACTGTAAACTTAGAAGATTTCGTCTCCAAAAGCAGAAATTGTCCCTACGACGGATGGAAACTCAAAGCTGAAATAGAAAAAACCATTGTCGGCGGAGAGATGAGATACTCTTCAGAAATTTAATATGATTTTTTTGATCGACGGCTATAATCTGGTCAGGAGGGTTGAAAGCCTGCATGAAGGATACGATCCGCCCACAGATATAGAAATATGTCGCAGGCTTTCAAGGTACCTGAGCATAATAAAAGAACGGGGGCAGATAATTTTTGATGGCATTGGACCCCCGGAAAAAAACTCGTTTTATAATTTGAAAAATCTGAAAGTGATTTTTTCCGGCTCTGCTAAAGAAGCTGACACCGTTATAGAAGAAAAAATAGAACAAAGCACAGACCCCAAAAGACTGGTCATAGTAAGCAGCGACAATAGATTGGTAAGGGCGGCACGGTCGAGAAAATCTAAATCTGTAAAAGCCGATGAATTCTGGTTCGAAGTTGAAAAATTCCTTGAAAGAAGAAAAAAAAGGATCAGAGAACCCATTCAAAAATTCAAAGGATTGACCGAAAGTGAAACGAAACAGTGGTTGAAGATTTTTGGGTTGGATAATGATGATGAATAAAAAAATATCAAAAACGAAAAAAAAACTGGAGCAGGAAATAGCAAAATTAAAGAATGAAAACCGAAAACTCCGGGAAAAAAATAAAGAATTCAAGGAAGAAAGGGAACTCTTTAAGGTTTTGATCAATACTCTCCCGGACCAGATATTCGTAAAAGACAAAGATCATAAATTCGTTTTAGCAAATAATGGCTGTGCAGAATCATTAAACGCTGATTCTCCCGAGGATGCTATAGGCAAAACAGATTACGATTTTTTACCACGAAATCGCTGCAAAGCATTTTTTGAAGAGGAGGATTATATAATTAAAAATGACGCTCCCATTATCCAGCAGGAGCAAAAGTTTACCTGGAAAGGAACCGTTTTCTGGCTCTCTGTCACTAAACTTCCCTGGAAGGATTCACAGGGTAATATAAAAGGTGTTATCGGCTTAAACAGGAACATCACCCTGAAAAAAGAAGCTCAGCTGGCGCTAAAGGAAACAAAAGAAAATCTTGAGCAAAGAGTCAAAGAAAGAACTGCAGAACTTCAGAAAATAAATAATAAACTTAGAAAAGAAATAGCCGAAAGAAAGAAAACCGAAAAACAGCTTCAGGATGAAAGAAATCTGTTGAGAACACTTTTTGACCATATCCCTGCCAAGGTTTTTGTAAAGGATAAAAATTCCCGCTTTACTACAGCTAATAGAGAAACACTTGATTCCGTCGGACTTGATAATCCTGAACAGATAGTGGGCAAAACTGATTTTGATTTTTGCTGCCGGGATAATGCAAATGAGCTTTTTCAAAAAGAGCAGGAAGTGATCAAAACTGGAAAACCTCATTTTAATGAAGAAACATCCGCTCTCGATGACGGTAGAAAAAAATGGACGAGAACAACTAAGGTGCCGATTAAAAATGAAGACGGAAAAGTGACGGGAATTTTGGGCATTGCCGTTGATATAACTGAGCAGAAAAAAAATGAAAAAAAACTTATCGATTATCAGAATAAACTCAGAGAACTAAATTCCGAATTATCGCTTGCCGAGGAAAGACTCAGAAGCAGGATCGCAAGAGAAATACATGATCATATAGGACAGAACCTCGCTTTTTCTAAGATTAAACTGAAGCAGTTAAAACAAAGTGATAACAGTGACCCTGAAATTTCTAATGAAATTCTGGAACTTATTGACCAGACCATCCAGAGTACCAGGACTTTGACTTTTGAACTGAGCTGCCCAATACTTTATGAACTGGGCTTCGGATCTGCTGTAAAATGGCTTTTAAGTCAATTAAAAGACAGGCACAGCATTAATACCGAATATAAAAAGATATCCAGCCTGGATAAATTTGACGATGATACCAAAGTGCTTTTATTCCAGGCAGTTCGGGAACTTGCCATTAATGTTGTAAAACACGCACAAGCTGAAAATCTGAAAATAAAGACAGAAAATGTTGGCAAAACTGTCAGAATTACTGTAGAAGATGATGGCTCGGGTTTCGATGTAGAAAAAAAGAAAAATAAAAAGTATGGGAAAAAGAGCTTTGGTTTATTCAGTTTAAAGGATAGATTAGATTTGATCGGCGGAAATCTTAAGATAGTATCTGAGATAGGGCAGGGAACCAAAGCGGTTATAACGGTACCCTCTAAAAAAATTCAGCTGAAAAAGGAAAATTAAAATGAAGATTAAAATTTTACTGGCTGATGACCATAAGATAACAAGGCAGGGCTTAAGATCTCTGGTCGAAGACCAGGATGATATGGAGGTTATTGCAGAGGCAAAGGAAGGCAGAACTGCGGTTGAACTTGCGAGAGAATTAAAGCCGGATGTTGTTATTATGGATGTAAGCATGCCCGATCTCAATGGTACTGAAGCTACCAGGAAAATAAAACAGGATTCCGAGGACATAAAGATCATAGCTTTATCTATGCATTCTGATAAATTGTATATATTCGAGATGCTTAAAAACGGTGCCTCCGGATATCTCCTGAAGGATTGTGCTTTTGAGGAACTGGCAACGGCTATCAGAGCGGTATTTGAGGGTAAAACCTATTTAAGTCCCAATATTTCCGGAACCGTGGTTGACGATTATCTTCAAAATGCCGAAGAAGAGCAGGATGAAGATGTCTTAAGCAACAGAGAAAAAGAAGTACTCCAGCTAATGGCTGAGGGAAAATCAACCAAGCAGATTGCCGCAAAGTTATTCATAAGTCCCAAAACTGTCGAAACACATCGAAGGCAAATAATGCATAAACTCGACATACACAACGTTGCTGAGTTAACCAAATATGCCATCAGAAAGGGGCTGACAACTCTGGATACATAGGTTCAGTTTATTGTCCAGAATTTTTTCGCTGCCTCTAAGAATTCCAAAGGGTTTTCTATACTCATTAAAATAGAATAGTCAAATGCAGTGGGAAGTATAACCACATTTGTAAGTTTTGTTAAAAAGCACAGCGCCTTTTCTTTATTTTGGAGCCTGTACCACCCCTCTGAATATCCCGGCAACCCTATCCCATTGGTTCTCATCCCAGGCCTGTAACTGTTATCTTTTTTAATATTGATAACTTCTATCTCTTCTGGAATAAGGCTGGATGACCTTAGACCCTTACCGTAAAGATTACCTTTGATACTTAATCCTTCTTCGGTGATAATGAATCTTGTCTTTTTGGCAGAGTAACAGAAGAATACAAAAAGGGCGATAAGAAAAAGAAGTATCAGCGTCAATATACCGATTGCAAATGAACTCCCCAGGTCGATTTTATTCTGTTTGCTGAAAATGGTATAGAGTATTAAAGAATTCACTAAAAGCATTGAGAAAATTATTAAACCGGCACTGATATATGTTTTCTTACCTGCCGGTATTATTTTAAATTCTTTCTGCTCCATCCCGTTTACCTTTGAATAATTGGAAATTTAAACTTAAATTAGTTTACTTCATAAAAAATTTATTACAAGCGGAGTTTTAAAGCAATAATTATTTTCAAAATTAATATTGTAAGCATCTAACCCGGTTAGTTAATATTTACTTCTTATGAATTGTTTAAGTAGCATAAAGCATTGTTTTGAATTGCTGTTTAACGGAGAAGGAAAAAATGAAAATTCGTGAATTTTTTAAAGTTATCTTAATTTTGATATTTTTTCTTCAGGTTTGCACTTTTGCAGATCCTTCTGAAAAAGCGTTAAAGGATTTCAGAAATTCTAAATTCGGTATTTTTGTTCACTGGAATTTCGTTGCTCTCACTGGCCACGAGATCGGATGGTCAAGGGGCGGTAAAAGACCCGGAGTCGATATGGATTACAAAGGTCCTACACCACCCGATGTCTATGACAGTCTATACAAAAAATGGAACCCCGAAAAGTTCGATGCCGAAAATTGGGTAAATATATTTAAAAATGCAGGTGCAAGGTACATGGTGTTTACGACTAAACATCTCGGCGGATTTTCGCTTTGGGATTCCAAATACACCGACTACAAGATCACCAATCCGAATTCTCCTTATAAAAAAGACATCGTAAAACAGATTGCAAATGCATGTGATGAAAACGATTTCGGCCTTGGCCTTTATTATTCACCTGCTGATTTCAGACACCCCGATTACGACACGGAAAAACATCTGGATTACATAAAGTTTTTCCACGATCAGGTTCGAGAATTGATGTCGAATTACGGCGACATAGATTATCTCTGGTTAGACTCCATTTCAGTAACTCCCCCGGAACTTAATGATAAGATCAGTAAAATGGCCGAAAAACTGGAAAAGGATGTTCGAGAATTACAGCCTGACATCATGATTACGGGCAGATATAAATATATCGAAGGAGACTATGAAACACCGGAACAGCAGGTCGGCAAATTTGACAGATCAATACCTTGGGAAACTTGCATGACTCTGGGAGAACACTGGGCCTGGAAACCCGATGAAAATCTGAAATCTGCCGAAACGGTTATCAAAAAACTCATCTATTGTGCATCTGGTGACGGCAATCTGCTTTTGAACGTTGGCCCAAAAGCAAACGGCAGAATCGAACCCGATCAGGTTGAAATACTGAAAAAGGTAGGAACCTGGCTCAAAACAGCATGCCCCTCTATCTACGGCACCCGTGGAGGCCCCTTTAAGCCAGACCACTGGATAGGTTCTACCTGCAGGGGAAACGAAATATATCTGCATATATTGAATTTCAAGGGAAAGGAATATTTCATTCTGCCCGGCATAGATGCCGATATCCTCAAAGCAGAAAACCTGACAGGTAATACAGTTGCAGTCGAACAAACCGATGAACTGATAAAGATAATTGTCCCCGAAAGTCAGCAGTCGCAACTCGATACAATAATAAAGCTGACCATTGATAAAAATGCCCTTGATATACCACTTCTATCCGTGGCAGAAGGCCCCTTTAAACCTGAAAGCTCCTATTCTTCTACTTGTCAGGATATCGAAGATTGGGCCGGCACAAGACAGGCTCAGGAAGCCTTCGATGACACCTTCTATTCATTATGGATATCCGAACCCAATGATAAAACTCCGCGGCTGAAAGCAGATTTCAAAAAACCTGTTCAGGCGGATGCAGTTTTTCTGCAGCTTGAATATTTAAACTATGAGACTTTCAAGCTTGATATTAAAACAGGTGAAAAATGGAATAATGTATTTACAGGCAGTCCTGAACCGGAAATGCTTATCGAATTTGAACCGAACTCGATCGAAGCAATTCGTTTTAAGGTACACAACGCTAAAGGAAAGGTCGGCATGAGGGAAATGAAAATTTACAATACATTTAAATCGGCTGAAAAATAACCCGGCAAACAAAAAAGCCTTGCCGAAATCTCGACAAGGCTTTTCTTAACGACACTCTCTTATATTTTAAAGAGCTTGAACGTTCTTAGCTTCAGGCCCTTTTCTTCCCTGACCTATCTCGTACTCAACAGCCTGACCGTCTGTCAAACTCTTGAAGCCTTCACCTAGGATGTTGGAATGATGGACAAATACATCTTCGCCGCCTTCATCCGGGGTGATAAATCCATAACCTTTTGTGTCATTAAACCATTTTACTTTACCAGTATCCATAAAAATTTCCTTACGCCCACAAGGGCTAAACTTTATTTACCCCTGTAATTTCCGAAGGTATTTCCCAGGGGCTATTAAAAATACCTCGTAACACATTTAAAACGCTACACTATTTTAACATTAAGTCAAACTAATAATGCACATTTTTATTAAAATTTTAGAATATTTTTGTTCATAAAAATTAAGATTTTGTTCAATTTTCATTAACTTTTCCCAAATGCAGGATAAAAATAAGCAAATTTAAGAAAAATCACGAATGTTTAAAAGTAAAGGCCAACCCAATTGCTATTGGATCAGCCTTTTATCCTCCTCTCACCAGACTTTATAACGATTTATAAAAACCGTTTATTCTTTCTCGAACTTAACAGCAACGCCTATATTAGCATCCCTGATCATGTTCCTTCTTTCGACCCGTATCACCTTCCCGCATTTGATCCTTGCATAAGTACCTTTTTCCTCGGCAAGTTTATCACCTCTCGGAAAGTTAATCTCGACGATATTTCCTTCTTTCACAGGTGAAGTTATTGGAAGTTTGAAATATACGCCACCTTTACTGATGTTTGCACTTCTTGCATTAACAAATCTTTTCGCCTTCGGCATCCATACGCTGATGGGCCAGGAAAGGTCCATCCTTGCATCTTTTCTTTGTTCAACTAATGTTTCAACCATAATTACTTCTCCATGTAAAAAACACGTTCCATCTTAACAATTAGCATATCGGCAATGTTAAAATAGATAATTTAGCAAAAATGGGAATTTTAATTAACTTTTTTAAAATTTTCTCTGAAAAACCCTTGTGAGTAATATATCGGCAATATTATAGGTCCTTGCTCGCTAAATTTTCGAACTTTTCATTAACTTTACACTAAAATAAAGATAATTTTTAAGTTTTAAACCTTTTAAAAAGCTGGTAGAATTCCTACCGAAATATTTGAGATTAAATAAAAATACAAAATATTTATGGATACCGAGATTTATAAAATTTCCAAAAAGGATATAAATCAGGACATCATCGCCTGGTGCGCAGCAAAGATCGACAGCGGCGGGCTGGTAGCTTTCCCCACCGAAACGGTTTACGGCATCGGCTGCAGGGCTAGAAAAGACTCCATTGAAAAACTGAACCACCTGAAAAACAGAACGCCGGATAAACATTACACCCTCCATATCGGGGAAAAAGATCAGATCAGCAATTTCGTCCCTTACCCCGGCCTGAAGGCAAAAAAACTTTTCCAGAATCTTTTGCCCGGACCCCTGACTGTCGTATTCGAGCTTTCTAAAGATCAAATGCAGGCAATAGAGAAAAAATTTCCGCCCGAGATTATTGATATCCTTTACAAAAATAATACTTTAGGCGTTAGATGCCCTGATCATGCCATCCCTTCAAAATTACTGAAAACCTGCAGAGAACCCGTAGTTGCCCCCAGTGCAAATATTACCGGCAAAAAACCATCTATCGACGCTCAGCAGGTCAGAAAACAGTTCGAAGGACAGCTCGATGCCATTATCGACGGAGGCAAATGTCCTTTCAAAAAAAGCAGCACAGTAGTAAAAGCCGGCGCAAAAAAAGTACGAATTTTGCGAGAAGGTGTAATCCCAAAAGAAGATATTGACTTTTTTTCTGAGATAAAAATTTTATTCGTATGTACCGGAAATTCATGCCGTAGCCCAATGGCAGAGGGCATATTCAAAAAATTATTATCCGAAAAATTGGATTGTGGAGTTGACGAATTACAAAAATTAGGTTATAAAATAATGTCAGCTGGTACTATGGGTATCAGCGGTTTACCGGTGAGCACGGAGGCAGTAAATGCTTGTGCGGCCAAGGGAATTGACATCAGTCAACACAAGAGCAATGCTCTCACCCGGAAGCGTATTGAAGAGGCGGATATTGTCTTTGTCATGACTCAGGACCATAAAAAAAATGTCCTGAAAATTTGTCCCGGAAGTGAAAAAAAATGTGTGCTTCTATCCTCGGAAGGCAACATTGTTGATCCAATCGGCAGGGGACAGAAGGCATATAACGAATGTAGTGATATAATTGAATCGTCGTTAAATAAAAGGTTAAAAGAGCTGAAACTATGAAAGTAGCGATCGGAAGTGACCATAGAGGTTACGAAGTTAAACAATTGGTTAAGAATATTGTTACTCAGCTGGGCCATGAGTGTATCGATGTAGGCACAAATGACAACCAGCCCATAGACTACACTGATCCTGCATATTCAGCCGCAAATATAGTTTCTTCCGAAAAGGCTGACCGCGCCATACTGGCATGCGGCACAGGCATAGGCATGTGCATCACCGCAAACAAGATCAAAGGCATAAGGGCCGCTCTCTGCCATGATGAATTAAGTGCCCAGATCTCAAGACACCATAACGATGCAAACGTCCTCTGTATCTCAGGAGACCTCATCGGTGAGGTACTTTTAAGAAAGATCGTCGAAGTCTGGCTGAGCACCGAATTCAACGGCGGAAGACATGAAAGAAGGGTAAACAAAATTGCTGCCATTGAAGACGGAAAAGATCCCTCAGAGATAAAACACCCTGTAAACAACAAAAACACAACCGGAAGCGCTGCAAACTAAAATTGAAAAATACGTTCGCCCAAAAGCCCTGTTAAAAACAGGGCTTTTTTAAATTAACCCATACCCTCGTCATCTCAACCGAGGCGAAGCCGAACGGAGAGATCTTTATCGCTAACACCTCATGTCATTTCGAGCGCAGCGAAGCGAAGCCGAAAAATCTTTTCGCTTGCAAACCGTTATACAACAGAAAACCTGTCATAACCTCCCGACGGGTGAAGTCTCCACATTTTCACCATATCCCAGGACTCCCTCTTCCTGACCCATGTCATTCCAACCATAGTGAGCGATAGCTCAAACACCCACGTCATTTCGAGTGAGGCGAAGCCGAATCGAGCCAATGCCGTTTATTGCAAGGTGTCGTTCCTTAAATCTTTTACCTTCTTAACCGTTCAATGCGGGTAAAGATCTCTCCGCTCCGACCGGCAAGCCGGTCTCCGGTCGAGATGACATGGACGGCGGCAGCTTGCCCTACTGCCGTCGCTCCGAACGAATGTGAGGAGTCCACCTGTTCAGCATCGCGAAGCGATACATTATTCCCGGCCTGCCCCGAGTCGCTGGCTCTTATACTGCATTTACACCAGGCAGTACATAATGCACAAAAGACACAGGCCGGAACAATTGCCCGAGGGGTCATTGCGGACAAAGCAACAGACACACCTCACGTCATTCCGAGCGGAGCGTCAGCGGAGTCGAGGAATCTTTTAACTTGCAAACCGTTATACAACAGAAAACCTGTCATAACCTCCCGACGGGTGAAGTCTCCTCATTTTCACCATATCCCAGGACTCCCTCTTCCTGACCCAAGTCATTCCGAGCGGAGTCGAGGAATCTTTTAACTTGCAAACCGTTATACAACAGAAAACCTGTC
>CAZDVM010000025.1:0-44734 GCA_964508925.1 uncultured Pirellulales bacterium | reverse complement strand
AAAAGGTTGGTAACTCTCTAGTTGCATGTGGTACATAAAATGGGGTCAGAGCATAAGAATCTAGCTAAAAAGCGGTTAGGCTATGAAATTAATGCTCACTTGTTTAGACATATTGCCGCGACCTATGCAGCCCAAGAATTGAAAATGACACCAGTTGAATTAGCGGCATTACTTGGCCACAGATCACCAAATACTTGCATGAAATATTACGAAGTGACAAACCCAAGTCTGGCTGCCGAAAAGTTTGATAGCTCAAAAAAAGATAACCATAAAAATTAAAAAAGGCCGCCCGCTATTTAAAACGAAACGGCCTCTTCAAAGGAGGAAAGATTATTAAACTTTTCTACTATTTGTAAAAGAATGAACTGGATATTTATATTAATTGCTCCTTTTTATAAATAAAAATATAGTCTGCTCAAGTTGATTAAGGATCTAACTCTTAATGCAAATCTGTCTTAGTTTACTTTATTTTTCTATATGTCCACATTCGGGGCATTTATTAACCGGTGGTTTTTCTTCATATACAAAACCACACTCGCTACATTTTATTGCCTTAAATGCAGTTTTTTTTCCGCACTTTGGACAAGGAAATTCATCACTCTTAAACCCACTTTTATTTGCCTGCAGAGAGCTCAAATACTCTTCCGGAGTCATTTTAAATACTTCAGAACAATTAGCACATTTCATTAAAATTGAATCCTCGTGGGCTTTCGATCCTGATCTGACCGCAAATATATTTTTATAAATAATAACGCCGGAAACTGTAAGGCATAAAAGCGCTATAATTAATAGTATTTTCTTTTTTACATTTTCATCCATACAACATCTCCTAAAAATAATTATGTATATATTTAATAAAATCTAAATACCAAAAACTGGCTTTATATGTCTTTTAAAAATATTGTCAATTACATTTGGTGATATATTAAACTCATACTTTTTAACAGCTTCTGTGAACTTATGTCCCATTTGAGATGCTATTTTATAACTTACGTGCAATAACTGCCTGTAATCCGGGTTATACATCTCACAAGACTGATCGTGTCGAAGAGTGTCAGCAAATTGTTCACTATTCCAATTTTTAACCTCTTCAGGATTGGGCAACTTTTCGTAATCAATGTCAATCACTGTAGAATAGGGTTCACACAATTCATCTTTTTACTCGAAAGCTTTTATATAAATTTCTTTTGCTATCTCAAGACCATCATTACCGGCATCCGCCAAGCCGATAAGTTCTTCCAACCAGGTTGTGCCTGCTGTTTTAATATGTATTCCGGCGTCATATTTTTTAAGTACTTTATTGATCGGGTCGTAAATAGCGAATTTGTCACTTCCCGAGTGAACGCTGAGCTTAATATTCTCAGGTATTTCCATATTTTCTTTAGCATATTTCAAAATCGCAACATTATCGTTAAATTCTTGTGCGAATTCTTCTACATCTCCAACATAATCGACACCTTTGTTGAATCGGCCGGTAAATTTTGGAGCTATTGTTTGAGCGGGAATCTTTTCATCTGAGATTGCAGCCAAAATAAAAAACATCTCTATCGGCGTTTGAGCAAATTCTGTTTCATCCATTGAAACTTCTGTCACGAAATTATCTTTACCTTTTTGGGATTCGATATAACGGTAAAGCTCGCCGGCCTTTTTAATAGCTTTCAAAGTTTTGGATGCAATATTTCGAATTGTTTGTTCATCAATTTTAAGAGGTTTTTCTATCCCGTTAATTTCTAAACTACCGATAAGGTCCTTATGGTTATTTACAAATTCGTCAATTTCTTTTTCAGCAATTGACTGACCGATGTAATCGGCTACATCTAAGGTAAAAAAATCACATGAATCTATGAAAAGATCGACATTACTGATATTTATATGATCAGCGTCTACGTAGTAGCTGCCTTGCCAGTTTTTCTCTTTTACTGCCTGGTCGGCTTTTGCTCGAACATCTTCGGGCTTAGTGGAGATGATTTCATGTTCGCGAAAAGATTTATTCCATACCGGAACCAACTCCAGTCCCAGTTTTTTTGTTTTTATAATTGCCTCAAGCTGAGCTTTAGCCTGATGTCCAAATCTGTCACCTACACCAATTGAATATTTTTCCAGTTTCATTTATGCATTCCTTTGATTTACATTTATTATCAGAATTACTTTTTAACAGCTTCTACTTCAGTTTCCTTTTCAACTGCTACTTCTTGTTCCTGAGGTACGGACCCATCATCCTTTTCATCACGTTTAAGTGAGCTCAGAGTTTTAAATAGATCAATGGTATCCCTAATACCACCGATAAGGAACCAAACAAAAGTAATTGAAGCAACAACTATGTTTGCAATGATAAAGAACAGCCAGAAATCAGCCCAGACAGAATCAGGGATATCAAAAAATGCTCCATAAATACTGCCTGCTATTACGATAACCGCCCAGAATAATATCCATGCTGAAGCAAGAATAGCAATTATTTTGTCGACGGTGGTAAACTCTTTGTCTATACCGGTTAATTTTCTGAAGAAACCTATTTTATTTTCTTTTGCATGATGCTCCTTTGTAGTGTCATATTTTCCTCGATGCAGTACTTTCTCAAGATTAGCAGCACCTTTATATGTGAAAAGTGAGACGATTACATATAAAATGATAGAAGAAATACTTGATAGAAAAGTTACTTCCACTCCATTTAACGGCGGTTCTTTAGAGATATTCATTAGGAATTCTACATCCGGCCAAATATTTATAAGAAGAAAACCTATTAAACAAATTAAGGCACCGTTTATGACTGCAACCCATGCCCCCCAAGTTGTTCCTCTCTTCCAGTACAAGCCACCAATGATCGCGGCACCTGCTCCACCTGCATAAATTGCAAAGGTTATCTGAAAATACATGTAAACATAATCTCTGATAGGTATGAATGCCCCACCGATAAGAGCAATAGCAGCAACAAGTACAATAGAAAGCCTGAGCCATTTCAAATGCTGCTTCTGAGTAAATTTTTTACCCTTTCTAAGAGGCATCACCACATCCTGAATAAAAATAGAACCCCAAGAGTGCAGGTAAGTGTCATCAGTAGAAATTGAACAAGCCAGAAAAGCAGCTGCCAATAATCCAACTATCCCTACAGGCAGAAAGTGAGTAAGTGTCACAGGAACTTTCATTTGAGTTTGAATATGAGGTGATCCTATCTGTTCGATCACCGATTGTATTTTTGCTGCCTGACCTGAATATTCGGGATTGTTAAATACTACCCAGGCGATGATAGCCGGTATCATGTATAAAAGATTAATGGGAATACTTCTCCACATACTGATAATACGGGACATTTTTGCTTCATGCGGATTTTTCGCAGAACAGAAATAACCCTGATTTCCCTGAAATGCCATTTCCTGGTAAAACATAAAGAAACCTGCCATCAAAAAGAACCAGATATTAAAAGCAGGCACTTTTGTTTGTTCAAAGGGGTTAAGCATTGAACGCCCTTCAGGTGCAGTTTTTAAAGTTTCAACAATTGTATCCCAATTAAACTGATAAAGCAAAACCCCGACTAAAACCAGGGAAACCGTTAATACTAATTGTGACTGGAAAAAGTCTGTGATCATCAATGCTATTTGACCACTGGAAAGTGACAGAGTCACTGCAATGGTAAGCATGATAAGCATTACAATTAAAATAGTTCTGATCTCTATTCCTGCTATTTGGACGTGGGTCGGCAGACCAAAGAAATATACGATAAGTCTGGAAGTCACGGCTGGATGAATAACAAAATTCAAAACACCTGATCCCCAGGCGAGCATACCCGTAAAAATTCTGAACTTTCGGCTATATCTAATCTCAAAAAACTGGGCCATTGTCATTGCCCTGGTTTCACGGAAACGGTACTGCACCCAACCTGATAATGATTTAGCAAGCCCGAAGACCATAACCAGGTTCGTCCACCACATAATACCGAAACCGGCTTGATAAAACTGCTCGAATTTAGCAACAAACATAGTTGCACTTACTAATGCCAGCAGTTCAGCTCCACCAAGAACATATCTTCCTGCACACCTGTTGGCAGACAAAAAGTCAGCTACACTTCGAGTGTGACGTTTGGTATAGTAAGCGATGCCAAATATACAAAGAAAAGTCGCTAATATTATAAGCCAGTCTGTTAAAAGTAAATTCATAAAAATAAAGCTCCAAGATTATTCAGACAATGTTATTGCAAATACACCCAGTACCGGTCGACCGTCAGAGCAATCAAACTTCATCTGCTTGATTTTTTCATTTGGATTTGGATTTTCCCATTTTACGGCATAAATAGTACATCTGTTTCCGTTCAGATTTCTTCCCTGCCATGCCGGTTTGCCAATCATGTCCGGATAAGGAGCACCTTTAAGCCAGTCAGTTAATTCCTTACCCATACGAAAGGCCTTTTCTTCTTTTGAACCGTTCTCGTATTCTATTTCCACAGAACCGGCAGGTTCATCGTTGAAGTTTTGACCCCAAGCAGTACCAACTAAAAAGTATATTTCCTTTGCTCTACTATTTATAGTGAGAGATTCCGTTTCTTTAGGAAAATAGGGCCTGTCAGGTGAATATAAAGCCACACACTCATTTTTAATTTCAAACGGCACACCTGCGAGGGTTTGGGTTCCTGTGGGCATGTTCCTTAAATCATAATACTTACCATTATCTATCCATCCACCTTTTTGATCTTTAGCTTCTTCGTCAATAAGTCCCATATTGGCAATAGATGAAATATCTATGCTTTCACATTTATCTGCATTAACATTTTCAAAAGTGTCATCGATTTGTTTGCTATTGGGTAATTCAGATTTCCATGGTTTATGAGGTTCAGTTTGGTACCAGAAAACTGTACTTGCTAATTTGCTAGACGGCCTTAATGAACCAAAACTACCGTATAAAGTCTGGAAAGTTAATTTCAATGATTCTTTAAAATGAATAGGATCATTGATATGAAAGCGATACATTGCCGTGCCTTCTTCGGATTTAAAGCAGCCGGTGTAAAGTCTTGTCACTGGTTTGATACCCCAGGACTGATTAAAGTAATCTTCCGTACCGGTGCCTCTGACCGATGGGTCAGGATCACCATCGATATAAAACATTTCATCACCTTCGCCCCACCACAACTTATCTGTAGATGGAATTACGGAGTAAACCATTCCAGTGAAATGGCCCTGTCCTTCGGCTTCCAACATTAGATATTCATTGAAAATATCAACTGTATCTGTTCGGTAGTAAGAATGAAAATAACCTGTATTTTCCGAAATTTCAGGATCTTTTTCCCAGTCTATATTCCAGTATATTGGAAAACAAACATCCGTATCATTATATATCTCTATTCTTGCTGCTTTTTTGAAGGGCATAGGCCAGTAAGTGGTGAAACCGCCCCTGCCGTCTACTGCATTTACTATGGAATAATGTTTTTCCCTTATTCCAAAACCACAGCCAAATAATTCCGAAAGCGGTACTTCTACACTTGGCTCATCTTCATTATCCCAGTACATTCTTATAATAAAATCACGAAAATCTGTATAACCGGCCTCTTTTGGATCAACCAGACTTCCTTCTTTTCTTCCATATCCGATCGTCAACCAAAGATGTGTGATCTTTCCCGGACCGGATGCATCAAACATCACTTTCTTCTGTTTTGGACGAAGTCTGAAAAATGCCATTCGTGCATGTCTGGATTCTGCTTTCTTAATTTGGCTAATATTCGTTAAGTCCGCTTGTGCTACAAGTGGAAAACAGAAAATTACTAACAACATACCGACTATTTTATTCATTTAGAATCCTTTCGACCAAGTCTTGAATATTAATTTTGATATAATGTGACACCCACAACTCCCAGTACAGGTTTCCCTCCAGAACACTTGAAAAATATCTCTTCGATCTGCTTGTCAGGATAGGGATTATTCCATTCAACTACATAAAGATTAAACCTGTTGCCGTGCACATTTGTAAAATGCCAGGGTTTAGAGGTCATTTCTTTATTCGGAGCGCCGCAGAACCAATCAGTAAGATCTTTTCCCATTCTAAATACATATTCTTCTGAACTGCTGTCAGAATACTTCATTACAGCTGAACCGGCAGGATCCAATCCGAAGCTTTGTCCCCATGCAGTGCCAATCAAAAAGTAAACCTTTGAAGCATTATCTTTAATTTTCAAAGGTTTTGATTCTTTGGGAAAATAGGTACGAGCAGTAGAGTGCAGAATAGCACATTTATCTTTAATATCGAATGGCACACCGGCCATTTTGTTTTTACCCAGCGGGACCGGACTCAGATCCATATATTTCCCCTGGTCTGTCCAGCCTCCCTTTTTATCTTCAGCAACTTCATCTTTAAGGGCCATATTAGCAGCTGGAGTAATGTCTAGTGTGTGACATTTCTGAATGTCTACATCGAACTCTTTATCGATCGGATCTGCATCAGGTAATTCACTAGCCAGCGGTTTATGCGGTTCTGTCTGATACCAGAATGCAGTTGAGGCAACCTTGGTATGCGGCAAGGAATCTACTCTATGCAGACTCCCGTATAACTGCTCAAATTCAGCTCTGAAAGATTTTTTAAAATGAACAGGATCTTTTATATGATATCTGTACATGGATTTCCTGTTGCCGTCATATTCATAAAACCCTGTGTAAAGTCTCATAGCTGGCTTTATACCCCAGGATTGATTGAAATAATCTTCTGTTCCCGTACCCCGCACAGTAACATCGGCATCGCCATCGATATAGAAGTACTCATCGCCTTCACCCCACCATAGTTTATCCGTTGAAGGTATTACAGAATATACCAGTCCTGTAAAATGTCCCTTTCCTTCCGCCTCGAATATATAATGATGGTCGAATACGTTAACATCGTCTTCATTGTAATAGCTGTGGAAATAAACAGTATCTTCGGAAAGTTCATCATACGCTTCCCAGTCAATATTCCAGTAAACTGGAAAAGTTACATCTGTATTATTATAAAGCTCTATTTTTGCAGCTTTTTTAAATGGCATCTGCCAATAAGTAGTAAAACCACCTCTGCCGTCAGCAGCACTCACTATAGAATGATGTTTCTGCCTGATCCCGAACCCGCAACCGAACAATTCTGATAAAGGAACTTCAACACTGGGGTGTTCTTCATTGTCCCAGTACATACGAATGATAAAATCTCGAAAATCAGTCCCCCCGGTTTTCAAAGGATCCACGAGACTTCCCTCTTTAAGGCCTTGTCCAATTGTGGTCCAGAAATGAGTAATTATACCCGGTCCGTCCGCATCAAAAATTACAACCTTTTGTTTAGGAAGCAACCTGAACCAGGCCATTCTGGCATGTCGAGACTCAGCATCCTTAGACTCAACTAAACTTGCAAGATCAGCATAGCAGGAAATGCCTAAAAGAAGAATGAATACAGCTACTAACTTCTTCATTTCGGAATCCTTTCTTTATGATTATATAAAATTTATAAGTTATGTATTCTTTTTTAACCAAATTAGAAGTTCTTCACCCTGTTCAGGGGACTCAGCCTGCACTTCATAGACCAGCAGTTCAGGATCGTATTCTCCATGAATTTCTTTTACCTGCTCAGGGGCAAGATAAAGAATTATAGCTTTATTGGCAGCTTGGATCTTATGTAAGACCTCAGGCCATTCGAGTTGCGGCTTTTGCCCTGCTCCGGGTATCCACTGAATTGCATCGATTTCCGGTATTGCAAGTATGTCATCTAAATGCTTCAATGAATCCGCTCCATCCAGATGAAAACAGCAGTGATCCAGAAATCTGGCTTCAAACTTTATTTCCGGAAGAACAAAATCACGGAACATCTCAGGGCTTAAAAGACAAATAAAGTCAGCCTGTATGGGATTATATTTTCCCCGGCTGTACATATGCAGCAAAGAAGTTGTTCCCAGTTTCTTTTGCTCATACGAATGAAAACTGTTGTATATTTTAACAAATGCCCTTCTCATCTGTGATAATGCTTTTTTAATCGCATCGGGACTGTCAATAATATCAAAAAGGAGATCCTGTGCACCCCGCAGAGCTTCCAGGCCATCTATATTGACATGCATATCGATATTATACAAAAGGCATTTACCTCGGCAAAACTGCTGGGCCTGTTTATGATATTCATGCATTCTTTGCCAGCACTTGGAGTTCTCATTGATCTTCAGATCAAAATCCGTCCAATCCTTCACGCTTTTTTCAGACCAGCTGGTCTGATTTTCTTCACTGAATTTAAGAGGAGCACCCAGAAAACCTGCTACCTGGTCAGGGCCAAAACTTGGCCTTATTCCAGGCATTGCTTCACCCAAAAATGCATGGGATTCCAGATAACCTTCAAAATTGGAAAAAGTTTCGGTAAAGTCCTTATTCATATCAACTATATACGGAGCAGAAACTGCTTGTTTTTCTTTTTTTGCCCAAACAACTGTACATGGTCGGTCAATTATTTTATGCTGCCAAAAAGCATCCCAGTATTTCTGTGCTCTTTCAAAATCCGGTTTATATTTTAATTCCTTCATTATTCTTCCTCATTTTCAAAATTCATTGCATGGTTGTATCTCACGTCAGGTACAAATTCGATCGGATCGTCTTCTCCCTGATTTTGCTTATATTCAGGATCAGGCAAGTTCTGAACCAGATCGTCAATCATGATTTTTTTATCTGTAGCAATACTTTTATTTCCTGCTATTCCTACTAAAATCGAAGCAGCACCTTGCACATAGCCAGCTGCTCTTCCGTAAGTGTCCTCTTTAATTTCACCAAAAAGATCTTCAATAAGCAGGTCATCTCCTCCACCATGACCACCGGTGGCTTCTTTAACTTCAATATTGTATGGAGTCTTAAAATGGGGAAAAACTTTAATGGTAGTACTGTCCTTTATCAGGCCGCCTTGAACAGTTCCATCGCCGTTCACATAAGAAGATTCTCTACACTTGTGTTCAATTCTGCCTTTTGTTCCATTAAACTCTATTTTATACCCTTCCCAGGGTTGAAAGGCGTTCAGACAATATGTTAAATTTGCTCCACTTTTATAAAATACATTGGCTGAAAGATTATCTTCGATATCAATATCTTCATCAAAAATACACTTATCTCTGTAATAGTTGTCCCATTTTTCCGAATCCCTGTAAAGTTTTTCCATCGATTCGAATTCAGTTATATCCAGGTAGAAATTACAAGAATACTTTTCAAGGCAGTCCAGACATCTTATACCCCGGTTTTTTAGGCCATACCTATCTGCCTGTTCAGGGGTATAAAAACTTCGACTGCCATTAGCATAAACTGACTCAGGCATGGACCCTAAAAACCAGTTCACCAAATCGAAATGATGAGTTGCCTTATGAACTAAAAGACCACCAGAATTGGATTTATATCGATGCCATCTTCTGAAATAATCAGCTCCGTGGCTCAGATCCAGGTTCCATTGAAAAGACACAGAAAGCACCTTTCCAATTGTACCTTTCATAAGCAGATCTTTAACCTGCATCCTTGCAGGTGCATAACGATAATTAAACGCTACTCTGACATTTCTACCTGTTTTCCGGACACAGTCAATAATTCTTTGACACTGATTTTCATCAATGGTCATTGGCTTTTCTGTAATTACATCGCAACCATTTTCAAGGCTTCGACAAATATAATCCACATGATAACGATCAACAGTACAAACAAAAACAATATCTGGTTTTTGTGAACTGAGCATTGAATCGAATTGATCGGCGGAATAGGTTTTACAATCAGTAAAAGTTTTTTGTATCTTTTTAGCTGCATATTCCAATCTACCAGGATTAATGTCACAAATACCTACAATTTCAGAAGTATGACTATATTTTTCGCAGATTGCCTTATAGAATGTTTCTGCCCTGCTGCCAACACCAACAAATGCGTAAGATTTCATTTTAAAAATAACTCCAAAACATCATCTAAATATTAATATTTAATCTATTGTTATCACTACAAAGCCATTTATTTCATCGATCTGAAATTCTATTCGACCGTTTATTTTTTTAGTTTCAATCCTCTTATTTCTAATCAGATCAGTTACTTGTCCTTGACATGGAACTGACAAAGATATCTTTATATCCGTAAGCTTCAATTCATCTTCTACTATATCTATGCCTTCTGAACGTCTTTGAGGGACATAGTTTAAGATGCTCAGAACATACTGTCCTGTTTGATTTTTGCGTAAAGTCACTTCAGAGGTAGAAGGTAAATTCGTTTCTACCAATTTTTCGTTAATCAAGGATCGGATAGAATGGTCGATCACTTTTTTAAGAACCCGAGAACTGTATTTATGGAAACAGGTAAAAAATTCACCGGCAATATACACCCCATTATCACCCATGCGGACAACTTCAGGTAAATCAGTTCTTTTGTCCGGAGGTGTTTGAAGGTGTGAACAGAAATGGTCCCATTCACGGTTAAAGAACGGCATAGTCATTTTGCATAAAATTTCAGAATTCTCTGTAGTTTGCACCTTTTTAGCTTTAAGATAAAAAACATGATCAGTATCTGCCACACCTTTACAAATTTCTTCTGAATTTGGATAAAAATAATGCGGCTGGTATTCAAGCTCCTGGACTTCTTTTATAAATGGATCAAATATAGCGATTGAGTTTTTTTCATCAAGAATACTGCTGTAAGATGCCAAAACACTGCCGCCGCCGGTGACAAATTCCTCGATCTTATCTTTAAGCTCATCTGTTATAATCACGTGATCCGGTAATATCAGAAGTTTATATTTTGAGATATCACTTTTTGGGTCAACAAATGAAAACTGGTATTGCAACTGAGTCAGAAGTTTCATCGCTCCGGTTTCAGGATCCAGTTCTGCTCCAATATTTTTTGCTTCCTTGCCGGCGTTAGTCAACATCACAGCAATTTCATCTACCGGTTCAGAAGGAACAAGAACTTTTTGCAAAGGCTTTACCTTTCTAAAAGTATTGCCGATCAGCTCATATGTCGCCTCATCAAGAACCCCCCTTGGATGCATCTGATCGCCAACACAAGCATTTACCCCAAGTGACATCATTCGAATCACTTCATAGTCCAAAGCTGCCTGATTTTTCAAACCTCCGAAGTCACCCCACATCTTTTGAAATTTACCGGTATGACCCAAAAAAGAATGATTAAAGTTCTGAAAATAACGAGCCAAAACCGGGAAATGATCATAACCCCACGGCCCGGAAGGTAAAGACTCGATTATTATTCCATTTTGGTAATCCAGTTCAGGAATCGATCCTTTATGAGTTTCGCCTGTCACCCGAAGTCTGCCGTTATAAAATATACCGATATCTTGATCATATTTTCTTATCATGCTACTTATATGATCCATAAATTCACGGGCGGAATCTATAGAATTTTTTTGGCGGTCATTTTTATTTTCAGGATCAAGCCCATGTTTTTTCATTCGGTCTATACAATAACCACATGCACATGGAGTATAGGTAAAAAGAATATCCAAAAAAAAGTATTCAGCAGAATATTTTTTAAGCAAGTCAGCCAAGTGTTCTTTGAAAAACTCACGGTACGGAGAATTCCAGCATAAGAACCGCCACCCGGGTTCAAATTTATTTTTCTGCTCACCGGTAAGAGGGTCCATCTTCATGACCTCATTATCAGCTGTCACACATACCCATTCAGGATGTTTATCAGCCGTTAGTTCATCCCAGCAGATCGTAGTATAAAGTCCTGCCTGAATTCCGTTTTCTTTTAGAACCTTTAGCTGTTTTCCTAAAAGATCATTTTCTTTTAAATGTGGATGGATCGTTCCTTTTTCAGTTGGATAATAACAATATCCATGGTGACATCTTGCAAACAGGCAAACACCGCTTACTTCAGCAGTTTTTAAAGTCTTTATAAATTGCTGCTCATCAAATTCACCAGCGACATTAGGTATCAATCCGCTTGTATGAAAATCAAGATGTATTTGTCTATTTTTAAATTTCATTTTAAAACCATTCTTTGAGTTCATTTGCTTCAGAAATTTGTCTTATTTGAGGCTGTTTATCATTCCAATCAATGCTCCCCAAAAATAGCCTGCAACCATCGTGAAAAGGTTTTATATTTTGTCTGAAAAATGCAACCAGCCACTTATTATTTTTTTTCTTTATTACTTCCATGGCTGTAATACCTTCACCCAAACTTTTTAAAGGTTGCTCTGACCATTTTTCCGGAGAATCCGAAACAACATAGCTCCAGTTTTTGCCGTGACCACCAAAAAAAAGATAATATTTACCGTCGATCACTTGTACATTGGAGGACTCACAATGACCTCCCTTTTTCAAGACAAACACCGGCCCATTATCGACCCATTCAGTCAGATTTTTGGAAACTGCAAGAGCGACACAACCTTTTCCATTTTTGGTCACAGCCGTATAATAGAGATGATATTTACCGTTGAACTTTGAAACGTGAGGGTCCCGACATGCTGCACCACCCGATTTAGGACAAAATGTCCAGTCGTAATTACTTGGATCAATTATCGGCCTTTTGTTAGGTCTTTTCCAATTCATCAGATCTGAAGAAGTGGCCAGCCCTATTCTCTGAGTGTTATCGATAGTTGCACCTGTATAAAACATCGTAAAATTGCTTTTCCCTGTTTGAAGAACGAAAGGAGCAAACAAGTGACCATTTTCCCAACTGCTGTTGGTATCTATATAAAGACATGGTTCATGTGTTTTCCAGGTCTGAAAGTCTTTTGTTGTTGCATGCCCGAACCATATTTCGTTTCCCGGCAAAACACAACTGGCTCCGGGCGTACCGGCTATGTGAAACAAGTGATATGTCCCTTCCACTTCGACTAAACTAAAATCTTTGACATAAAAGTTCAAAGGGGCATATCCCTTTTTGACCCAGTCGGTCTGGTAATTTTTATGCCCTTGGACAGTAGTTTTATATGCCATATAATCTAAATTCTTAATTTTGTCAGTCTTTCTCATCTGCAACTCACTTGCATAGATATTTGAGAAAAAAGTACTTATCAAAAATAGCCAGATAAATAATTTGCCCATCCCTAAATACCATACTTCCGTTTTAAAAATTCATTTAAAATATTGTACTGATTTTCCGCTTGCTCCGGAACTCCTGAAACTCTTGCAACCAACTTCAACTCAGGATCGAATATTCTTTCCAATAGCTCCAACTCTTTTTCTACCTCAGTTCCGAATCTAACCTGCACAATTATATCGGTACCTTTAAAAGCATCTCTCACCTTTTCAGGTTCATTGGGGTTAGGGTCAACATCTTTTGAGATAGCGCAATCGATCATTCGTATGCTTTCCATTTCTGCAACCATGGGCATGGTATGAGACCAGTTCCCACAAGAATGCAATGCTAGTCCACCCAATGCTTTTCCGATCTCATCATCGAAAGGCAGCAGAAAATCTTTATTAACCTGCGGTGACGAAACAGCAAGGTTGTCATCTGAGATCGAAAATCCGAATCCTCCGATAGTACTAAATGACATAATATGTCCCGGCAAGGAAAGACAATCCCCTATCAATTCGATCTGTTTTTTAGAAAATTCAATAACTGTTTCATTAATCTTTTTCAAAAAATCATTAAGTAAATCAGGGACTGAATAACTGGCAGTAAACACTTCAACTGCATTGACAACCAATGTAGCAGTATCATGAGCCGATTGAGTGTCAGTTACACAAATAGGTAATCTTCCGTTTGTACGTTCTTTAAAATATTCAATAGCGTCTGTTACCATTTTGAAAATACCGGTATCAAATTTTTCCGGCTTATTTATTTCTGCAACTTCATCGATTTGATTATATTTATAATGACAGGCAGGGCTCTCATCTTCACGCCATACGTATTCACAACCGAATCCGCTGGCATATAGGCCGGTTCCAAACCAAGGTTCTAAATAAGGCAAGATGTCGGATGGCAAATCCAGAGCATCTGAAAAATCCTGTATGTTGGCTTCGAAAGAATCTTCGATAGTATTGCATTTAGTATAGAAATTTCCCGGACCGGTTAAAGCAACCAAAAATGGACGCTCACCTTCCTGAAAATCAAGTAACTTTTGCTGTCTTGATTCGAAAGCCCTGTCGTATTTATCTATTACCTTATTTATCATAACTTCCTTTTTCTTTCCAGACTTCCAATATCAGTTCATAACGAGATAGTTCCATGCCGGTGTAAACACAATTACTTGTAGAAAAAATATAACCACCATTAGGCATTCCGTGTTTTAAAGCATATTCAGCAGATTCTACCACCTCATCTTCAGTTCCTGTATCCATCAGTCCACAATTAACGTTTCCGATCAGGCAAACCTTATCCCCTATCATTTTCTTAAGTTCAGCAATATCGACTCCGCCCTGCGGATCCAGGCTGTGCAAGGCATGAGGGCTCGCTTCAACCAAACTGGCAAGAATCGGCATAATATTTCCATCAGTATGTTTGATGGTATAAAAGCCCATTTCCCGATATCCTGCTATCAGTCTTTTAAGATACGGAGTGACAAACTCGTCAAACATGGCTGGTGAAAGAAAAGGCCCTTCGTTTAAGCAATAATCTGTGCAAAGTGCAAATCCATCTAACACACCTGCTTTTTTATAAGTTTCAGCTTTTGCAAGTGCAGAATCCACCATTCTGTCACATTCATCTTTCAATCCCTGTTTATCATCAGCAATTCTGTTGATCAATTCCATCATGTCATCACCTGTTGGCATTCTCAAAGTTGCATCACCATGGATCATCATGAAAAAATCATCACCTGATTTCTCACGTATCAGTTCAAGACATTTGATCGTTTCTTCGATATTGTTTTTTTCATTCCATCCCATCGGCTGTTGGAAGAAAATTGCTGAATGATCGAATTTTTTTGCAATATCTACATAAACATCCGCCACATCTATGCGATGCAGTGACTTTTCTTTCTCACTCATCTGATCCCATTGGAAATAATTTCTATGGCAGGGGTGCACTTTACCGAAAACTTCCATAGTCAAAAAGAAAACAAGTTCAAAATGAGGCACTAATCCTTTAACAGGCTCTCTATTTAATGCAGCTATAAATTTATCTCGGGGTTTCATTTCAATCATTTCCCATTAAAAAGCATGTCGATATATAAAGTAGCAGACCAACCATAGTCGAAAATAACCTGGTGTACCCATATAGATGGATCATTCTTCCTTTTTCTCAAAAGTTCAGGAGGCTCTACTTCATTTCGATCATCATAAAATTCAAAAAATGTTCCAAATTCAAAATAATTGTGCTCCAGTTCTAAAAGAGTTCGCTGACAAATCTTTTTAGCAGTATTTATTAAACCATATCGTTCAAATCCTTCAGCAATCAACCAATTTAAGTTTACCCATGTAGGCCCTCTCCACATATCTTTTGAATAATATTGCTGTTGAGACCTGGAAATTGTCGGGACTGGAAATTCGGTTCCAAAAGTATTCGAATTTTCAATATGCTCTGCTAATTTTTTGGCCTGATCATGGGAAGCTGCCCCGCAGATTAATGGTAAAAAACCGGCATTGGCCATTACATCTGACTGTTTTCCGGTTTCTGCCTCACAATCAAAGTAAAAACCTAATTCATTATTCCACAGTCGCTGATTGATTTTTTCACATAAAGTTTTATGTTTTCCAGCCCATTTCTTACTTTCACCTGCTTTGCCTAGAATTTCAGCAAACTCAGATAATAACTCGCATTCCCTTGCCAGGTAAGAATTGAAATCCACTGCATCCAGTTGTTCGACAGAATCGAATCGAGGCGAATTATCCATCCCGCTTTCACCGCTTCTGCATTCCGGATTATTATCAATTACCCACTCGACCAAACCAAATCCGTCCGAATCTCTGTTTGAAATATCCCATTTGATATATTTGCATAAGGGAACATATATCTTTTCCAGCCAATCTTTATCACTCTTTTTTTCAAGTATTTTGGAAACAGCCAGGCATAAAACCGGAGGTTGAGTAATATTTGTCGACTCATATGGAGTGGCCGTATGAGGTATTAAACCATCATACCTTTGAACATCTAAAACCGCTTCGATCATTTGTTTTGCAAGCTCAACATCCAAATGCCGCCACCCGATACTATGAAAAGCAGAATCCCAGAGCCACATTCCCTTATGAGGCCAGCGATCCGGTGTAGTCCAATAGTGTTTTATTTGACCTTCGGGGCTGTATATTTGAGTTTTCATAAGACTTATGGCCTTAGCTAAAACTTCCGATTTACTATCTGGATATTTTTTCCAGGAGGAAAGTTTACCGGTTAACCAATTCTTACGGTCCTGAATAAGTCGGTTAAAATCTTCCTGAAGAACAGACGGCTTCAGAAAATCTTTTACCCCAACTAAAGTTTTTCCGTTATAACTGATAACAGTTATATCGTCCGAAATATTCAGAACGTCGATGCTTTTGTTTATGAGCAAATGATGAGAATCGTAAAAAACGCCGCTGAATTCTCCTTTTTCTGTTTCGATGTAAAAAACGTCACCCAACAACTCCGCCGATTCAATTCGATTGCCGAACCTGATCTGGCATTTACCGGGAAGTACTATATCCAATCCAAAAAAATCATCACTGGTCCGGGCACATAGTCCCATTCTAAAATCAGTTTGACCTTCCAAACCTGAAAAGGTTAACAACTGTCCTGATTTCCATATTGAAGGACATTTAATTTTATTTGTCTTTTTGAATAATTTCATTTCATGCCTTTTTGTAAAGCAACTTTTCATTTAGGATAAAAGAACTTAAAAATTGCTCAGCAAGTAGAATTGTATTCATTAACAATATCATTTACGACTTTGACTCTATCAATCTGGCCTATACTCGAAAGTTCATCGGAGATTCCCAGTACCAGTTTCGGGGCAAACATATCAATGATCTTTTTTGTGCATTTTTTCAATTCTTCAACAGGATAATAATCATTGAACAATACTGCTGGTATGCCATCTAAAAGAAAGAGCTTATCACCTAGTGCCTCTTTCACTTCCTCAAGTGTAACATCACCTTGAGGTTCAGGTGTAATCGCTTCTATCGCATCCAGTTGTGTCTCTTTTGCAAGAGGAAGAAGTGCTTTTGTATCGCCGTCCCAGTGAGAACTTATGAATTTTCCTGCACTGTGAAGTTTTTCACACCGGCGATTATAAGAAGGCAAAACGTACTTTGTGAAATAATGTGGAGGTAAAGTGGAGCAATGTAAATTGTCCCCGAAATTTATAATATCGATTGGACTTTCATTTATAAGGTCTATCATATCATCATGATGTTCATCAAGTGCTTTAAAATATGCGTCAACGGTTGAAGGGTAATCCATGAGTGCATACATGGTATTTTCTACACCCATTTTATTAATAAAAAGATCCTGGATCGTAACTCTCGGCATAAACATGGTTGGTGCACCAAGATCACAATATTCCTCTACAAGCTGATCATAAATTCCCTGGTCCCATTTCCATGTAGAATTTTCTATTCTCCAGATTGCAACTTTCATTTCCTCTTCGCTTGCTATTTCCCATTTGATACGAATAGGTCGCTCACAGGTAGAAGTCTTCCTGTCTATAGCTTTTTGAACGCCAATCGGAGTTTCGATAGTAGTTTCGTAATCAGTATCATTGAGCTTTTTTTCTGTCCGCCTAACTTCAGGATGCTCGATTTCAATAAAACACTGATTAAATTTTTCATATAGTCTTGCCGAACAACCTAAGTCCCTATAAATATCAAACAAGTCCATCCCTGTATATGGTGCCGGTATTTCTTCACCTGCAAAAATTTTATCGTGGTACCAGCAGGCAATTCGCGGCTGCCAGATTATCTTACCATCGGATTTTCCGAATACTACGTCCTTGTGTAAATTTGCTAAATCCATCAAAAAACCTTTATTTACTGAATTCTACAAAGAAGATTGGTCTATCTGCTGAAAGTCTATACTGATTTCCGCCGCAAATCCCTTCTTCGATGATATTAAGATTGAAATCATATTCTTTGTATTTCATTCCCTTTAGGGCTGAGCATTCAACTGTTGTACCAACCCGGGAAACAATAACTTCGTCACCATATTCTGTAAACAGTTTGGAACAGCTTTCGCCCCACTTCAATCCTGCAAAGGGATTTTCCTCGCTCATAGGAGGTATGAATTCGGTATTGATGTCAAAACCTTCATTGAAACTAGTACTGACGCCGGTCAAAGTAATAGATTTTGATTTCGAAAGTTTTCTTTCATCATTTGCTACCAATGATAAAGCGACGTATCTTTCGCCGGGTATAACGAATGATTGGTCTTCAGGTTTATTGACAATGATATCAGAAAAAGTGACATCCCCTTCGAATGACCATGACTCAGGCAAAAAGCCTACTATGCTTTTTCCTTTTTCTGTGTCAAACTCAAGGTAACCCTTTTGCCAATCATATGTAATCTGATCCGTAGGCTTAACAATAAAGTTTTGGAAAGCTCTATTCAGCACATACGGCCCTTTCACTTTTACCGGAACGGATTGTTGCATATTGAAATCCAACCTGAGTCCATACCTGTAAGTCGTCGGTCCCATCATATAAATTGGCCAGAAATTTGATCCCGCTGGACGCCAGCGATAATTTTTAGCTTCTAAGTTGAAGACAGCATCTTTACCAAATGTAATAGTTGTAGGATCTTTCACAGGCTCGAGCCCGCCGTGAATAAACATTTCTCCAGCTGATTTAATAGCTGCCTGAAATATTTCATCAAATATATAATAACAGCCAGACCAATGATGCCCGTCATTTTGATACCGCATAGGCTGTGTATAAGGTTCCTCATAACAATCAATTCGTCTGAAACCGTCTATTTGGTAAATACTGACCCAATCCCAATCCTGAATAGAAGCAAGTGACGCTAAACGATAAGGAAATTCCGCTCTATACTTATTCGGGTTCCATGTATTGGTTTCGTAAACAAAGAAAGGTTTTCCTTCTATGCGGTTATGCTCCAGCCATGGGCTGTCCCAATACAATCTTGGAGATTCCAATAAGCCGCTCAACCATGGGAAACGGGGATCCTGTCTTTCAGCAGTCATACTTCTTATATAGCAGCCGCCGCAAGTGGTATCTGATTTAGAAAATGCATATGCAGTCGGAAGGCTGTGACGCATACCTGTATCCCATATAACAGGTACAATGCTACACCCCAGTTCGCTGTTTCCGATTGAACGAATTTCAGCCTCAACTTCTTTTTTATAACGGATAAACATCTCAGTTAAAAATTCAATTACATCGCCGCCACGCTTCTGCGGAAGATTTTTGTCACTGAGCTGTACCTTAGCTAATTGTTTGAGATTACCTGCCCCAAGAGTGGCTACCTGGACATCAACTGTATTAATAGCCATCGGAGCAAATACAATATTGCCTTCTTCCAGAGATTCACCTTCAAGGAGGCTTGTCCAGTTTTTCTTTAAATTTTCAGTTGTGCCGTATTTATCTTTTAACCAGGCATTCCATTTTTTTAACAATTGTTCACGGAAAAACGCTGGACACTTTTTCCAGTTACCTGCCAGCATACTTGAAATCCACCATTCTTCATTGGTAAGCTCCCAGGCTGCAAAAACAGGATCTTCATAAGCATGCATACCTGTATACTTATTGTAATGCGTAAGGTATTTCCGCATAGTTTTCAGGTATAATTCTCGACACCGTTTATCCCAGGCCATCATCAGATTTTTGTTGGATTCGATTTTAGTACCGGCAATACTGTTAGCCCATTTGTCAGCTGTTTTCGGGTCATCAATAATGTTAACATCTTCCGGTTTCAAATAGTCTGCTACTGCATGATCGCTGATGCCGGCCGTCCAGATCACAAACCCATTTTGCTTGAGTTTATGGATAAAGTAATCACTGTAATCAATCTTAGATTTGTCACCTTTTTCGTAATTTAAGTCAGTGCCCCAGCCACGTACCCAATACCTAATGCCATTGTAGCCACTTTTTTTTAATCTTTCTACAGCAGCGTCAATAGATCGATAGTTTGTGCTGTAAGGGTCTTCTTTGTGATGCTTATCTCCTACGAACAGAACATTTGCGGCCCAGACTTTTTTTCTCTGACCGTGCTGCCAAAGATGTCCATTTTTGGCCGTGACATAATCATCCCGTTTCAATGCTGCCCCATTAAGCAAGGATGTACAAAAAATTAAAATTATCGAAATCCATTTCGTCTGTATCATATTGATTCTCCGTTACCTCCTCGGAGGTATGTATGAATAATTTTTTTCATTCCTTGCTTCTTTAAGACTTATCTTCTCACAATGCCCATCAAGGAATGAAATATTTGCATGACCTACTTCAACATCTCCATCCTGGTAATTCTCATCAGTTGCCAACACTTTTGTCCTGCTTCCATGTCTGAGAATGATTACATCATTTCCTCTAAAAGGATAGTTCCAACCATAACTTCCGGGACCATGTATCACACCTGTATTAGCAGCCTCTTTCGGACCTGCAACAATACAAGCTGAATCGGCCCATCCAAAAATTTCACTGGGTTTTCCGTCAATGTGAAGTAACCCCTTTGGAGTAACTGGTGGATTCTCAGGATGCCCATAATAGTAATGACCCAAATGAGAATTCCAGCCGTAAGGAAACATATTTCCACATTGGGCAATATTAGGCCATTCACCTTTTGGGTTAAGTTTTATAGCTGGCGGTTGTTCAGGGCATACATAAGGCTCTAAATTAATCTCTTCACCTGGTGCAGCTTGTCCGGGATTCCATAAAGATTCTGTATTTAGGTAAGGATAAACAAGCCTTATCGGAGCAGTCCCATTTGGTAAATAATGTGCAAACACATCATGGTCCTGCTGATACATAATCTGCGCCGTCATTAACTGACGAAGATTATTGCTGCAAACTATATCTTTTCCTAATGCTTTTACCTTACTCAGCGCCGGCACCATAATAGACATCAGCAAAGCTATTATGGATATCACGACAAGAAGTTCAATTAGTGTAAATCCTTTTTTAGTTCCTAACCCCATTTTTATTAGAATCCTTCAATATTCTTAATTAATTAACCAATTCTGAGCTAAATCTTCAAAATCTGCAAAATTTACCTCACAATCTTCATTGATATCGCCTGTTAATTTCCAGCAAGTTAAATCAATCACTTTTATTTCAGTAAAATCTGCGCTGTATGTATACCCGGTAGTTGATCCTTCTACTTCAAACGTAATCTTTTCCCCAAAATCTAAATTAACATTTTGAAGTTCAGCAACCTGGGAAAGATCAACAGCTGCTCCATCTGAAACACTAATGCTTTTTATAAGCTCTCCATCACCTTCCTTTGTAAATTGACGAACTTCAACTGTTCCACCACTTGTACCGGATTCATCGTAAAAGTACATAAATCCATTGAAGCTAACCTTAGCCTCCATTCTCGGCTCAAATGCCAGAACACCAACTTTTGTAAGTGAACTTGTTTCTACATAGCTGCTTACTTCTGCTGTTTGATTTATAACTCCATTATTTAAAACTGCTGAAAATTCTGCAGATGTGCCTAACCAGGATTCAGTAGCAAATGAATATTCCATGGGTGTATAATTTTCTATAACACCGACTTTATCTGAATCTACTTCATAAGCAGTCCAGGTGTTTGCAAAAATATCTTCCTGAGAGGCTAAACTTGTAATTGCATCATTAGGATCTGCCAGAAAAGTCGGGACTGACTGATCAGCGGACTCGTCATCTATGAGGACAACTTTAATACTGGCCGCTGGTACTGTCAGATCGAAATCAGTGTAATCAAGTCCCGAAGCGTTGTGAATATTCCAGTAAACATCATTGACACCCGGGCTGTGAAGAGTTTTCAAAACATTATCTTCCTGTAGGCAATCCAATGTCATAATTGTAGCTTCTTTGTTCAAAGAAGCATTGCTCAGATTAACATTTACATCCCAGTCAGTATCATTACTGAAATTCAATGCCCATACTGCTACTCTTCCGGTAAGGCTGTCTTTTGTCACATATAAACGATTGTTAGATGTTGAAAATTGGCTGTAATCCGGGTAAACAGAAACGAGTGTGTCACCCATATACTCTGCCATAGCTCTAAATACTTTTCCTATCGGATACTCACCAAAATAATCATCTCTTGTATATGGCCAGAAACAACCCATCCTTACATCCAGATCTGCCAAAGTAAAGATAGTTTCCGCAGCACTTAAAGCACTGGCAATTGATCTCTGTTCACCAACATGATTGTATCCTACTGCGTTCCACTCAGTAACAAGATATTCCATAGCATCAGCTGCTGCCGTTCCCCTGTCTGTTGCTACCGCATCATAGATGTAAGAATACATAGTTCTCTGAAATGCAGAAACATTTCTCAGTTGTTCTTCTATCTGAGTAATACTATCCCAAACATCTCCGATATACGGATGATGATAAGGGTGATAAGAGATAAAATCAATCTGTGTTGACGGATCCTGTAATAAAGCACGTATAGGTTTATCTTCCGTTAATGAATAAAGAGGAATGATACAAGGCCCAACTTTAATACTGCTGTCTTCTGACAGCATTGCTTCTGAAATTGATTTATAACGGGAGATGAAAGTTGCATCATCATAACGCTCTACTTCGTTGCCGATTTCCCAGTATTCAACACCAAGTGTTGCAGGAGCTCCTGCAGGAAGCAGTTTAGGTGACCAGTCAATCTCATCAAGAATCGCTTGATCTGATGAGGGTAAAGTGTCTCCCTGGCGATAAGTAGGTACTATGTAATTAACATACCTGACCCAGTCAGCTGCAAGATCACTTAAAAAGTTAATGTCTGTATTTTCCCAGACAAAGTCATCGTGCCTTCTTACGAGAGGTCCTGTACCCACCATATTTGCAGTAAATACAAGTTCACTTCCTGAATCTCTGCTTTCAATCAAAAGATCAAGTGTTACAGGTTCATTATAGGGAATGTTCCCTGTATTCTTTTTCCAATCATACATATCGGCTCTGCCTCCGCCTGCCGGTCCTCGCATGACTGAATTGCCTTCATTTGCCAGTTCAATAGCTCCGTCAAAAGTTCTATTCATTCCTACAACAGATCGGTTAAAAGCTTTTCCGGAAGTCACATCAACACTAACCTGTTCAGCACTTGCTAAAACAGCAAATGTTAAAATCAGAATAATTGTAATTTTTTTGATATTCATATTATATTCTCCTGGTCAGGTTTAAAAACAATTAACATCAGTTCCATTACTGCAGTTCAGCCACTGCTCTGCCAACATGTTTAGATCTTCATATCCAATTTGGCAGTCACCATTTAAATCTCCGGTTATACCACCTAATTCTATGCAGCTGCCTTCCTCAATTGTTATACCAATCGGAGTTTCGAATTCTGCGACTACATGAGTGTAGATATTGGTTGCACGTGCAACCATTGCCAGTTTTTCACCTGCTTTAAGGCTGATATTCTGCAGCTCAGGAATTTGAGTTAGGTCTACTGTCGGGGCCCCCCAAATTGTTCCTTCTTCCAGTATTTCTGTATGAAGAAGTGTGGGAAAATTTTTATCTGAAAATTTAACGAAGTCTACTTTCAAAGGTCCGTCCCCTGCCCAGACCCTGCAATAAACTTGTCCATACCAGGAATAAATCCCGGGGATACTCGGTTCTAATACTATCGCTCCGTTATAACGTATTGGATATTTGCCCCAGGGAGCATTATCCCAGAAACCTGATATCCTACCAAGCCTTCCTTCTTCGTTGGCTCTTGCCTGGGCAAATTCACCTTGCCAATATCTCGTACTACCGTCCAACTGGGCGATCATTGGCTTATAGGCTTCCCAATTTAAGTATTCATCAACTCTGCCTACAGATTCACAATACTTCCAGACATTGCCGTTATTATCTGTATATATTGCTTCGGTTTCCGTCTCAACACTGCCTACCCACCAGGGAACATCATAGGAACCAAAAGTTTTCAAGGTAACTTCCATCCTTGGAGGCAGATTGCGTGTGGTTTCTTCTTTGCTGTCAAATATCATTAACGAATAGCCGCCGCTATACTGACGCATTTTAATCCCGTAGTTTGGATAATCCCCCGCTACCCAGCCTTTGACTAAATCATTTACATCGAAAAAGGTATTATATCCTTCGCCGCTGCCTGCCTCCCAGACAAGCCCCGTTGATTCATCAACAGCCGGTGCATTGTTATAAGTAATTGTGTCCTCTACCCAGGGTTCTGTTACTCTTCCGACAGGACCGTTTGGATCGGAGCCGGATAAAAGTGCTCTATGCATATCTATAAATGCAGTTTCTATTTGATTTGGATCTGTACCAATTAGATTTGTTGTTTCAAATTCGAGATATATTTCTCTGTTAGGAGCATCATTTCTAGCTACTCTTAATTGATAATCATTACCAAAATTTTGAGTCGGACTGCCCGGATCAGTATAACTGTCTTTAATAACGTTTAACGGTACAATTCTTTTGCCGTCAAGTGAACCTTCTATTTCTACCTCCAATATAGGAGTCAAATTTCTAACTTCAGTTTCTTCTGAAGAATCGATCCATGTGGCAGCATATCCTCCGCCTCCATAAGTTCTTAATCTTATTCCATAGTTTGGCCATTGGCCGCTAACCCAGTTTTTGACAAAATCTGTCATATCTGCAGATTCAGTGTAACCGGCGTCATCATTTATTGTCCAGCTAACGCCAGAAATGTCAGTTATCGCCGGGGCATTATTCCAGGTCAACTCAGTTGCATGCCATGGTTCATCAACTCTTCCTACCTGACCTGTGAAACTGTCGCCGGTCGCTTTGTTAAGTTTAAGTTTAGCTGAGATGATCCTGTCTTTATCGATTCCATATATTCTGGAAATATCGAATTGTAAAAATGCCTGACGATTGGCTGTTGCGTCCGAAGCTCTTGAAACTACGAAATTAATTTCCGAATCGTATGTAGTATCTGGAGCACTCAAATTGATGTATGTATCCTGAATTGCCGGCAATTCAATTGTCGCCGCCCCAGAACTGCAAACAGCTATAAATATAAAACTTAAAATTACAAATAATCTTTTCATCATTTGTTTTGTCTCCAGATTTAATTAACGTTTAAAACATGGGCAGCCGAATAAATCGGCCGCCCACAGATATTAACCTTTATTTTCTTCTACGAAGAAAAAATCCACCCAAACCTAAAATTGCGATTGTTGCAGGTTCAGGAATTGTGCTTACTTCAATGACTGGTGGAAGACCTCGAGCTGTTTCTTCTGTTGGATCCAATATAGCTGCACCGGAGTTGCTGCTGTAAGTCCTCAGGCGTATACCCTGATTAACAATATCTCCGGTTTTCCAATATTTAACTAACTCGGTAAGGTCAACTTCAAAATTATATTGACCGTTACCTTGGTCTGCCCAGTCTTCTTCCCATTCTGTTACAGGCATAAAATCTGTACCCTGAGTGTTATAGGTAAGATTTTCATCCCAGGAAAACCTCGGACGTTCAACCGGACCAATAGCTGCATCTGTCCATGCCAATGGAGTATACATTTTAAGTGTCGCAGATTCAATATCTTCAACTGCAACATCAATCAGGTTCATCATACTGAACGCAACATAAGTGAATCTAGATGCACCCATATACAATTGGGTATCGTTACCGTAAGAAGTGTCAGGATTACCTCCATGTACATATGTATCCTTGGTACACTCCAAAGTTACAGTACCTGCATGTATTAATCCACCAACCATCAACACCAATAAACCAACAATCATCACTTTCTTGGAACTCATAAGCTCCTCCTCTCAAATCTCTTAACAATAATTATTTCAAGGCAACTACGCTGTCACCTTCGATAAATTTACCCTTTACATAAACTGTATTGACTTTTTTAATACCATCTTCTACCAGCTGAAGTATCATTTCCACAGCACACCGTGCTATTTCGGAACGATCAAGCTTAAAAGCTGTAACATTGCAGATATGAGTTTTTAAAGATGAATCATAATCACAAGCGATCAATGAAAAGTCATCAGGTACTTTTAAACCAAGTTTATAAGCAGCCACTAATGTTCTTGCCGCAATTTTTGCATCATATGCCACAACAGCTGTACAGTTACATTTTTCAAGATAGTACTCTATCCGGGACATGCAATTGGAAATATAGTATTCATCCTCAATTCCGTGTTCGTCGGCCCCTCTGCCAAGAGGAGTATCCCATGTTGGAATGCAATCAAAAGTATTCTGAGTCATTGCATGCGAATAACCCTTCATTCTATCAAATTGACTTCCATGAGTAAAGCTGGCTAATCTTGGCATGTATCCAATGTTTCTGTGTCCGATCTGGATCAAATAATCCGTAGCCTGATAAGCCACTGAAAAATCATCAGGAAGGACCGCATTATAAGCAACAGGATTAGGTGGGTTGACTAGTACACAGGGAAGTCCTATATCTTTGACTAACTTCTCATAATCGCCCTGAAGTTGATGAATATCAAGTATTACGCCATCCAGACATTTTCTGTCAAGCAATGGTAATTCCAGAACAGAGCTTGTTTTGCCTCCTGATGGAACTGTTCCTATTGCAAAACGATAGTCTTTTTCACTTAAAAGAGTAGAAGCTCCTATCATGAATGTAGATCGGTAAGAAGTTTCCTCCACCAAAGATTCCGTTATCAAGCCTATGGTTTCCAACTTTTGGCTAACTAAAGACCGTGCAGCAGAACTGGGCTTGTAACCTACCTTTTTAGCGATTTCTAAAACCAACTTCTTTGTTTTAGGGGAAACGTATCCAGTATTATTAAGTGCACGTGAAACAGTTGAATGTGCTACCCCTGCTATCTCAGCAACATCTTTACAGGTAACAGAACCCTTTGAAAGTAAAGTTTCATATTTATTTACATCGGTCATTTAAAAATCCTTTCTTCTGCACACGTTTCCACTTTATATATTCATCTTTTTAAAGTCAAGAAAAATACAGGATTTTTCAAAAAAAGTTTCGTTAATCTTTCTTAAGCCCTTTTTACACCCCTTTAAGCCTTAAATAAAAGTTTTTCTGAGTTTTTAAGTTACGTAAAGCTATCGATAAAAAAACATTTGAACTTTATTTTTATTTTGATACTTTATGGAAACGCGTACATTTTGTTTAATATAAAGTTCGTTATGAAATCAGAAACCAGAAAAACTGAAATATTCACAGAAATAAGATTTTTTAAAAATTCGACAAAATTAAAAACAATCAAAAACATTAAATCTGATTCAGGGAAGGAATTTGCCACTGATGAGTTTTCATATAAGATTTTTTTTACTGAAAGAAAAAGTTCCGCCTGCAAAGATATCAAGGTTACTCTTAAAATCACAAAAGGGCAAACCCCTGAAATAAATTTCTGTTTAGGCTTTGATTATTTAAATTGGTCCCCTGATAATTACCTTGTATTGCCTGGAGCCGTTTATGCAGCAAATCGTTTCGACTCTGTTGACTGGGATTATGGGGTCAAACCTACCCAGCAAAAATATTTAGGACTGAATGCAAAACCTTTGATAGCTGATATTCCCCGCCTTGGAAAGGATAAAAGCTTTTCTAGGATTCAACAATTAGCAGGTGATTTGGCCACCCCTGCTTTTGGAGTTTATGACCTTAATAAAAATTCAGGTATTTGGATTTTCGGCCCTTCTCATAATAAATATGGACAATACGGCTATGAAGTCCGGGAAGATTTAACATCTTCTAAAGCATCGTTCACTATCATGACTCCGGGAATTCGAGAAGACAAAATATATAAAATGAGATCTTTCAAAAAAATATCTCCTGATCGAGGAATAAAACTTTCCGCAGGTGACGAAATAAGGATCCAATGCAAAATTCAAATAAAAGAAACAAAAAGTATAAATCAGCTTTTTGAAAATTTCATCTTAAATAGAAAGTGCATGGCTAACAATCAAACAATTGAGAACCAGCTACCCTTTTCAGAAGCCTTTAAAATTTTAAATGAAAAATTTAACCGTGATAACTGGTATTCAGAACATAAATTTTATGGAGTTTTGACCAAAGAATTCCCCAGCTCAGACATCTGGCAATTAGGTTGGGTTGGCGGCTTACAAAGCGCTTTACCTCTATTAAATGCAACTGAAAATGCCAAAAGATGCTTTAAAACTATTGATCATGCCTTATTAAAATGTAAAAGCCCAAACGACCTCTATTATCCAGTTTACGATAAAAACGGAAATTTTAAATCTGACTATCACAAATATAACTCAACAGATTTCCCTTGGATTCTAAGCAGACGCATAGGCGATACGATGCTGACAGCCATTAAGATTTTCAATTTACTTAACAATCAAAACCCGAAAAAAGTCAAATCTGATTGGGAACAAAGTATTAAAAAATGTGCTGATTCGATTTTGAAATTCTGGGATAAATTTGACCAGGTTGGACAATATATAAGTTACGAAGAATTAAAGATTGGAATCGGCGGAACAACAAGTTCAGCTTCAATACCTGCCGGGCTGGTATATGCTGCCCGATATTTTCAAAAAACAGAATACTTAAAAACCGCAAAAGAAATGGCCGAATCTCTTTATAAAAAATTCGTTTGTAAAGGTTACACTAATTCCGGCCCGGCAGATGCTTTGAATAGCCCGGATAGTGAATCCTGCTTTGCGTTGCTTGAATCTCTGATCGAAATATACGAATATACAAAAAATAAAAAATTCCTGAAAATGGCATGCGATACTGCCAATCAGGCCTCTTCATGGTGTATGAGCTATAACTTTAAATTTACGACTGACTCAACTTTCGGGAAACTTAATATGCAAACACTCGGTACAGTTTTTGCAAATGTCCAGAACAAGCACAGTGCTCCAGGGATTTGTACTAATTCCGGGCTTAGTCTGCTCAAGCTTTATCGTGCAACAAATAAAAAAGATTATCTAGAACTATTGAAAGATATATCCAAATCTCTTCCCCAGTATATATCACGCAAAGACCGGCCGATCAATTATGTAAACCCGGAGACCGGGGAAACTAAACCGCTTCCCTCCGGGTGGATGAATGAAAGAGTAAACACAAGTGACTGGCTTGAACCCATAGGAGAAATATTCTATGCATCCTGTTGGCCTGAGGTTACCACCATGCTGACAGCTATTGAACTCCCCGGCATATACATTGATACAGTCCAAAAAATTGTAAAAGTATTCGATCATATAGAACTACAAGAATTCGTTTTTAAAGAAAAAGCGGTCAGTTTAAAACTATACAATGAAACTAACTTTGGCGCGGAGGTTACTGTTTTTGTTGATAATGATAAATCAATCAACTTAGAAAAAAATAAACCTTTTAACTTCTATAAATTAAAAATCCCAGCTCATACCGAAAAATGGACTAAAATCAAAACATATTAATATAAAAATTTTTCGTATAAAAACAATAGAATTACTTAAGGAGTACTGATTTGTAAAAATAAATATTTGACAGTAAAAGAAAGAATGGTGCTGAAGCAGCCGATTTTGTAAAAATGGCTGTGATTTCAGATTCATCCCCATTGGCTGGAATGCCTCAAGGAGAATATAAAGTTTGGGATAATTATGTGAAACTAGAAAAAAACGGACTGCTCCATAATCTACATAAAGTAACTGGTGGGTTCATCAGCTAAAATTGTTCAATGCGTAAATATACTTAAAACATTTGAATTTTTAACAGAAAAGGATATTAGGAAATTAACCGTCGAAAATCCTCTTGCGACACTCTTACATAATTGCAGTAATTCAACTTTTTTAAATTTACAGAATTATTTTACAGAGTTTTAATTCTATTATTTTTATAAGTTGCTTATTTACATTAATTTATAATTGTTCCTTTTATTACAGTAGAGTTTCGAATCCTCTCATCCGCATTCCATTTCTGGCCCAAAAAACGGCGAAGTGCCCAATGATAAGGCTTTCTGAATGAATTGAATCATTAAAAACTTCGGTACTAACCAAGTGATGGCAAGATTCAACAAAAATATCCAGATTGGTTGCTTTGGACAAAATATGTGAACACTTGGCCTCGGAGCCCGACTAAGCAACAGGCAGATTAATTAAAATTAACTGAATTAATAATCCGGCAAGAGTTGTAACCATTTCTCTTTGTTCATATTTACAGGTTCTTTCATCTGGCTGAACCATTTTTTGTAGGCCTGTTTCATCTCTTTGACTTCGTCTCCATACTTTTGGCCGTATATGTTATCTGATTCATCAGGATCCTTTACAACATCGTAAAGCTCGTAACTTTCGCTTTCGCCCCAGTACCTGAGCATGAGGTTGTCTTTCCTTACAGCCCAGCCCACAGGAGCATTGCCCCTGTTATCAACTTCTTTCCAGTTTTGCCCCAATGTTCCAAACGGCCCCTTTATACCCCAGAAGTCACAGTGCTGGCCGGCAAAAAAGAGCATCTCATGGACGGGCTTTTTTGTTCTGCCCTGGATCGCAGGAAGGAAGTTCCTACCGTCAAGCTTGACATTATCAGGGATGGTGCTATCGGATATTTCAACAGCCGTTGCCATGATATCCATCGAACTTATCAACCCCCTGTAAACTTTTCCAGCCGGTATTACACCCGGCCATTTTGCAACCATGGAGACCTTCGTCCCACCCTGCCAGATGTGTCCCTTTTGGCCTCTTAATGGCCCTGCTGCAGGGAGTACAACTTTCGTGTAACCGGCCGGGCCGTTATCACTGAAGAAAACGACCATAGTATTGTCATCTATGCCGAGTTCTTCGAGCTTATCCATTACCGCCCCGATGCCGTCATCCATGGCGGCGACGTAGGCGTTGAAATTATCCACTCGTTCGTTTCCGGTATCGAACCTTGAAAGATACTTTTCCGGGGCGAGTTTATCCAGCGGGCCGTGTACGGCGTTATATGCCAGGTATAAAAAGAACGGGTTGTCTTTGTTTCTGTCGATAAATTCCAGGGCCTCTTCGGTGAATGCATCGGTGGTGTATTTATCGAGTTCCACCTTTTCGTAATTCCGGTAGATATGATTCGGATTGTAATAGACGCTGGTTGCATGGTTGAAGCCGAAATAATAATCGAAGCCTCGTTTTAACGGATGCTGTGCCGGGTTGGTACCTCCTCCGAACTGCTGCAGGTGCCATTTGCCGATAACGCCGTTGGTATAGCCATTGTCTTTAAGTGCCTGTGGCAGTGCATATTCATCGGTGGGCAAGCCGACCTTATGCCCGACATCTTCATTACAGTAGGCGCCGAATCTCTGCGGATAGCGGGATGTCATCAATGCTGCCCTTGAAGGTGCACATAAAGGAAGCGGGACATAGGCATCTGACATCCTGACACCTTCTTTGGCCATTTTGGTCATGAACCTGGTGCTCTTTCTGGCGGCGGCCATGGCCTTGTCGATATCGTAAAGCTCGGCCTTGTTTACGACATCTCTTTCTATATAGAGCTGGTTCAGCTGATCGGTGGTGTAATCCTCCATGTTGCCTGCGAAATGGCCGTAGCCTAGATCATCTGCCAGTATTACTACGATATTCGGCTTTTTGCCTGGTTTAGCGGAAAGATATTTTTTATTGCACCCCGGCAGAACACTTGATGCCGCTGCCAGTCCCATCATTTTAAGAAAGTTCCTTCTTTTCATGTTTATGCCCTTAAATTTAAAAATAATACTTTAGTTTCGATCAATCTAGTGCCTTTCGCTGCTCGGAGCCTTATCAAGTTCGGCATCCCTCGGTATCAGTTTTTTCTTGTACTCATCTTCTAATCCGGCCTTTGCTGCCAGATCCCAGGGAAAATCCGCATCTGTAACATCTGTAAAGAAGTAATTGTTTTCCCATTCCATACCTTCTGCCATATTTGCAACTCCGCCGATATCCAGATTTTCATTATACCGAACCGGAGTTTTGGATGGCAGATCAAATGAAATATTATTTTTGACCGTTATTCCCTTGCTGCCGGCATCGAAAAAGAATGCATTGTTTGCCCAGGCATGCAAAAGAGGAGTTGCATGCTCCCATCTCTGAACGTCATAGACTAAATTGTTTAAAATTTCTGTTCCGGGCTGATAACCGAGAGTGTATATGCCGCCACCGTCAGCCAGCCTTGTCATTACAGTATTGACCCTGTTGAAAGTCACCTTACTTTTTTTGTGAGATGTAGCCACAGATGACCATTTGAAACCGACCATAATTCCTGTATAGGGCAGGTCAGTAATGAGATTGTGGCTAATAACGGTATTTTCTGTAAAAGCTGTAAACACCCCTACTGCACCCCAGTTGATCTGGCCGCAATGATGAATATAATTATTCAGAACTTTTATATCCCTTGGCACATCTCTTTTATCCAGCCAGTCCTGATCCGGCCCATCGATAGGCTCATCATGATGCCCTATGTGAATGCCGTTTGCCCCGATATCAAATATCTTACCACCTTGTACCTCTACATTTTCACAACCGGCACCGATCGAAATTGCTGATGCACTGGTGCGGCTTACATTACATTCATAAAAAGAAGAATTCCTAACATATTTTAACTTTACCGCTGCAGGTTGAAGGTATGTAACTCTGCATCCGCCAGCCATTTCAGCATCTTTATAACCGTAATAGCATGCCTGAACGGCCAGGTAACCTTCTTCCGGCAGCTGCCAGCTTGAATGCTCGAAAGACAGATTTTTAAAATGCAGATTTTTCAGTTTCTCTTTCTGCGTTCCCTCTAATATGACCAGATGTTTTAGAACAGGATAAACGAATTCATGCTGGTTTGGGTTTTCACCTTCATCAGCCATGTAAAATATTTTCCCAGTTTTCTGATCCAGGTACCACTCCCCGGGCTGATCGACAAATTCCAGGGCATGCTCAAAAAAGACACTCCTACCCACCTGAGGACTGGTCCAGGGATGTTCTGAACGCCCCATGTTCGTTTTTGTGACAACTGTATTCCCCTTTATTTTTTCAATGAGCCCCCTGTTGATACTCCAGTTGGCAACCATGAAAATTTCTGTATTCTGACCCTTTAAAGAATCAAAGCCGGGTTTTTGTTTAAGCTGGATATGTTTGAAGTCTTGCTTTGCCTTTATTTTAAAGTAATCATAATCGGGTTCCCTGCTCCTGGTAAGCCTTTGTCCATCCTTGTATAATGACCTGAACCAGACCTTCCCATTCTTAACTTCCGGAATTTGCGCTGTCCAGAGATCACCTTCCTCTTTTTCCCAGCCGGTAACGATTCTACCTCCTGATATTACGGGTCTGCTGTTTTCTTGGGCTTTGAAAGTGACAGTATATTTTTTATTGGCGAAAACATCTGATCTAAAAACTAAAGGTTCATCTATTCGGTAAACCCCATCGCCTATAATCACTTTGACATCTTCATTGATCCCCCTTTCAGCTAAAGCTTCGATCGCCCCGGCAACAGTTGCCAAGGGTTTGCCTTTGCTGCCATTGTTATCGTCACTGCCTTCCTGGGAGACAAAAATATTGTATGCAAATCCATTTGAAACTAAGGTTGTTATCAAAATGATCAAAATCTTTTTTTTCATTTAAAAATCCCTTTTAAAAATATTTTTAAATTAATTTTCAGAAAATCTATTGTTTATCCACCATTTTTTATCATCTTATCTCACTTTTCCTGATCCATCTTCATGCCTTTTTTTCTCAAGCAATTGCTTTACTTCCTGCATCCTTTCAGCGGTTAAAGGATACATTGAGATAAATATAATACTCAACACTGCCACACAAGCAGGTACTAAAGCAAACGCGATTCTAAGATTGGTGACAACTGATTCCGGCTGAATATCAATACCCGGGTCGTACCCTGCCCAGTCAACCGCAAGGCCGCTGATCAACAATACGATCGCAAGCCCTACCTTAAGTGAAAAGGTAAACACCGCCCCGTACATACCCTCTCTTCTCAAGCCTGTATTAAGCTCATCTACATCACAGGCATCGGCAACGACCGCCGGAAGCATTATCCACATAATTGACAGCCCCGGCGAAACCAGCAGCCCGAAAACTATCTGGAGATATGGCATGCGAGGAGTAAACAAAAACCAACTCGACAAAAACGCCAAAAGCACCAGCATCGCACCTGCAAGCAGAGTTTTCTTCTTACCCAACCTTGTCCCCACAAAAGATATCAGGGGAACAGAGGCGATCCCAACCACCGCTATCGTCGTATTCAGCAAACCTATCAGAGTAGATGTCTGAGCCTTATCTCCTTTGCACACATAGGTCAGATTAATATGAAACTGTAAAGGAAAAGCAAGAAAAACACCAAGAATGAAAGTAAAGGTTATGGAGGCAATTATTAGAAACGGCTTGTTGGAAAAAGTATTCTTGAGGGCATCTGTAATTTTCATTTTTGCCTGACTCTGGACAGTGGTCTTTTCCTTGCACAACAACGCCGGGACTATGCCAAAGCAGATCATTATCAAACCGAATATGATACCGACATATCTCGCCCCTACAACCTCATCTTTGCCTAGAAAATCTTTCCCTATAATAATACAAAATTTGTAAGCCCATGGAAGCAATAACGCCGAGCCAAGACTTGCAAAGAAACCCCGATAAGCCATCAGACGCGTACGCTGGTTGTATGTAGTTGCTATCTCAAAACCCAGCGCCTGAAACGGTATTATAAAAACTGTATAAAAAAGAAAGTACAGAATTGACGCAATAAGGAAATACAGGAAAAGTCCGTTGCTGCTCAAAACTCTCGGAGGCATCCACACAACTGCACACATTATTCCTGTCAATACCGCACCGATAAAAATATAAGGTTTTCTTCTTCCCCACCTGCTGCGGGTGTTGTCGGAAATATGTCCCATCAGGGGATCACTGAAGGCATCGAATATTCTCGGTATCGCAGAAGCAAGTCCCAGCAGCGCCGCACTTACTCCAAGACCTTCGTTATAAATTGGCAACGCAAGCGTCCAGATAATATTGGCCATCATCGCATCCGCAAAAGCTCCCAGACCGTATTCAACTTTTGTTCGAAAAGGCAACTTTTGTTCATTAAAATTTTCGTCTGCCGTTTCAATAATGTCCGTATTTTTCATCAATTATCCTTTTTTTACTCTAATAATTCGATTTGTATCCTACGATAACCAAAATCCTCATTGCCGTAATACATTTTTGACATTTTTTTATAGCCAAGCATATGTATATCAAAGTTATAACTGCCGATCGGCAGTATCACATTATTAAATGTTATTTGTTCTTCTGTATCGATATCTGTAGAAACGAATTTTTTATTTTTAAATTTAAGCTCCATTTTAGAATTTTCATTAAACAAGTCTTTCTGAATTCCCTTAACAGTTATCCGATAAGGTCCCTTATCTATGACCTTTAGGGGAAAGCCGACCGAATGATGATGATAAATGCTGAATCTAACCTGCTTCTGCTTAGGCGAACCAATGACAGTCAGACCCGGAACGAATGGATCACCTTTTGTCACGTCTGCATACCATTTGTCATATTGTTTTTTTAATCTTTTAACCACTTCAGAGTGTTTATCATAAAGATTTTCTGTCTCAGCCGGGTCATTTTCAAGGTCATAAAGTTCACGGTCATCAATCAGCTTCCATTTTTTTTCTCTGACACAAGCGTTATGCCATGGCCTGGGCTTTTCCACCCTATCAGATTGTATAAAAATAGACCTGTCAGGTATTGAACTGTTGCTTAGAAGCATTCGGCTTAAATCAATTCCGTCTACCTCTGGACCTTGCCATTTTTTTACACCTGCAAAACTAAGCAATGTAGGCATAATATCAATATGGGCGGCCATAGAAGACAAATCTCTATTCGCCTTAAACTTTTTAGGCCATCGCATGAAACAAGGCACCTTGATTCCACCTTCGTATACGTTGGTTTTACCACCTCTGAGCCCCGCATTATAACGATAACCATAATCATGAGTCCCGCAGGCAAGTATCTCAGGCATGCTCTCAAGATCAGGAGAATTTATCAGCGGGCCATTATCCGATATGAAAATAACCAGCGTATCTTCCTCGATATTAAGCTGCTTAAGCTTTCTCATAAGGCGCCCGAAATTTTCATCCAGATTCGAAACCATCGCATAAACCTCTTTATCGCCCTGCTTCAAGCCTACAGCATCTTCATACATGTCTATATACTTTTGAGGCACCTGAGGCTTTTTATGATCATGTGGCATAAAGAAAGGCACATAAGCAAAGAAAGGCCTATCCGCATTTTTCTCAATAAAATCAATAGCTACATCTGTGCAGATATCATCAATAAAACCTTCCATTCGTTCGATCTTACCATTAAGTTCCATTTCAGGATCAAACCTTGAACCTATCGAATCCACCCATTGCAATGTATCTTCAAACCCCCTATCCTGAGGCCTCATAGGTATACTGTCACCCAAGTGCCATTTTCCAAAAATACCTGTAGCATAGCCGTTGTCTTTAAGAACATCCGCAACCGTCACTTCATCAGAGTGCATGCACATCCTGCCCATCCAGGTATCCCAGATCCCCGTCCTGTAATTATATCGACCGGTCATAAGTGAAGCACGTGTCGGTGCACAAAGAGGTGACACTATAAAATTATTCAGCCTTGTACTCTCAAGAGCAAACCTGTCAAGATTCGGTGTTTTAAGGATTTTATTACCCGTCCAGCTAAGATCGCCCATCCCCTGATCATCAGTGACTACCAACACAATATTTGGTCTTTTGCCAAACGAATATTTCTGAGCTTTTTCGACAGAATTACAACCCGTCATTAAAGAGCCACTAAATGCTGCAAGCCCGGCCAATGTTGTTTTCTTTAAAAAAGCCCTTCTATCAAGCGTATTACCCATAATCAAAAATTCTCCATTTCCAAAAGCCCAAGCCATGCAAGTGCATCTACTTCGGGGCCGGTTTTGATGGTGTAATAATTCAGATACTGTTTGAATTCAGTGTTTTGAGGATCGGATTGGCTGATTCTGTTATTATCTTTAGCCATCTTAATCAGTGCGTCTTTTTCTTCCTGTGTCTTATTGGCACTGTAATTAACTGTTTTCTGATCCGGCCTTTTAACGAAGATATTATTCTGCACCCAATTATTTCTTGACTCGCGGTTGAATTGCATCAATGGGTTTTGGATATTGTAAACAAGGTTGTATTCGACTAATACACCTGCACCTCCACGATCCCATCTAAAAGCATTATTCAGAGGATGAGGAGAAAATTCACATTCAGAAATATTATGTATCAAATTACCCCTGCAAAGTGCTCCATCCTGCCTACCAAGGAAATAAAATGCACCGCCGTCATTCAGCAGTTTTAAAACATTGTAAACATGATTATACTGGACAATATTACCTTTACATGGCGATTTTTTAGTCGACCAAAGCCACCCGCTGGATACCCCTGAATAAGGAAGGTCCCTAATAAGATTGTGGGCCACTAAATTGTTGCTGGATAGCCCCATCCATACTCCAACAGCACCAAAATAGACCTGGCCGCATTTTTCAATAAGATTGTTTGTTATCTTATTATCAGCAGAGGCCTGTTTAGGTGACTTTTTCCACCATACCTTGCCGTCTATCAAACGATTGTTCTCAATTTCACCGATCATAATTCCATTACCTGCGATATCAACAAAGTGACAGGAGTTAACAGTATTATTATAACACTGTCTTTCAAATGAAACTCCCGCCTGAGAAATATTTGAAAGCTTGACTCTTTCAAGGCTGCAATTTTTAGTAGCATTAAATTCAATACTTGCAGGAATCCTTTTCCATACCTGAGCATTGGAAGTTTTTTTATTTTTTACAGGAATCTGATCGATCTTTTTAGAAACATAAAAGTTTGCCTGTGCCTCAAGGAAATGATTATTTTCGGGCACCCAGTTGGAGAACTGAAACTCTATGTCCTTAAAATGAAGATTCTGAACGTATAGGTCCTTTTCCGGCTGACCATTTACAATTATAAAATGCTCAGCAAACGGAGCATAGAACTCATGTTTTTTGCCCTGATCCTTGGGCAAAAGGAAATACCTGATTATACCTTTATCGTAATCTATTGACCAATGTCCGGGTTGTGAAAAATTGAGAATATTCTCAACCGCATAAGGCTGATGAGGAAATCTTCCCAGTTTAAACCACCATTTATCAAATGCTGCATCATATTTGGTGGTAATTATACGACTTTCGAAATCCACTGATTTGATCGGTGACCTTGATATCGACCAGTCATGTATGAATAAAAGTTCAGCCTGACTGTAATCATATTCAGTATTGAGATCATCATTATAAAATTGTATTGCATTGGTATTATTAACGGCCTTTTGCTTTCTAAAATATCCCTTCTCAGGTAGTCGTGTCAAAGGCACTGATTCACCATTTTTATAGAGTTGCCTAAAATTCCATTTACCCGATTTTATTTCAGGTATTACTGCATAGAGGCAGTTTCTTTCTTTGTCAAGCCTCCAGTTTGGTATTTTCTTTGCCCCGTCAATTACAACTTTTTCGTCGGGATATGCTCGAAAAGTTATGCTGTGATCAGCGGTGCCGCTATCGGCTAAGGTAAATTCGATTGGCTCAGAGATATTGTACACCCCCTGCCTGATATAGACTGTCTTATCGGAATCAAGCCCCCCGGATATAACTTTCCGCATAGCATGTCTTGCTTTTGTGATAGTCCTGAAAGGCTCCTGTTCTGTTCCAGGATTAGAGTCACTCCCATCGGTCGCTACATAAAAATCAGCACCAAAACAATTAACCATACAAATCGTTATTAAAAGTAAATATAATATTTTTTGAGTCATAATTTTTTTCCTTAAATTTATTAATTTATTTTTTAAAATATATTCCCCGCGTTTTCGAAAAACAATCCGGTGATGGATTGGCCGAAAGTTCAGATTTCCATTTTTCGATCATACCCGAAAGCTTTTCAACAACCTCCGGATGATCGGCTGACACATCATTAGATTCCGATCTATCTTCTGGTATATTGTAAAGCTCCACATGTTTTTTATCCTCAGACATAAGCAGTTTCCAGGCACCATAACGAACACCAGCACATGGCCAATTATCCCCGCCATGATTACCCAGCCATTGCCAGAAAATCGGCTTCGTCCTGGTAACCTCTTTGCCCATAACGGCATCAAGCATATTTTCCCCATCCGGAGTATAATCATTTGGAGGCTTAACCCCTGCCGCTGCACAAAGAGTTGGCAATATGTCAACAGCTGTCAGAACTGTACTTTTATTTATTTTGCCCGAAGGCACTTTCCCCGGCCAGCGAACTATAAAAGGAGTCCTGACCCCGCCCTCAAACAGTGACCTTTTGCGTCCTCTGAGTCCTCCGGTTGTACCGACTGAATAATAAGTACCATAGCCTCTACTAAGCTTTTTAGACCTTTCAGTATCCCCCGTCACTTCGGGCCCATTATCAGAAGAAAATATCACAAGCGTATCTTCCGCCAGTCCTAATTCATCAACAGCATCAAGAAGCCTTCCGATACGTCTGTCACCATCTGCAACAACGGCTGCATAAACCTGCCGTCTTTCATCAAGATCAGAGTACTTATTCATCGATTCCTCGGTGGGAAAATGCGGCGTATGCGTTTCGTGCACCCAGATATTGGCGAAAAAGGTTTCATTGCGATGCCGCTCAATAAAATCTATTGCCCTGTCACAGACATCGTTTACATGAACCTGAGTCCCCGGGCCATTGAAAACAGCATGCTCATCATACCCATATAAAGAAGGCAAAGGAGCGTCAGGCACTAGTGCATTTGTCAGGTGCCACTTGCCGAAGTGGCCCGTGACATAACCAACCTCTTGAAGCATACGAGGCAACATCGGTGCCTTAGGATCCAACCAATCCGGCATTTCTGCTCTTAAATGATGCTTGATATTGGCAAAATGTTGATGCACACAGTATCTCGCTGGATAATGCCCTGTCATGATGGCTGTTCGGCTGGGTGAACATACGGGATTATTAACACTAAATTGGTAAAAATCCGTACCTTCTGATGCCAAACGATCAAGATTAGGAGTAGACAACCAATCATTGCCGTGACAGGTCAAATCACCCCAGCCCCAGTCATCGGCGTAAATGAAAATTATGTTTGGTCGCTTGTTTTTTGCCGCTACCTCATTACAGCCGTTCAGCAAAACACTTCCCATTGCCGCCGAAACGCCGGCACCAGCCGACCTTTTCAAAAAATTGCGTCTTGATATCATATAAATAATCCTTCCTTCTGTTGAACCTTCATGCTTTATTTCTTCAAAAGATATCTATATTCCGGCTCAGGCCCAACATTTCTCTCGATATATTCACCACCTTCGTGAGATACATTATGAATATTGTTATCGAAAACAATCTGACCGACCCTGTGCATCATGAAGAATTCATGTATACCGTAAGCGACATGATTTTTTCTTATGATGAAAGGATTCTCTTCAGTACCGCTGCTGCCTTGATCGCAATATATCCCTGCAACCGGTGCAGGTCTTACTGACCAGCGAGTACGATCTATATTATATATTTTATTATATTCGATAACGGTTCCAGGCTGCATCGACAAGGTATATATACCGGCACCGTCAACCATAATCTTCGCTGCATCAGATATATCATTGTACGCCACATAATTATCGTGCATGGCATTCGGGGCCTGACTCCAGCCGAACCCCAGAGAAATGCCGGTGTAAGGAACGTCACTTATATGATTGTGGACAATTTTCACCTCAGCCGGATAACCTGCTGCAATTGCACATGAGCCGAAATAATCTGTGCCGATATTTTTAACTACATTATTGCTTATCGTGTCACTGGTACATACATCCCTCTTGTCTTCGGGATCATAAGGAATAAATTCCTCTTCCTGCTCATCATAAAAGAACTTAGCAATACTGATACCGTTACCTGAAATGTCAGTGACAAGATTGCCGTTGACCTTACAGTTCCTGGTTCCATAATAAAGGTCGATACCCGTTGACCCCATGAATGTTATAACATTCTTCTCAAAAACGATATTTTCAGCGGCTCCGACAAATATCCCAGCAGGCGGATGATTCCAAATCCTGAAACTTCCTGTCTTGTCAAAAGTATGGTATTGACCTGCCTGGGTATTCATGTTGCCATGCAGCGATGGCCTTGTCCAGTTACCGTGCTTGAATGTTAACCCTTCGAATTTAATATTTTTGACCGGCTCATCCAAAGTGCCTTCAACCTTTAAAATAGTTTCAAGAACAGGAGCAACAATTTCTATATTATTTTCATTCTGTCCCGGACTCGGCTTAAGAAATATCTTCTCTTTTTCAGTATCAAGATACCATTCCCCGGGCTGATCTATAAATTCTTTGGAATTTTCAAAATGAAAATACTGCCCCGCTTGGGCCTGTGGGTAAGCCCGGTTAAAGATCAGCTTAGAATCTTCATCCTTGAAATAAAAATGAGATTCCTTTGTCCAGTTCAAGCCGTGATCTTCCTTCTTTTTTATTCTTAGTACCGATTCCGCCCAGGTCATCTGAACGACCATTTCAGCATCTTTAAAATCTTCATACTGGTGAATAAGATTGTATCTGACAAAAATTTTCTCATTATCAAAGTCCCAGGCTGTAAGCTGAAAAAAATTACCTTTATTGGGTGTTCTGGCCCTGGTTGCCTTTTGGTCATTAACATACAACTGACGAAACAGCAAACCCTCTGAATCAGCGACAAGAAGACCCTCATCATTTTTTTGCCAACCCGTTATAACCTTACCACCTGAAATCGTCACCTGCTCATCTTCATAGGCTTTGTATATTACACTGTGACCATTAGTACCAGAATCTCTCTGGTCGAAGATCAGCATTTCATCTAGATAATAATCTCCTTCTCTCAAATTCACGATAATATCTTCAGACATGTCACTATTACTTTGCCTGACTCTCTCTTGCGCCCTGCTTATAGTCCTGAAAGGCTTTTCCTCTGTCCCGGGATTCGAGTCACTACCATTGACCGAAACATAAAGATCGCCATTAACCGCATTCAAACTGCATAAACAAAAAAGAAATACCAGTAATAACTTTTTATTCTGTATCATTCATAGATCCCTTCCAAAAACATGATCGCTGATAATTTAATCCTGACTCTCTCGATATCCAGCTTTGATATTATATTTATTTTTCTCAAGAAACTCATTGTACCGATAGTCAAGCCCTTTCTTTTTCAACCTCTCAATATTATTTTTAGTCAATGGATATGCTGCCACAAAATCCTTCTCAAACAAAGGATACTTTTCTTTCAACCCTTCCTGCTGAGCAGGTACAAAATCATGAGCCTCAATCCTGACCCCCTTAGCGATCAATTGAAAATCCAATATATCCTTAAGAAAACTTCTCTCAACGTCCCTGTACTCAGCCTTACCTGCCAGGTCATTCAACTCCTGGGGATCATTAACCTTATCAAATAACTGAGCCTGACCGGTAAATGGGAAGTAAGCATATCTGAATTTTTTATCTTCAACGATCTTACACGAATCACAAAACTCACTAAAATTGACTGAACGAGTATATTCAGGTTTTTCTTTTGATTGCTCAATAAGAGACATTGACACTCCCATCCTGTGATCAGATCCTGCAACATCAAGGACGGTCGAAGGAATATCGATATTACCTACCAGACTTTTTGACTGTCCATTTTTTTTAACATCAGGATGATTTGAAATTACCAGCGGCACGGCCAACTGGGCCTCATAAGGGAAAGGCCCCTTATAATTATTATGATGATCTCCGATCAGGTCACCATGGTCGGCTGAGAAAATAAAAGTAGTGTTTTCATAAAGTCCCTTGGCCTTCAAATCCTCTACGATCCTGCCAATCTGCATATCGATAAAATGTATCATCTCACCATATGCTTTTCTCACCTTCATATTCCATTTTAGTGGTCTCGGCGGAGGAAATATCGCCGCTCTGTACTTTTGCACATCAGGCATTGAATCCAAGTCCGAATCTATAGGCTCAGGCAGCTTACTTGTATCCACAACCCCTTTTACATCCTGCGGCGGATCATAAGGATCATGAGGCCCTTGGAAAGAAACCCACGCAAAAAACGGCTTACCCGCCTTTTTAGAATTATCAATAAACTTCATCGCCTCAGATGCTATAAAATATTCATAGTAATCTTCTGATGAATAATTAAAGACCAGTTTCCTGCGGTCGTAATTGTTCCATATATCTTTGATCTCAGGATGCCTTGCCTTCAAATACTTATAGTAATCATCATCCTTACCAAGCCTTGTCTCTTCCATCTGTTTGGCAGTTTTAAAGCCCTTAGCATCCTTAGCAGGAAAATGATGCAGCTTGCCGAATGCGCCGGTTTCATACCCCAGCTCATTCATATTCTCCGCAATATATTCCAGCCCATCCCGGAAAGGTACATCATTCGTCCAGACCCCATGATCAGAAACATACCTCCCCGTCATCATCCCCGCCCTGGCAGGAGCACAAACCGGCGAAGAAGTAATAGCATTATCGAATACAGTACCATTGGCAGCAAGCTCATCCAGGTTAGGTGTAGGCACAGCATCACAGCCGTAAATATTTAAAAAGTCTTTTCGAAGCTGATCACAGAGTATTACAACAACATTCCTCCCGCTCGGCTCATAACCCTCACAAATTTCGCTCGCAACTTCCCTTTCTTCATTGCACCCCGCAAGGCCAGCTAATCCAACAGCCGTGATCCCACTAATCTCTAAAAATCTTCTTCTGGTAAAGTCATTAGTCATAATAAAACCTCAATTCCTTATTTAGCCGTTAAACAATCAAATGATATTTTCCGCCAATGAACTTAAGTGTAAACTAAGTAATCTCTTTAAAACCCTTTAGATAAACTGTATTTCTTTGACATGACTACAAGGTTATCTGAGTGGTTTTCACATTTTTTTCTGAATCGGTCAATTTCTTCCTGAAGATCAGATTCATGAATCAAATTCTTTTCTTCTACAGGATCGTTTTCGAAATCAAAAAACTGTTCAAATATCGGCTGTTTGGTATGATTCATTTTTTTCCTTTCAAAAACATTGATTATAATTATTCGAAAAGTTAAAATGAAGTCCTTTATACGACAATCTATGGATCTTTTGCGACATGCCGGTAAATAAATTACTTTTGAGGATAAACTCTTGGCAGAACGAAAAATCAAGCAGGTAATACTCAGTTTGGATGATTCAGCCGCTTACGCACGGGATATCACAAGAGGAATAGCTAAATATGCTGCACTAAATGTCCATTGGGTTTTTTATAGAGAATCAAACCTTTTTTCAAAGTCCATTTCAGATTTAGATAAGATAAAGGCAGATGGCATCATAGCCAATGCCTCGAACCGTAAGATAATTAACAAAGCTCTCAAGCTCAATTCGCCAATTGTTCTTGTTGTAGATAGAGCAGAGGATGCCTCCGCCCATAAAATATGCTCGATATCTGTAGATGGTATGGATATAGGACAGATGGCTGCCATACATCTCTTGCAAACCGGTATAAACAATTTCGCCTTCTATGGCTCCCATAAAGCTTACTTCTCAGAAAGGCGGCTACAAGGTTTTCGTGAACATTTGAAACGCTTCGACCACTGTGTACATGTACTCACACATTCCTTGAAAAATCGGGAAAAAACCCGCTATGACGAAGTTTTGGAAATTGCAGCATGGCTTAAGACTCTCACTAAACCTGTAGGTATTATGGCAGCAAACGACATTGCCGGCCAATGCGTAATACAGGCATGTAAGATCATAAAGGCAAAAGTACCTGAAGAAATCGCTGTTATTGGCGTTGACAACGACTGCTCTGACCCCATTTTATGTACCACATGCAACTAGAGAGTTACCAACCTTTT
>CAZDVM010000024.1:0-50704 GCA_964508925.1 uncultured Pirellulales bacterium | reverse complement strand
TACACCTTAAAAAAAGGGAAAAATGGTCTGGACAATGGGTAGGGTCTTAAGGATTATTAAAATGCTAAAAAAAAAATTGTCTGAACTCGCCAGAATTATGCCAACTTCTAAGAAGTATATTGGCGACATGAAAACCTTTTTAGAATGTACACCAGATACTATACACTCAAAAACACTAAATGCTCTTAAGGATCAAATTGAATATGCATTAGCGAATTCTCCTTTTTATAGTTCTAAGCAAGCTTTATTTCATCAAAAGCTAAACTCTTGGGAAGATTTTCAAAAAATACCGTTTACTACAAAAAATGATCTTAGAAAAATGTACCCATTTGGCATGCTTTCTGTACCTTTAGCCGAGACAGTTAGATATGGAGAATCCACGGGAACGACTGGTTTGCCAACTTCTTCTTTCATGACCTATGATGATTGGGAGCAAGCTAATGCTTGGGTAACACTGAGTTTAATGGAGCATTTTAATTCAAATGATGTTGTTTTCATCTCTCTTCCCTATGAACTTTCTTTAGCTTCACATGACTTTACACAAGCTTTTCATAATATTAAGGCGACAGTAGTTGCTACTGGTTCACTTAGCCTAGTGTGCCCATGGAGCCGAATATTAAAAATGATGACACACTTACATCCTACAGCTCTTATATGTACACCATCACGAGCATTACGTCTATATGACATGCTAGAAGATACTGGAATCAACCCGAAAAGTATAGGGCTCAAAACTTTACTTTATGTAGGTGAAACATGTTCTATTGCCAAATTAGAAGGTATAGCTAAAATGTGGGGTGTACGTATATTAACAGCTTATGGAACAACAGAAACCAACGCTCTCTCTCTACCTTGTTCTTACGGCAAGCAACATTTGTTAGAAAATCGTTTTTACTTTGAAGTTATTGATCACAAGAAAAAGCATGTTAGAAACAATAATAAAGGAGAACTTATAATAACGTCGCTTTGTTCGCAAGCAATGCCGCTCATTCGTTACAGGACAAATGATATTGTTTCGGTCAATTACGATACATGTCCTTGCGGCTTACCATTTCGCCAAATTCAACATTATGGCCGCTTGAACGATATAATTTTCGTGAATGATAAGTATGTCCCCAAACTTACCTTAGAACAAACTGTTCTCTCAACTTCTGGTGCCGGCCTTTATTGTGCCATTGGAGTAATAAATGGTAAACTGCATATCTTTTTAAATACTGATGGTGCCGATCAAAATTGTATCATCAATCAAATTAAGCAGAAAATAAATAAAAAATATAATGTCATTCCGCACATCGAAATTTTCGATAAATCGTTCTTTTGTAAAGCGATGGATGGCATGTTAAAACCTGGTAGCCTTTCACTTGAACAACTTGGGATTACATAAATGGGAGTGCATATGTCTAAAACCATTGTTGGTATTTTAGGTATAGGTCGTCTTGGGAAAGTTATTTCAAGAAAGCTAGTTGGTCGCTATAAATTACTCCTTGCAGATAAGCTCGATTATCGTGCGAAACAATTAGCTAATAAACTTGGCACTATGGCATGTAGTATCCCATATCTTTTGAAAAATGCAGATGTAATATTGTTAGTTGTTCCCCCTTCCGAAATTGAATCTTTTGTGCAACAATATGCTGGTTTATTAAAACCGGGTAAGGTTGTTGTGAATATGGCAACCGATATCCCTACAACCTTCATTCGGGAAATATGTCATGATAAGATAGATATCATTGGTGCTAAGTTAATTGGCCAAGCTTATGCGATTGCAAATGGTTCTAAAGGTATATTTATAATATCTCCTTGGAACTCACCATGGCGCCCTAAGGTGGCTAATATTTTAAGGCCTCTTGGCAAATCAGTAGATGGAGAAGAAATGCTCGCACAAGAAATTAATATGAAAGCAACTCAATCTGCACTTAAGTTCGTGATATCTTTACGTCAAAGTTTTGAGAGATTGAACTTACAGGAAGACATTATAAATATCGCAATAAAAACTGTAGCAGTAGGAACTATTCTCGATTATCCTCCCTCTAACAACAATTTATATATTAACAATATACTAAACAAAATGAGACAATAACAAGATCACAGAGTATTTTGTTTTTGCTAGGCACTGTGCAATTTATAGCGCATCCTATAAAGGGTTGGCTTGGCAGTTAGGAACCATCTCAAAGACGGCCTTGTTCTTACTAGCGTTCCTCGAGCTTTTGCCGTTGTATAGTCTCTATCCAACCCAAATTCAACTGTCGAGTTATTGCGTTAATATTTTTACCCTTCAAATACCGGACAACCTCAGAAACCACATACTTGGCAGAGCTATAGCATCAATGTTATGACAATTGATATTGATATGTATGTTTAACCATTTTTAAGCAGATGTATTATTGACATTAACATTAACATTGTAAAGACAATTGCCCTCCGAGTCAAAGAGCCCAATTCTATATTCAGATGGACAGACTCGGCCTAATCCGGCAATTCAACCTGCCTTCACGGGTGTTCAAAGCCCCCAATAGCCTGATTTTTGGTGCAGACCAAAAATTATATATACATGTCCTGTTTTTTTTAACAAGGCTTCGACACTGATGTCCCGCGTCGAAGCCTTTATTTTATACAAAAAGGCTGGGGTGAAAAAATAAATGGCCGAATATACAAAAATCAGCTTCAATCACCGCAAGGAAATCTCAGATTACTCCGACCTGGTTGAGATACTCTTTCCGGGTAATCGTAATCAGCAACATGCAGCAGCTTGTATTCTGTTCGAACTCAAGTGGGCGGATAATATTGTACCCAATCTTGTCTATATTGAAAATAAATACAGCATAACACGACGGATATTACAAAGGGCCAGAGCTAAACTTTCAAGAATTGGATTGATCGAACATGTCAGCAGTTTTAATTCAAGGTATGGCGGGCAAGCTGGTTGGAAGCTGTCCAGCCGATTTGAGCGAGCGTTAAATTTGCTGGCTCAGAAATGTGCAAGGTTTAGGGACACAAAAATCAGTTCCAAAGAAAAAGATTCAATGTTGGTGGGATTTGCAGCTGCCCGGCTTTCAATAAATAACTGAACAGACCCTGGTTTTTATCTGCGTTCTCATCACTTCTGGCCAAGTTTATCAAGCTTTTCTTGAGCATTAATGCTTCCCAGCTTAGCAGCTTTGCGATACCACTCCACTGCCTTCTGATAATCTTTTGCAACTCCTTCACCTTGCTCGTACATTGCGGCAAGATGCATAATGGCCAGGGTATTTCCGACTTCTGCTGATTTATGATACCATTCAAGTGCTTTATGATAATTGCTGTTAATGCCTTGGCCTTGCTGATACATGCAACCCAGACAATACATTGCCAGACTATTTCCTGATCCAGCTGATTTGCTGAACCATTCCATCGCTTTTTGGTAATCTATGGCAATCCCTTCACCGTTTCTGTACATCAAACCAAGAACAAGCATGGCTCCATCCTCACCAGCCGATGCTGCTTTATTATACCACTCGAACGCCTTCTGGTAATCCTTGATTACGCTCTTACCATTACAGTATATGCTACCGAGACGGGTCATGGCATCCTTATTCCCTGCCTCTGCTGCCTTACGATACCATTTTATAGCTTCTGTATAATCTTTGGGTACTCCTTCTGCACCTTCTTCATAGATACGCCCAAGATCATCCATCATTGTACTATTGCCTGCATCTGCAGATTTCCGGAACCATTCTACAGCTTTCGATGGGTTCTTATCGACACCCTGACCATTCCAGTACATTATCCCAAGTTCGCTCATTGCCGCACTTTCACCGGCTTCCGCCGCTTTGGTGAACCACTCCAAAGCTTTTTGATAATCTATGCTAACGCCTCTGCCATTCTTATATGTTACACCGAGAGTATGCATGGCAATACTTTCTCCGGCTTCTGCGGCCTTACGATACCATTCTATAGCTTTCTGGTAATCTCTGCTGACATCCTGTCCTTGTTCGTATGTCCAACCAAGATGGATCATGGCAAAAGGATTTCCAGCTTTTGCCGCTTTATGATACCACTCAAAGGACTTCTGAATATTTTTAACAACTCCTCTCCCCTCCAAATAAATTCTGCCAATATAATTCATCGCTGTAGTGTTTCCAGCTTCTGCAGCTTTAGAATAAAGCTCAAGTGCTTTTGGAGTATTTTGTGTAACGCCATCGCCAAACTCATATAATTTTCCAAGAGATAACATGGCATTCGCATCACCTGCATCTGCACTATTTTGAAGCTTTTTAGCGGTTTCGGTTAATCTAGAGTCTTGGTATGGAGATTTCTTCGGATCTTTATTTTCAGTTTGGAGAGGTTTTTGTGTAACTTTTGGGACTTTTATAATATTTCCCTGCTTTCTTGGATTGTCACCAAAATACGGGACAATCTCAAAAAAGACGATTCCTGTTAATATAATAACAAAGCCAATTGCAAAATAGATTGTTTTTTTGCCAAAAACAAATTTATCGCTGGGCGTAGGACGATTGTCCTCAAGCATTTTTCTCGCCTCATAGAGTCCCTCGATTTTTGGCCAAAGTTGCTCCGCTTGTTTAAGAAGCGATTCGGCTTTCTCCTTTTTTCCTGCATTGATTTTAGCCAAGGCCTCCCGGAGCAAACTATCTGCCCAGGTTTTCCTTATCTGCTCTGATAAAGATTGTGCTTCTATGCTTTCAGGTGCCTGGGATAATGCAATCTGTATTTGTTCATTCGCTTGCTGCATCAGTTCGTTTTTAATGGTTGTTGAAGCATTGCTGAAGGCATTTCTGTACTTCTGAGACCTGCTGCGGCAGGCTTCAAGTATTTCCTTTACATCTTTGCGGGTCGGAATAAGTGCAAGGCAGCTTTGAAGAAGCTTGCCCGCATTTTCGAAATTTGCTTCATCCATTAATACCGTTGCCTTTTCCATACGCCTTTGGAAATCTTTTATGAGCGACTCAAGCTTTTGAATCTGTTCAAGGGCTATCCGGTGTCTGGGTATAATCCTGAGAATCTCATGCCATATTTCAACGGCTTTCTCAGGCAGACATTCGGATTCGGCTTTGCGAGCCTGGATGGTCAGGGGATTAATCTGTAATTGTTTCTTTCGTAAACCTTTCAGTAGCTGTATTGCGCGCTCATGATAATCTTCAGTTTCCTGCTGCAGGACGGTTTCCAGGAGCTCAATTGCCTCTACGGGATCTTCATCTTTAAGTTTTTCGATACATTCTTTACGATGTAATAGCAGGTAATACGCGGCCACGGCCTTACCGCAAACAGGACAGATTTCTATATCGAGACGTAACGATTTATCACAGACCGGACAAAGACGAAACAGAGAAGTCAGATTTGTTCGGCATCTGGTACATTCTCTGGCAGCAGAGTTAGCATTTATATGTCCGCACTGAGGACATGACACATCTGTACTGAGAGCTGTTCCCTGTATTATCCCGTCAAGGTCCTTAATCAGTTGTTTGATGTTATCATATCTATCTTCAACCTTCTTTTCCAGACATCGTTGGACAATACCACGCCACCTGTCGAGTTTTTCAGGCAATTGTGGCGGCAGCATATTCAAGTGTTTATCTCTAAGTTCAATAGGTGTTCCATCGAATGGAAGATTACCATCCAGAATTTCGAATAGAACGATTCCCAAGCTATAAATATCACTGGCTGGCCCTATGTCTTTTTGCCTTGCAACCTGAAACTGTTCTGGGCTCATATATTGGGGTGTTCCGATCCCCTGGTGTAGTAACTGATCCGGATTTTTCGAGAATTGACACGCTCCATATCTGCCGATACCAAAATCCGCTATTTTGGCTTTTCCATTCACAAGTAGGATATTTTCTGGTTTGATGTCAAGATGAACAAGACCGGAACCATGAATCGCTTTTACACCAATGCAGGCCTGCCTGAACAGTTCGAATCCTTGTTTTTGCCGTTTTTCAATATCCTGATTCTGAAAAAGCCATTGACGCATGCTTCTGCCATCCGCCAATTCCATCGGAAGAAGAACGAGTGATAATCCCTTATATTCACTAGGACGAGGATCCTGAGCTTTGACAATATGGGTGATATCATTGATTTTCTCCCGCAGTCTGAACTCATGAAGAATTTGCTCCGTAGCATTTTTAGCTTTGCCTTCGCCCGCAACTACTACTTTCAAGGCTATCTGTTCATTCAGCACTAAGTCTTCAACCTGATAAACTGCTCCAAAACCGCCTGCCCCAAGATGCTGGATAATACTGTATCTATCACCGAGGACATCTCCCTTTGTAATAGGCAAATCAAAAGTAAAACCAGCGGCAGCCATTGGTTTATTATCTACCATAGTAACAAAAATCCGGTTGTTGTTTTGATTGGCACATTTGTGTGCTTTGCCCTTTCCATGGGCCGGTGGAGTTTCCCACCCGGGCAAAGTTGTTTTGCAATCAGGGCATATCTTCCAGTTTTCTTTGATTGCGGCCAGGCAATTCGGACACGTCAGCGATACGGAGGATGTCGGTGTAAGACAGACAGGGCATTTATCCCAATTTTTCTGCAGCAGCTCACCGCAATTTTGGCATATAAGAATTGAACCGCTTCTACTCATTTATACATTATACCTCAAAACTCATCATCATTTTGCACCAGGTTCCTGCCTGCCAGCAGACTAATATTTTTTATCGACATCTCAATAATATTTTTCAACCAGTTTTTCACATCAGAAGAACGCTGCAATCTTATCCACGTTGCTTTAATATGCTGATTATGTTCTTCGGATGATAAAGTCTTGGGTATATCTAATAACCTTGTATCAAAGATACCGTAAGGGATTAACTCTGAGCCTCTGGTTGTCGAGCCTATTTCAAGACCAAAGGCTATCGGCATTTGCTTATCTGCCGATGGTACATAGACCCAATCTGAATCTTTGACTTCATTATTTGTAACCAGAGAGATTGTTGTCGGCCTGATTGAAGACTGCTCCGATATTTCAGATTCGGCGGATGCCGAAACCGATTCAGCCACATCATCATTGTTCAGGTGTTCATTAAAAAATAATGTTTTTGCGACCTTGATTATCACCGGCCATGTAAATTTCTTATCCAGAATGGTACACTTTTGCAGTTCCTGAAGAAAAGAGCCTTCTTTCATAAGGTCGCCTCTTACACCGGATTGCGGGCTAACGCACATAAAGGGATCTGACTGTAAACTGCAAATCTGCATATTCACGTCAAGATAGTTTTCTTCTATTTTCAGAATCGTTTCAAAGTATTGTTTTGCAAGTTCAGGCTCTTTTAGCTTTTGCAGCAACTTGGCAAGGGCATATAATGAGGGCAGAGCGATTCTGCTTTTGCTTAACCCTTCTGTCAGTGCCAGCCTTGTTTGGAGTTCCTGCAAAGGGCTGTTTTGCTCCTTTGCCGCATCTGCAATCAGTAATGCCGCCTCAACAGAAAATCCACGATTGCAGAGTTCGTCAGTAATATGTACTATCTGCTTGTAATTTGCCGGCTCTGCGATTATTTCTTTTGCCTGCAGGATTTTGCTGTCACGCCACTGCCTGCTATTTTTTTGCCGGCTCATGGATACCAGATTTACGGGTTGGCCTATAGCACATCGCAGGTCAAAGCCGTTGAACTTGTGTCCGGGCAGGAGTTTGCCGTCAATTTTCCATATCTGGCCGCTGCCGTCATTATAAACTGTCATCAGGCCATCTGTTCCCAACCAGCAGACGGCAATAACACCCAGAGCGGCAGAAGCTTCTACAACAGGCTCATCCATTGAAAGAGGCCACAGTCTGATCATCGCATCATCCTGCCCGGCTGTCGCTATAAGTTCACTGCCACATGCCAAGGCGCAAAAACTGCCTTCATGGGTACGGATGATACGTTTTGTAAAATCATTGTATGCATCGTATATATGAAGTTCACCATTGCCGGTCGGGTGCACTAAAAGACCGTTGGCAGAATTGTAATCGAGGCAGGTAAGGGCACGGATTTTCGGCAGTATAAATGAATTGCTTTGATATTCAGCCTTAAGTGTATCCATGTCCCAAATACGAAACACATTATCCCCGCCTATACTTGCCAATACCAAAGAACCCATCCGGCAAAGGGCAAATACACCGCCTGTATGGGCATGAATTTCGGCCAGCTGTGATTTTTCGGAAATTGACCAGAACTTAATCACCCCATCAAGACCGCCTGATGCCAGAATATCATCGGTACAGAATGCCAGGCTGACGATACCACCCTGGTGAAACACATCGAAAAGAACAGGGTTATTTTCTGAATTATTAATATCTGCCAGGGGATAAGCTCGCAAAAGCCCCGGCTTGGTGCCTGCGGCTATTTTTGTACCGTCCGGTGAGATAGCTAGGGCGTAAATGGAGTAGTCGTAATGGAACTTTGAGATAATACAGCGCTTATCGTATCCCTCTGTCGAAGACCACATCATAAGTGAGGGATTCTCATGGCCGCTGCCGGCAAAAACAATTTGTTCCGTATCCTTACTCAAATATCTCCTCCATGAAAATCACGGCATGATTGGGGAATCGCAATTTGGTAATCACTGCTTCTGCAAGGTACCAAATTCGGCAAACCCATTCTGATCTTATCTGCAATACCGCAGTTTCGCTGCCCGGAGGGTTGGCCAAGATCAGGCTTTGGATATTTTTCGATAGATTCATTGCCACCTGTTGTCCCGTACCTTTCGGCATCCAGTAAGGCTATTGTCTGATACGTTACCTGCAAATGGCCTTTGCCTTCAGATTGGTTCATATTATCCTGTCCAAAATTATTGAAGTGGTCAGTTATGGCCGTATCAGTCTTGTCCGGTTTTTTGTAAAGGCGAAGAGCCGAATCGATGGTGCCTATGAGTCTTTTGATTTTTTCTGCTTCATCACCTGCGATTTGCCGGCTGTTACGCAGACCAGCTGATGAGTCAGTTCTTAAAACATTCAGGTTATGGAATCCGGTTCTTAAACACTGATTGAGCGTATTTCTTATCTGTTCCAGACGGCCTTTGAGCCTTTGGCCTTCGTTATGTGGAATAACTGTATCGCCTGTTGCCGCAAGACGCTGCATGATGGCATCGATCTCTTTTTCAGTACCTTTTAAGTTCAGCTGCCTGGCCATAAAGTCACTTATACCTTTCATCGTGGGGATTGGGGTATTTGGCTCCATAATCATGATCTGTAACAGGCGGTTTTGGATTCGGTGCAGGTCTTTGTTTTAAACGGTCAATTTCAGACTGAAAAGCCTCAAACCTGTCTTTTGCCGGCTTGCAGAAATCATGGCTTCGTTCGTATTCATCTGAAACTATTACCTCTCCTTCGAGTCCCTGGGCATCTTTATTGCCGCTGCCTTTGACGGCATCCACAGCTTTTTCCACTTCATGCTTTCTATGGATTGACCAGTATGAATCATTTGGAGCGATTGACAGCAATAACTTTTTAAGTTCAGCGGCACCTTCTTTTGCTTTTTTATTCCTGTGCTCATGATTTTTAATGCTCTTTTTGTAAAGAGTATCTGTAAAACCGGCATCGTTTCTGGCGGCGACTCCAGCATGTTTTATCTTGTCCCGTGCAGCGGGTGTTTCTTTTATACCACCTGAAACCTTCATCATCTGTCTGTAATTATTCAGAGAATCTTTCGTTCTGTCACGAAGTTCATTAATAGTCTTGTTCTCTTTACTTACTACGCCCTCAAGACCATTTCTTTGCTGATGAGCCTTTCCTTCGACTGCTTTTTTAGCCTGTTTGAAATACCGGGTGATTTCTTTTGCTCCCTCGGTAGTGGCAGGAGACCTCATTTTTTTTGCGGCATCGGCTATAAATGAGGCATCCTTTACCGTATAGGTCATGTGCCTGACAAGGTCATCGGCCCTGCGGCCAAGATCTGTCACTTTGTGCCTGATTCTGTCTCGACTTTCCGAGTTATATTTAGCCATGATAAACTCGCTTTTTCAGAAATAACATTCCATTCCATCCTTACTACCAGCGCAATCTGGCATTAATCAGCTGCTGCTTCTGCTTGTCACGAGTTCTGCCGCTCCTCTCTCTGTCTCGTTGCTGCCTGCTGCGATGATCTTTGGTAAAACGGGCATCGCCTCTGGATGCTTTTTCCGCCCTGGCAACAGGTTCTCTGGCAGATGCAGTCTCTTTTATCCGGCTGACAGCTTTTTTCGCTTCAAGGGCATTTTTCTCAGCGGCCTTTGTCCGCCCGGCAAGATCAGTTTCAGCTTTTTTGCAGTCGTTATGTTTTTTCTCAAGGTCTTTATTCTGCTTTTCAAATTCACGGTGAGTCTGGGCGGCGGCATTCTTAAGTGCACGCTTGATTTCCTCGGCACCTTCCCTGGTTGCAAAGCGTAGTTTGCGGGATGTGTCGGCTATTGTTTTTTTCTCTTTAACAACTGCCGCCATGTGCCTGGAGCGGTCGTCAAGAGCGTGCTTGCGTTTGTCGATGCCTTCCTTGAGTTTGCCTCTGCTTTCAGGTCTTATACTCATAAAATAATCTCCTATCCGGCTGCCTCTACCGGTTCCATAGCAAATTCGATCATATCCACAATTCTAGATTCCAGTTCCGCCGTCTTTTCATAAAGAAACACAAGCCTGGGCAGTTCGGCTTCATTCCACAGTTTGAGCAGTTCCTCGGTCAGTGCCTTTGTTTCCTTATTGTCGCCGGCCAGTTCAGAAATAACCGGTCCACGGCTCTGGACCTTCTCGGCAAATGTCCTGGCGCTGTTGATAATATCCGTTCGGAATAGTTCGCATTCCTTGAGAATATTCTGGCTACTGTTGTAGAATTCCATCGATCTTGCAGTCTCGGTCTGCGAGCATAGTGTCTGCCAGTTGTTATGAAGCTGCATGATTTTTTCATCGGCCTGGCTGTCGGCCCATTGACTCACCGCAGCGAGCATGTCACTTATCTCCGCCAGTATTTTCCAGGCTTCCCTGACTTCCGAAGGCATATCATTTTTATCCATTTTTATCATCTCCTGGTAATTAAAGCTTTGAAAGGTTGGATTCGATTATATAAAAACCTTTCGATATTTCGATAAGGCGAGATCTGACCTGCTTTTCCCAGCGATTAAAAATCAGCTCCGCTGTCTTTGTCAAACCGTCCCCGTTATTTCTGCTAAAGGCGGCAAACGCTTCAAAACGCGCCTCAAAAGAATCAAGCGTGTCATTGGCAAGATTCCGATGGTAGCTTAAATCCTCACCGAACAGGCCGGCATTTTTCTTAAAAATCCCGTCTTCTTGGTATTCCTTATCCTCTGCGATTTTTTCATACCGGTTTTGCAGATTTGCCAGATCAGATTCCTGCTTTACAGCGGCATCGAGAGCCTTATCCAGCAGCAGTGAAAGATTTTTTCGGAAGGCATGGGCCCTGTTTTTTTGGTTCTCGGCAAACCAGTCTTCCTGTGAGATAATTGAAGTAATGGAGGCACCATCTATAAAGTCGGTGAGTTTCAGGTATGCATTGGCATTAAGGCAGCGAACACGGCGAGGCAGGTGCAGGCCTTCGGTATAAAAATATGCTTCACCAGGTTTTAGTCTGGCGATCTCTTCGATTTCAGTTCCGCCTAAAAGCATGGCACCGCCAAGGTCTTCCCTGTCTTGGTTACTTACCAGACGGTGTGCCAATTTAGTACCTGTATTCTTTACGACCTCAGGAGCTACCGCAGAGGGCAATTGGTCGGCAATAATAATCCCTTCACCGAGTGCCCGCAGTTCAGCCAGCATCCGCGAAATATATTGTGCCGCAAACGCCTTCGGATCGGCTATTTCTTCCGATGCCTTGGCTGAGCCTGTCCTGCCTACGATATTATGTGCTTCTTCAACAACTGTTACGTGATGCAGGCCATTGCTACGGCGGTTAGGATCTATTTTTATATATTCTCTAATTGCAGACAGCAGAAACAACGTCAGCAGGCATGCATGGTCCTGCGACAAATAATCCATCTCGATAATTGTCGGGTATTCAAGCAGCTCTTTTACGGAAGGGATACAGGTCTCACACTGGAAGATTCGTCCCATGGCCCTGCGTGTAAGCATGCCGAGCCTTACTTCGATAGCGGCCTGAAGGTTCGATCTTATCTCTCCCTCGTATTTTTTGGTTTCCATTATCCTTGCTGCAGCCTCAACCAGATCGGTCATCTGCGGGAAATCTCCCTCGCCGCGGTATCTGTATACTTCCTCTACCGCTTCTGCAATCAAGGCCTGCAGCGGCCCGCCCATCGGCATTGCCGCCTCGAAACAGGAAAGTATCTGACCGATGTGCTCATCGAATGTAACGCCTTCTGGAAAGAAAAGCGGATTGAACCGGAAAGGCGATATCATATCGTTGCCGGGGCTGTAAATCCTAAGCTGTCTTGCCATCTGTCTTACGGATTTGTCCGGATGGTTCTGAAGGGTCTTTAATACACGGTATTCGGTCTTTGCCGGCTCAATTACCAAAAAAGGCTTGCCTGCCCTGAAAAGCTGGACAAGTATATTATAAACGGCGGTAGTTTTGCCGCTTCCGGGCACACCGGCAACGAACATGTGTTTTGTCAGAGTTGTCAGTGGAAGACGTGATTCAATATTGGACGGTTTGCTGTGATTAAAGAGACCGGATAAATCCGTAGAGTCATCGACAATATGTTTACCGGTATCACCGGACTCCAGATCATCACCGATCCTAATACTGTCTCGATTAATACTCTGCGGGTCTGTCTTTTTCCTGATGCACCGAGGTGAGCCGTGACCTCCTACCGGAAGACGTATGATTCCTTTCAATTCATCCACGCCGGCCATACGACACAGTCTCGCCATTCTTTTGTAGCCCACCGGAAGTTTGGCATCCCAGATGCCCGGCTGCATTGCATGAAGAGAAATATTCAATTGGCAGCTGTCCCGGAAAGACTTTTGCTGCCATTTTTTTATTTCAGCAGAGCTATTTCCATTATATGAAACAATACTGTACTTGCCGCCGGCAAAGCCGGACTCGGCTATCGCCGAGGCGAGCATTAGGGCATTTTCCTGATTTTCGGCAAAGGTCTTTACATTGAAAAGAAGCTGCGGCTGACGGAGCTTCTTGTGAAACTCCTGGTGTTCCTGCGCAATGTCATCGGCCATCGGGTCTCGTTTTCTTTCGATAGGCAGTGACATTACCTGCTGTTCTTCATTGTCGTCTTTGAAAAAACTGTCGGCTTGAAAGCTGTTATACGATTCGTCAGTATATTCGTTGACACTTCTTAGGCGAGTTATATATTTATACTGGGCCTCCAAATCATCGGCCTGATTGACAGGACAGACAAGCATCTCCACGGTGCAGGGATTGTTCATCTTAGAGAGCAATGCATCGAGCATAAGGTAGTCATTGTCGGCCTTTGCCTCGAAGGAATGTAGTGAATAATAAAGACTCGGTATCCTTCCGGGGTTCTGCTCCTTGGGGACAAGCGGCTTTACTTTTTCTTCATGGCGAATCACTTCACAGACAGACGGATACTCACAACTCAGAGGATAATCCTTCTGAGGCTTTCCGGCAGGCTTGATTTCGTAGAACTCTGCCAGCGGGCCGGAGTCGATAAGCTGTCTGACAGTATTTTCTGATACATCGTCACCTATTTTGACAGCCAGCTGAAGCTTCAGTCTCTGCTGAATTCCCTTGTCGGTCCGCGGATCGAAGATAAACCGGATAGCCATGGCAATTTGATCCTGCTGAAAATTGGCGATCATCCGAAGCAGGTGTTCGGTTGCCCTGAAGATATGCTCGCGGACATTTCCCCCGCATAATGTAATTAAGCTGTGGTGAGTACAGTCAGGTATCGACGATATGTCATAAACATAAATACGCCGATCCTGGTCCATCTTTTATCTCCAAAAAGGTTAAAGCAGATATTTTCCATCTACGTATCTACCTTCTATGTTCTGAAGACCCGCTGCCCCAACTTTTTGTAGGCAGCTCAGACCTCCATGTCCTTTGATCTGCAAAACTGCTAAAGCCTGAATTATAAACCAGATAGATACGGCCTGCAAGCAGTTTCCCTGCTTCAAAAGCCAAAAAAAACAGGCGGCCAATTGGGCATTAAATGAAAAAGTGTTTTCGTAACTGTTTTTTATAAAAGCGGTTAGGCCGTTCATTAAAATTTTTTTGACATTACACTTGCGCTTTTGGGTTCAGGCGCTATATTTTTGTCTGATGAATGAGTATAAAAAAATGTTGTTTTTTGGAGACTAAATTATGACTCTCGGATTGAGAAAACTTATCCTGCTGTCTCTGGTCGGGATTATCTTTCTGACGGCCAATGTTGCTATTGTGGCCAACTGGCTATCGGATAAGGGCGTCTGTCAGTTCGCACAGACCATCAGGGAAAACTATCTTACAGGCACGGCGATGACAATTATCATTGCACTCTTGATATTGCTGGTCGGTCCCGGTAGATCAGGCTCCGGTGCAGCCGGTTTTTTAAGGAGATGTCCTGTCTGCGATCATCGGCTTATTGGCAAAGGCAGCTATTGTCCGGAATGCGGGTCCAAGGTATAAGAAAGGGTTCTGCGTTCACTTAATGCAGTAATTAAATGGTCTCAGAGAATCGTTGCATTATGCGGTTTTCTGCGTTATCATAAGCCGTGTACAGAAGTTATATAATTTTTGTTGCGGTCTTAAATTATGATAACGGAAAAACCTGATATCTATAAACATTTTACCCTGTTAAGGCTAGCAGAACTTATCGCCCGCGATAGTGACGAAAAAGCCCTGCAGGAACTGCACAATAACCGCAGTTTATTCTATTATCACAGCCGTCAGCCGTTGCGCCTGGCCGAGTTCATAGATAAACTTCGCCAGAGCAGCCCCGCCCGCCGATGGTGTAACGCAGAGGCCGATATACTTGAAAAGGCTTATGATCTGACTATCAGCAAGTTCAGCAATCTTCCCCGCTCTAACGAAAAAGCTTCCAAACTGAAATCACAAGGCCCCAACTGCCGCTGTTACTACGAGGCCTTTATAAAACAGGTCACAAATACAGTAGGAGACAATCAATTTTACGGCCGTGATGATGACAGGGAAAGACAGATGGCCGGATTACTGCAAAATCTGATAGTTCGACATTTCAGATTGTCCTGCCAGGAATGTAGCCGAAGGAACAGAAAATTTACAACACGTTACCTCTGGCAAGTTGATGGCCACTCTATTGAGATTTTTCTACCGACAGATTTGCACGGTCGCCAAAGAGGCAGGTGGCTGGCTGATAATATACCCGATGTCGACCCTGCCAGAGCCGGTGAGCGCCAAAGAGTACAGGCAATAGTGGATGACCTCACAAGAAAAAGAAGAATCTTTTCTCTTGGCGATATAGAAGAAAACACAATCGCAGCGAAACCGGCTGATTTTGAGAGTCACATAGAGCAGGAAATTACCGTCAAAGGTCTTGCCGATGTAGTTGCCCGGGAAAAGGCCGACAATATATATCTTCAGCGGGATGCCATACAAAAGTTGGGCAAACAGAAACTGAGGCAGTTGATCTGCGAGATATTTGACTGCCTGGCCTGGGGCAAATATGAGGCGGCAAAGACAGCCGACAGTTTCCAGATAAACAGGGCAACTTTTTCCAGGTTTGCCGGCAGTAGCTGGCTTACTCAATCGGGTAAGAGCGGAGATTATCCGATCCCCGATCTGTGGTTTAATACCGCACAGACCCTGGCCGGCCATCCTGTGTTCGTAAGGGCTGCCGAAGATACTGGCATCCTCGGCCGTGTAGAGCAGGCCTTAAAGACCGGTAGTACCCGAAGAAGAAACGGAGTCTGCAAATGAGTAATGAACTGTACTTTATATCAATCATAGCAAAGGGGCTCCAGCAGGAAGATACCGGACAATCTCTCAAAGACGCCTTCGAGCAGATAGAATCGCTGGGGACAAAGCCGGGTTATGAACAGGGCTTTGCTCAATTTCAGCGATTTATGGATACCGTACATGAACACGTTGAAACCGGAGTACCGGATGAGCAGTTCAGAGACGAGCTTGCAAAGGAACTGATAGTCGAACTGGCAACCGACACCTTCGAGGGCGGCAGCGAAGAAAAAATGAAAGCCTTGAATATTATCAAATCGAATCCAAAGTGGCAAGAGGAGTACGACCAGCTTGTCGCCGAGATAGAAGAATTAAGTCAGATGCTTGAAGCTGTCGAGGTTGTTATATTTCGCAACAACGAACCATTTAAATCGGTTACGTTTGACGATGTCCCCGGCTCAAAGACAATCGAAAGGATAACGGCAGGTTTTTATAAAATCTCATTCGCTTCAGGTAATACTATCTGGCAAGGGAAGCTTACCGAGCAGGATCTGGTCTGGGCAAGGGCGTATCCGGGCAGGCCTTTCGACCTGGCAGCTGATACAACGGGCAGCTGGCCTAAGCCTGTAAAGCAACTCAGCCTTTTCCACGGCGATGTTGTTATCCGGATATATCCGAGCATTGAAAGCGGAAGTATGAAAATAACGATAAACAAAACAATGGACACCAAATGAGTACAGCGGCAGAATCAACAGGACGGTCCAGGACGGTTCTGGTTTTCGGCAGCGATAGTAACGCCAGAGCCGTTATCTCATCTGTCGTTGCGCATATAAAAGAATATGCCGATAACGAACGCATCAGTTTTACAGGCCCTGTTGCCTTCGAGAAATCAACGGTTGAACATATCAGTGATGTACTAATTCCGATTGTTGATAAAATCCAGGAATTACTTGGCTTGGATAAAAAAAGTTTTGATATATCGGTAGTCAATCCTGGCGGCGTCTCTGTTTCTGATCTGGGTGCCAAGGTTACAGGCTTTTCGGCGGATGTCCCGGTAGTATTGGCGATGCTGTCGGCGGCTTTGAATATCGGTATGGCCGATGATATTGTCTCGACCGGACACATCGCATCCTGTGATGGCGATATCGCAGCAGTGAAGGCAATGGCAGCCAAGATTTCATCTGCATTTGAAGATAAATTCATCACTCATTTTATCTATCCTTCGCTCGATAAAGACAGGTCTTTAGCTGTTCTGTCACCGATTGAAAGACAGGAGGTAGAGGCTGCCGTCATCAATGCCAAAGACAGACTGAAGATGACTGCCGTCAGCAATATCTTTGATATCGTACAGGCCGTCTTTACCGACGAGAACATAGTTACATCCTCCCTGCAGGAAGGATTTTTTGGAATAAACGGTTTGCAAAATCTTGCCGATAATCCTGTCTTGTCTGCGGCAGGCCTTCTTGCCATGGATAATGATAAGCGTTTCTGGATTGTTTTGGAGCGTTATTTTCATGCTGGTGACAGTAAAAATGCAAAGAGACTTCTTTTGGCATATTTGCAATTCCACGTCCGAAATAAAAAATACCCGAAAGAGTTCGGTAGACAGCTCATTCAACTTCTGCGGTCACTGCCTGCCGGAACAAGGAAGACCAGGATAGGGTTTCCTGTTCTGCCCACACTCGAATGCGTCAAACTGACCCAGTTCGCTGGCAATGGTGACAGCGAAGATATCGGGCTGCTCTATAATGCCGCACAGGGCAAGGATATCTGGATGGAACCTGCCAGAATCACCCGACCAAAACCTGCTGGTGATTTGCCTGAAGACGATAAAGAACAGGCACTTATCGATTCGATAGTGTCCCGGATCGACAGTGCCGCTCTTACAAAAAATATAGGTGTTCCAATTGATACGGCACGGGCTACTTATATGCTCGATTCACTGACGGTCGGATCAAACGAACAGTTCTACGATGTTGTCAGCAGGTACTATCTACACCTTCAAAGGCATATGCATTCAGTATCGGAATCAGTGGATTTAAACAGGCTAAGAGATGATGCGGTAGCTTTAGTCGAAAGGACTTTTGCCGATAAGGGCGGCATTACAGCTGCCACGAACGAGGCCTGCGATGCCATCCACGGCGGCATGAAATTCATACTGGACTGTATTACCGAGCAGTTCAGGATCGAGTGCCGATCAAGGTATACCAACCGGATTATCAGAGAGACTCTTGGCCCGCTTGACAGGCAGGCTCAGGCCTCTTTCATATCAGGCCTTTTGAAGCGACTGGCTGCCCATCTTCCGGCTGAAATCGCAGCAGCTTCGCCTGAGCGTTTTGTCGACCATTATGAAACCATCGCAAAAGAATATGTACAATCACTGGATAAGATAAACGAAACATTTCGAAGATTCTGAAAATAAGGAGATTAAAAGCTATGGGAAATATTAACTCTTTACTCGACGCACTGGATGAGCGGACTATCGCAAAAAAGATCGGTATCGCAAATGATGAGGCCCGCATGAAGTATTCGCTTCGCTCCAACACTATCGGCAGTTTCGATGAATTCAGCAGTATAATCGCCGACTACTACAACTACCATTTTACCAAATGTGTTTCCGGCGGAGGTTCGCTTTCATCAGTCGAGGCCGGTGGACGTGCCAAGGAGATCGTCGAACGTGAGTACCGCAAACGCGGCGGCGATATAGTCTCGGCCTGTAACAACGCCCAGGATGGCACCAACGGAGGCATGCGGGCGGTTTTGGATATAATAGCCGAAGGGATCAAAGCTGAATCGGTCGAACGCTACATCCGCGAGATGTTCGACAGGCATGTAGCGCCGAATTCATGGGATGACAAGGTCGATATTATCCGTCAGTTCATTCGCAACTGCGGCGGCCAGTTATCATCTTCGGTCAGGTCTGCACAGCCGGAGGCTTACGCATCCAACTATGAAGGACTTATCCGTTCCTATGCCACGGCATTGCAGCAGACCTCTTCCATGTTCAGACGCTTTTGATAAAGCAGGCTTATGTCAACCAAACTTGAAAGATTGCTAGCCGATATCGACCCGTCAAGGACCTATGACCAACTCTTTGCCAGAGCAGACGATGCTATAAATTCATTTAGCCCGGCCTGTGCACAGATTACCGACTACCGGGAGTTCGGCAGGTTCATGAGCAGTTTTGTCGCCCATGTCGAAAAAAACATACTGCGACTGCACAGGTCTGTCGCAGGTGCGGATTGGTACTGGTCAAGATGCATACAGCTGCTTTGCCAGATTTATGGGTCCAACGGTGAAAAGGCGGCGTTCGAGATGGCAAGGACCGGCAATGAAGGCGGCCTGTCTGCTGTATTAAAGACCCTGGCATTCAGGATGGCCGAAGATTATGCCGAAAATGAGATATTTGCCCGGATAGATGACTGCTGGAAGACACTTACGCCAAATGAACAGTTTTCCCTCGCAGATGAATATATAGAAAAGTACGGCCACTTGCTGCCTTCCGAACTGACAGAGGCAAGTGCCGCCCGGCTTCGGGCTGATTTGCCCAGATTTCTGGCAAAACACCCCCGAATCCTCCGCAAGACCCGCCATATAGGCAGGTAAACACAGTTTTTTCTCCATTTTATCAGGTCTTTTTAGCCCTGTTTCTGCAAAAAAAACAGCAGGTGAAACCGCAACAGTAAATCTGCCGCTTTCACTTTGAAACAGAAAATGTTCATAAGCGAAAGGGCTAAAAAAATGACTGTCGGCCAAGCACTTGTAACACACGCCGGACCTTACATGCTGGCGGCAAAGGCAAAGGCCATTGTCGAGGCAGAAGTCAGCAAAGGCTGTCTGGCAACAGTGCTAAGTATTCCTGTGGCTCTTGAGCCTGCTTATGCCCCGATTACCGTTCCCAAGGATATCATGGCACTTGCCGACAGGCCATGCTTTATATGTGAAAATCTGCCCACCGAAGAAAATATCGTAAGATTTCGTGTGTGGATATCGCCGGATCAGCCGTTCAACTGGAACTGTTTTGAGCTTTTCTTAAGACAGCTTTGTCTTGTCTCCAATCGCGTAGGCCTGGAGATAATAGGCAATCAGAAAAGAATAGCTGTATCATTAATCTGTCATAAAGAAGATATCCCGGCAGTTACCACCGCATTCTGCGGCAAACTGAAATTTTGTAAATTATCTAAACTGGATATCGATCCGTTTTTTGATATCGACTTGTGTGCGTGGGAGAATATCAGGTTCTACGATTATTTTCCTGCTCCGCCGTATTCGCATCTTCTTACAAGGCCCAATGAACTTATAGACTGTCCCTATGAGAGCCTGATTGCCGCAATGGCCAATATACCCGCACCTGCGATAGGTATCTATCAGGTATTGTTTCAACCGGTCGATCCGGCACATAACTGGCACCGCAATATCGAGATACTCATGGATCTCGAATACATAGTCAAACTCGTAGCCAATACCGGTCAGTTCCAGCGTTATGCCCAGCAGGCCCCATCGGGTGATCTTCGCCAGATGGCAGGTATGGTGGAGACAAAGGCACATAACGATAAACCCTTCTATGCAACAGCTGCACGTGTTGCAGTTTTAGGGACCAAGGATTTTACGAACGAGTACATGCAGTCTATGACGGTATTCAGCAGCCTCTTTCAGCACGGCGGAATGCACCTGCAGGCTGTAACAGAAGCTGATTACAAAGCAGTTCTCTCAGCCGAACAGATACAGCAGATGTTTCAACTGGGCCTTACTTACAGGCCCGGCTTTTTAGTCAACTCAGCCGAACTTACTGGCCTTGCTCACCTGCCGCCTGCCAATATAGTCGAACATCTTGAGACATCAATCGATACACTCGATACATTGTCCCTTACCAGCAACAACCTCTCCGAAGGCACACGCATAGGGACATGCCATATCGCAACCGAAGAAAAACCTGTCTGCATCCCGCGGAATATCCGTATTCGTCATACCCACTTGATCGGAAGACCCGGAACGGGCAAATCGACCCTCGAAGAGCACATGATAATCAATGATATCAAAAACGGCGACGGTGTAGCCGTCCTTGACCCGCACGGCGATCTGTCTGAAAGACTGCTCGCTCTTATTCCTGAGCAATATGTCGATAAGGTAATCTATTTCGATCCGAGTGACCCATACTGGGTGCCGATATGGAACCCGATGCAGAAGGTGCCTGGCCAAGATATAGGCCGAATGACAGATGACCTTGTCGGAGTTCTAAAGAGTTTCGTCTCCGGCTGGGGGGACAGATTAGAGCATATACTTCGTCACTGTATCTTTGCACTGCTGCATCTGTCCGGAAGTACACTCTTTGATATCGCACACCTGCTTCGAAGCGGCTCAAAAGAAAGCGGAGTAACCAGAAAACTTATTATGGATGTCCTTCAGAACCAGGAGGCGCGCAAGTTCTGGGAGCACGATTTTATGCGCTACAGACCCGATGAATTCACACCGCCCAAGCACAAGCTCAGCAAAATGCTTGTCGGAGGCACTGTCTCGCTTATGCTCTCACAACCTGACAGCAGTTTTAACTTCAGGAGGATAATGGACGACGGGATGATTTTCATAGCAGATCTATCAAAACTGGGCTATGAAGTACGTGAGGTGCTCGGCGGCTTTATGCTGGCGATTATGCATATTACCGCCCTTAGCCGCAGCGACACACCCATTGAAAAACGAAGGCCGTTTCAGATTTACCTCGATGAAGCACATCGGTTCGTAACCGACTCACTGGAAGATATCATTGCCGAAACACGCAAGTATGCTGTGGGCATGACTTTTGCGCATCAGTATATGCGTCAGTTCGGATCAACCAAGACCGATGCCCTCGGTAGTGTCGGAACAACCATTGTCTTTAACGTTGACGCCAAGGATGCAGCTTATCTGGCAAAAGACTTTAACGAACAGGTCAGACCCGATGATATCATCAATCTTGAAATATGGCAGGCGATCATACGCTGCGGGACGGATATCGCCAAATTCACTACCTTGCCACCATTGAAAATACCCGAGAAAAATTTCAAAGACCGTATTATCGCCAACTCACGAGAGAAATACTGCATGCCCGTACCGCAGGTGCACCAGATGACAGAGAAGGTAAATAAGGCTTCCGGTAAATTATCAAACTCTATAGCCGCTCCCGTAGATGACAACGACAGGGCCGATAGAAGAGCAGACTGGAGTCATGGCGATGAATTATAACACCAAAAAATATGCAAAAGAAAAAATCGAAACGATCACATCGGCACTTGATGATTCATTTATTAATAGTAGATTCGATGAACCGGTTGATAATGCAGCCAGACAGTTCAGGCACTATACAGGCTGTCCTGTAAATACTAAAGAGTTTCATGCCGTCATAGCGGAATTTGCAGCACATATTTATCAAAAAGGTCTCAATACATCTATCGCATCCTCTGAACCGCTTGGCTATGCAATAGAGCTGTTGGAAAATTATTACCAGGGCTCTTATGGCAGAGGTTACATAGCAGCGGTGCTTGATGCCAACGACCCTGCTGAAGGCGGCATCGATACGGTTCTTAATCGTCTAGCTGAAATCATCAAGGATATCGACCGGCAAAAATACATAAAAGCAATTTTTGCCGTAAATATAGATCCTGCCGACTGGCACCTTAAATGCGAGATCGTAAGAACTCTTCTTGAAGACTATAAATATTTCCTGCCACAGCATCTTCTCGAATGTGAGCCGTGGCAACTGGCAGGCCAGATTCCGGCAATCATGTTCAGATACATCTGCAGCGATTCGGCCCTGCAGGAACTTTTACGTTAACCGGCAAATATCATGGAAAAGATAAAACGAAATACACACGATAAGATAAGGATTTTCAAAAGCTGCTTTAGCGGCCTTCAAAATGTCTACGGCACTTATGATATTAAAACCGGCAGGGTCCGACAGGCAAAGGAGCCGGTTACCAACAATGTTATTCTCAATCATCTGACCGGCAGGCGATCTTATGGGGTTTACCTATTGATAGGTGAAAAAACTTCCGCCCTGGCCGTTGATTTCGACCAGAACGATTTATCTTTGCCGGTAAAATTTGCAGAGAAAGCGAACCGGTATAATATTTCAGTCTATATCGAGACAAGCAAATCCAAAGGGCATCATGCCTGGATATTTTTTGACCAGAACGGTGTCACTGCACGCAAGGCAAGACTCATAGCCCAGAAAATCCTTGCCGATATGGGAATATCTCAGACCGAAATTTTTCCAAAACAGGACAGCCTTACCGGTATATCCTACGGTAATTTCATAAATGCGCCGCTCTTTGGCAGGCTTGTTCCAAGGGGAAGGACTGTATTTTTAGATCCTGCCGACCCTGCTAAAATTTATCCTGACCAGTGGGAACTGCTCGAAGGTGTTCGGCGTATCGCAGAATCCAGGCTCAATGCGATTATCGAACAGTATCAGCTGGATGTACAGATATCCGGCAACCACAAACTGGATGAAAACAGTCAGTCCCACTCAGATTCGGACAACGTTTCCTCTTTTGGTCTACCTCCATGCGGACGCAGGATGCTTGCTGAAGGTGTCGAATCTTACCAGCGGGTCTCGTGTTTCCGTCTGGCAGTTCATCTGAAGCGAAACGGACTGCCGTTCGATCTGGCGTTGGCTGCATTGAAAGCCTGGGCAAAGAAAAACCGTCCCGCAGACGGCAAGGGCATAATCACCGACAAGGAAGTCGAATACCAGACAAAATCCGCCTTTGAAAATTCCTATCGCAGTTTGGGCTGTGAAGAGCCAGCTGTCACAGCCTACTGCGATAAGAACTGTCCGTTATACGCATATAAACAAGGTAAATAGTCAGCTTAAAATCGGAGATAAAAAATGCTTACACTAAATAAACCGCAAACCATTGAGTCAGAGAAAACCATACCTGACATCAGTCAGCAGGTTTTGAAAAAAAGATGCCTGCTCAAAGATACTGGCGGCAATGTGATCGAGACACCTGATCAGATGTATTGGCGCGTAGCTAATACTGTTGCCGAGGTTGAATCAGAATACGATACACACCGGCAGGTCATTCAGTTTTTGCCAGAGATTTTTTACAACATGATGGCGGAAGGCAAATTTCTTCCCAATAGTCCTACTCTAATGAATGCTGGCAGAGAAAACGGTATGCTCAGTGCCTGCTTCGTCCTGCCGGTAGAAGACAATATCCCTAAGATTTTCGAGGCTGTAAAAAATACCGCCCTGATCCAGAAGGCAGGCGGCGGAACCGGCTTTGCCTTTGATAAGTTAAGACCGGCAGGTGATAACGTCTCATCCAGCGGTGGGACGACCTCGGGACCGATTAGCTTCTGGCGGGTAATTGCAGAGACCACCAACGCTATCCAGCAGGGAGCACACCGCCGCGGTGCTAATATGGGCATGATGAGTATTGACCATCCCGATATCATCAAGTTCATCTGTGCCAAGCGTGACATTACCGCGTTCAATAATTTCAATATCTCTATCAAGATAACAGATGAATTTATGAATTTGCTTCACAAGGATCCTGATTCGGCTCATATTGTCACAAATCCGAGAACGCAAAAACAATATATCATACCAAAGACAATCGATATACATTCCTATCGTATCCAGGATTTAAGACCATCAAATGGTGACAGAAACAACTGCTACACTGTCAGCGATATCTGGAAGATGATTATGGCCAACGCCCACGCAACAGGTGAACCTGGGGTATGTTTTATGGACCGTATCAATGAAGATAATCCTACACCTGCCCTTGGCGAAATCAATGCCACCAACCCCTGTGGCGAACAGCCACTGCTTGATTACGAGGCTTGCAACCTCGGCTCTCTGAATATGTCGAAATTCGTGTTGCCTGACGGCAGCGGCATGGATTGGCAGAATTTATCAACAGCGATTCATTATGCAGTAAGATTTCTGGATAACGTCATAGATGCCAATTACTGGCCGATCCCGCAGATCGCTCAAAAGAGCCTCGGCAACAGAAAAATTGGACTTGGTATCATGGGTTTTGCAGATTCGCTGGTTCTTTTGGGGATTCGATACGACAGCGAAAAAGCTGTCAATTTTGCGAAGCAGTTGGGAGGGTTTATCCAGCAGCATGCTCATGAGACCAGCCGACAATTAGCCCAAAAAAAGGGCTGCTTTCCAAACTGGCAAAGCAGTACCTGGAATGCCGATTATCATACCCCCATGAGAAATGCTGCCTGTACCACCATAGCACCTACCGGCAGTATCAGTATCATCGCAAGATGCAGCAGTGGGATAGAGCCGATATTCAGTCTGGCGTACCAACGCCGGGCCCTGGATGGTGATGAGTTTGTGCAGCTGCATCCGCTCCTTGAAAAGTTGGGTACAGAACAAGGTTGGCTGAATGAAAAGGTAAAAACAATGCTGATGTCCGGAACCGATGTTCGGGATATTCCGGGGTTTCCTGAAGATTTGGCAGAAGTGCTGGTGACAGCCCACAAAATAGCTCCGCAGTGGCACGTCCGCATCCAAGCTGCTTTCCAAACTAATATTGACAATGCTGTCTCAAAGACAGTTAATCTGCCAGCCGATGCCACGGTCGAAGATGTAGGAAGGATATTCCAACTTGCTTATGATCTTAACTGCAAAGGCGTCACTGTTTATCGAGATAGCAGCCGGGATAACCAGGTAATTTTAGCGGCACAATTGCTGAATGAAACTAATGAAGTATCGTTAGGTCCCCGGCCACGTACCAGAGTTACTACCGGCAAGACGAGCAAGTTTCGGATGGGTTGCGGGACGCTCTTTGTGACGGTTAATAAGGACGACAAAGGCATATGCGAGGTCTTTGCCAATCTCGGCAAGGCAGGTGGCTGTCCGTCACAATCGGAAGCTACCTGCAGGGCGGTTTCGGCGGCATTGAGGTCGGGCGTTGACCCAAAAGTTATTGTTGACCAGCTAAGAGGCATTCGATGTCTGTCAACAGCGGTGGCACGCAAAAGCAATAAGGAGATCGATGTTCTTTCATGTCCGGACGCAATAGCACAGGCTTTGGAAGAGACGTTGGGGGTAACTGAAACTACTCAAAACAAGGCTTTTATCAAGAAATGTCCGGATTGCGGCCAGTTTCTGCGATTTGAGTCCGGCTGCGATATTTGTAAGAACTGCGGTTACAGCAAGTGCGGTTAGGGCCTTTTCCTTCTAAACCATCATCTTTGAGCTTCGCATTAAATCTACCCGAAAACCATTTCACTTTTAATTTTGGGCGAAAAATGATGATTTTCATTGAGAAGGTTCGCCTCTCGGGTGATTCCAGCCGATACCATCAAATCCTAATAAATCAATTGACTTTTGGCCGGTTAGCTGGTTTAATTTTGTCCTGAATGAATCGAATTTTTACCTCTATTTTTAAGGATCGCTGATTATGGCTGAAAGATGGGTCTCAATTGACGAAATTTCGGAACACTTGGGGGTAAAAAAAGACACTATCTACAAATGGGTCGCAAAAAAGAAAATGCCGGCCCATAAGGTAGGCAGACTTCTCAAGTTTCAGATCAAAGAGGTTGATAAATGGATTCGTGAAGGAAAAGCTGCACCTGACGGAGGTAATGAGTAATGGAGGGAGCCTGAAGAGTGGGTTACACCAAATATCACAGTCAATATTGGGCCAATGCATTAGCTCTTGATAGCTCCTCAGGGAGTTTTGCAGGGCTATCACGATCCATAGCCAATGCAAGGGTCGACCTCAATCCTCATCAGGTGGATGCTGCATTGTTTGCTCTGCGTTCCCCATTATCTAATGGTGCCGTTCTTGCTGATGAAGTCGGATTAGGTAAAACAATTGAGGCTGGTATCGTAATTGCTCAAAAATGGGCAGAAAGAAAGCGAAAAATCTTACTGATTGTCCCTGCTGCTCTGCGTAAGCAATGGCAACAAGAACTTGAAACTAAATTTTATCTTCCCACTATGGTTCTCGATTCAAGAATATACAACTGGGAAGTTAAAAATGGTTCACTGCATCCATTCTCACAGAGAGACAAAATTGTGGTATGCTCTTACCATTTTGCTTCATCAAAAAACACAGATATATTGAACATCCCATGGGATTTAGTTATTGTTGACGAAGCTCACCGACTTAGAAATGTCTACAGAAAATCAAGCAAGCTTGCTAAGAAAATCAAAGAAGCAACGGGTTCATCACCTAAACTCCTTCTAACTGCTACACCGCTGCAAAACTCCTTGATGGAGCTTTATGGTTTGACAAGTATCATTGACGACCACATTTTTGGCGATCCGATTTCTTTTAGATACCAGTTTTTAAATTCTGTCAGTGAATCGACTCGCAATGCTCTTTTAAAGCAGCGACTCGAAAATGTCTGCAGGCGAACGCTCAGGAAACAGGTAACTGAATATATCCCGTTTACAAATCGCATTCTTGTGACACAGGATTTTACGCCCAGCGATGAAGAACAGCAGCTTTATGAATCTATATCTGCATATTTGCAAAAAGATAATCTTTACGCATTACCGGCAAGCCAGCGAAATCTGATTACTCTTGTACTTCGCAAGTTACTTGCCTCTTCCACATTTGCCATTTCAGGGACACTAAACAGCCTTGTGTATCGATTAGAGAATTTGGCTGATGAGATAGAGCTTTTCGATGAAGACGATTTAGAGGATATCAATGAGCTTGAAGATGAGATTGAGGAGGTAATCGAAGAATCTAACGGCGAGACTGTTACCACTGCTGATGGTAGATACATTGATCCTGAGTTGCTTAAGCGAGAGATTACTGAGCTTAAAAAATATGCCCGCCTCGCTGAAAGCATCAAAGCGAACGCGAAGGGGCAGGCATTACCGATTGCCTTAAATATGGCATTTGAAAAAGCGGTCCAGCTTGGGGCTAAGAAAAAAGCTGTGATTTTCACAGAATCTCGGCGTACCCAACAATATCTTTACGACCTTCTGTCAGAAAACGGGTATGAGGGCCGATTTGCAATTATAAACGGCTCGAATAATGATCCTATATCGAAAGAGATTTATAAGGGCTGGATCGAAAAGCATGAAGGACAAGACATTATCACCGGCTCCAAAGCGGTTGATATGAAGGCTGCTATTGTTGAATATTTCCGTGATAATGCTGAAATTCTCATCGCAACTGAAGCTGCTGCTGAAGGCATTAACCTGCAATTCTGTTCATTGGTTGTAAATTACGATCTTCCCTGGAATCCACAGAGAATCGAGCAGCGTATTGGAAGATGTCATCGTTACGGGCAAAAGCATGACGTGGTAGTTGTAAACTTTATTAACCGCCGTAACGCTGCCGATCAACGAGTCCATGAGCTTCTGCGTGAAAAATTCCACTTGTTTGAAGGTGTTTTTGGTGCATCCGATGAGGTACTTGGTGCGATTGAGTCCGGCGTGGATATCGAAAGGCGTATTTCTGATGTTTATCAAAGATGTCGTTCTACAGAAAAAATCGAAGCCGCTTTTGACCAATTACAGGTTGAGCTTGATGAGCAGATACAATCACGTATGTCACAAACCCGTTCAAGTCTGCTTGAACATCTTGATGAGGAAGTTACAGAGCGGCTGAGAGTTAATAAAGACAAGACCATTGAAAGCCTTAATGAACGCCAACGGTGGCTGTTTAATCTTACCAGGACAGAGCTTGACGGTCAGGCTGAGTTTGACGATTCAATGCCTCGATTCCTTTACAAGGGTAACAATGCTCATAAGGGCTGGTACAACCTGGACTGGAAAAAGGCTGAAGAGAATAACGAAACTTTCTATCGGCAGGATCATCCACTGGCATCGGGTCTTATCCAAACAGCCATTGACAGGACTCTGACAACAGCGGATTTAGTCTTTGGTTATTCTTCCTATGGTGCAAGGATAAGTGCTTTGGAGCCGTACGTCGGTGTTTCCGGTGTTCTGGAACTGCACAAGCTTACCATTGAGGCATTGGATATTGAGCAATTTTTGGTTTTTGCTGCAAAGACGGATGATGGTCGGGTGCTTGATGAAGAGCTTTGCCAGAAGCTGATGCTGCTGCCAGCCAGTATCAATGGAGATAATGGCAGTATTGTCGGACTCGATGATATCCTCAAGGCAGAGATAAAGAAAAAGGTTGAAATTGTTGATGTTCGTAATGGCCAGTTCTTTGAGGAAGAAGTTGTTAAGCTTGATAACTGGAGTGAGGATCTGAAAAAAGGTCTTGAGCAGGAAATTAAAGAAATTGATAAGCAAATCCGCCAGGCCCGTAGGGACTCTAAATTGGCAGTCAGCCTTTCTGATAAATTAAAATTTCAAAAACAGATCAAGCAGCTTGAGCAAGCCAGAAATAAAAAACGCAGAGAACTATTCGATCAACAAGACAGAATTGATGCCCAGCGGGATGAACTGATAGAAAAAATAGAACGGCAGTTGAAACAGAAACAACAGTCAAGTGAACTGTTCGCAATCAGATGGAGACTATGCTGATATGACAAATTATAGTACAGAATTCAATACACAGGGATCACTATGGGGTAAATGGGATTTGCATTTACACACCCCATCTTCATACGACTATGACAACGGAAGCGTAACGAATGATCAAATAGTCAACACTTTGATTTCAGCGAATATAAAAGTGGCGGCTATTACCGACCACCATACAATAGATGTTCAGCGATTCCAAGAACTTCAAGGTTTAGCAGATAACCGCATCATCTTTCTTCCGGGCATTGAACTCCGCGATGATCATGGGGGCGATCCGATTCACTATATTTGCATATTTCCCGAAACGTGTAATCTTTCAGAAGTATGGGATAATCTTAAAATTAAATTACGCTTAACTCAAAGCCAAATTGAGGCTATCGGGGGTGATGAACGTGTATATGTTCCAATCAAAGATAGCTTTGAGGCAATTAGGGAATTAGGCGGAGTTATTTCCATACATGCAGGTGAAAAAAGCAATTCAATTGAAGGGATAAGCAACAGGGAACAATTTCAACAGCGAATTAAATATGATATTGTCAAAGATTACATTGATCTCATGGAAATTGGGCAATTGAAAGATATTGATTCACACTTGAATATAATTTTCCCCAATACAGGACTAAACAAGCCGCTCATTCTCTGTTCTGACAACCATAATATCACTGACTATTCACCTAAAACATCCTTATGGTTACGTGCCGATCCTACCTTTCGAGGCTTACTTATGGTTTTGCGAGAACCACAAGGACGAGTTTTTATCGGTAATCGACCACCGGACTTAATTCGAGCAGAGCAAAATCCTACGAAGTGCATTCAAGGAATATCATTTGAACGAAAAGATACAGCTCCGTCTGATGAAAAATGGTTTTCTGGCAACATCGAATTCAATCCCGGCTTAGTTGCAATCGTTGGGAATAAAGGCAGTGGCAAGAGTGCATTGTCAGATATGTTAGGTCTGCTTGGTGCAACTAAAAATACAGGTTCATTTTCATTCTTGAGCAAAGAGCGTTTTCTTCATCCGCAAAATAGGCTTGCTGATCACTTTAATGCAACGATTAAATGGCGAGCTGGCGATACGGTAATAAAGTGTCTTGCGGACACTATCAAGCCAGAAGAGGTCGAACGCCTAAAATATCTCCCTCAAGATCATGTAGAAAATGTTTGCAACGAATTAGTTGGAATTGGAGAACAGGGATTTGAGCAAGAACTCAAGGGTGTAATTTACTCACATGTTCCAGAAACAGAACGCCTTGGATGTTCTACACTCGACGAATTAATCCGTTTTCAAACAGGTGAAAAACAACAAAGAATCGATTCACTTGTAAAGCAACTCCGTGAACTTAGTCGTTCTAGGTCTTCCTTAGAAGCACAATCTGATCCAACCGTTCGGAAGGAACTTAAAGAAAAGATTAAACGTTGTGAATTAGAACTAGAAGCTCACGACAAGAATAAACCTGAAAAAGTAGATAATCCTGCTGAAAAAGGCAATGCCCCAAAGCCAGATGAATCTTTGCTTACCAAATTGTCTGAAGCAGAATCAAATAAAAAAACTGTCAACGATGAAATAACGAAACAAACAGAAATATTACGTGTGGCTGAACGTCAGCATGCAATTGCTATACGTCTAATTGAGAAACTTGATAATTTTGCTAAAGAATTCGATGTTTTCAAAGCGACATTACAGGAAGACACTTCAGAACTTGGATTGTCGCCTGATGAAATTGTTTCGCTTACCATTACTCGAAATAAACCTGAGCAAATTAAAAATAAGACCCAAGAGAATTTAAAAGCTGCAAAAGAGCTATTGGAGGCTACCGAGCCACCAGGACTTCGCAAGCAACTTGAGACCATCGAATCAGAAATTATTCAACTTCAGTCACAGCTTGATGCTCCTAACAAGAAATATCAATCCTACCTTCAAGAATTACAAGATTGGCAGAAAAAACGAGATGATATTGAGGGGACAGATACTGAGCCTGAATCATTAAAAGGCTTGAAAGTGCTGCTGAACGCCTTGGATGTTCTACCTGAAAAAACACAGGAAGTTAAACAAAAGCAGATACAGCTATCACTAGAAATTCATAACGAAAAGATTGCACAAACACAAGTCTATCGCAGTTTGTACGGAGCTGTTCAGAACTTCATTAATTCACATGAGCTTGCCCAAGATAAAATTCAATTAGAATTCCTTGCTGAATTGACCAATGAAAGTTTCTCTCAAAAACTTCTTGAAGCTCTTTCGTTAAATCGTAAAGGAAGCTTTATGGGAGTCGAAGACGGTTATGCTAAAGCTGACTCATTCACTGAAGCCACAAATTGGGAAGACCCGGAATCAGTAAAGGGATTTCTTGAGGCGATTGATGAAGCTTTACATAATGACCAAAGAGATGGACAAGGTGGAGCCGTTCAACTCAAAGATCAATTATCCAAAGGTCGAAAACCTGAAGAGATATTTGATATTCTTTATGGCCTTGATTATGTACACCCACGATATGTACTTCGTTGGGAGGGAAAAGAATTATCGATGCTTTCGCCGGGTGAACGTGGCACACTTCTTTTAGTATTCTATCTGTTGATAGATAAAAGCGACTTGCCACTCATTATTGATCAACCTGAGGGGAATTTGGATAATCATACTGTTGCCAAGGTTCTGGTTGAGTGCATTAAAGAAGCACGTAAACGCCGCCAAGTATTTATTGTAACGCACAACCCGAACCTTGCTGTTGTTTGTGATGCGGATCAAATTGTGTACGCACACATGAATAAATCGGCGGGCAATAAAATTACATATATTACAGGGTCACTTGAAGACCCAAATATGACTAATTACATAACCGATGTTCTCGAAGGCACTCTATGGGCTTTCCGGGTTCGTGATGGAAAGTATTCTGTGGGAGCGAATAATGAGTAAAAATAAGCAGAAGTTAGAGTTGACTTGGATTGGTAAGGAGAATCGGACGAAGTTGGAGCCGCGGATTCTTTTGGAAGATCCTTCTAAATCTTATCATGCTGAGCATCGAGTCAGCGATAATGATATATATGATAATATGCTGATATACGGTGATAACCTGCTGGCTCTTAAGGCTCTTGAGGCTGAATATACCGGCAAGGTCAAATGCGTTTTTATTGACCCACCATATAATACGGGCTCTGCATTTGCTCATTATGATGACGGCGTGGAACATTCACTATGGCTTTCTCTGATGAGAGATCGGCTTGAACTACTTCGCAGATTACTTTCTGAAAATGGTTCACTCTGGATAACTATTGATGATAACGAAGCACATTATTTGAAAGTGCTTTGCGATGAAATTTTTGGAAGGTCTAACTTTGTAGCTTCTTTATGTTGGCAAAAAATACATAGCATTAAGAATGATGCGAAAATAATTTCCACAAACCATGATACAATTCTTCTTTATGCTAAGAATATTGATTTGGTAGAATTACATTTATTGCCAAGAACGGAGGCGATGGATAAACGATACAAAAATCCCGATAACGACCCAAGAGGGCCATGGCAATCTGGTGATTTGGTTGCAAATGAGCATCGAGAAGGCGGGAATTATGAAGTTACTGGCCCAACAGGCAAGAAATTTACAGTGCCATATGACAAGCATTGGGTTTATTCTAAGGAAAATATGGAAAATCTGATTGCAGATAACCGAATTTACTTTGGAAAAAATCTTACCGCATTTCCTCGCAAAAAACGGTTTTTATCAGAAGTTCAGCAAGGGCGTAAAGCCGATACTTGGTGGGATAGTTCTGAAGTTGGACATAACCAAGAAGCAAAACGAGAAGCAAGACAGTTCAATGGCGAAGATGTTTTTGGAACACCCAAGCCAGAAAGACTAATGAATAGGATAATCCATTTAGCCTCTAAACCAGGTGACCTTGTACTAGATTCATTTCTTGGTTCAGGAACAACCGCAGCAGTTGCTCATAAGATGGGAAGGAGATGGATAGGGGTAGAACTTGGTAAGCATTGTCATACGCATTGTATTCCCAGAATGAAAAAAGTGATCGATGGAGAAGATCAAGGCGGAATTAGCAAATCGGTAAATTGGCAAGGCGGCGGTGGATTTAGATATTACAGTTTGGCTCCTACTTTGATCGTTGAGGATGAATGGGGCAATCCGGTTATTAATACTGAGTATAACTCTACGATGCTGGCAGAGGCGATGTGTAAGCTGCACGGCTTTACATATAAGCCGAATGATGAGTTTTACTGGATGCAGGGATATTCGACAGAGACCGATTTTATCTATGTTACAACGCAGTTTATGAGTGCGGCGATGCTGGAAAAGATAAGCGAAGAGGTTGGGCCTAATAGAAGCCTGCTTGTCTGCTGTAATGCTTATAAGGTTAAGGCTGGCAGGTTTGATAATCTTACATTGAAGAAGATCCCCAAGAGCGTGCTGAATAAATGTGAATGGGGCCATGACGATTACAGCCTGGAGATACAGAATTTGCCCAAGGCTCCGAAAAGACCGATAGAGGAATTAGAAGAAAAACCAAAGAAACAGCGAACCAAAGAACAAAGACGACAGGAAGCAACACTGTTTGAGGTGTGAGAAATAGAAAATGATAGATTTGGCATTTTTTAATACTAATGAAAGAACGGAATATTCTGACGAACTTTATGCCGTTGTAGGCAGAGCGTTAACCGTAGCTACTCATTACGATAATAATTGCAAAGCTTTGGCCAATACTATGGACATTCGATTAAACATCAACTTGATGGAAAATCCCGAGGAATTCCAGTCTATGTTGAAAAAGTGGTCGAGAAGGCAATTAAAAAGCGGAATTGATAAGTTTACTTCAACCATTAAAGCTGGCCTTAAAAAAGGCGTGATGACTGATGATGTTGTAGAAGCTTTTGAAGAAACGATATTTAAGTTTCTTGATGAAGGACGCGAAGCCAGGAATTTTATCTGCCACGAATTAGCGTTGGGGATGTCTGAAAAACCGGAAGATGAAAAAAATAGAGAGGAAGTAATCGATATCGCAAAAGAGCAAGTTTGCAAAATTGCAAAGGCAGATTTTTTCATTTCTGTATTCATTGAAAACCATATCAATAAAATGAATCTTGCTCCAAGCTTGGAAAGTTATATTGAACGAATAACTGATTGGGTTTGCAAAGCTTATGATTAATATCTGGAGTAAAATATGAATCGGCACGTAAATACGATAAGTAACAGGTTGAGTCTTAGGCCTCCGCAGAGAGACTCATTAGAAATACTAACGAGGATTTGTGATATTATTTCTTTAGAGAAGGATGGCGATCTTCAACAGGCAATCGAGGTTATTAAATCTGAGTTCCCTACTGTTGAGGATTTCGAGAGAAATTTTCCTTCGATGTGCTTTGCTCTGGCAACGGGTGTTGGCAAGACAAGATTGATGGGTTCATTTATCAGTTATCTTTATCTGTCAGAAGGTATAAGGCATTTCTTTGTACTTTCACCGAACTTAACAATCTACAATAAGCTGATAGCAGACTTTACACCAAATACCCCCAAATATGTTTTTAAGGGCATAGCAGAGTTTTCACAAAACCCTCCGGAAATTATTACTGGTGATAATTATGAATCAGGTAGAGGTGTTAGAAAAGGAGACCTGTTTGATACCAGTCATATTCATGTGAATATTTTCAATATCTCAAAAATAAACTCAGAAGTTAGAGGTGGTAAAGCTCCGCGTATTAAACGGCTTAGTGAGTATATAGGTGAAAGCTATTTTGAGTATCTATCTAAACTGGACGACCTCGTTTTAATCATGGATGAAGCACACAGATACCGTGCTTCAGCAGGTATTAACGCTATTAATGAACTTAATCCAATCCTCGGCTTGGAGCTAACTGCAACACCCCAAATTGAATCATCTGGAAAATCAGTTGCTTTTAAGAATGTGATCTATAGCTATCCACTTCATAAAGCAATGGAAGATGGGTTTGTGAAGGAACCGGCAGTAGCGACAAGAGAAAATTTTGATCCCAAAAACTATGACCAAGAGGGGCTGGAGAAACTAAAACTCGAAGATGGCATTCGTGTTCATGAAAACACAAAGGTCGAGCTTGAAGTGTATGCCAGGGAAAATAATAAGGAAATAGTAAAGCCTTTTGTGCTTGTTGTAGCCCAGAATACCGAACATGCTGAATCACTTCTTCGAGTTATTGAGGATGAGAATTTTTTGAAGGAAGGTATAAGGGTAAGGTCATAACGGTACATTCAAATCAGCGTGGCGAAGAAAAAGATGAAACGGTCGAACAACTTTTAAGCGTGGAGAATCCACAAAATCCGGTTGAGATTGTTGTCCACGTCAATATGCTGAAGGAAGGCTGGGATGTTACCAACCTCTATACGATTGTGCCTTTAAGAGCAGCCAATTCCAAAACATTAGTTGAGCAGTCAATTGGCCGCGGATTACGTCTACCGTATGGAAAGCGAACGGGAAATTCAAATGTTGATCGCCTGACAATTGTATCTCATGATAAGTTCCAGGAAATCATAGATGAGGCAAACCGGCCAGATTCTATTATTCGAACTGGTATTGTTATAGGGAAGGATATTCCCGATCAACGCACAGAGGTGGTCAATGTCGAGCCGGAGTTTATTAACATCATTAAGGGGTGCTCTGAAAGAGAAGAATCAAAGAAATATGTATTTGATAGTCCAAGGCAGCAAGAAGTTGCTCTAACGACAATCGAAGTCATTAAAGAATTTGAAAAATGTTCAAGTGCTGATTTGTCAAAGCCTGAGATAAAAACACAGATAAAGGAGCGGGTTAAGGAAATAATCAAACCTGTTCAAATGGAATTTGAAGAAATGGAAGAAAAAGTTGATGTTGACAAGACGGTTGAACAGGCTATTGAACTCAGGAATAGCATGTCAATCGATGCTCCACGAATCATTATTGTGCCTTCAGGGGATATTGATTGCGGGTATAAAGACTTTGACATGGAGGCGAGCAGTATCAATCTTCAACCAGTGGATCATGACATCTTGATCCAGCATTTGCAAAATCATGAACGCTATAAACTCTCGAGTGGCAATGGAGTCGTCGAAGAGAAGCGGCTTGAAGATTACCTTATCAGAGGACTCATAGACTTTGATGATGTTAGCTATGATGACCATGCTTCTTTATTATACAAATTAGCTGACCAAGTCGTAAAGAGACTTCATTCTTACTTAAGCAATGAAGAAGAGGTCAAAAATGTCCTTCAGTATCACCAGAAGTCTTTAGCGAATCTAATTCATTCTCAGATGCAGGACCATTATTATGAGAAAGCAACTGGGTACGAGGCACATGTAAGTAAAGGTTTTATAAGCTTGAAACCGGCAACATATTCTGCCTCGAAGGACGATCCGGTAAGGCATTTCAGGACTCCGGTAGAGGATCGACAGAATATCCGTTCAATGCTTTTTGGAGGATTCAGAAAGTCTTTACACCCAATTGTTAAATTTGACTCTGATCCGGAAAGAAGATTTTCTGTAATGCTTGAAAACGAAACCGATGTGATTAAGTGGACTAAACCTGCAAAAGGAGCTTTCAGGATACATTACAATAGTGACACAGAATATGAGCCTGATTTTATTGTGGAGGCCGATTCAGTTAAATATCTATGCGAGCCAAAACGCACCAGTGAGATTAAAGACGAAATAGTGCAGGCAAAAGCCAAGGCTGCATCAGAATGGTGTAAATATGCCACTGAATATGAGAAGCAAAGTGACGGTAAGCCTTGGAAGTACTTATTGATACCTCATGATGAAATTTCGGAAAGTAAAACATTGTTAGGTTTTGAAAATATGTATTTGGTTGACTGACTTTAATCTAGTTAGTTGGTTGTTACTTGTAAATCTTAGATGATAAATCTAAAGCTAAGAATCGCAAAATTAAATATGCAATCTGCATCTGAATAATTAAATATGAAGTTTGGAGTATTTTTCTATATGCCCTTGTCAAAAAAACATCATGGCACAAAAAACGGCGGGTATTTTATTGGCAATTCTGATGATTGCCTAAAAAAAGGCCGCTTATACAACAGGATAAAAGGAAACGTACAGTTGATCTTTACATCACCTCCGTTTCCCCTTAATAACAAGAAAAAGTATGGCAATCTGCAAGGCGAAGAATATCAAAACTGGTTTGCTTCTCTAGCGGAGAATTACTCAGAATTACTTGCAGAGGATGGCTCCATAGTTATAGAACTGGGAAATTCATGGGTGCCGGACAAACCAATCCAATCTTTATTGCATTTACACTCTCTGATTGATTTTTTAGAGAATGAAAACGCAGGGCTACAGCTCTGCCAAGAATTCATCTGCTATAATCCATCAAGGCTACCAAGTCCTGCACAATGGGTTACAGTTAATCGCATCAGAACTGTGGACAGTTTTACACGACTCTGGTGGATGTCTAAATCCGACTATCCCAAGGCAGACAATTCAAAAGTTCTACGGCCTTATAGTAAATCAATGCTTTCTCTCCTAAAGAAGCAGAAATATAACTCTGGGAGAAGACCTTCAGAACACATGATAAGCGAAGAATCTTTTCTAACAGATCATGGCGGTAGCATAATGCCAAATGTAATAGAGCTTGAGCAAACTGATGAAAACAGAGATGTCAGATTGCCGCACAATTTCATGAGTTATTCAAATACAGCATCAAACGATCCGTTCACAAAAGAATGCAAGAAAAAAGAAATTAACATTCATCCAGCAAGAATGCCACGCCAACTGCCAGAGTTTTTTATAGAATTTTTAACAGATGAAGGAGACTTAGTCCTTGATCCATTTGCTGGCAGTAATACCACAGGCGTTACTGCTGAGTTAATGGGAAGGAAGTGGGTGTCTTTAGAGATAAAGGACGAATATGCGGAACAAGCTAAAGTCCGTTTAGACGTAGAAAGAAAGGCTAAAAGAAATGGAAATCGTTAACACAATCAAAGAAATTGCCAGCATTGATATTTTTAAAGAGGGGAAAGCAAGCGAGATGTTTGTGGGTAGGCCTTTTTATATAGACTACCAACAAGCTCACCTACTTATTGCAGACGCATGGAAGGCAAGAGTTAAAGGTATTCCACAAGGAACATTTCTCTTAGCTTATTATGAAAATGAAAACGATGTCGAGGAAGCACTATTGTTACGGGCGATTGATCCGGTTAATCTTCCAACCCATAGTGACGTAATAAGTTCTATGATAGAGTACTATAAGGATAACATGAAGACCTCTGGCTCGGAAAGCCAACTTGACGAATTTACAAGGTATGAATTTTCTTTTTCTGGACTGAAGTGCAGGATATTGGGAACATTTTACCGTGATGGTTCTAATTCAACTGTGTTTGGTGCCGATGTTGAAAATTTCTTCAGTGCACATAATTACAGTGTATATAAAGCCAAAGACAAGATTCTTGAGAAAATTGCAAATCTAAGGGATGACGGCCAAGTAGTTGGTGGTGTTTCTGATGTTCAAATAGGTAATGTGCGATATAGCTCAAGTAATCGCTATACTCCAGATGAAAAAGCTATTGTCTATATCAGTACTTCTGACTTTCTTGGAAAAAGAACGGCATTGTTTGGTATGACCAGAACAGGTAAGTCAAATACAGTTAAGAAGATTATAGAATCTTCGGTTGCTATCAGTTCAAAAGCAAAACACAAAAGCATTATTGAACAAAATGATTCGAATCCTGCAGAAATATTAAATCCTATTGACAACGTATCTGGAGTTCCTAGTTATCCAGTTGGTCAAATAATTTTTGATATCAATGGTGAATATGCCAATGCAAATATGCAAGATGAAGGTACGGCAATTTATGAAATGTTTAAAAACGATGTTACTCGCTATAGTGTTATTGAAAAAGATGGTTTTAAAGTAATGAGAGTTAATTTTTATGAAGATTTAGTCGAAGGCTTCAGCCTTATACAATCACATTTGGATGACGAAGACGCCGATTACGTTAAAAGTTTTTGTGCATTTGATATCACAGCACCAGAACCAGACGATTTTTCTGCAAAAACTCGTTATGATAGACAAGTTGCAGCATATAGGTGTTGCCTATTTAAAGCTGGTTTTAAACCTTCAGATAATTTTACAGTAAAATTTAAGGGCAATATAGAGGTTAATCAGCTAACTGGAGATATTGATCCATCTAAAGGTCTTTCATTAGAAGATGCTTGTGAATGGTTTAATAATATATGGAAAGACAAAAAAATTGAAGACATAAGAACAAAAAAAGGCAAACGATGGCTAGATGATGAGCTTAGTTCCATACTTGCTATGCTTACTAAAAAAAGAAAGCCCGGTAGCAATACTATGGACAGTGGCTACCTTAAACTTAGATCACTAAGTAAACTCCATACCAGCTCAGTTAAAAAACCTTTTGCAATAGAAGTTTTGGATTTACTACGCAGTGGAAAAATAATCATAATCGACCTATCTCAAGGAAGCCCAGAAATACAACGGCTATACTCAGAAAGAATATGTAGACGAATTTTTTCCGACTCAATGAACCGTTTTATTGACAATAAGCCAAACAATTTCATTCAATTTTATTTTGAAGAAGCACACAATTTATTTCCTAAAAAAGATGATAAAGATCTTAGCCAGATTTACAACCGTATTGCTAAAGAAGGTGCTAAGTTAAATTTAGGCCTTGTTTATGCAACACAGGAAGTAAGTTCAATAAGCTCCAACATTCTTAAGAACACTCAAAATTGGTTTATTGCTCATCTTAATAATGAAGACGAGCTAAAAGAGTTAAAGAAGTACTATGATTTTGCTGATTTCACTCAAAGCCTAACCCGCTTCAGTGCCGGTAGTGATAAAGGTTTTGTCAGGATGAAAACTTACTCTAATCCTTTTGTCGTACCGGTTCAAATTGATAGATTTACCGCTGATGTTGGAGTTGAGCAATGAGCTATCAAAGTATTTATGGAAAAAGACCAAGAGAGATGGCCAGTAAAAGTATGCATTCGCACATAATTAATGATCCTTCAGTGAAAGGTTTCCTAAATGAATGTATCCTGCCTCCCACAACTAAAGATATTAAATGGGACAGCAATTTACTTACAAAAATAACTTCAGTACCAAACCCGATTAAATATATAGTTGTTTTTGATGGCGGATATACAGACACCTTGGTTAGGCCTGAATTTCCATCAGCTAAGATGGCATTTTTTCAATTTGGAGCTCTGCTTTTTAGTCTTACTGATCTTGAAGCGATATCTGACAAGGCATTTATAGATCCTGCAGACATGCAGAAATTAAAGCAAATAGAACGCTTTAAGTTAGCCGTTCCCACGAAAAATATAACATACAAAAATTCTAAGACACTTACGGATTCATTTAGGCTGGCCCTGCATGTTTTCTTTTTAGAGCAAAGGGAGACAAGCACTTTTTATACTGCACTTAAATGGCTTATTTTCAAAGAATATTCTTCAAAGCCTGCAGTCAGCTGGAATTTGTCTCGTTGTCCTCTTTGTGGTGACAGGAATATTCCTGTCGAACTTAATAAACTCTCGCAGGATTTTACATTCCAATGCGTCAAATGCAATAAAGCATTATTTTTTATTGATACACTGAGACTTCATGAAGCAATAGATGACGAATTAGGCGCAGGTGGTGTACTTGGGTATTTAACTGTCACACTCGAACAAATCTTAATGGTATATCTTGTTAAAATAATATTAGAAACCAAGCCATCCTTATTCGAAAGCTTCCTTTTTGTGAAAGATGGTCCACTTGCTTTTTTTGGGCAAACGGCTAATATTCATCAGCCAATGAGAGAGCTTATAAAGCACATATGGCAAAAGCATCCATTATATATGGCAGGTATCGAAAAAAGTGGTGCTTTTGTAGAACATGCAGTCCAAATTAATGAAATGTTAAAGCCAGGTCATGCCTTAATTTTGAATAATCAATATATTTATAAAAACATTTTACCTGGAAGTGGCCATGAAACTGAGCCTTATGGTAAGACCACATATTACGGCAATAAAATTATTTACAAAAGTCATAAATCTGACATTTTCATTGTTACATTGCCAACAAAAGATTCCTCATTAAACCCCAAAAAAGGAGATTTTGTTGGGATGGATATTATATTTGACAATCTTGGTAAATTGAAATGCCACTCATATGATTCTTCGCTTATCCCAGTGGCGTTAGCAAATAAATTGGTTTCACTTTCGAATAGACCAAGTGCTACGATATTGGGGAAATTTGCAAAAAATCAAATTGAATAGCAAAGGAAAAAACATGCCCAACCGTAGAATAACAGCAAATATTAGAGCTAAGATTTCTGAGCTAGTTAATTTACACAAAGAATTTCTGCCACTATCTTCACGATCTCGAAAAACAATAACTTTCAAAACTATTTTTGCTGAAAGCAAAGTAGATCAATATTTAGATGATGACATTAAAACTAAAGCACTTCAAAAGGGGTGGGAAGATGTAATTCGAAGGCACCCTAGACTCCCTTATACACTTATTCGAAAAATAGTTCCAGCATCTATTGATTATCGAAAACACAAACGTAATCCATTAACCAGAGCAGAATTGGACAAGTTGATTGATTGTCTTCTTAATCTTGGTTTTGACATGAGAGAAGAACTTTCAGCTATTGAACTTGATGAATCAATACCAGAAATACAAGTTCCTCCAGCAGAACTTGTTAAAAGATTGGAATCTCACCCATTGGCATCAGAAATGGCCTCAGAGCCACTAGTGCTTTTTAAAAATGGTCATTTCAATGAAGCTGTTAGAAAAGCCGCCGAGAAATTTGAGGTTTATCTACAAAGCAAAGCAAAGGTACAAGAACATGGTAAATCACTAATGGCAAAGGTTTTTAGACCCGAAAATCCAATCGTTAAGCTTAATAGCTTACAGACGGAAAATGAAAGAAATATTCAGCAAGGATACCAACTTATGACTATGGGAATGATGCAAGCGATTAGAAATGTTTTCAGTCATGGTGATGAGGGTATGCGAAGCCCTGAAGAATGTTATGAGATGCTTATGTTTATTAACTGGTTATTCAGAACTATTAATTCGTAAGAAGAATATTAGTTCCATGGTGTGGAAATGCTAACTTTAGCTTGATAAACAGAATGAATAAAAGAATTAAAGCAAAATGTCATTTATGCGATACCGTGGGATATATCCCGGAAGAGTATCAAGGCAAGATCAAATGCCCTGATTGTAAGTCTGTGTTTCAGAGAACCGGTAACCCGCATTCCTTGATAAGAAAACAATTAGTTGAAAAACTGGAAAACCTTGAACTAGTTGGAATTGTAAAAATAAAGTGGATTGGAGGGGATGAGCATTCCTGTGACAAATGCAAAGACAGGAGTGGAATGATTTATAGTATTCAAGAAATGAAAGAGATTCTCGGTTCAGAATTTTGTAACTCTGATCCATTTGAACAAGGTTGTAGATGTACTATCGGAGGATGTAAATGAACAATTTAGTTGCCACTAAATCGCATATAAGATTGGACGTTTTATGACAGACTCCTTTGACAACACTCTAATAAGTGAAATTAGAAATCACTTGATATACATACAATTGATGACTTCTTTAAGTACGGGAAAAGACAACCCAATTAAGAATCCGCAAATGAAACAAAATCTCATTGAAGTCGATGAAAAGCTAAAACCAATGAACCATGATTCATTGGTCAATCAGGGGCCATTTATTGTGGATAAACTTAAATCTCTAAGTAGTTACTTCATAGACAAGTACCCACTTAGGAAAAGTATTAATGAAATCGCATTAGAGTTTAATGAGTTTTTTAAGCAAGGATACAATCCGTTTTCAACAGGTATCAAATATGGGTGGCTTGTAAGCGTTATGGATGTCGATAAAAAACAGTGGCCTAAAGATTTGCCGTATCAAACAAGGATAGGAATCGGGCATAATGCAGGACGGGCAAGTACTGAAGATGAGTATTTGTTGAGAGATGCATTTTACATGTTCGCAAAGGCTGAATACATATACCAGCACCTTTCAGCGCTAATAAATAATCTAAAGGGAAAAGGGAAGACTCTAGAGCAGAATTATGACAACAAATTACATGACAAATTGAACTCATTAAAATTTAATCTTTCTAGCTACGCACGCCTTTCAGTGATTTCATTCTATTCATTTATCGAGTGTTTTGTGAATAGTATTGGCTATGATTTTTATTATAAAAATAAAAAAACATTAAACCCTCGAGAAATTGAATTATTAAGAGGAAAGAAAAGAGGCCGCTATCTTCAACTTGAGTATAAACTTGAAAAGTTTCCTACTATTATTCGACAAGATAAAAAGCAAGTTATTTTTATAAAGGATGCCAAGCAAGCTGAAGAGCCATTTATAACTCTGTTTAAGGATTACAAAGATATTAGGGACGCCTCTGTGCATTACTCTCCAGCTAAAGAAGAAATCTGGAATAGCCCCTTTGACTGGATCACACATGCAAGACAGTTTAAAGATATAGCAATAAACGTTGCTTTATTATTTTGGAAAGCATGTTACCTAAATAGTGATGGCCCAGAGTACCTTGGCAAATTAAAGCCAGCAATACATTTAAAGCTCGCACAAAAAAGATTAAAATTTGATAAGGAAGCCGAAATAACAACTGATCTGTTCATGTAATCATGAGTGTATTACTAATAAGCGGAAATATTCCACCTTTAAGATTGCTTGACAATATTCGAATCGTAGATGTATTTTAAGGATGAATAATAGGTATGCTAACTAAACATAAATGGAAATTCAAGTCTTACTTTTGCAGAGAAATCTATGGCTGGAGTGGAACTGCCAAAGCTTCAAAACGAATGAAAGAAGCTGTTTCTGAAATAAAGAAGGTAGCTAAAAAAGATTCGGCACTGGCTGGTGAAGGTGTTATTGAATTATTTATTCGTCTTTACCCAGCTTTAATGCATATAGATAGTTCCTCAGGAGCATTGGGAACTGCTATGTATAACACTATCGATTCACTTACGCCAATTCTTATAAAAGCTGACTGGGACATGAATACCAGGGGAAAACAGCTGGATAAATTTTACGAAGCTATAGTTGAGGATGGCTGGGGGACATTCGACAATTTGAGAGACCACTGGGGCGAAATTTGCGTCTATCCCGGCCTTGCTCACCTCTGGGCAGATCAATTCATGGATTGCACCAAAGATGTACTGTCATCTACAAACCAATACTGCAGTGCTGTTGATATGTGCTTGTCTTGCCTTGTCTATACCGAACGATATCAAGAGCTTAAAGAGCTTTTGGAGCTTGACGAGAGATATTCCTGGTTCCATCACAAATTCTGGGCAATGGCATTTCTCAAACAGAAAAAACATCAGGAAGCCCTTGATTATGCCGATTATATTCTTTCCCAACAGAAAACAAATAACAGCAAACCCGCTATAGACAGATTCTGTGAATCGGTTCTTATAGATATGTGTAGAATCGAAGAAGCCTATGAAAAATACGGATTGAAAGTGCCGTCCTATGGAACAAATCTTAATATCTATCGGTCCATCTGTAAAAAATATGCGTCGATTGACAAAAGAAAAATACTATTGGATTTAATAGCAAAGAGCGGTATTAAAGGCAAGTGGTTTGCAGCCGCAAAAACTGCTGGCCAGCTTGATATAGCCCTTAAATGTGCCATGACTGGCGACAGTGATCCAAATACGCTGCTAAGAGCTACAAGAGATTTCGCTGAAAAGAATCCTGAGTTTGCACTGAATGTTGGCATTGAAGCGGTAATGACATATTTGACTGGCAGCTTTTATGACCCGATTGAGCCGATAGATATTCGAGCAGCATTTACAAAATTGATGGCTGCTGCTAACAAAAGTGATTCCCAACAATGGGTTCAGACAGAATTGTCAAAAAGAGTATTCAAAGAATCAAATAGAATTAAGGCTAACCTGAGAGAAACCATCCTTGGCCTTTTGAAGCAAAAATGCAATAGTATTTAATAGCCGTTGACATTAATGAACTATGATGAATTAGAAAATCTTGCCAGACAAAAAGAAGATGAGAATTGGGCATTCCGCAGATTCCTTAAATTCTATGATGAGCTTAGTGACAAACAGATCGATAACCTTGTATATGAGATTACCGATTCTGTTGCTGCTGATATTGAATGTACCAGCTGTGGAAGATGCTGCAGACAGCTAAAGCCAACGCTTACCGCCAAAGATCAAGAACGTTTGGCGAAGGAACTCAATATTACAATCAATCAGTTACAGGGCAGATATCTCGAATATGTGCAAGATGACGACGAGCCTGCCTGTTGGCAAATGAAGATAGTTCCCTGTCCTTTCCAGAAAGATAAAAAGTGCACCGTTTATGGGGCTCGCCCTCAAAACTGCCGTGATTACCCATATCTGAAAAAGCCGGGATTCAATACACGGACAATGGCAATGCTTGAGCGTACACTTACCTGTCCGATTGTGTTTGAGGTTATTGAAAAACTAAAAGAACGTTTGGCTTTTGATGCGGGAGATTTTGCCAGCAATGATTGGTAAGCATTTATATTAGCTATAGCCATCTTTGCGATTCCGGTTTCCATATCTTTTTAAAATCTTCATTTTTTACTACTATAGAAGTCAATACTGGTTGTATAAAGTTTTTAATTTCTTCGGTAACATGGCCAAGTTCTTTAGGGACATCAGAGACCCTAGATTTTCTGACAAATCCTCGCCACTGTTGCAGTTTTTCTTCATTTTGGAAATATCGTTCTGTAAAGATTGTGATATTTTCCGTAACTTCGGTTTCGCGTTGCTTGAAAGTATTTATGATTGAACTTTGCAGGGATGGTCCATCGAATCCGAACCGCCTTGACAGAACCCATATATCATAAATATCCTTCATTCTGCTGTTGAGAATATCGAGTTTTACCATTGCCTGTAATTTTTCTGCTATCATTGTTTCCTTGTTATAGCAGTCCAACTTCGGCTCAGATAAACCAAGTATTGTCGGATAGTCATATCTTTCCGGCCCAGGTGTAATAACATCCGAAAAACCAATATCAACTTGAACCCGTATCCTGGCGGTATCAAGATATCCATACAGTTGAACCCTTACGCCTTGATAGTCAGCATCGACGGTTATCTGCTCAGCTGTGACACTTGAATCATCGAATCGCATCCCGTCGTCTTCCACCTTTACTTTGCAGATATCCCGGAAAACTTTTGTTATCGCCTCTGGTTCATTATTAATTTTCCCGAGCAAATCGATATCGACAGTAGAACGGATTTGCGATTGACGCCAAACTGCAAACAACAAAGCACCTTTTAGAATGAACTTATCCGCATATTTTGAAACAGAGAGCCTGTACAAAAATCTCTCCAGAGCATAATATTGCAGAACTTCATTAAATGGCCGAGAGCTTTCTTTTGCTTTGTTCAGCAACCGCTGTCTGATAGAAGCTGCAACATTTTTTACATTCTTTTGGCTCACAGTGTTGCCTCTACATAGGGTTTGATCACATTATATACTCGACAGATTTTTGCATATTCCATTACTTTGCCAATGTCAGCGTTCTTTTTCCTCCTCCAGAGCTTAAGGGCTTCAAGTGCCACATCCATTCCAATTTTATTTCGATATTTGAAGCAATCGACAATGGTTTTTTCAGGCGAATATATTTTCACATCTATACCACTGATTTTGTGAATATCGACGCCAGCTTTGAATGACTTTTCAGAAAATTTAAAAAACCGGGCAGGCGGATACTCAAGCCTCGGATATGACATCTTACGGCTTATAGCTACATAAACCTCGTGCGGTATCTGAGTCGTAATTTCATGGTATGAAAGAGCGGAAATAAGACAAATTACCCCGGGTCTCACCTTAGAAGCTACTGTTACAATATCCTGATAATCCACAGGTTCCAGTTCTGCCAGCCGATATGTTCCTCTTGCCAGAACATCCAGGTAATTATGGTCGCGCATGAAATAGAGCGTTCTTGGATGAATACCATGCTTTAGGGCCTCGGAGGTACGCATGATTCCTCCATGTTTTCTGAAGATTTTTTTAGCCTGTTCAACTTTTTCTTTACTCGTATACATTAGTTTTCTCTGGATAAACACATAACCAATTAGTAAATACTGGTTGCGATATTATCCATATCGGCAGATACTGTCAAACTCTTTATTTTTGCATAGCAGAAAATCAGCCAGCAAGGAGAATCTTTTTTATAAGTGTTGGGGGCAAAATATTAAAGGGTTAATCCGAGTCCACAATTTGCAACAGAATTTGCAACAGTTTGGCGCTTTTGGGCTACTCTTGCGGTACTGTTGCGATTCGGTCATCATCATAAGTCTTTAATTGACAAAGATAAGTGTTTTTTTTACAATACGTTACAAAACCCGTGGTTGGCCTCCGGAGCCGAAGGTTTTGGGTTCGAATCCCGACGGGGATATTTATTTATCATCACTTATAATAGTTAACTTTCGTAATTTTATTAACGTTTTAAGCAGCGGAAGTCAACGCTTCCATTAAAAACTCGAATTTTTTATCATGAAAGGCAGAATTACCGAACATATATTTTATTCTTTCAGTCCAAAGCTCACGCCGCAGACAGCACAAAGCATCAGCGAAGCTCGGCGTTGCTTTGCGTCTGTACCACGGCTGAACCCAGAAAGTTCTTATCCTGGACTTTTGCCTGAGATACCACAGCCAGACCATCGAATACAGAGCCAGACTCAACGCTGCTGCTCGTTCGGGCCCCTGACCTTTGTAGGTCTGAGGCTGGTGGTCACCGAGAAACTGTTTTGTGTTTTTGAACGTATCCTCTATGGCCCATCTGTCGTTGTAGCATTCCAGAGCTTCTTCGACAGTCATCGTCAAAGCGGTGGTAAAAAGAAAATCGTCCCGTTCTTTCCCGGATGGGTCTCTGCTTATCACAAGAAGTATCGTCTGCTGCGAAACCCAGTACCATATTACCTTGCGGGTATAAACCAATCGCTTTATCATTTTGCCCCGCTGACAAAACTCTACAAATTTCCAATCCTGAATATACGAAGTCATCTTTTGCAGACTGGCAAGGCGTTTGCCTTTCTTGCGGGGTCTGCCTCTGGTTTTCTTTCTTCTTTTGGGGGGCAAATCGAAAATCTTTGCATTACATTTTATTCTCGAAACCAGATGTGTTTGGGACATCTGTTTTCCGGCCAGAGGAGCGTAAAAACCGTCTGCAACCAGTCGAAATCTTCTTTCTGGCAGCCATTGATGGAGTTGGTTTACCATCTGCATTGCCAGTTCTATAAGTGTATCGCCGTTTTTTCGGTGCAATCGCATATTGATAGGCAATCCCAAAGGTTCTCCGCCCCAGGGTGGCTGAATCTGCAATGTCAGAACAACAAGGTTCAGTCCCCAGGCATAAACGATATTTTTCTTTGTAGAGCGGACTGCATCTCTCCAGTAACCGGCACCGTTGATTTTTCTGCCGGAGTGATGAAACAATGTATCGTCCACAGCAATGGTGATAATCCCTGTCGGGCAAAAAAGTTTGACCAGCATCAGTGTAAGGATTTGTCAGAGTCTGTTTATGTCCCAGCAGGAATCTGGAAAAAAGCGATGATAAGCATCGTGAGCACGCTGAAAGCATGGGTCGGCAAACGGGATAATGCCGGTTACGGTTCTTCGAGCCGTACACAGAATCCAGCCGGTTGCCAGTCGAGAGAAAATCTGGCACCTGGAGCAGTAAAAATTGGAAAAAACTGTTGAATTATGTCTGTCCATGTCGAAGTAATTATTGTATGTATATCGCCCTCCCTGTCTTAAAGTTAATTCCAACAAAGACATCGGCAGGTCGATATGTTTTTGTTTATAAACCATAAAAAATTGTTACCTAAAAAGTGCGAAAGTTAACTTATATACACCTTTAATAAATTTTATTCCTTTTGTTTTAATAGAATAAAAATCCTAACTGCATATATAAATCGAATTAGATCTGTTAAAATTATCAAAATTTTCATAAAATACTGAAAAGGATATTATTAAAAAAGATTTGTGTATTTAGAATTAATTGTTTATGAGGGAAAAATCAGATTTAAATTTATTTTTAAGCCTCGTTATAGTTTTTTTCCTGAATTGCTCGGTATTGGTAAATGTTGTAAAGGGGGAGAATTTTTCTTTTGCGGTTATAGCTGATCCTCATATTGACGGCAGTATAAAGCATGAAAAGCAGTTAAAATCTGCCATAAGTTGGATTATCAAAAATAAAGATGAAACCGGAATCAAGTTTGTTTTCGTTTTAGGTGATATCGGCTGGTCTAAATCCAACGAAAAAGATAACCTTAAAAAAGCAAAAGAGATTCTTGATGATCTTACGGAGATTGGAATTGAATATATTCCGTTCATAGGCGACAACGAAATTCAGGCCGGAGAAGAGAAGGATTTTGGGGTGGTGTTTAAATCTCAATTTGAGTATCTCAGCAAAAAGCTGGATAATTTCAGGCTTTCGATAACTTCTGTTAAAAAACATTTTTACTATAATTATTCCTTTGACTATGAAAATTGTCATTTCGTTTGCTGCGATTTTGTGACACGACAACGAAATAAGGAGGGCGGCGATTTGAATGATTTTCCCAGAGGCTCCTGGCATTGGTTCAAAGATGATATTGAGAATTGTAAGAAAGACAAAAAGGAAAATATCGTAGTTTTAAGTCACATCGGACTCTTCAGAACCGGCCTACCCTTTGCCGATCAATATCTTTTCGATCAGGAGCAAATGGACAAAGTTGAGAACTTTGTTGATGATCACGCTGATTATATTGCAGCAAATTATGCTGGCCATATCCACCGCAACTGGCACAGTAATGTTGGTGATTTGTATGATGTCTGGATAACTGATGAGACCTGGATCGATCGCCGGTTTCTTGAGTTAATCGACTCTCTCGGTACTGTAAGATGGATAGAAGTAACTCAAAAGAATGATGAAATAAAATACAAACAGCACATCAATTAAGTTTATTTTTGATTTTTTTTTTAGCGAATTGACTATTCTATCTCTGAATCTAAATATTTTTCTTTCAAAGTTAATTTTTCCATTAGCTTTGGATTATTTATGCTATTTTTGTCTATTTCATATAAACCCGAATCTAAAAGGTAACTATTAACAAGAGTCTTTTTGTTAAATGGTACAGAAGAAAGTCCTTCTCGGGTAAAGTGCGAAATTTTTTTGTTCCCTTTCATTATCCAGTAAACGAAAGCACCTCTAGCTCCCTTTTCATCTAATTTTTTACCAGAATCAAATTCCAACTGTACAAATTGGAATAACACTGCTCTCTTTAAAACTGCTATTGTTTCATTAGGATTTACATTGCTTTTTAACTTCAAACCTATTAATCTTATTTTAATCCCGCAATGACTTATTCTTAGCGGATCTAATACATTATTGATAGCATATTTTGATGAATCAGAAAGTTTAAGAGTTTCTTTTTCTAGTTTTTCTATAATACTCCCCAGATTTCGGACCGGTGTATAAGGTGGTAAGTTGTGGTATAAT
>CAZDVM010000023.1:0-57427 GCA_964508925.1 uncultured Pirellulales bacterium | reverse complement strand
TCTATCGAATACTCTCTAATTAGCAATGGTACAGTTTCAGGGGGTCACGCCAGTATTGTGATTATTCCCAAGAGTATTTAAGTTTGAGAGCAAGACAAGGAAAATTAAAGGCGATAAAAATCGGCAGAGACTGGCTGACGAAAAAAGAATGGATTAAGGAATATAATCAGCGGGTACGCGTTTATACAAAAAATACAAAAGGAAATTCCCAAAAAACAGGAAAGAAAAAATCACCTAATAAACACGAAGACAATAACCGTCGTAGCACGAATAGGCTCAAGGTTTTCTTTCTTCGTAGATTGTAACATCTACTTCAGATTCTAAGGTAAGCAGTATGAAAGCTGATCCCCCTAATTCCACTTTAGGGGGGGTGTTTTAAGTGGAACGATGTTGACCAAAACGGCAATTATGCCCCCCTTATCATATTTGTGATAGTGAATTACCCTGAAGGTAGTATGGAGTTAAGCAAAAAAGCAATCGAAGAATTCAAGGAAATCTATTACCAGGAGTTTGGAGAAAAGCTTTCCGATGAAACAGCTCGTCGAGTCGGCGAGGGTCTTTTGGAATTGTTCTCGGTTATTTATCCGTCTGAACTGTTGCAGAATATGAAAAGCAGACCCAGAAATCACAAGTCACAATCCAGGGACAGGGCTTGAATAAACCGCTGGATTTGACAGCTTTTTTTGGCGCGTTATAATCGGCGCGCAGGTAAATTATTAAAAAGTCTTGAGGATTCCTGTATCTCCAAGACTAACTAATCCATGCCAAGATATATTATCTACTGCCGGAAATCCTCTGAAGCTGAAGACCGGCAGGTATTATCCATCGAATCCCAGATAACCGAACTAAAACGCCTTGCAGAAAGGTGCAGTCTTAACGTGGTTGAGGTAATGACAGAATCATATTCTGCCAAGGCTCCGGGCAGACCGGTATTTAATCAAATGCTGAAAAAGATAAACCAGGGTAGGGCAGATGGGATTATCTGCTGGAAGCTGGATCGGTTGGCAAGAAATCCCCTTGATGGTGCTCAGATAACCTGGCTGTTGCAGCGAGGAGTATTAAAGCACATACGAGCTTTTGACCGGGACTATTTTCCGGAAGATAATGTTTTGCTTTTAAACGTGGAATTCGGCATGGCCAACCAGTTTATCCTGGATTTGAGCAAAAATGTTAAGAGAGGTCTAAAAACAAAAGCCGAGAAAGGCTGGAGGCCGGGACTTGCTCCCTTGGGTTATTTAAACGACAAAACCAAAGACAGGGGCAAGAGGGAGATAATAATCGATCCGGAACGTTTTGCCTTGGTAAAGAAAATGTGGGAAATGATGCTGGAAGGTAGCCATACTGTTGCCCAGATAATAAAAATAGCGAATGATAAGTGGGGGTTTAGGGGTAGAGACGGCAAATGTCTGGGCAGAAGTAATATCTACGAGATATTCTCCAGCCCCTTTTACTGCGGACTCTTTGAATATCCTAAAGGCAGCGGCAACTGGTACAAAGGAGCCCATAAGCCAATGGTAACTCAACAGCAGTATGACAAGGTCCAGATTCTGCTTGGCAGAAATGGCAGGCCAAGACCAAAGAAGCATAACTTTGCTTATACAGGGCTTCTGCGATGCGGTGAGTGTGGCGGAGCCATAACCGCCGAGGAAAAGAACCAGATCATCTGTCCGGTCTGCAAGAAAAAGTTCTCCTCAAATAACCGGGTTGCCTGTCCAAAATGCAATACCGCCTTTGAGGACATGAAGTCACCGACAATACTCAGATACGTTTATTATCGTTGTGTAAAAAAGAAAAACCCTAAGTGTACCCAGAAATCAACAGAGCTAAAAGATCTTGAAGAGCAGATTGAAGATTATCTGTCAAAAATCCGGATATCTGTAAAGTTCAAGGATTGGGCCCTGACATATCTAAGGCAGGCAGGCCACCAGGAAACAGCTTGCAGGGACTCAATTCTTAAGTCAAAGCGAAGAGCCTATGACGGCTGCCTTAGAAAACTCGATAACCTATTTCAGATGAAGATCTCACCACATAACAAGGATGGTAGCTTGATTACCGACCAGGAATATGCAAAGCGAAAGGCCGAGCTTGTAATGGAAAAAGCCCGGCTTGAAGAAATACTCAATGATACCGGCGCCAGGGCGGCTAAGTGGCTTAAGGATGCGGAAAAGGCCTTTGAATTTGCCTGTTATGCACGAACCTACTTTGCCAAAGGCTCTGCCGAGGAAAAGGCAAGGATTTTACAGTCGCTTGGTTCGAACCTGACTATAAAGGACAAAAAACTACATATTCAGCTTAAAAAGGTGGCAAAGATCATTGAGCGAATTACCGAAACTGCCCCCGAAACAAAAGCGGGGTTCGAACCTGAAAAACAAGGGCGAAATGAACGTAAACTGGAAGATTCTTTCGCCAAGAATCCGAGGTTGCTCTGGACTTTGGACGACGTTCGAACCTTACTTTTTAGGGAGAGGGATAAAAGAAGCCCTTCCGCCAGTGACATCATGCTTTACATAGCAACAGAATAATCAAACTAAATTCTTTATAACAAAAAGAAATACCCATGTATAGAGGGGCAAAGTTGCCGGAAATGGCATTTGTTATAGTCACTACCGCTTAAATGGTTGACGAGTCTTTTTCACCCGTCTCTTTGGTTGTGTCTTAATTTTTCCATTTTTTCGGAGTTATCTCTTATCATTGGCTCCGGAATACGATAAACAGAAAGGTAATACAACAACCAGATTGAAATGATTACAATAACAGCAATAGCCAATACAAAATATAAATCTGGTTTTTTATTAAAAGGCTTAAATCTATCCATTTAAATTATGTCAACATGTTTTAAGTCGTGATGCTCAAAACAAAAAAGACCTTATTTAATTTCTGACCTCTAAGTTAACCTCAACCTCTTTGATTTTATCCTCTGAGGTTATTATTATTTTACTAAAGTAATTCCCTTTACTTAAAGCACTTGAATTAGCTTCAGCTTTAACCGTAGCTGGAGTTTCAGCTTCAGTAGGTGTTAGATTCAACCAGCTAACTCCATTGCTTGAAGGTGTTGTATATTCAATTGAGCTTTGCCAGTTAGCTCCCATTACGTTAAATACAGCAGATGAAGGTGAGGTTGAGAATTCTATAGCTTCCATGTTTAAAGTACTTGTTGAAACGTTCAGATCGAATCCAACTGTTTCATACTCACAAGATCCGTCTTCTTTTGTAGCGTCTGGATTGTAATTTGTAGCTGAAGGATCGATGCAGCCTGTAATTTCAGCGGCCTCTGTTCCAAACTCAATTGTGTCACAGTTACCCCTTACCTTCTTCCATTCACCATTTTCAATCCAGGTACAGTACATATCCCCTGTTCTTTGGTCTACCATTTGCAGTTTTTGAATAACTGCTGTCTTTGTCTTTAGCTGTTTTTTGATTTCAGCGTTGTTAGCTACCAGTCTGTCTGCTACCAGTTCTCTTACCCTAGCTATCCCATTGTCTACCATCATGCCCAATGAAGCTAGAGACTGTTGAATAGAAGTAGGTTGGGGTAGGGTTGATTGGTCTCCTAGAGATCCGTCTTCAGCTATTGATTCTGCTGTATACCAGTTTAGGTTAATGAAGGCTGTAATGTAGCCTATACCTTCAGAGTTGTATGATTCTAGGGCTTTACCTAGGACTGATCCTGTTTCTGTGGCTTTCATGGCAGTACCTGGGGTTGAAGAGGATGTTAACCAGTCTCCAGGTTGTATCTCTCCGTTTTCTGTAGATACTTTGATAGGTACCCTACCTACCAGAACTAATGGCTTGTAGTGGTCTGCTGGCTTGTTACCAAGGGAGGCTCCGGCTACAACGTCAGCTATGACACCTATTAGGTTGTCTTGGTAGGTTTCAGTTGATTTTTCAAGCATGAAAGGTGCTGTTTCGTCTTCTGTTGGGTTGGTCTTGTCTCTGCTTACTACAACTACGTCTCCTGTGGTTACCTCGTCTGTGGTTGGAGCATATTCTGAGATGTCAGCTGAACATGTTGATAGATCGTTGCTTCCGTCACGACAGACGTGTGTAGCTGAAGCTTCTGCTAGGGTAGACACCCTGATTTGCCCAGAAACATTTAGTCTATCAAAATTATTTATTAGCAGTTCATCTGAAGCTGTTACATTTTCACTGTTTATTATTAAATCAGAGCCATCAAAGTATATAGAGGTATCACTTCCTGCCCCAAACATATGTTTTATATTATCATTAGAACGCATCCCTGAACCATCACTGAGCATTTGTAAAACTTCTGTTCCCGAAGACCCTCCAATAGTAAATTTGATATTTCCATTTATTCCAGTTGAGCTTCCTGTTCCACCTTCACCACTATATAATCTTAAATGACCACCGCTCCCACCAGTGTCTCCATCACTATCTCCTCCGGGACCACCATATAACGCTAAATTTCCCCCTGCTTGTCCTGTCATCGCACTATCAGCTGGTGCATTTCCTGCTTGTCCTCCCCATAATTGAAAATCTCCACCAGTTCCACCAGTATTGACAGAGCCATTTGTTCCTAATCCACCTGTTCCACCTCTCATAATTAATGTTCCACCAGTTCCACCAAAACTTAAACCAGTAGAAGTGTTATCTCCACCAGTTCCACCTTTCATTGTAAAAGTTCCACCATCTCCAGCTGTTACACCCGATGTAGTTGTATCTCCGCCTGTTCCTGAAATAAACTGCATTCCGTCTCCAATAGTTTCAGTTGCTCCATTTTCTCCTAAAATATTAATTCCATAAGTTGAAGTTGGGGCGACATTAATTCCTATTTTTCCTTCTGAACTATCAACAGTAAAAACATCTGTGCCGATTGTTAAGTCTCCTGTTGTTGTTAAGCTAGAACTTTCAATATCTACTGCGTCAAAGTTAGTTATATGTAGTTCATCTGAAGCTGTTACATTTTCGCTGTTTATTATTAAATCAGAGGCGTCCCAATATATAGAGGCGTCTTGTCCTGCACCTAATAGGAGTTTTTTGTTATCGGCGTTTATGGTTACATCATCTGTTGCTGTTATAGCTCCTGAAACGTCTAATTCAACAGTAGGGGTCGTATCTGAACCTATTCTTACGTATCCCCCATTTTTAGCAAGATAGATATTGCCGTAGGAACCAGCTCCAGCTCCGCCATCCGCTCCGCCTGGTCCTGTTGTTAATTCTATATATCCACCATCTCCACCTGCTGTCATTGGATCGCCAGCTTCTCCTGTGCCCGTTGTAAAAATAACTGGTCCGCCGTCTACTCCTGTTCCCGTAGCCCCTGCGCTTGCGCTTCCTGTTGTTACTTTAAATCCGCCTCCAATTCCTGAATCTACTGCATTTCCTCCAGTGAATATGAAGTCTCCGCCACCTCCAAGGTTGCTTGTGCCTGTAGTTATTTGAAAGTCACCACCGTCATCAGAATTACCGGTTCCTGTTGTAAATAGTATATCACTTCCTTTTCCAATGTCACTTGTGGTTCCCCCGGTAACAACTAAAACATCTGGAGCGTCTCCGCTTGCTCCATCACTCCCAGTTATATTTAACTGCCCCGTATTCATAGTCAAAGTATCAGTGGTAGTTGAATAAGTCAGGCTAGAAGTGTCCGATAAATGCCCGCCTGTTCCCGCAAAAATAATTCTGCCCGATGTTAAGCCGCTATCTGTTATTGATGTTCCTGTAATCGCCCCTGCTCCGAGAGTGCCTGTTGTTGTTAAATTCTCATCATCAAAGTCTATTGTTCCTGAGCTATCTTTAATGCTTCCTGGTTCTAAAGAAAGGTAGGTTGTAGCATCTCCTATTAAAACGTCTCCTGTTCCTACTTCTCTTGGGTCAATTATTAGGTTTGTTCCGTTGTAGTAGAGAGAGGCGTCTTCTCCCCCTCCTAAAAGCATCTTGGAATTATCTTTGCGTAAAGCCCAGTCTCCTCCTTTTGAATATATAGCATAGGTTGTAGTAGGCCCTGTTTGATCATCTATGTATAACCCATAATTATTAGTAATATCTCCTGTAGTTAAGGGTGTTTCAATTTTTATGCCATAAGCATTAGTAATAGTAGCGTCTCCATCAATATTCAAAACTCCGAAATTTCCAGCTATAACATCGTCAACTGTGACCGACCCAATATCTGCCATAGTCCCTACTTTATGTATAGCCCCAATAATCGTTCCTGTGAAATCGTAATCGCTTTTCCAATAATTAAAAGAAGCTACTCCATATTTGGATGAGCTGACCGCTTCTGAGGCTGTGTATGTATTATAAGAATAAATACTATAAAAAGTTGAAGTTGTATCTTCTTCTGAATTATAAACATTTATTGCTCTATCAGACACAGGGGCAGTCCCTACTCCCAGATGATCGAGTTGAACGTCTGATGTTCTAATATCCCCTGTCGTTTGCAAAGCAGCATCTCCAAAATCAAACTCTCCAACTGACTCATCAAAGGTAATAGTCCCGTCATTAGAGCTTCCGTCAAAAGTAAGGATAATATCATTTGCTGTATTGTTTCCAAAGGTTACTGCGTGACCTTGGACAGTTAGGTCGTCTGTAGAGGTTAGTTGTTCAGCTTGAACTGTGCCATTCGCAGTAATGTTTGTGTTGCTCCAAATAGACCCGTCTGCTGAACTTACTGTCATCTGGGCTGTAGCAAGACTCATTCCACCGCTAGAATCTATGGCCCACAAGCTTCCATCTGTTGACTCATCTTGTATGTCGTTTGCTTGTATCGTACCTGTTGTTGTAAGGTTCTCATCTGAGAAACTAATCGTTCCTGTTGAGTCTGTTATAGCATTTCCATTTAGGTTTAGGGTGTCTACGTCTAGGTTGCCTATTGTAATAAGCCCTGTTGTAGTTAAAGCAGCATCTCCCAAGTCAAACTCGTCTGCTGATTCGTCAAAGGTGATTGTAGCGTCATTGGCTGATGCGTCAAAGGTTAATACAATGTCTGTAGCTGTGCCGTCTCCAAGGGTTACAGCGTGTCCCTGGACTGTTAGATCATCTGTAGTTGTTAGTTGTTCAGCTTGGACTGTTCCACTGAATGTTCCATTTACTGCGCCTGTTAAAGACCCGCTTGTTAGAGAGGCTGTTCCGTCGGTAAGCGTATCTCCTGTGATGGTAAATCCTGTTCCATCAAGATTATCTTCAAGGTCTATGGTTCCTCCACCGTCTAAAGACGCTATTCCTGTAATCACGCCTGCTGTAGTAGACAATGTCCCGTCAGTTAGAGTTCCTGTTGTTATGGTGCCTGTCGTTGTCAAATTCTCATTTGAGATATCTATCTCACCACCAGATGCAACAATAGTCAGCTTACCATCGTCATCTACCTGGAAGGTTGAGTAGTCTGTCCCATCGTCATAGGAGATAGCAAACTGGGGGGATGTGGTATTTAGTATTTCAAAGGGATAATCTGGTGTTGTGTCTCCAAAGCCTACGTTGCCTGACACGTATAGTTTAGCTGTCCCTGCGTCTGTGGCACCCAGAGCTAGGTTGTAAGCTGTATCATCAGGATAAAGATTGTTAGATGATAGTGTCCAAGGGCCAGCTGTTGAAGATAGGTTGGCCCAGGTGGCGTTACCTGAAGCATCAGACGTTAGAATATATCCTGAAGAAGATCCGTCTGTCATTTGAAAGTTGGTTGTTTGGGTTTTACCTCTGACGATTAAAGCTGTAGTTCCTTCTTGGGCTGGAGATACTGTTGTTTGGCCTTCAATAGTGGTTGAGTCAGCTAGAGTGAAGGCAGGGGAAGTTCCTACAGCATCAAAGGTTACACCACCAGCAGATGTTATGGTTTGGGTTGTGTAGTTTGAGTCGTCATACCCTACTTTAAGCTGGGGTGAGGAATCTGTAATGAAGGAAGCTGCTCCAGAGTATGTTTGAGCTCCAGTTACAGTTAAGTCTCCTGTGACTTCCAGGTTGCCTTCAGAGGTTATGTTTCCTGTTGTAGTTAGGTTGCCTTCTGTATCTATAGATAGGGTTGTAGATCCTTGACCTACTGTCAGTGTGTTTTGGATGGTAGTGGCAGATTCAAAGGTAGATGTTGCTTTAACTGTAAGTAGGTCTGAGTTGTTAGATCCTATGGAAGCTGAGTCTGACACGCCAAGGGATTTGGTACCTGTAGCTCCAGATACACCAAGGGAGGTGAAGGAACCTGAGCCTCCAACCTGGAGGCCTTGGGAGGCTATGTAGACTGGGGCTGTGGAGTAGTTTGTGTTTGAAGGTTGGACTTTTAGCTTAGAAGATAGTTTTTGTAGGTTTTCTATATCTTCTTCCCATTGTTTAATTTCATTGATTTGAGCTTGGAGTTTAGCTACCTCGTCTGAATCTATTGTTACTACTTCTCTGACTGTTTCTCTGACAGGCTGGACTACCTGGTTAACTGTGGTTTGACCTCCTCCTGTGCTTTTGGGTTGTTGTTTTAGTTGTTGGATCTGTTGTTTTAGTTCTTCTACCTCTTCTGTTTCTTTTTCAACAAAGAGTATTTCTTTTTCTTGTTCTGTTCTTTCGCCCTGGGCAAAGTTGAAGATCTCTTTGGTTGATTCTGTGATAGAGTAGCCTGCACTCTTTAGACCTGAGAAGAAGTCTTTTGTTTTTTGGGTGATGTTAGATGATATCTTCTTTGTTCCTTGAGAGATATCTTTTCCAAAATCTATTGTTTTGTCTTTTAATACGCTGAATCCTTCAGAGAAGGTTTCTGTGGTGTCTGAAAAGATGTCTAAAGCATTGGCCCGTTGATTTCTGAAGCCGGTTTTAAACCATTGAGTATATTGGCTGACCGCGTGACCATATTCTTTTCTTATCTCTTTAAACCTGTATGTAAAGGAAGAACAGTCATCCAATACAGCAAAGATACTATCAGCTCCCGCTTTTGCTGTACCGAAAATAATAATGTCTGCTGATTCCGAAAAATCATTGACTGTTGTTGAAAGAGAGTTATCTATTTCATATGCACACCATTTTAAACTTGTGTCTCCTGCTTCAGGTATTACTTGTCCTAATCTTATTCTTAGATTTTTAGGACTAGTAGCAACAACTTTGTTTGCTTGACCTGAAAAAGTTGCTCCAAAAGCGGTAGAAACCTTTCTAATATTGTTCGTTATGAAATTATCGAAAACAAGGTTTGAAAAATTCTTTTCTGTCGTTTTGAAAACATTTGCAAGCACTTTGCCTGTTGTAGATGCGATGTTGTGGTGAAAAACTTTTGAGTCTTCAAAAGCAGAATTGATAGAATCTGAGCTTTCTCTAACTGCCCATTCTGCTATTTCATCTCCAGAAGCAGAAACGCTCTCTACGACAGGTTCTGTTTTTCTTAAAAAAGCACCTGCAATAAGCAAAACAAGAATAAATATAAAAACAAAACTAAAACGGAGTACTGGTAATTTAATGTGCTTTCTTGGATTGCCAATAGGGAGGTTTTCTGGTGGTTCAGCACTTTCCGGTTTGTACTTTCCATGCTTTTTTCCTTTCAACTCTCTTTGATATTCTTCAACACCGGCAATATACTCTTGCAGCCATTGATTTTTAGTTACCCAGTTCCTACCGTTTTTTATAGCTTTTAATTTGCCTTGACGAGCACGTAAACTCAAGTACTCCTGAGAGTATGAACAAAGTTTTGAGGCTTCTCTCAGCGATATGTATTGTTTGTTTTCTTGAAGGGATGGGTTTGGGGATGGCATGTCTTTTAGAAAATAAGGAATATCATAGCGATATCCGATATGTGTTACAGGTAAAAACTTTACCTTATATCTATTGTCCCCATTATGAAAGTTATGTCAATAAACACGACTGTGGATAAGTAATTGAAAGTAAAATTAAATAAGGCTTAACAAAAAAGGAAGCAACATTCCCGCCCTGTGTGTTTGATGATTTCCTGATTACTATACCTCTTGGGAGCTGCTATGTACTGGCAGCATATAAAGAAAGCGCTCTTGTTATCTTTACACCAAAATATTTGACTACAATAGATTAGAAAGTCCTGCCAAAATGCAGGCCCGCATAAAAATAATATCGCATAACATCATATAGCTAAAGCGATTATGTTCAGTGAGGCAAAAAGTTGTGGAAGAAACGTAATTTTTCTTGAACAAGTTGGAAAACTTACGTATATTACTTTGTGAACTGATATTCACAATAGGAGCTCACAATGAGAGCTGAAAAAACAGACACGAATATCCGGCAGGAACAAATAGCCGAAGCCGCCCTAAAACTGATAGCGACAGGCGGGATGAAAGAGTTAAGCGTTGCAGCTATTGCCAGGCACGTAGGCGTTGTGCCATCGGCACTCTATCGCCATTTTAAGAACAAAGCTGCTGTTATAGATGCGGTGCTTGATCTTATTGAAGCCAAATTGATGAGCAATGTCAAAGTTGTCGAAAACCAAACGAAAGACCCAATTGGTAGGCTTTATAGGTTATTGATGAGACATGTCAAACTTATCCGTGAAAATGAAGGAATCCCTCGAATCGTCTTCTCAGAAGATGTTTACAGCGGACATCAAGGCAGAAAACAACGGATTTATGCCATTATCAACGGCTATCTGAAAAGCGTAGAAAATATTGTTTTTGAAGGTCAAAACTCAGGTGTTATACGCAAAGATGCAGATCCTGAAAATATTGCTCTTATCTTTTTTGGTCTTGTTCAGCCTTCTGCCATCCTCTGGCATATCAGTAACGGTAATTTTGATATTACGCGTGAAGCTCGCAAAAACTGGAAAATACTGGAAAAGGCGATCAGGTCGTAAGCTGTTAACAAAAACGAATAATTTTTTTTGATCAAATAGTGAATATGTTTTCACAAAGGAGTCAAAATGAAAAATAAAAGAAAACTTTTGTTACTGATAATACCTTTGGCTGTAATTGCAGGTATTTTGATATTCAGGTTCGTAAATAATTTTAGCATGGATAACCAGAATGTCATAAAAGTGTCCGGCAATATTGAAGCTACTGACGCACAGGCAAGCTTTAAGTTGGCGGGCAGAGTCGAACAAAGACTAGCTGCCGAAGGCCAATCCATCAAAAAGGGTGACCTTATCGCTGCACTGGATGCTAACGAGTTTGAGCAGGAGGTTGCTATTCGCAGAGCTGACCTGCAACTGGCAAAAGCCAATTTAGCAGAGTTAAAAGCGGGTTCCCGCCGGCAGGAAATAGATGCTGCAAAGGCTACTTTCGAGCGGGCTAAAGCAGAAATGGAGCAGCAAAAGCGAGATTACCAAAGACAAAAAGAGCTTTACGAAAAAGATGTTATTTCTGAACAGGAATACGAAAAAGCACAGACTGCTTTTGAGATAGCGACGGCAAGATTAAAAGAAGCCCAAGAGCAATTCAAACTTGTCGAAGAAGGCCCCCGGCAGGAGAAAATACAACAGGCCCGTGCCAGGGTAATGCAAGCAAAAGAATCTCTCAAGCTGGCACAAATCAAATTGGGCTATACAAAACTTTTCTCGCCTCTTTCGGGTATCGTGCTGTCGGAACATATTGAGCCGGGCGAATATGTTGTCCCCGGAACCGCAATTGTTACCATTGCTGACCTTCAGGATATCTGGCTGCGTGCTTTCATCAATGAAACCGATCTCGGCAGGGTTAAAATAGGTCAAAAGGTAGAAGTTACTACAGATAGTTATCCAAACAAGAAATATCAGGGTCGCATTTCATTTATCGCCTCGCATGCGGAATTCACGCCCAAAACGGTACAGACACAGGAGCAGAGAGTCAAGCTGGTTTATCGTATAAAGATCGAAATCGACAATTTTGGTATGGAGTTGAAACCGGGAATGCCTGCTGACGCTAAAATAAATCTTTCTGAAAGCAATAAATGATGGATGCAATCAGAACAGAAAATCTTATAAAGACATTTGGCGAGTTGACTGCGGTTGATAAACTTAATTTCAGCGTATCGCCGGGAGAGATATTCGGGCTTGTTGGGCCTGACGGAGCGGGCAAGACAACTACTATGCGGCTTTTGACTTCGATTTTGGAGCCCTCTGCAGGTGATGGATGGATTAGTGGTAATCATATCGTCAAAGATGCCGAAGCCATAAAAGAAGGTATCGGCTATATGAGCCAGAAATTCGGGTTATATCTTGACCTTTCAGTGATGGAGAATATCAATTTTTATGCAGACATTTACGGAGTATCCAGAAAACAGCGTAAGGAATCCATCGAACGGCTATTACAGTTTACCAATCTCGAACCTTTCAAGAAGCGGCTTGCAGGCAATCTTTCAGGCGGAATGAAGCAGAAACTCGGTCTTGCCTGTGCGCTGATCCACACGCCTAAGGTATTATTTCTTGATGAACCGACCAACGGGGTCGACCCTGTTTCAAGGCGGGATTTCTGGCGTATTCTCTATCAACTGCTGCGTGAAAAAGTAACGATATTCGTTTCCACTGCTTATCTGGATGAAGCCGAACGATGCAGCCGAATCGGCCTGATCAACAAAGGTAAACTACTGGCGGTAGACACACCTGAAAATATCAAGAAACTCATGGAAAGGGTAATCCTGGAGGTGAGGTGCAGCAATTCAAGAAAAAGCACCGCCATTTTGAGAAAAAATCTTTCAGACTGTAAGGTCGATTTATTCGGCGACCGGATACACATCGTTACAAAGCAACCCGATGATATCTCTTCTCGTACTCGACAGATACTTGAACCTGAAGATATTGAAGTTGCCGATGTTCGAAAAATCGAACCCAGTCTCGAAGATGTCTTTATCTCAGTGTTAAGTAAGGAACAGGAAGGCAAAGAATGACTGAGACTAATGAAAACAGTAAGGCAGTAATTGTCGATGGTTTGCAAAAGCGGTTTGGAGATTTTACTGCAGTGGACAATGTCAGCTTCGAAGTAAACACCGGTGAGATATTCGGATTTCTGGGGCCCAACGGAGCAGGCAAATCGACGACGATACGAATGCTCTGCGGCATCCTTGCTCCCACAGCCGGACAGGGACAAGTCGCCGGTTTCGATATTTTTAGTGAAGCGGAAAAAATAAAGACACAGATCGGCTATATGAGCCAGAAGTTCTCTCTGTATGAAGATCTGACGGTCGAAGAAAATATCGATTTTTACAGCGGTATTTACAAAATTGCAAAAGACAAGAAGAAACAGCAAAAAGAATGGGTTATCGAGATGGCCGGGCTAGAGCAGCATCGCCACAGCAAAACGAAAATTCTTTCCGGTGGCTGGAAACAGCGGCTTGCTCTTGGCTGTGCGATACTTCATGAACCGCCGGTAATTTTTCTTGATGAACCGACTGCGGGCGTTGACCCAATCAGCAGGAGACAATTCTGGGATTTGATCTATGAACTCTCCGGCAAGGGAGTTACCATTTTTGTTACAACTCATTATATGGATGAGGCCGAATACTGTGACCGGATGGGATTTATTTATAAAGGCCAGCTTATCGCGCTCGGTAATCCGGAACAATTAAAGACAGATATTATGCAGGAAAAGGTACTCGAAGTCAGCTGCGAAAGACCGCAGGAAGCGATGGAGTTGCTCGCAGACATCGAAACTGTCAAGGAATCGGCTCTTTTCGGCAGAAATCTTCATATTGTCGTCCATGATGAAAAAAAAGCGAGCGAGCAGATACATACTTTGCTCACTGAAAAAGGCTTCATGCCTGGCACTATCGAAACTATTACTCCTTCGCTGGAAGATGTGTTTGTTTCCCTGATTGAAAGCCATGACGAAAAAGCCGCAAAGGAAGGTGCTAAATGAACCTGCGAAGAATATGGGCAATAACCCGAAAGGAATTCATTCACATCATTCGCGATCCGCGAAGTCTGGCAATGGCAATCGCAATTCCGATGCTCTTGCTGATTTTGTTCGGCTATGCGCTCACCCTGGATGTGGACAATGTTCCCTTGGTAATATGGGATCAGAGCGAGACATCTCAGAGCCGTGAATTTATTAGCCGATTCGAAGGTTCTGATTATTTTACGGTAAAAAGATACATAACCAACTATGACCAGATTGATGATGCTATCAATTCACGGCAGGCACTGGCGGCTTTGGTTATTCCAAAAAACTTTACGGATTTACTGGAGGCAGGCAGAAAAGCCCCTGTTCAATTGATCGTTGACGGAAGTGATTCAAATACCGCCACGATTGTGCTGGGTTATGTGCGATCAGTGACACAGGGCTATTCGGCCAACATACTGATCGAACAGTTAAATCAGCTTGCCGGCAAAAAAATCCCAGAGCCTGTGGATTTCCAACCGAGAGTCTGGTTCAATCCCGATCTTGAATCGAAGAACTATATCATCCCCGGCCTGATCGCTGTGATAATGATGGTTATCGCTGCGCTTCTTACTTCTCTTACCATAGCCCGTGAATGGGAGCGAGGCAGTATGGAACAGCTTATCTCTACCCCAATAAAAGGTCACGAACTGATTACGGGTAAGTTGCTGCCCTATTTTATAATCGGTTTATTCGATGTGTTGCTGGCCGTTCTGATGGGTGAATTTTTATTTAACGTACCGCTTCGGGGAAGTGTGGCACTGTTATTTATCATGGCTGCGATTTTTCTTGCAGGAGCATTGTCACTGGGCATCGTCATAAGCGTCGTAACAAAAAGCCAGCTGCTGGCCAGCCAGCTTGCGATGGTGCTTACTTTCCTTCCTTCGTTCCTGCTGTCAGGATTTATGTATGCAATCACCAACATGCCCAAACCGATCCAGGTCGTTACTTTTGCTATACCGGCAAGATATTTTGTAGCACTGCTTAAAGCGATTTATTTAAAAGGAGTTGGGCTGGAAATTGTCGCCGGACAGGCCCTGCTGCTTACCGTCTTCGGCGTGGTTACAGTAACTGTTGCCAATATCAAATTCAGAAAGAAACTGGAGTAGTTATGTTCGAACGCGTTAAACATATGCTCATTAAGGAATTCATACAGATATTTCGCGATCCGCGAATGAAAGGTGTTATATTCCTAATGCCTGTAATCCAGCTTCTTGTTTTCGGCTATGCGGTAACCACCGATGTTAAAAACGTAAAAACGGTTGTTTATGATCTCGATAACAGTATCAGCAGCAGAAAACTGATATCAAACTTCAAAAGCTCGGAATACTTTGAGGTTATTGAGTATGTCAATTCCGAGCAGAGGGCGACAAGGCTCATCGATGAAGCAAAAGCCCAGATCGTAATCCGTATCAACAAAGGCTTTGAAGGTGATCTTATTGCAGGGCGCAAAGCCGCAATCCAGGCCATCGTAGATGGAACGGATTCAAATACTGCCGGAATTGCTCTGGATTATGCCGCTCGGATCATCGGTGATTTTTCAGAGAATGTTCTCCTGGCACGGATTAACCAGCTTCAGGGATCGCAACCGTTGGGGGGAACCGTCGCACTGGAGCCGAGGGCCTGGTTCAACGAAAACCTCGAAAGCCGGAACTTCTATGTTCCCGGAGTTATCGCAATTATTGTGATGCTGATAACATTGATGCTTACCAGTATGGCCGTTGTCCGAGAAAAAGAGATCGGTACGATGGAGCAGATCATGGTAACTCCCATCACCTCTACCGAATTTATCCTGGGTAAAACCGTTCCGTTTGCTCTGATCGGTTTCATAGATGTAGCGATGATAACGCTGGTAGGTGTTTTATGGTTCAAAGTGCCGATCCGCGGCGACCTTCTTCTTTTGTTTGTTGCGACCGCTCTTTATTTAATGACAACGCTTGGCATCGGCCTCTTGATTTCTACCGTCAGTCAGACCCAGCAGCAGGCGATGATGAGTACGTTTTTTTTCTATTTCCCTGCCGTTCTTCTATCGGGGTTTATGTTTCCTATTGCCAATATGCCCAAAGTGATCCAGTGGTTTACATTCCTGAATCCATTACGATATTTTTTGATTACCTTACGAGGTATTTTTCTAAAGGGAATAGGCGTTGAAACATTATGGCCCCAGATGCTGGCACTGGCGGTTCTTGGGTTTTCATTTTTATGGTTTGCCTCGAAACGGTTTACCAAAACAATTTCCTGATAATTGAAAGGATTTGAATATGTTGGTCAATAAATGTAAATACATAAAGGTTGTTGTTATTACCGGTTTGGCGGTATTATCCGGCTGCAGCATGCCTGAACCTCAAACAACCAATATCGATCCCTATCTCAAACGGGTTGCACCGCTGTATTTTGCATCGACTCAGGGGTCAAGCCAAGAAATCAGCCCAACTGACAGAAATGATCCCAATACACCATTGTCGCGTGATCAGTGTGTGGCGATAGCACTGGATAAAAATCCTCTTCAGCGTGCGGCAGCAGAAGGTGTGGCAGCAGCCAAAGCTATTGCCGGCCAGAGGCGTTCATCCTATTACCCCCAGATCGACGCGACCGGGGGTTACAGCCGATGGGAAAGGCATATATTCCTGCCCGAAGGAGTTACCAGGCCGGGTATGTCAAGCACCGTCGGGCCGACCGACGACTGGACGGCAAGTTTAAATCTTCGCTATAGTTTATATGACAGCGGAAAACGTCGAGCCGAATTAATGTCTGCTTTATCTCAGCAGCAGGCAAGTGAACAAACCGTCCGCGAAATTCGTCAGGATATTATCCTCAATGTCCACAGGGCGTATTACGGCTATCTGGCAGCACAGGATGCCAATCAAATCGCACAGCATAATCTAAAAAGAGCTGACAATCATCTGGAAATCGCCCAAAATCGCCACAGCGCAGGCCAGATCCCCCAGGCGGAAGTTTTACGAGTAAAGGTTGATGCTTCAGAGGCTAATCTGTCGCTTGTGCGGACACAAAAAATGATTCGAATAGCACAGGGACAACTAAACAGGGCAATGGGTTTACCCGCTGAAATGCCTGTAATTATCAGCGATCAGTTCGCAGCTTTTCAGGAGCCCACGGAAGAACGCCTACATTCAGCATTGCGGAAGGCCGTATATCTGCGTCCCGAACTAAAAACAGCCTTGAGCAGGATATCAGCTGCAAAGAGTAATATTCAAGCAGCAAAAAGCGAATACGGCCCGGATGTTTCGGCAAGGGCCAGCTATGGCCGACAGGACGACGGTTTTTTCCCGAATGATGATAGCTGGATGGTTGGCATCTTCGTAGAACTGCCGCTTTTTGACGGCTTTGCAAGAGATAACAAAGTCAGGCACGCCAAGGCTAAGCTTTCAGAGCAAGAGGCTCTTTTGCAAAACCTGATTCTTGAGGTTAAACAGCAGGTTTGGAATGACTTTGCAAAACTAAAAGAGGCATACAAGGCACTCCAGGCAACCGAGACGATAGTAGAAGAAGCACGGGAAAGCATGAGACTTACACAAGAAAGATACCAGGTCGGACAATCCACCACCAACGACCTGCTCGACGCCCGTACCGCCCTGGTCAGGGCTGAAGGCAACAGAGCAAAGGCCGGATGGGATTATTATACCGCACTGGCCGATTTCCAGCGAGCTGTTGGAATATTGAACTTTGACCTGTAAAGAAAAGGCGATACAATATACGAATCAAACAAAATAAGGAAAATATATTATGGATAAAAACATTACAGAACTATCGACTGTAGCGGATATTGTTACCGAATATCCCCAATCACGGCTTTTATTTGAAGAGCTGTCTATTGACTATTGCTGCGGCGGTAAAAAAACTCTCAAAGAGGCCTGTCAAAATGCAGGATTATCATGGCAGGATGTAATTGAAAAACTCCGGGAACGAATTCAACAGTCTGAATCGAAACCCGCTCATACAGAAGACTGGACAAAGGCTTCTCTGACCGATCTTGCCGGGCATATAGTTAATACACATCATGGTTATCTAAGAGATCAATTTCCAAGACTCACAAATCTTACAGGTAAGGTCTATAATGCTCACAAAGAAAAACACGGTGAAATGATCCGAAAATTAAAACAAGTTCTCGATAATCTTAGAATTGACATCGAGATGCACCTTGAAAAAGAGGAGCAGATTCTGTTTCCACTGATAAAAGATATTGAGGCTTTTGCTGCCGGTCAAGGCCCAATGCCGACGGTACATTGCGGCACCGTAGAAAATCCAATAAGACAGATGGAATTCGAGCATGATACAGCAGGTGATTTTCTTTCCCGTATGCGCACTATAACCGATGATTATCAGTTGCCCGATGATGCTTGTGAAAGTTTCAAGGCATTATATGACGGCTTAAAGGAACTCGAAAAAGATCTGCATGAACATATACACCTTGAAAACAACATACTGTTTCCAAGGGCGATTAAATTAGAAAACAGACTTGAATTGTGAAGAGCTTACAATGATGGAAGAAAAAACCAAAGTAAAAGTAACAGCTAAAATCCTTGATGCCGGCAAATGCAGGTATTACAAGAAAGGCCAAAGTTTTATGATTGGCGGTTTTACTCCAAAAGGAATGTGTGTAAGTGCTTATATGGCTATTATTCGTGATGCTCAGGCTATGCGATACGGAGCAAAGCTTCCCTGGGAAAAAGACGGCAAGGTGCTCGCCCGATGTCCTGATCCCGAAGGGGCATTATGGCAACTGGAAAAAGTAGAAGATGCTTAGAGCAGTAAATAGTATAGAAATATTATTCTGCATTTGATTTAGAGGTAAATGTATGAATATAAAACTCAAAAGAGCATATGATGAGCCTTCAGCCGACGACGGTTATCGCATTCTGGTTGACAGGATATGGCCGCGAGGTATCTCAAAAAAAAATGCTAAAATCGATAAATGGCTAAAAGATATCGCTCCTTCCGCAAAGCTTCGAAAATGGTTCAAACACGATCCCGATAAATGGGATGGATTCAAAAGGCGTTATTTCGCTGAGCTGAAAGAAAATAGTAGTGCAGTAGATGAGGTTTTACAAATCGCAAAGAAACAAACCGTAACCTTCGTTTATGCAGCGAAAGATAAAGAGCATAACAATGCCGTTGTTCTAAAAGAATATATTGAAAACCAAAGTAAATAGAAAATTGGAGGCAAACTATGAAAACCGCAAAAAGAAAAGTTTTATTGAATTTGCTGTTGGGGCTTATTTTTATTGCTGTCCTTGCTGGTATAAGTTATGGCCATTGCGATACCATGAGCGGACCGGTAGCAGTTGCAGCCAGGGAGTCTTTGCAAACCGGGGATTTCGAACCTGTACAAATCTGGGTCAGTAAAGAACAGGAAGAAGAATTACGTGAAAAGTTCCAACAGTGTTTATCCGTTTATCAGCAAGGTGGAGAGGCAAAAGAGCTTGCGAAGAATTACCTCATTGAGACAGCAATTCGATTGCACAGGGCCGCGGAAGGAATTACTTTTGCTGGTGTCAAACCCGCTCAGCCGTTGCCTTCTGATATTGCTGCTGCTGAAAAAGCTCTTGAAAAGGAAAATATCAAAATAATTACTGATTTGCTGACAGAGGAATTAATAACCGAATCTCAGAAGTGGTTCGAGAAGGCAGTACAGGCAAAACAACACAAAGACGAAAGTGTTGAAGCTAGCCGCGAATGGGTGGATGCCTATGTTAAATATGTCATTTATATACACGGTCTTCACCAAAAAATAAAAGCAGGTCCCAAACATGGCGTAGGTGAATAACTTACAGTGACTAAGACTAAGAGTGCCGATAAACCTGTTATCACCAGGCAATGACCGAGAACAAAAAAGGAAGCAGTTTTTCTGCTTCCTTTGCTGGAAGAACTAGTTACTGCTCCAGCTTTTACAGGCCGCCGCAAACTCACAGCCCTTGCACATAAAGCTTTGCCGGGGAAAGAAGATATTCTTCTTCACAGCCTTATGCACTTGCTGAGCCAGGTGGAAAAACCGCCGATAATCAAGCCTATCTTTGCCAGCCTCCAGCTTGATCACCTTCGGCTTTTTGTTTTTAACAAAATCCACCAGCCTGAAACGTCTCGGCTCTCTCTGATAGAGCATCTTATAGGCATATCCATATGCTGTTAGCTGAAGGTGGTTTTCAAGGTCTGATTCTCTCATGGTCTGACTTGAAGTCTTGAACTCAACGATGGTGTCATCTCTTTCAATCAGATCGATGTAGCCTTCGATATCAACGGGCAGTTTCTCACCTGTCTTGAAATCAACCAGCGGCAGTGTAAAGGCAACTTCCGCTCCAACCGGCTTTTGATAGGCCTGGTCAAAATACATAGCAAGCATTTCCTTGCCGAGAACCTTTAGCCTGGAACCTGATTCCCCGTTTCTGTAATGCAGCCTGGTGTCCAGAGTCTGGGCATACCAGTCAGCGTCAAAGACCGAAAGCAGTGTTTTCCGGCTTGCCTTATCACCATTCATTCGCTGCTTGTGCAACCACGCTAAGGCCGCGTGAACGGCAGAACCAAAAGCTAAGCCTGATGGCTTGAACGGTTTGGGCAGCTTGTCAATGTAGTTGAACTTGTACTTTAAGGGACAGTGCAGATACAGATTTATCTGACTACAGGAAATATGATCCATTTTTGTCACCTCCTTTCAAGGATTTAAAGAATGTTAACGAATGCAGTTACTGCGATTGAAGCACCAAATTCGGAAGGTCGATCAAGACCTCTTTGGGAATGGAACGATTCAGGGCGTGTTGTTTTACCAGCAGGGCAATAAACCCTGCCACAACTGTCGGACAGTAAATAATCGACCTGCCGGAGCACGGTAGATTCTCTGCCTCTTCATAGAGGTTGTTCTCATAAAACTTGACTTCGTCCGGCTCTTTCGGATGCACAGCATAGAGCCTGGCGAATTCCGCTCCCATTCTGGCATCGATCAAAAGGGTGATGTCTTTTCGACGCTTGGCCCTTTTCCAGAGGTTAATCCGGGCGTTCATGTTATCGACGGCGGATATAACAACGTCTCGGAGCTTCTGACCACGGTAACGGTTATTGACAGGTGTTACAGCAATACCAGTCAGTTCCTTGGTAAGCCTGGCTAATGCATCGGCCTTGGGACTGCCAATTTCAGATACCTTGCACAACTGGTTTGGTATATTGACCCTCTCCAGTATGTCTGAGTCCCAGACAGAGATATTGGAACATCCCATTTTAGCCAAAGTCACCACGGTAGCTGAGCCAACGGCTCCTGCTCCAATTACAGTAATCTGAAACTTCAATCTGCCCGGCTTGATAATATCCAGTTGCCTGGTAAATCGGTTCGGTATTCTTTCTGCTTGTCGCATCGTGAAACTCCTTTCTTACTTAAAACATAAATTCACTTTCATCGTACATATCAGGTAAGTTAACCATGTCCGCTAAGGGACAATCCCCCACTGCGTGCCAGTTGCCACAATAAACACAGTAATGCTCTTCTTCAGTATCAACTACAGTTTGTGCCTTAGTTCCTATTCTCTTGGGGGCGTATTTGACCGAGTTTTTGACTTCCCTGGCGAACTTTTCAGATAATTCGCTGTTTCTGGAAAGCTGGTAATAGACAGGGAGATTGTCGAACATCACCGGCACCGGCGTTGCAATATCCAGCCGACAACGAACCTGGAAATTTCCGGCCACTACGATACTGACAAGGTAGTTATTGACCAACAGCTTGCAGGTAGCGTCATCGGTATGAGACCAGAAGGTATCCATATCCGGATGACTGTGCGCCCAGCACTTAATTTTCTGGGCTTCTTGTTTTTTGCCGTCCTTGATTAAGCTCTCCATCAGTTCGGCAACAGCGGCCTGGTCAAGTTCAGTATTAACAGATGAACAGGACTGTTTAAGCAGATAAAACTGCTCAATGATAAACACCGAACCTTCCTGCAAGACAGAACCCAGACAGCTTATCTCCCTGGATGTGGAATACACCCAGCCGAACAACTGTTCAAAAGCCTGGCTGCTCAAGATCACTGCCATATTGTCAGCTACAGATACTGTAGTATCTTTGCCGTCTGAAATCCTGATGCCTGCTGGCCAGCGGTCAACGTCATCTATAACCTGTGTTTCTGTTACTGTATTTTTATCCTTGGTTTTCATTTTCAGTTACCTCCATTAAGATTTTTGACTTTTCAAAATACGGACACTCTTTGCTGCACTCTTCATAGGAGCAGTTCTCATCGCAGGGATTCTGTAACTGCCATGTGTTATTAAACTGACAATTTAGATGACAGTGCTCGGTTGCCTTCTCTCGGCAGTCATCACAGGGGCTGAACCTTACAAAATCCTCGTTATGCTCACATTCCAGATAGCAATAATCTGTTCGGTAATCATAACAGTCCATACAGGTGTACTGGCCGGTGTTGTGATCGCATTCGAAGATGCAGTATCCACTGCAAGATTCATCGCAGTTTTCACAAGGCTCATCTTCTTCGTCATAGTATTTGCCGGTCGGATCATAGTGACTTATCTTCTCGTAAGGGCTGTCGGGGTTGTAAGAACTCAGGAATTGATATAGCAGTTGCAAAGCTTCTGCCATGCGCATTGAGCCAATCAGTTTCGGTATTTCCGAGGCAATGTTTCCAAGACAAGGACTTCCGTCAGTTGCTACGTGAGGGTGTGGGCAATCAGCGTTCGGGTGCTCATCGAGAGGTTCAATCCGGATGTTGCCTTCCGCATTGATGCGAATACTGTAGCTTCCCACGGAAAACTGCCAATCGTTATAATCAATGCTGACAGGGCCGGTAACAGCGGCCAGTTCCCCATCCGGCTGAGGTTCGATGGATGTAAATTGGCCGGATGCCAAAAGCTCAATCAAGGAATGAGCCTGTTTTCGGTATAGTCTGGGTTTTTTTATCTGCTGGAGCTTTTTTAGAAACCTGATTTCCTTTTCCAGCACCGGCTTTTGTCGCTCGAAGGTATAAATCGTCACATAAGCATACCTGGCTCTTTCTTCGAAGTCCTTGAAGCTCTTTTCAGTCTGCTCAAGTTTTTTCTCTGTGGATACGGCAAAAAGATTACATAAACCCTCTGTCATTTTGCGTCTCTGCTCCAAGAGCTTGGTCGTCATTCTAAAGTCCAAAAGCTCAATCGAACTTTCAACGATGTAAGCCAGAAGCTTTCTTGCAGCTTCGTTATCTGTTGCTGTCAGTTCAATCGGGATGACTATCCGGTTGTGATCGACATAGGCTATGGGAATGCCGTCCTCGTCTGTGATCTGTTTTTCATCGGGTACGTTCAGATCGATATCGACCAGAACCTGCTCATCTGAAAGCTCATAGGTTTTGCCATTGACTCTCAGAGAGCTTATCTTGCTTGTTCTTTGACTGTTATCAGCTACTGCCATGCATACACAGACGGTGTTTTCTGAATAGCCCTCGTATTCTGAAAGTTTTCGGAATATCGCAGGCTTGTCTGTCTTGTAGGCTAAGTAGTGAAGGATGTTTCGGATTTCGTTCTTTGACATGGCCAGCTTCGGCCATAAGTCTATCGTTATTTGCATTACATTATTTCTCTGTATCATTTCTGAATCTCCAAAAAATAAGGGCCGGAAATTTGAACCGGCCCTTTGGTTGACATTACAGGTTTTTCAGGAAAACTTTAGCTTTTGCCTCCTTCGACCTTGGGCACAATCAGAATGGTTGCGCCGGTGGTAACCGACGTATCCAAGGTGGCGGCAGAGCCGTTGACTCTCAGGTTACCAAGTGCCTCGATACTGCCATAGGTGTTCTCGGCGGCTTTTAGAAGCGAGCCATCTTTTCCGATCACCTTGCCGCTGTCCGGATGTGAGAACACATCCCGGATGGTTCCGTTTTCCCGTACCTCGATGCTTACCGGTTCTCCGGTCAGTCTGAAAATCTCTACTTTCATTTTTGTTCCTTTCTTTTGAATAGGGTTAATAAAACGTTTCTAAAAAACACTTCTTGCGGACTCCTTTCCTTTTTGTGTGCACACTTTGAACTTAACAAACAGGTTACTTGCGGGATTCTTCGATTGACTTGAATAGCTCAGGAGCTATCTGCTCTAAGGTCTTTGGCTGCCAATAAAGGTCCCTTTCAATGGGAAGTCCCATCGGGCCTCTGATGCTTTCAAGCTCTGTGAGACTAAAATAGCCAAGCTCTTTTTCGTGACCGTCCACCAGGCCGAAAAAGGTATCTTTGCCGTCGAACTCGGTTGCCCAAAACGTCCAGTCAGAATCAGGTGTAAAGAACTTCACGTAAGCTATGGCCTTGCTGCCCAGTTTTTCCTGGGAGTAAAGGGCAGGCAGCTTTTCTCGAAGTTTTTTGGTTAGAAGCTTCATTTTAAGATTACCTTTTCTCTGATTCTTCCAGCAAGCTTTCGATCATCCTGCTGGCTTCGATCTTGGTCACGTCTTCAAGCGAGCTTACGTGCAAAAGCTCTTTTAGCCTTTCGTGGGCCTTTTCAGGCTCTAAGCCGCGTTCTGCCAGAATCCTGAACAAATACCGTTTTTGAGCTTCGGTCATGTCGGAATCGCCGTTTGGGTAATTGCCTTGCGGCTTGTCCCTTGAATAATCCTGCCTGTCTGATTCCTTTGTGTGCAGATACAAATCCAACAGGTGCTCTCCATTAGCTGTCCTTACTTCGATACATCTAACATTCTTTGCCATTTTCAGATCCTCCAAATATAGGGTTTTTAATGTTCTGTCTTCACTTTAGCTCAAGGGCAAACGGCAACAAGCCGGGCAAACTTGCCATTTATGGCAACTTCACCGGGCTTTTATTTAGAGAGGTGTGAATTTAGGATTGAGATATGACTGAAGACAAAAAAGAAAAAGTCACAACCTTTGCTGTGACAAACTACAGGGACATTCGCAAAAGATTCGGTATCAAGGAAAAGAACAGGCGGGGGCATATGTATATTATCGGCAAGACCGGAACCGGAAAATCCACCCTGATAGAGAACATGGTTATCTCAGATATAAGGGATGGTAACGGTCTTGCCTTGATCGACCCTCATGGAGATTTGGCTGAAGACGTGTTAAATCGCATTCCAAAGGAAAGAAAAGACGATGTCATTTACTTTAATCCTGCTGATTTCAAGCATCCCATAGCCTTCAATCCCTTAGAACAAGTAAACCAGCGATATCATCACTTGGTGGCATCAGGTTTGATTTCGGTATTCAAAAAGACCTGGTCAGACTACTGGGGACCGAGACTGGAGCATATCTTGAGATATTCCATCCTGACACTTTTGGAAAGACCGGATAGCACGCTTTTGGATCTGCCCAGATTATTAACAGATAAGAGCTTCCGGGAACAGACGTTGAAACACGTTACCCACCAGCAGGTTCGGGAGTTCTGGGTTTATGAGTTTAATAAATACAATGCGTTTTTAAGATCGCAGGCGGTCTCCCCTATTTTGAACAAGGTGGGCCAGTTTTTAGCAACAATTCCGCTGAGAAACATTGTCGGCCAAAAGAAAAACACCTTCCGCTTCAGGAAGGTGATGGATGAAGGACAGATTTTTATTGCCAACCTATCCAAGGGAAAGATCGGTGAAGACAACTGTGCTTTGCTGGGAGCTATGCTGGTAACCAGAATCCAGTTAGCCGCCTTGAGCCGGGCCAATGTTCCGGAAAGCAAACGGCGAGGCTTTTACCTGTATGTTGATGAGATGCACAACTTTGTAACCCTTTCTTTTGCTGATATCCTGTCTGAAGCCCGAAAGTATGGCCTAAATTTGACGCTTTCGCATCAGTATATCGAGCAGCTTGATGAGAAAATCCGATCTGCCATTTTCGGAAACGTGGGAACAATCATCTGCTTTCGGGTAGGTGCCGAAGACGCCAGGTATCTGGCCAAAGAGTTCTCCCCTGTCTTTTCAGAATCCGACCTGGTGAATCAGGCGAATTATCATATCTGTATCAAATTACTTATCGATGGCAAGACATCAAGGCCTTTTAGTGCAGTTACCCTTAAATATTAGATGATGAAAAATTTTAATAATGAGTGAAAAACGAAATAAAAAACAATGGCCTGGAATAGTTATAAAATATCCTCTCGTAAAAGGTATGCTGTTACGGAACCCTTCGATAAAAGAAAATCCAAAATAATCAAAATTTGAGCCTTCAATTGTCTTGTTATTCTGATCTTATGTCGGTTTCTCAGGATGTAACTCCTCACGAGATTTTCTAAATAGTATATGGTGTCTACTTCCAACTCCTCTGTAGACAGTCCAGGATTGTTCTTGAGCATGTCGCTGATCCAAAGTATTCCATCGTCTTTAAAACCGCTTCCAATATCAGTCAGAAGCTTTGAGAGCGAGTAGAGAACCGAGGGATTCCCGCCCATATCTTCGGAGACTTTTTTGAAGAAAGACTTTTCGCGATCCTTCAAAGTGTGCCATTCTTTCGCATCTTCTCTCCAATAGCTCCACGCCAAGAGATAGTTGCGTATGACCTCTTTCGAATAGAATCGGGAGCCCTTGCCTTGGGCCAAGGCAGCGACCTTTGGATAAAAAAGCTTCCAGACAGCCCAAAACTGCTCATATCGCGCTGTCCTGTCCTCTGCGCTGATGAATTCGCTAAAGAACTCAACGGCATCTTTTGAATCCTTAAAGTCATTCAGAAACGGCTTAAGGTATGTCTCTATATCCTCGACCCTAGAAGACAAAATGACATATGCGAGCTTCTCTAGAAATCTTCGTTTTCTAGCATAGTCAAAATGGTCTTCCTCACCTCTTTTATGCGGATCCTTGAATAGCTTCTTGGAGAAGGCTGGAAAAATCTGTCGCATAAATTTCTTATGAACCTCATCCGAAGTCCCCATTGGCAAAAGCCTGAATGCCGTTACGAGCGTATCGGTATCTATTTGGTCGAGGTTCGCAATTTCTGAATAGTCAATCTCGTTGGCGATAACCTTAGTGATTTCTGCCTTATGCTTCTTAGAAAAAGTCTCAAGCAATTCGCGTTTCGAGATATCGTATACGCCTCGTTTATAATTTTCTTTTCTGAAAGACTCCCGTAGCTCGTCATATTTCGGCTTCAATTGCAAGAAACCCAAAAAGATTGAATTCGCGTCAGGGGGAGACTCTTTCCACAAGACATTGGTAACCGCTCCTACCGAGTAATCTGAAAACCGTTGGTTCATGCCAATTGGATATGAGTCAAACAAAGTTAAGAAAAGTATCTTCTTTATCTCGTCAGCATCGTCAGGAAACAACTTCAATAACAAAGGAAGCACGCTAACGGCTGCCCCGACGCCGTCGCCAACCTGATAGCGATAACCACCGTTGAGAGGTGCGGCAGCGTGCTTCATAATCACATCTTTGCAGAATTTTCTTTCTTCCGCGTCAAGTTTTTCAAGCCAATCGCAAATCAATACGCCACAAACGTAAGCAGGGACCGAATGGTAAAACAGGGTAAAGCTTTTACCCTCGCTTTTGTCATCCTTCAGTCCCTCAATGATTTTCTTCGTATCGAGGATAGCAAGCTTGTAGTCATTTTCATACTGAGGATACTTCTTATAATCCTCATTCTTTTCGAATCTGTTCCTTGCCCATAACTGCAAAGGCAAGTACTTCATTGATTCCGAACCTTTCGCCAATGAATCTTCACTGTATTCCTTCAGCTCAGGATCAATCTCGGGATTAAAACTTATGAGGACTTGACCGTTTTGTTCCTCTGTCGTGATATTCATCTTCCTCCGATCCATACGTGCCAAATACAATCTCCATGTCTTGTCAGCTTCCGTTTCCTCGGATTTTTCAGGTAACTGCTTATAATAGTCGTCGAATATTTTCCATATAACTTCCTGTCTATGCTTCGTAACTTCTTCTCCTTCGCCTTCGGTGGCAAACACCTGATAGTGAAGTGCGAGGTTTTCAAGTGAGCTCGACCGATGTTTGTCGTCGCAAGTCTGAAGGCGCTCATTCTTGAATATCCCTAATGGATCATAGCTCATCGCATAAGTGTTTTTTGCAGTCATATCTAGCTGCATTCTCGCCGTATCGAAAAAGAACAGGTTTTTCGTACAAAATAGCACTTTTGCCACATTAAATAGCTTCGACGGCTCGGCGAGAACGACGCTCGCTACGACGGCAGTTATTGAGGCCGAACGAGAGTTCTTAAGTAAGTACAAGCACCAGTTCTCGATAATTTCAGGTGTTGTTGTCTTGGCGACCATAAGCAACCATTTTTCCAAAGCCATGTGAATAGAATCAAGCAGCGGAGAGGCCACCTGAGTGCCTCGATACATATTCCAAATCCTGTGACATAGGTACTGCTTGACGGTTGTTCCCGAGCTATCGACAAAGACGTCGATCTCTTCCGCCTCGTTTTGCCCTAATTCCGATTTTGCAAAATACTCAATTGATCTGTTGGCGAATGACAGGATAAAATTAATTGTTTTTTGCGGCTCTGTGTTCAGCAATTGGAAAATAGGGGTCTGAAAAGCGCTCGCCGGATAATACTTAAGAAGGCCTTCCGATAAATCGAAATATTGTTCAATGTCATTCCTATAATCGGAAAATGGATAATGCATCTCTCTGGGCGCGTTAAACCAAAAAAGGTTAGCAAGCTTTATTATCTCCTCAGGGAGGTGCTTCGAGATCTCAGAGCTGTCCGTAATCGACGAGAGAATTGTCTTCACAAGCTCGTAATATCTGCCCCTGTGACTAGTCTCTTTTTGGGCTACGACTTCGTTTATGATATTATTCAGTTCGGCCTTGATTTCACCGGAACCATTAAGGATCGTTCGTATGAGCTTATCTTTTGTATCGTCGCGAGAGCTGAAATAGAAGCCGTCTTGTTTTGTAAGTTCTTGGTAATAAAATAGTGCTATTTGGCTTGCGTCCTTTGTCGTTTCTCCTTGTTTATGGCTACGGTTCCAGTCATCAAGTACCGGAAGAACAACACTCATATACCTAGACCGTAATTTTCCCTTATGCTTGTTAATGAAAGCTATGGTTGAATTCCAACCTCTTCCTTTGGGAATAGTAAAAATGGTCTTAAACGAAATCATTCTTGTTTGCTTTACCCCAAGGAGACGCAAAAAGTCTTCATCTACTGTCTTACAAGCTACTCTTAGGAGAAAAAGGATTTTGTGAAGCAACATGTCTTCGTATTTGTAGCTGATAGTTGAAGTCCTGAGGATTTTCGAAGATTCCCCATGTGAAACGACTTCCTTGGGTTCTTCAAGAAGGTCATCTTCGAAATGCTCGAAAAACACGCTAGAATAATCAGATAAGAGCACCGAGACCAAGACCTCGTCTTTCCAATGAATGTTGATTTGGTTATCTTTGATGGTGAATTCAATCAATCGCTTCACGTTTTCATCATCCATGAAAAGGTTATCTGAGAGCCAATTCCTGAACACTCTGCGAATAGGGAGAGAGCTTCCTATTTCTTGGTAAAAGCTGCCGTAGCCCTCAGCGCCGATGAAGGCTTTCTCGATGATTTTATACAAAGCCCATTCCTCGTAAACATCGTGAGTTATGAAATACCCTCCAGCGTTTGAGTCATACTTGATAATTTCGTCCACTTCCAATTTTTGAAGAGCTTCTTGATCACAATCACCGGTCTTTACGAAAAAATCACCGTCATTCGCTCTTTTTTGAACTATCTTTAGAAAGCATTCTTCTCTCCGCCTGTGGATATTACCTGATTGTCGGCTTGAATCCTGAATCTGTTTTTTCCAGATGATCTCATGAAAATTCGCATAGCTGATGTTGCTTTCTACACTTTCGTAATTTTGAAGGTACTCGTTAAGGTAAAACGGCATTGCCAGAAGATTAATTAACCTCTCGTTTTCCGGAAGCTCGAAGCCATAGTTCTCGGAAATTTTCCTGATTTCTTCTTGCGTAAGTTCGGGTATGTTAATAGAAGTAAAATCAGTGCCGTAATTTTCCTTTAATTGGAAACGAAGATCATCCAAGTAGCTATATCGAACCGTGAAAATGATGGTCCAATCATTTTCTAGCAGACTGGAAAGTAGCATTCTGAAAACATCTTGGTCTTCTATTTCCGACAGCTTCTCAGCAGAATCGAAAACCACATATTTCTCCTGTATATCCTTATGCTCGTTTATGAAGTCTGTCGCAGTAATTTCTCCATAGTCTTTAAATAGTTGGTTAATATGGGAAGCAGTCTTGAATTGGGTTGCTTTAAAAACAAATAACGGCGAAGATTTCTTAATCTCTTCGTAAAAATCTTTTATTATCGCGGTTTTTCCGACGCCAGCTCCACCGCTAAGAATTATTGGAGAGGAATTGCTTGCTAGATCCTTTAAACTAGCGATAACTGCTGACCTATCCAGCTTTATCTTTTTGCCATCATATGACATTTCTGAACGGATTGTCTTTAGAACAGACTCAGTATGCAATGACAGTCCAGTGATAGAATCTAGAATTCCTTTTTCTAGACTGAAAAAGTGCTGAGCTATGCTGGAATTTTGCTCGCAAACAAATGGTGATTCGAAATAACTTGCTGTTCTCCACTCAATATCAATACCTTTTCCTTTGGCATGATCCTCAATATCTATCTTGTATTGAGGGTCTGTTCTTTTCTTATCCTGACCAAAATCTTGATTCGTGTAAAAAATCATCTTGTTTACGGTTGGATGCCTTGTCTTGGCGGTGTCTATAGATTGAATGAAATCATTCTTGTGCTCTGACAATCTCGTATCATAAAACTTTGCTTGCCAGCCGATTACCTGACTATCCTTCTCAATGGGATTCGTTTCAATCCCAGCATGGTTTTTGAATCTAAAAATGCCGGTGTTTCTACCATACTCCTTAGAAAACAAGAGATAGCAAAGTCGCTCAAAAGCAAACTGCTTGTTTGCGCTGAACTTCGCTGCAAAGTTATCCCAATTTATTTCTATAACCATGCTTTAATTTTACTCCAGGAGAAACCATATCACAAGCTTTTTAGAAACCAAGCCTAGCTCCGGGAACTGAACGGCGTTCGGGCCTTTTTACTTAGTAAATCAGCCCAATTACCACATTTGCATAAAGCTGATGATTGACGGTAAGATATCGAGGCCGTTTAGTGCGATAACCCTTCCTGCCTTAAAATCCATAAATGATTAAAAGTTGCAAAAACTGTTGGCTTGGTTATTATAAAACATAAAACAAAAACAATGAAAGGCCTCTGTATGAGCGATAATTCAAAATCAAGACCACAGCCATCCAGACCTGCTCCCACGGGCAACCCTGGAACTCGTGGCGGCGGCCAAGGTAATTCCCCTGCAAGGCCAGCCCCTACTGGTAACCCAGGCACCAAGGGTGGTGGCAAAAACAAATGAAAAATCAGGAATTATGGAAACAATATGAAGACTATACAAAAGAGCTAACGGGCAATGCAAGAAAACTCGCTTTTGCAGCAGCAGCTATTTGTTGGTTTTTCAAGACTGAAGACTACAAGTTTCCTACCTTGATTTTGTTTTCTCTTGGGTTTGTCGTAACATTCTTTTTAGCAGACATACTACAATTTTTTTGTGGGGCGTTGCTTCTTAGGCTATGGACTCGCAAGCAAGAAAAAAACAAGTATAAGAAAATAGGCACAATTGAGGGTGATTATGACAAACCAGCTTGGCTGGATTACCCTTCCTTTGTTTTATGGTGCATCAAGATAACCCTTCTTTTCTTTGCTTTCCTATTTATAGGTCTTCACATTCTATCTTGAGAGTCACCCTTTCAAATACCAATTATTTCTCTTATTGCATAATCAATTTGGTGTCCATATGGTGTCCATAAGATAGCTAAAATGGCCTAACTCGACCTTACAGAAACTAAAACAGAAACAATAGCAAGGCGTTGTAAAATAAGAGTTTACAGCGTTTTTGAAATGCTATTGAGGATTTGCTGAAATTGGCCAAATCGGTTTAGGAAACCAACGCTCTATCCTACTGAGCTACGGGCGCCAATTTTAAGATAATATACCAATTTCCTCTACCCTTATAAAGCCCAATTTGGGAAATTTACCATCCCGAAAAAAAGTTAAAACAAAAAAACAATTCTACTAAAAAATACGCTCCGAACTTTTCGGAAATGTTGGAACGATTATCTGTTTTTGGGTAGGGCCGAAAAGGTTATGAGGGTATTACTCTTGCAATAATCCCACAAGGTTTTCCTTTGTCAGCAATTTTACATCCTTGAGGCGCTCCAAAAAAGGCTCAACATCCTCTACGACCCTTGCCAACTTTAGCTTATCAACCTTTTCCCTTAGAAGATGTCGCCAGTTGTCTTGCGTAACTTCAGGACCCTTCCAATCGGTTTGGACAAGGGCGTTATTAAGCAGTTCGATATTCGGTTGCGGCCAGCTTCTGTCTGAGAGATACCATATAAGATCGTAGATATCCCGGCCCTTGACATATCTGCGTGCCAGAACCGCGTGCAGCTTACCGGCTAGCAGGGACGCCTTGTCGTGATGCCTGAGATTCAACGTAACATGTCTTCTGACTATGGTAGATTCGCACCTGGCACCGGCAGGTGGATTTGTATCGATTTCCACCTTGACAGACAGGGTTTCAGATTGATTGGCTGAAAGCCCCACCTCGAACAACAAACCGCCAAACTTTACAAAGGCGGACTTAACGGTTTTTGTGTCGTTTACCTTGATAGTAATATCGTAATCTTCAGCCTGAAAGGTCTTTTTGGCATTCAAAAGAATTTCACGGAAATTATCTTCCATCCCCGGCTTGACCAGGGCAAAGTCCAGGTCTTCTGAAAAACGGGGCATAGAATAAAGAAACCGCAGAGCAGTACCTCCCTGAAAGAGCCAAGTGTTGGACACCCCCTTATCCTGAAAAGATTGCAGTAGCCGTGCCTGTAAATATTCTCTAACCAGGCACCTGCCCAGAACAGGATTTTCAACACCGTTTAGAATCTGTCTTAAAAACTCTTTCATAATTCCTCGCCTTTTTCTTCTTCGGCCAGTTGTACAATGATTTCAGCAGCCCGGCAAAGCTTCGGGCTTTGACTTCTCTCTGCCAGGGCCAATATCCCGTCCGTATCAAGCTGCTCAAAGTTCTGCAACCGAAGCTCGGCTAAAAAGTCATAATTGTCAGCACAAGCTGTCAGGTGCACCAAATCAAGCAGGGCCTTTTCAGGGGTTGCTACAAATGCCTTCTGGTCTGAACCGAGTTCTTTCTGTTTATAGTTATGAAACCAATCGTTCTTGATATGGCGAAATACGAATCGGCCCGGGGGAGTTTCTACCTGCTCCGGCCTCTGGGTGGTAACGCTCGTTACGGCAGGGACGTATTCGGGAATCATTCCGTAATATGCCAGCGCAGACTGTGTGCTCACGTAGGAGGCTTTTTTCATCGCATTTGCCAGCACAAAGGGATGGGCAATTACTTTTCTGTAGGGTGCCGCCAGTGTGTACAAGCCCTTTTTAAGCTGGATTAGTCTGCCTGCCCGGGCCCAGCGGCTAAGCTGGCGGCGCAGCTCTGCCAGGCTTTCGTCACTCGCTGCCAGAAAACCCGTCCGGAAAACCGGCTCGTTCCCAACTTTATGTAATAGCTCTTCCCATTTCATTGCAATAACTTACTGTATATAGCAACCTGCTGCAATGAAATTGTCGGTTTTTTTCTCGGTCTTGTTTATTAAAATTCGCTTGATTAAGCAATAATTTGGCTCGGGTTATGGTTAAAACCTGCATTGGAGCAGTTCTTTAAAAGGATTTTTATTGACAACACGCTGAAATGTTTTAGTATATTGCCATATACTTAATTAAATAGTGAAAAATGGATACAGACCAAAAAATAGCAGAAATAAGCAAAGTTCTTGGGGTGGATACCCGTGTGAAAATCATCCGCTTGCTCGGAGAAAAGACTCTTTGCGTTGGAGCTTTGTCGAGACGACTGGGTATTACTCCTGGTGCTGTTTCCCAGCATCTGCGGATACTCAAATCAGTTGGACTTGTTGTGCCGAAGAAGAAGGCGTATTTCGTTCATTATAGTCTGGATAAGAAGGCGTTAGACAACTGGAAATCACAAATAAATAATCTATTCGATGTTTAGGAGAATTATTATGTGCTGCTGTAACGAACAACAAAATTGTCAAAAACCGGAAAACCTGAAAGACAAACCCGAAAACTGTACTAAAGATCAAATCACAAAATGTCACGGCGATGTAAAAGACCATCCGTGCACACCGAATGATTGCTCAAAAGGTGAGGCTTGATTATGAAACTTGGAGTCATTATTACACAAACCGATCCGGAAACTGTTTTCAATGCATTAAGACTTGCTCTTTACAGCCTTAAGCAAAAAGATCAGGTTCGAATCTTTCTTTCCGGAAAAGGAGTGGATATCGACAAAATTCATGATGATAAATTTGATGTAAAAGGCGAAGCCCGAAAAGTATTAGAAGCAGGCGGAGAATTCCTGGCCTGTGGGACATGCCTGAAACTGCGTAATTCCGAAGGTTCAGAAATTTGTCCACTTTCTACGCTCAAGGATCATTATGAAGTTATCCGCGATTCGGACAAGGTTATAACTGTATAGCATAAGAACCGTATTTAAAGAAAGGGTCAAATATGAGACATCCACACCATCCACTTCCTTATGAGCCGTGGATGACTGCCCTGTTTATTGCAGGGGCTATTGTAGTTGTCGTTTTGCTGGTTTGGTTTGTCTATCGCAGAACGGTGGCTTCAGATGGCTTGACAGAAAAAGAACGTAAGGAACTGCCAAGCGAGCAGAAAGAGCTATTGTCTCTGCTGCGTCAGCATGGCGGACCGATGATGCAAACTGAATTGGTGGATATGATGCCCTATGACCTTGATGATTCTGCTGAGATATTAAAAGAGATGGAATCCAGAGGTTTAATTCGCAGGGAGTGGAAAGCCGAGCAGAGAACCTATGAGCTAACTGCCTTATAACTGACTTTTTGGGAAAAACAATGGCTAATAAGTATAATATTATCGAAGTCAAAGGGCTTTCAAAGACATTTAACGGTAGAGTTGTCGTAAATGTTATTTCTTTTAATGTTGCGAAAAAGGAATTATTCGGTTTTCTCGGTCCCAACGGTGCGGGCAAGACTACAACTGTTCGTATGTTGACAGGCGTTCTTAAGCCTGCGGACGGCACTGCTACAATCCAGGGTCATGACATTCGCTCGGAGGCGCTGAAATCGAGAGCGCATATCGCGGTAGTACCGGAAGAAGCCAATGTATATCTCGACCTTAGCGTATGGCAGAATATTATGCTCATGGCGGATTTATACGGTGTTCCTCGAAAACAGCGAACCCGCAAAGCCGTGGAATTGCTTGATGCACTTGGTTTGACCGACCGCAGGCAGCACAAAGCAAGGACATTGTCAAAAGGACTTCGCCAGCGTATTATGCTTTGCGCTGCCCTTGTCAGCGAACCGGAGATACTTTTCCTTGATGAGCCGACAAGCGGTCTGGATGTCCAGAGCAGACAGATGATTCACAAGATAATACGGCAGTTAAACGGTGATGGACTAACAATATTTCTTACTACGCACAATATGGAAGAAGCTGAAAAATTATGCTCCAGAGTAGCTATTATAAATGAAGGTAAAATTGCCGCAATTGATACTCCCGACAGGCTTCGCTCAGCAATACAAGCCAGGCAATATGTGGAAGTAGTTTTTTCTGATAAAAAATTATCAACGCAGGATGTAAAAACACTGTCAGGAGTTTCTTCTGTGGATTCAGCTGATAATTTTATGCGCGCCTATACGGAAACTCCTGGCAAAACAGCAACCGAGATTGCCTGTCTTGCAAAAAGCAAAAATATGGAGATAGAGCAGTTTTGCACCAGAAAACCATCCCTGCAGGAGGTTTTTCTTTATTTCACTAATCAGGGCAAAAAGGAATCCGTAAAATGACAGTATATGTAGAAAATACAAGTAACTGGAGATTTCAACTGCACGGTACGTTTGTAGTTCTCAGGAAAAATATTCTGCTCTATTATCTCAAGCCGCCGGTACTTATATTCGGTGTCCTTTTTCCGGTGTTTTTCTTTCTGGCATTCAAGATGGGCAGGCCCATCGCTGCGGAAAATATTGTACCTGGTATGGTAGCAATGGCACTATGGTTTACTGCAAGCTCGGTTGGGCCTTTAGTAACTCCCTGGGAAAGGAGAGCAAAAACCTATGAAAGACTCATCGCCACACCGCTTTCTTTGCAGGCGATTATTGCGGGGGACATATTCAGCGGTATGATTTACGGAACCTGTCTTTCTGTCGTTCCGATTGTACTCGGATTGATATTCACCGATGCGGCAGTTGACAATCTACTGTTTCTGGTTATGGGTATAATCTTAGGCGCGGTAAGTTTTTCATCTTTAGGTGTTCTGCTGGCTGCTCCGCGTGCAAGCAGCCCATCCAACATTATGCTGCTTTCCAATCTTGTGCGCCTGCCGCTTCTTTTTGTAAGCGGCATCTTCCTTCCGATTTCACAGATGCCCTCCTGGGCACGATGGTTTGCTCCCATATCGCCTTTATCTTATGCGGGCGATCTTATACGGGCCAGCTTCGGGCAGGCCGGTTATTTTCCACTTTGGCTTAGCCCGCTTATGCTCGTAATCTTTACCGCCGTTTTGATGTGGGGAGCATACAAATTCCATCGGCGATGGCGGGCAAAGGGATTATAGTGCATAATGAAAATCGGTAATTTAGAATTTAATTTAAGAGAGCTTGCGGGGTCTATGGGTGACTTCGGGACTCTTTTACCTTTGGCCATCGGTTACATAACCATCTGTGGAATGAATCCGACGGGATTGCTGGTGATGATAGGGCTGGCTAATATTGCCACCGGCCTGGCCTATCGATTGCCGATGCCTATCGAACCGATGAAGGTACTTGCCATAATGGCCATTGCCCAAGCATGGTCTCCGGAAAAAGTATACACCTCCGGTATTGTTATGGGAGTTATCTGGCTTGGTATGGGAATAACAGGAGTTATGAGTCATATTGCCCGTTGGACTCCCAAAACCGTCGTTACCGGCATTCAAATTTCACTTGGATTTTTGCTCGCCTTTCAGGGAGTCAAGTTCATATCCGGCTGGTTGCTTCTGGGGCTGATTTCATTAGTTATCATAATAATATTGCGTGATAATCGTTACTTTCCAGCAGCTATCGTGCTTGTAATTCTGGGTATCGTTATCATGGCTATTGAGGGAGATTTGCTCAAGGCAGGTTACCAGGGCATAACGTCACCTTCTCTGGTTAATGTCCGTCGGGAACTCATCTGGCCAGTGCTTCGGGACGGCGGCTTGGCACAGATTCCGCTTACGGCAACCAACGCTGTAATAGCGACCTCTGCCCTGATATCCCAATACTGGCCCAATCGCCGTGTCAGTGAAAGACAATTGTCAATCAATATGGGTTTGATGAACCTAACTCTGCCTTTTTTCGGCGGGATGCCATTATGTCATGGGGCGGGCGGATTGGCGGGGCAATATTTTTTCGGTGCCAGAACAGCGGGTGCAAATATCCTCGAAGGACTTATTGAAATTTCACTGGGGCTGTTTTTGGGAGCGAGTATTGCCGCATTGTTTGCCGCCTTTCCGATGGCGATTGTCGGGGCGATGATGCTAATGGTCGGATTCGAGCTGATGAAATTCGCTAAAGGTTTGCGAATGGATAAACAACTGGCTACGGTTATCGTTACGGTAACTGGTTCACTTCTATGGAACATGGCTGCTGGCTTTCTTTTGGGTATGGTTGTGCATTACATTCTGCTGCACGAGGAAAAACCGCAATGAGCCTTACCGATGAACAATTGATGATCGCCGTCGGCAAAGGTGATATGGCAGCTTTCGAGCAGATTGTGATTCGTTATCAGCAGTATGCCTGGCGGATTGCTTATCGTTATACAGGTAACAGCAGCGATGCCGAGGAGATTGCCCAGGAAGCATTTTTGAGAATTCTTGATTCAGCCAAAAGCTATCGACCTTCGGCAAAGTTTAGTACATATTTATACCGGGTACTGGCGAATCTGTGTCTTGATCATGCCCGCAAAAAACGCCCCCTGTTTGCAGGTGATTTTCCCGTGGATAAGGAACTGGCCGAAACGCCTTATTCAAACTTGCAAATACAGGAGCAAGACAGGGGTATAAAATCGGCCGTAGATTCCCTTCCTACAAGGCAGCGACTTGCAGTTATCTTAAGATATTATGAAAATCTCTCTTACAGCCAGATCGCCGATGCGATGAATACTTCCGTAAAGGCAACGGAACGACTGCTTGACCGGGCAAGAAAGCAACTGGAAAGCTCGTTAGGAGATTTTTTTGAAAAATAGTTTTTTCGCGGGGGTTTTGGCTGGCTTATCCGTTTAACTTTATAAAGGAAGGTGAAAATGCGATGTAAATACGTAAAACAAAAGCTGGACAGATACATTCAGGGCGATTTATCCAAGCGGGACAGCAACGAAATTAAGCGGCATCTGAGCAAATGCCGGGATTGCTCTGATGCTTTATACCGGCTTAGAAAGCTGGAGGGAGTATTTAAAGATACTCCCATTCCACCGGTACCGGAGGGTTTCACCGACTGTCTGATGCAGCGTGCCCGACGCAGGCAGGATTCACAGAAGTTACCTGAACCTACAGTTATAAGGCTGTGGGAATGGTTCGGCAAAGCAGACTTGAGGAAAGCGGCGGTCGCAGCAGCAGTGATCATAGGTCTGTCAATCGGCCTGCTTATGGGCTTGCAAACAAGCCAACAATCCTATAAAACTCAAGTTGTTGCAAGTTCGACACTTGTTGACGCATATCATTTCGATTATCTGACCGAAGCTCCTGAAAACTCTCTTTCGGGAGTCTATATTCAAATGATTTCGAGCGGAAATAATTTTGAGGAATAACGATGAACAAACGCATTATTGTATTTATTTTTGTTGCTTCACTTGCCTTGAATATCGCATTCGTGGCTAGCTGGGCAGTATATCGATTGTCGGAAGGATTACCAAGTGACCAGGGAGAGGTTTTGCAATACGACGAGCAGGATGAAATCTGGTGTCCGCTGCACCGCAGCTTGAATGTCAGCCCCCAGCAGTGGCAGCAGATAGAACCCCGCTTGCATGAATTTCGCAATGAATCACAGAATATCTGCGAGCAGGTAAACGAAAAACGTAGCGAAATGATAGATATTCTTTCATCCACCGATCCCGACCGTCAGGCAATCGCCGACAAGCAAAAAGAGATTCTCGCTGCCCAGCAAAATATGCAGCAGCTTGTGATTGAGCATCTTCTTTTTGAAAAAAGCGTGTTGAATTCCCAGCAACAGAAAGAGTTTTTCGGGCTGTTTCGTCAGCGATGCAGGTTTGGGCCTGGCCAGGATGTACGCAGAAAGCATTCGTTCAGACAGATTTTAAACGGCGGCTTTGAATCGTCGCAAGAGGATAATGAAAATATACAGGAAGACAATTAGGTATGCGAGTAACTCTTTTTTTGATTCTAATATCCGCCGTATTTGTGTGCGGTTGCGGAGAAACTTATTCACCTTATCCCCCTCCGTCTGATTCGGTCACATTCACTTCTCCTCAAAAGCTTCCAGAATCTTTACCGGAAACATCTTCGGCGCAGATACCCAATGAGCCGGTGAACCTGGAACATGCTATCAAGATCGGCCTTGCCAACAATCCGGGCCTGTCTGCATCGGCATGGGATACTGAGACCGCCCGAGCCGAGCAGGATATCGCCAAAGCTGAATTGCTGCCAAGAATCAATGCCGTTGCCGGTTATACTCGTTACCTGGACGACCAGAGACTGGCACCTGTAAGCGGGCCGGGCCAGAGCGGAAAGTTTTCAAATGACATTCTTTCCGGTGACCTGGTGCTGACAATGCCTCTTTTTACGGCGGGCAGACTGCAAAATCAGGTAAAAGCCAGAGACTTTTTTCTGCTTTCGTCTGAACACAAACTGGTCAGAACTCGTCAGGAACTGGTTTTCAATATCTCAAGTGTATTCTATTCAATTCTTGCTCAGCAAAAAGTAATCGAATCTCTTGAATTTTCCCAAAAAGCCCTTGCTGAGCATCGCCGAAGGGTTGAGCAGCTTATTGATGCAGAAAAAGCTGCCCAGGTGGATCTGCTTCGCACCGAGGTTCGACTGGCCGATGTCGAACAGAAACTTATCAGCGAGCGAAATACTCTTGATGTTCAACGAAGTGTTCTGGCAGAACTGCTTGGTGCCGATGGCCGCAGCATAGAAATAACCGGCCAGTTGCAAATTGAATCCAGAGATGTCGATTTCCATTACGGTCTTCAAAAAGCATATGCGCAAAGACCCGATCTGATGTCCGAAGAGTCTGAACTCAAGGCCCTTGACAGGCTTGTCGATTCGGCAAAGGCGCAGCACTGGCCGCAAATGGACCTTCGGGCCGGCTATGGAAACAGATGGGCGGCTGATTCAACGGGCATATCAGATGATACCGGCAGTGTCGGTGTTGCGTTAACGCTCCCGATTTTCGAAGGCGGCAGGATTGATGCGACGATCAGGCGTGAAAAATCTCGATTAAACGCAGCTCAACAAAGGACCAGAGCATTAAAGTTGCGAATACAGCAGGAAGTCAAATCAGCATCATCAACAGTTGAATCTAATTTGGCACGGATACAAACCACTGAAAAATCTATAGAACAGGCCCAGGAGTCGCTCCGGATTGAAACCCAGAAATACGAACTCGGCAAGGGGGCGATTGTCGATGTACTTGATTCGCAGGCGGCTTTACTGGAGGCCCAGACAAACTATTACCAGGTGCTCGCAGATTATAACATTGCAGTCGCACGATGGAAATTGGCGACAGGAGAAGCTATATGAAAAAGATTATAATGGTTACCATATTTTTAGTTACCTCTCTCTGGCTGACAGGCTGTAAAAAGGATAACGCCCCGGCTAATTCTTCCAAAAAGCCGACACCGGCTGTGCGAGTTGCTAGAGCAACCAATGGGACGATATCGAACAAACTGGAGTTGACCGGCAGTGTTATAGCTACACGCACAGCCAAAATGGGTTCTCCCGCTGAAGGGCCGGTGATGGATTGTGAAATCCGTGAAGGCGATGTGGTTCAAAAAGATCAGGTGTTGCTGAAAATTGGACGACGAAAAGCTGCCGATGCACAGGTAGAAGCGGCAAGAGAATCCCTCTCGCGAGAAAAAGAAGAACTGCGCCGTATCGAACAATTAGTAGAAAGCGGTGCGATCCCCGCTGAAGAACTTGATCTGGCCCGGCTGAGAGTATCAAGGGCAAATGCGGAGTTGAGCAAGGCAACCGAAAGTGCCGGGGACTATGAAATCAAGGCACACTGGGACGGGCTTGTCAGTAAAGTTTATGTTACCGATGGCTATTATGTGACACCACGAGAGCCGCTGGTTGAAATTTACGATCCATGCAGCCTGGTAATTTGTGCATCGGTTTCTGAAAAGTACTCGGCCAAATTATCAACCGGCATAAACGTCGATGTTGGACTGGATGCGTATCCTGATAAGGTTTTTACAGGCAGAGTCGAACGAATTTATGCCCATCTTGACCCGCGTTTGCGAACCAGAACGGTAGAAATTGTTTTAGATGAATCCATTCAACTTGTTCCGGGGATGTTCGCCCGTTTGAAGATGTTGCTTGAGACCGCAAATGATGCTGTCATTGTGCATACTGACTCAATTGTTTCAATGCCGAAAGGGCAAGTTGTCTTTGTGGTAAAAGATGGGAAAGCAGTGAAACGAGTTGTGGAAACCGGAATCGAAGATGGCAGCCGCATACAGATTTTATCGGGAATTGATCCCAAAGAGCAGGTTATCGTAGCTGGTAATGAAAAACTCAAAGATGGCATCGCTGTTAAAATTCCGGGGCAAAGTTCATCGCAGCAGAAAAATAATCAAAAAACCGGGACAGGAGGCGGCAAGCAATGAAATTAACCCAATATGCTGTTCACCGCCGCCTGGCAACAAGTGCCATTGTTATTGCCCTTGTGGTTCTCGGGGTTTATGGCTTATTACGAATTCCCGTGGATTTTCTACCGAATATTACCTATCCACTTGTCAAAGTACAGATTAGATGGCCCGGAGCAACGCCGGATGAGATAGATGCAGATATTGCTCATCCCGTCGAACGGTTAATGGCAACAGTGGATCGGCTGGACTATCTTGAATCATCCTCAATCGAAGGACTGTATGCTCTGGATGTTCATTTTGAGTACGGCGCTGATATTGACATTGCTTTCCAGGACGTTCTTGCTGCCTTGACTCGTGCGCAGCAAAGACTGCCCGAAGATATCGAAGCTCCTTACGTATATAAAGCCGATCCATCTCAACTTCCGGTAATGCAGGTAACGGTCAGTTCCGACCGCTGGACGCCTGTGGAACTTAGAGACTGGGCCGACAACTGGCTTCAGGATAGAATACTGGCGGTGCGAGGAGTTGCCGGGACAGAGATCGTCGGTGGGCTGGAAAGAGAAATTCGAATACTACTCGATCCTGTTGCCTTGGAAAAACATAAGCTCTCGCTGGATACGGTTATAAAGCGAGTTGCCGCCGAAAATGTTGAACTTACCGGAGGCAGAATTACCACTGGCCCGAAAGAGATAATCGCCCGTACAATGGGTGAATATTCAAACCTTGACGACATTCGCAGGATTGTGATCTTTAATGAAGGGCACGAAAAAGTTTATCTTGGCGATATTGCCAAAGTTATCGATGGCCATGAGGATGTTCGAATAATAACCCGCTTCAATAGAGCGGAATGTGTAAAAATTTCGGTGCTAAAAGAAGCTGAGTCCAACACCGTACAGGTGGCAGATGCGGTAAATGATCTTCTGCATGAACTGAAACCGACACTTCCTGAAGGAATCAAATTTGATTACGTGGAAGATCAGGCCGTTTATGTAAAACAATCATTGAATGGCGTCCGTGATGCTGCCATTGTTGCCGCGATTTTGCTGGTAATTGTGGTTTACCTGTTCCTGGGAAGTGTAAGGCAGGTTCTGATAATGGTTCTTGCTCTCCCGCTTACATTAATATTGAATTTCGGACTGATGAAGATCGCCGAATTTTCGCTCAATATTTTTTCGCTGGGCGGGCTGGTCGTTGCTATCGGTGTAGTTCTGGATAATTCTATTGTTGTAGTTGAGAATATTTCACGCCTTCGAAGGCAGCATCCTGAACAACAGGCCTCCGCCCATGCCATAGAAGCAACGAGTGAGGTCGGCCCGGCACTGGTGGCTGCGACATTATCATTTCTGGCGCTGTTTGTGCCGTTTCTTATTGTCCCGGGTTTGACGAGTCTGCTGTTCAAAGAACTGATTCTGGTCATTGCAGGTATTGTCGTTATAAGCCTTGTCGTGGCTATCTCAGTAACACCAATGATTACGGCAACATTGTTTGGCGGCAAATGGAGAAAAAATAAAACCAGCCGGTTTGAACGGTTTTTCGCTCGATTTACAGATGGATACGGATGGTTACTGGAACGACTGTTAAAATGGCGATTGCTTGTGATTGCAGCTTTTGTACTGACTGTTGTCGTTAGTTTTGTGTTACTTAGACGCCTTGGGGGCGAATTTTTGCCTTTAATGGACGATGGGCGTTTAATGGTAAAGGTCAAAATGCCTACCGGAGCCTCAATATATGAAACCAACGACGCACTTGCCAGGATTGAGCGACAGATTGCGGACGATCCGCTTATAGAAAGTATGTTCACTCTTGCCGGTGGTCAAGTCAAAGGTCTGACAACCTATGAGATCGCCAACGAAGGCGAAATTGACATTCAACTTGTCCCCAAGGCATCAAGAGACATCAGCACCGAAGAATATGTCAATCAACTGCGAAAAAAGGTCAGCAAGCTGCAACCACCCGGCGGCAAAGCAATGGTCAAACAAATGCCTATAAAAGGTATTCACGGTATGCGGGCCTCGGATATAATCGTACAGATTCGCGGCCAGGATATGGACACCCTTGCGAAACTTGCCAAACAAACAGTTACAAACATTACAGATTCCGGTCGTTTCCAAAACGTATTTATATCTATGGATATGTCCAAACCCGAATATCAGGTAATAATTGACCGAGTAAAAGCCGCTGAACTTGGCGTGTCCATTTCGGACGTTGCAACATCACTGCGATCACTGATCACCGGTGCGATAGCAACGCGATATCGTGATGGAACCGAATACTACGACATTCGCGTTCTGGTGCCGGAGGAACAAATGACCACTCGCCGCGATGTCGAGAATTTAATTCTCACCTGTGCACAGGGCGACGCCCTTCGAATTCGAGATATTGCCGAAGTGGTTCCAGCTTCAGGGCCGGTCGAGATAATCAGGGAAAATCAAACTAAGCAGATAACAGTAGAAGCAGATATCGCGGGCAATGATTTAGCCGGTGCAGTAAAGGAACTGAGAAGTACCCTTGCAAAAGTTGATCGGCCTGCCGGTTATGAATTCGACTTTGGCGGAAGAGCCGAAATGATGGCTGATATGAAAGAAACCGTACTGGCAGTTTTGGCTTTTGCGATATTCTTTTCATTTATCGTCCTCACTGTTCAGTTTAACAGTATCAAACTGCCGGCAATCATATTAGGCAGTGTCCCGATCTGTTTGACCGGGGTGGTGTTCTTAATGTATATAACTCAGTTGCCTTTGGGAGCAACGGTTATTATTGGTGTTTTGGTTATTATAGCCGCTACAGTCAATGACGGCGTTTTGCTTTTAACTTATGCCGGAGATATCCAGAAACAGCAGAACTTGCTGCCACGACAAGCCGTAATTGACGCCGCAAAAATAAGGCTGCGACCGCGGATTATGACTACAATGACTACGATGATGGGATTTCTTACACTGGCTCTGAATATCGGAGAAGGTGGAGATATGCTTCAACCAATGGCAGTTGCCGCTATCGGAGGACTGGCAATGGAAATTCCGGTGGCATTATTTCTGATGCCGGCAACGTATGTTGCTGTGGCAAGATCATAATAGAATAAAAAAGAACAATATTCAAAACCAGCCTAAGTAGAGTTTTGCTATTTCACCCAAATAAAAAAACGTCCAAATTCAACATTCCGTGAGCATTAAAGCTACTGCGCATGGTAATACGGGTTGTCTGCTGACATGACTGTATCCGAATAGCTTTCTTTATATAGCAGCAACACCGCCTCTTAAAGAAAGAGGCGGTGTGCAGTGCTTTATCACAACCTATTATTTACTACTGGCCCGGAAACTGAAACTGTGGTTCTGCACTTTTATCCTCATCTTTTTCTGTAAAGGCTTTGACAATATGTGCTGTAACGTCCTGTGTTTTAACATCATCTGCTGTGTATGCGATCTCCAGGGCGATGACCTTAACATCAGCCGCTTCGGCAACCTCGGGAAGGGCTTTTTCCACATCCTGTTGAAACTGCTCGATAATTTGAGTTCTTTGCTGTTCAAACTGTTGCTGTAATTGCATTGCTTTCTGCTGGTCGCCATCCTGCTGTGCTTTTTGTATAGCAACCTCAAGAGAAGTGTACTGCTCCATCAATTTTTCCTGTAACGGGTGTTGCTCAAAAGCAGCTTGTGGGTTGTAGGTACCGACCTTAAAGGCCTCTTTCGTTTTACTATCCCTTTCAGCAGAAGTCTGCCCAAAAGGAAGTTGGTCCTGTGCATTCAATTGCCCAGTAAACATCGCTGCTGTAATTAGGACACCAGCTATCAGTGCAACTAACAGTACGAACTTGTTTGTGTTACGATGAATCATAATTAAATTTCCTTTCTGAGACCGGCCTTGTTTTTATAGTGACCTGCTCACCGGTCATGGAGAAGGTCATCGACGTTTTTCTTAATTATCACTCAGTTTTGTGGCCATTCTGTTGAGGTATCCTGCTGTTCCTGCTGATAGACAGATTGCTCGGATTGATTCGACTGCCTATCTTCCGAAGACCACCCTTGAGGCTGCTGGGGTTGCTGGGGCGGCGGTGGATAAGGTGTTTCATCTTCGCATCCTGCAAACAATAACCCTATTGCGAGGACAAGAATAATGGCGGTTCCCTTTTTTAAGATTTGCATAGTCATTTTTAGTCTCCTGTTATATTTCAATTTTCGAATAAAGGCCGAGATAATTCCAACATCCTCAGTTGGACCCAACCTGATTAAACCAATACACGGCAATCAAGGTGGTGCTCGCGATGTCTCATTGCCTGTTTTGAATTCAGTCATTGAATTACTCCGTAAAATTTAACCAAAAATCACAAATACACTTTCTGAAAAGTGCAATAAAATCAGAATATAGTTTTACCATTATATATGTATTTTTTGTGTAGCCTGTTTTATATAGGGTATCTGCAGCGGGTTAACGCTTAATTCCCGAACACCCATTTTTAGGAGACTTGCAGTTACATGGGTCTGGCCCGCAAGTTGCCCGCATACTCCGACGGGGTTGCCGTTGGCCGCCTGAACCACACAACGCAACAAATAAAGGATGGATGGGTGGTCATGAATAAAGTAGTCAGCTACCTCAGCGTTTTCGCGACTTGCTGCCATCGTGTATTGTGTCAAATCATTAGTGCCTACACTGAGAAAATCGCTGTATTTCGATACAGATTCAGCACATAAGGCCGCTGCTGGTGTTTCTATCATACTGCCCAAAGGCGGCGGCCGTTGACAAGACAGGTCATTCGCAGCTTGTTCGTAAAACTCTCGAACAGCCTGCATGTCAGACTCCATCGTTACCATTGGTATCAAGATTCTTACCGAGCGGGAAAGAGAAAGTCGTAGAAAAGAACGTAGTTGTGTTACCAGCAAGTCAGGAAATTTCAAAAGAAAACGCACCCCACGCTGCCCCATTAACGGCTCAGAGATATTAGTTTGATTAAGAAACGGTAACAACTTGTCGCCGCCTACGTCAAGCAGCCGTAATGTGACAGATATGTTTGTATCAAATGGTGCCAGTGTTTCTTCCAGAGCTTCAAGAAGCTCGTCTTCGTTTGGGATATCTTCGCGACTTAAGTATAGATGTTCGGTTCGATATAAACCGACACCATCGGCACCGTGCTTTATTGCAAGCTCGGCATCTTCCCGACAGGAAATATTCGCCATGATATCTACTTCAGTACCATCATAGGTTCTGGCCTTTTCATGTGCATACTGGCTGGCGATGGCAAAGCGAACGGACATCTCGTCTTGTTTCTTGTGAAATGTTTCCTGCATGTTTTCATCGGGATTAACAAAAACAGCTCCTTCCGTGCCATCCACGATTACGTTTTCTCCCTGAGCTATTTGTTGGACAGCATTGTCTATATTTGATACCGCAGGTATACCGAGTTCACGAGTGAGAATGGCTGCGTGACTGGCCGAACCTCCACGTTCAACAATAACACCGGAAACGGACTGTCGAGAAAGGTGTACCGTATCGGATGGAAGCAGCTGAGAGGCAACAATAATGGTATTTTCCGGCAGATTAGCTAATCGGTGCGATGCCTGTCCTGTAAGTGCTCGTAATACTTGCCTGACCAAATCAGCAATATCATCTGCACGCTCAGCCAGCCGATCATCCTCAGCACGGCGAAACCTTGCCTCTAACCGGCGGAAAACAGCGAGAACCACTAGCTCGGCGTTAACACAACTTCTTTTTATTGTCTCATATATTTCTTGAAGCAATGAAGAATCGCTGAGTATTTCTGCATGCGACCTGAGAATACACGCAAAATCCTCATTTAGTTTTTGCTCCACTTCTTTCTCATTTTTTTGTAAACGCCCGCGTACCGCATCAAAAGCTTCTTCGATACGTTGATATTCTCTTTCTACCTCATCGGCATCAATACAATATACTTCTTGCCTATGTTTCAGAACATCTCGATATATATACGCCCTGCCCATACCTAAACCAGGCGAGATACCGTAACCGGAGAGTTTGTAATTTTTTATTTTTTGAGACATATCTGTTTTCTCGATTTAAGGTGAAACCAGTTTGCGCACCTTCTTAATTAGATCATTGATATCGAACGGCTTATCAAGAACCTCCACGGCCCCCAATTTTTTGGCCATCCTGTGAGTTTCTTCATCGCCAAAAGCGGTAATAAAAATCGTTGGTGGGCAGGCTTTTGCACAATTGAGGTCATTAATAATTCTCAAGGCGTCCAGGCCACCCATCTTCGGCATTCGAATATCCGAGATGACAACATCAAAACTTTTATCCGTAGAAGAAGACACATCGATTCCAGAGTTGTGAATACAAGAAAGAAGCCAATCAAGAGCCTTCGTACATTTGGTAACCCGGTAACCTTCTTGTGTAAGTGCTTCCGACAACATGTTAAGCATTTCCTCATCGTCTTCTATGAGCAGAATGTGAGGAGACCGGTCACAACCAGAAGATTCCTCGGGCATCTTACTAAATTTCTGTGGTTGTTTTGTCGACATATTTTTGCTTCCCTGACTAACATATAAAAAATTATAAAATTTCTTTATGGTAACAATAAGCAACAGCTATGCCAGAACATACTGAACATAACAAAAAGAACATAAGTCATTGCTATTGAAGAGCTTATTCAGAAGAAAAAAGTTTTTTGAGGAATGGAAATTAGAGAATAACTTCTGTGTCATGCCGGCACACTGGGACATTATAGCGCGCACCAAAGGTTGAAATGCCCAGGTTACTTAAATACCCCAAATTTCAAGCTTACGATATAATGTACGCCGTCCGAGTCCGAGGATACGCGCGGCAACACTTTTATTGCCGTTTACTGCTTTTAAAACATGCTCAACGTACTGTCGTTCAACATCCTCCAGAGTGAGCAGCTCTTCCGGGGTGTTTCCTCCAAGAACAACTTGAGAACTCTTGTAGTTTCTGATTTTCTCAGGCAAATCTTCGACAGCAATTTCCTCGAATCGAGTCATCGCTACTGCATGCTCCATGGCATTTCGGAGTTCTCGAACATTGCCGGGCCAACCATAGGCTAACAATTTTTCAGCCGTAGAGGGGAAAAATCCCTTTACCGGTTTATCGTCACGAAGCGTAATATTTTGAAGGAAATACTGGGCAAGGAGCAGGATATCACTGCCGCGAGCCCGAAGAGGCGGAACATTTAGCCGCACAACATTGATGCGGAAAAATAAGTCCTCCCTGAATTGCCCCTCTTCGACCGTAGCTTCCAGGTCACGGTTAGTCGCTGCGACAATCCGTACATCGGACTTTAGTTCATTGTTCTTGCCAATAGGACGAACCGAGCCGGTTTCCACAGCCCGCAAAAGCTTGGGCTGAAGATCCAGCGGTATTTCAGCGATTTCATCCATAAATAAAGTACCGCCATTGGCTCCCAAAAACAGGCCTTGCCTGTCTGAGCGAGCGTCCGTAAAAGCTCCCTGTGCATGTCCGAACAATTCACTTTCCAGCAGCATCCCGGGCAGGGCAGCACAATTAACAGGAACAAAAGGTTCTTTTCGGCGTTTACTATAGCGATGCAAAGCTCGAGCAACTAATTCCTTACCTGTTCCGGATTCACCTGTGATCAAAACTGGTACCTGCTGATCGGCGATGCGGGATATCCGATCAAATAAGCGTTCCATGACCGGACTTCTGCCGATAAACTCGCCAAAATCCTCCGCGTTCCTGCGTTGTTTTTTTAAAAACGTGACCTGTTCCTGAAGCGAGCGATGTTTTAAGGCCCTGTTAATAACTATGGAAAGCAAGTCCATCTCTATGGGTTTTGTAACAAAATCATAGGCTCCTGCCCGAATTGCCTCAATTGCTGTATTAAGGCTGCCAAAAGCGGTAATCACGATGACCGGCACATCGGGGCGATTTTGGGAAAGTCGATTAGTGAAATCAATCCCATTTAGTCCGGGCATTTTTAGATCGGTTAAGACCGTATCAAAAGACTCACCCATAAATATCTCAAAGGCCTTTTCTGCACTGGTGTGCCATTGAACACAGTGGCCTCGCTGCGTTAAGTCATCATACAGCATTTCGCACATGCTCTGATCATCATCAACAATTAAAATGTGTCCAGGTATCATAAGGACTCCTGTGGAATATAAACGGTAAAGCAGCTTCCTTTCCCTTTTTCACTAATAACATCAATCCAGCCGCTATGTTCTCTAACGATGCCGTATGTTATGGACAGCCCCAAACCGGTGCCTTCTCCTACATCTTTGGTGGTAAAGAAAGGATCGAATATTTTAGATAAATGGTCTTTGGAAATGCCTGTACCATTGTCTTTTACCATAATTTGTAGAAAACGTCCTTTATGACTTTCAACGCCTTCTGGTGGATTTGCCGTTTTAGATTTCACTTCTACAAGAACATCGCCTCCTTCAGGCATTGCCTGAAGAGCGTTTTCAATGAGATTCGTAACAACCTGCTGAATCTGTACGGGATCGATATTCACCAGAAGTGAAGAAGATTCTTCCGGAGGTTCCATCCGGGCACTGGCCTTATAGCCAAGGCAGTTTACCAACTCTACTGCCTGACGAACCACATCGCTCCCATTGGTTTTAACCCGTTTTGGTGGGCGCTGTCTGGCAAAATCAAGAAGGTGACGAATAATATTTGTCATTCGCATTGCCTGAGACTTAATTGTTTCGGCGTTATCTTGAATCTGTTCAGTCTTGAGGTTGTTTGCGCTGTCTTTGATCATTCCCGCTCGTCCGCTTATTACATTTAAGGGTGTCCCCAGTTCGTGTGCAACCCCTGAAGCAAGTCGCCCAATCGTCGTCAGGCGATCCATATGGCGCATCTGCTCCATAACTGCAATACGTTTCTTTGTTTCAGTTATCTCTCGTTCCCAGGCTGTATGGAGTTCTGCACACATATCATTTAAACAGTGAGCCAGTGCCGCAAGCTCATCGTGTCCTCGAAGCACAAACCAGCCTCCCATATCTCCTTCACCAATACGTTTAATTCGTTCCTGAAGCCTGCTCAGGGGGCGGCCTATTATGACAAATCCCAGCAGGAACATAACGCTCCCACTCACCAGGAAAACAAAACTGGCGGCAACAGCTTCGCGGGTCCACGCATTCTGCAGATACCGGCTCCTTTCGTTTAGTGTTTCGGCCAATTGAATTACTCCGCCCGTTTCCGGAACATCAACAGAAATAAAAAAATATTGGACTTCACCTCTGTTGCTCCGCTGCTGACGTAAAGATATAGTTTCGCCGTTTTTCAACTTAGTCAAAGAATCCTCATCAAGTTGATTATTAAGACCATCGTTGCCTTTAAATGGTTTCCATGAAATATGAATTGGGTGTTCATTCAGATTGAATTTTTCGATTAGTTCCATCGCCTGATTCCGACCGTTCGATAACCACGTACTCTGAACGGAAGTAGTTACTATATTTCCCAACAACAAAGCATCGCGTTGAATATCAGTGTTAAGTCGCTCGGTTTCTCGCTTAACTGTCAAAAAACCTTCAAAAGTTCGGATGACAAATAGCACAACGACCAGCACTAGAACAAGTTTCAAAGTAACTTTCATAATAACTAACACCTCAGTTAACCAATGATCTCAAAGCTCAGTAAACAAGTAAGCGCCAATAAAACACGTCAGTAATCACTATTGCCGCTAATTGGAGTTTTATTTGAATTAATTTTCAAGAGAACTCGTAGTTGCCTAAACCACTGCAAATAATTTGTTCCGATGCAAATATATACTAAAGCTATTAAATTTTATTGTTTTCTTTCCAAAATAATTTTATTAATAGATTACTCATTACGGCTGATAAACCCGCATAGACAAGCGAGCCCGTCCACAGATAGAGAGAATTTGTCATAAAAGTGCTTGTTCTGCCATTTGATGAATATGCCGTTAAAAATTCTGCGATAAAAGGCATAAAGGTTACAATGCTTTTTCCTGTTCGCCATGCGGTTAAATAAATGGGCATTGCGGTAAATGGATTCGTAACCCAGCATGCGGCAAGACCGACAGGCAGGTTTACACGGAAATATATGGCACCAAGGCAGGTCAAGAGCATCTGGAAAGGGATTGTCGGAGTTAAGGCGATAAACAATCCCAGAGATAATCCACCGGCAAGAGAACGTCGATTGAGATGCCATAAATCTCTGGCGAGAATATATTTGCCAAAAACATTATAAACAAAATGCTTTTGAACCTGTTTTTTACTTGGGAGCCATTTAATAAAAAATCTTCGCATTCGCATATATATTCACCATGATAACCTTCACTTAGATTCAGCCATTGCATATTGCCCGGATTCTGATAAAGATTCACTGAAGTCGACAGCGGTGCCGGATTTTAATACTATTCTTCGATAAAGGATAAGCAGCCAAAGCAAAACCGCTAACGACCAGTATAATTCCTTGGTTTCTGTCGCTCTTGTCCATGTATTACTGATCCCAAAAAAGCCGAAAACATCATCAAACCAACTCATCAACTGACCGATAATAACAAACAAGATAAGTTGTCTTTCCGGCAGAAGATAGTACTCCCACCTCTGGGGTTTGTAAGTTTTATGTTTATGAATCGCTATAAGGGGCAGAACCATAAAAAAAGCGGGAAAGATAATTGACGCTGTTAAGTTCAGTCTATGGGAGGGTTTATTTTCAAATAAATTATGAAGGTTGAATTCACCCTTGGAATTATATTTAGCCAGTGTCTCGGGAGCATTAAATCCGAAAAAGAATTGGCCGTAATTAATCTCTTCCAGGGCCACAAACAAAGCCATAAAACCTATTAACAGGTAAGTTACTTTCCATTTACCGACTTGTTGTGAGTCGGCTTTATACCACAGCAAAAACGCCGTTATAGATGCCAGTAAAAAGCATACCGCAGTACCAATTTCAATAATGCCTCGCTCGGAAAAGATCACGTACCCCAGCTTTTCACCGGGGTACGGGATCGCAATCATACCGCCTATGTATAAAATCAAAATCGCCACAGGCAGGCCAACGTACAGGGTTATCTCTTTCCAGTTCATTTTCTCAAATAGTTCTCCAATTTAAGTTTGCATCCTGGCATGTTGATTTAGAATAGATACTTCATTCCCAGAGAAACCCAGTACTCATCGCTGCTGTTAACGGAATCATCCATAGATGCCTGGTAATACAAACCAGGAGTAAAGACCAGGTTGTTCTGCAACTTATAGTCAGTTGCAATTCCGAAGACTGCATGAGACCAGTCATGGTCTACGGTCTTGCCGTTTACCAAGCCTGATTTGCCTGCACTTCCCGGGGCAAAACCGTCGTTGTAAACGATTTCCGCAGAGAGCTTAACATCCTGCGTGAAACCTTCCGGTTTCCAGTTGTAATCCATGCCGAATATATGAACCCATCCGCCGTTGTTTTTCACTGTTGACTTTCCTTCTGAAGGCCATAATGCAGCCACGGTATAATGGGGAGTCAGGCCGTTGCTCATGGGCAACGAGAATTTGCCGAATATTTCCTGCATATCGGCGGCTTTGCGTGGTTCATCGGGATGACTGTAATACGTCCAGCCAACCTTATAGTCCATCGCACCGATGTCATCCTTGTAATAGAAGGTGAAAGGCATCCATTGTTGATTTTCAAAATCTTCTCCTACGGCACGTGAATACCAGGTATTAAACCCAAAACCCGTACCATATAAGTCAAGGTCAATTTCGGTTTGCAGTCCGCTGTGGTTATTGGAGTAGATATCAAAACCTCTCCAGATAAACCTGCTCAGATATCTTGCTTCCACAGAGCCTTCCAAGTCTTCGGCGAAAGTAGGTACGCTTGTTACAATTAAGGTACCCAGAACAGCTAAGATTACCATTTTTGTCATTTTCATTTTTGCGTCCTTTCAATAATCTTGATTTCTTATGAACATCCTTTTAACTTTTCATTTCCGGTTTATCCAAATAGTCAAGCAGTTCGGATATTTTACGGATCAATTGTGCCTTCTCCGGCTCGCTTGGATTTTGCATCGATTCTTCCAGATGCTTGAGCTTGCGTCCCAAATCCTTTTTAGCCTTTTGCAAAAGAGAATTAAACTGCTCGACTGTCTCTTTACAGAGACTCTCGTGTTCATATTCTTCAATGTCTCTTTTTAAAGAATGTAATATTTGTATCCAATCTTTTTCTGGCATTTTTAAGTTGCTATTAAACGTTGAGTTAAATTGTATCCATCAGTCATACGATTTTTACCTTGTGCATAAAAGTTGTCGTGCCAGTCCTCAGGGTGGCCGGGGCCAACTCTTTCGGGCAGTAATCTGTAGTGTAAATTTATATAAATGCTCCCCGGTAGCAGCATGTTTACATTTTTTTAATCTATAAGTAAAAAGCATATCAGCCTCTTTCATCTTTTAACGGAGCTACGGGGACGTATGGCTCGTCTTTCTATAAGTATAAAAACAGTGTCCCTGTTTACTATTCTGGTTACTCTTCCCATCCATACCCATCTCGTTGATAAAAAAATCTCTTATTTTTGCGGCAACTTCACCGGACAAGACATCAAAAGTAAGCCAGTCGTCTTTATTTTTGCTGATATTATGCAATTTCAGAATCGTTTCTAAATCCGGTGACGTTCCCGCAAACCAGTTTTCATAACCACCACCTGTGCAGGCAATATGTGAAATTACCTGAACAATCACATCTTGTATTTCATTGGTTGCGTCCATAATCAGTTGCCGCACAGAACCATATGGTAACCCAAATAGCTTTTATATCTGCTTGTGGGAATTCATATGCAAATGCAATGCCATTAATTTCATGGCTCGTTTTTGATAATTTAAGGAATTTAGAATGAATATTTGGTGATATCAGAGATGTGATCGTCAAGAAACTGACGGTTGGGGACAAAAAGCTGACAGCAGGGTGGGTTATTATCGGTCGGGTAATCCGAACTTAACCAGCTTTGCCTTAAGGGTCGGTCGGGGGATACCGAGAAATTTAGCGGCGTGAGTCTGGTTGCCCTTACAGGTTTTTAAGGCTTCTGAGAGAAGAAACTTTTCAGCTTTTTCGAGAAAATCGGCGTGTGCAGTCTTTCCTTTATAAGCAGTTAAATACCTCTTAACCAATTCCTTCAAGTCTGCAAAGTCATCACCGTCAGAAGCTGTTGCAGTGCCTTTTGTAACTTCATCCAGGGCTTTATTTATGTGTTCTGCATGAACAGGATAGCCCTGGGTAAGAATAATAGCCTGCTGGAGACAATTTTGTAATTCCCTGACATTTCCGGGCCATTTATGGCCGCAAAGTACATCCATAGCATCATCTGTAATCGCTGGTTCATTGATACACATTTGAACCGAAAGTCTTTTAAGGAAATACTTAGCCAGTCTTGGGATATCTTCGGTACGATCTCTTAAAGGAGGCAAATCGATGGTAAAGACTCTCAGACGATGATACAGATCCTCTCGGAATTGGTTTTCTTTCATAGCCGATTCCAGATTTCTGTTGGTAGCTGCAATAACCCTAACATCTACCTGAATTTTCTCTGTTCCGCCGATCCTCTCGAATGTTTTATCTTGAAGTACTCTTAAGAGCTTTGCCTGAGTATGGAGGGGCATATCACCTATCTCATCAAGAAAGATTGTGCCTTTGTCGGCTTGCTCAAACTTGCCTATCTTTCTTTTCTGGGCACCGGTAAAGGCTCCTTTTTCGTAACCGAAGAATTCACTTTCCAGCAATGTTTCGGGAATAGCTACACAATTTACTACTACTAAAGCTGCATCAGATCTTCGGCTGTGTTGATAAACAGCCCTGGCGATAAGTTCCTTACCTGTTCCCGTTTCACCTCGTATAAGAACTGTTGCATCTGTCTCAGCTACCCGCCCAATGGCCTTATAAACCTCTCGCATGCATTTACTGCGCCCGATGATAACGTCACTTTCATCTCCAGTATCCTCAGCATCAAGCTCAACACGCCTTGCCATCAAATTTACGGATTCTAACGCACCCGATATGCTTTCCAGTATTTCTTCGGGATTGAGTGGCTTTATATGGTAATCTATCGCTCCTAATTTGGTGGCTTTTACAGCGGTATCCATCGTTCCATAACCTGTAATGATTATGACAGGCAGCCTGGAGTGAACCTCTTTGATTTTCCTCAAGGCCTCGAGACCGCTTAAGCCGGGCATACGGATATCCATTATTACCAAATCAGGTTTTTGTTCACGGATCAGGTTCAATGCTTCCTGGGCGTATAAAGCCTTGAAAACATCATAGCCCTGTTCACTCAGCATTTGCTCAAATGCTGCTAAAATGTTCTTGTCGTCATCGACAACAAGTATTTTACTCATCAATTTCCCTTTCTACTATAGGAATCCATAAAGCAAATGTTGTGCCATTAGAAGTTGATTCTCTCAGTTCGAGGTTACCTTTGTGCTGCATCATGATTCTCCTTGCAATCCACAGTCCTAATCCGGTGCTGTCGCTTTTTGTTCCAAAGAAAGGTTCAAATATCCTACTCTGAACATCATTATCTATGCCGGGTCCGTTATCAGATATGAGTATCTCTGTAAACCTCTGTTTATCCGTAGATTCTTTTTTTTGTTGGACAATAACTTGTACTGTACCTCCATTTGCAAGTACATCTATCGCATTATTGAGCAAGTTAACAAGGACTTGCTGGAGTTGCTGAGAATCTGCCATTACGGTCGGCAAATCCGGTTCTATTTGCGACTGAACAGTTATATTTGCAGCTTCCAGCTTGTAATGCAACAGTTCCAATGTTCTTTCCAGCAATTCATTTAGTCGGCATTCACGCAAACTTAATGGATGAGGCCGGGAAAATTCCAGGAAGTTAGTTACAATATTATCCAGCCTGGTAATTTCCTCTGATATCAGTTTAAAGTCTTTTTGCCGCTGATGATCCTGAAACGCTTTTTGTAAAGAATAAAGACGCAATCTCAGTGATGTCAGCGGGCTGCGAATCTCGTGGGCTACACCGGCGGCAAGTTTACCAATGCTAGCCAGTTTTTCGGCATCGATCAAGCGTTTTTGACTCAAACTAAGATGGGTTCTCATTTCTGCCACTTCATCCTTGAGGTTATCGATATATGTGCCCAATGTACGTATATCATCAGTTGAAGATACCGGATCAGGCTTGATACCATCGCCTCTGTGGACTCGCTCTTTTAGTGCTTTCAAAGGCCGGAAAACGCCGCTAAGTAGTGACCAGAAAAGACCGATAACTGTTCCGATCAAAATTACAATGAAGATACTAATCCATAAGTTTACTTGTTTTACCTGACCACGTCTTGCCTCAATGGCTTTTTCTATGTCGTGATTATTTGCCGAACTGAGTTGTTCACACAAATCATATATATTATCGTAACTTACACCGGCTTTTTCTATCCAAAGTTGCTTTGCCTGTTCGATATCGTTCTGGTTAGCAAGAGTTATTACCTGCTCCATCTGTGATTTGTATCTGCTGAAGCTTTCTGATATCTGTTCAAAAAGTTTTTGCTGGTCTGCTTCCAATCCTATTTTGCTGATTTTCTCAAGCCAGGCTTCAAAGTCAGGTCTCTTTTGGTGCAATTCATCAATCCACTTTTGCTGGCCGTCCAAAAGATAAAAAGAGATAAGTCCTCCCTGTTCCAGCCACGAGATTTCAAGTTCGGATATAGCTCTTGCCTGTTCTAAGTTTTTAGAAATCAAATCTTTATAGACGGCCTCCGTTCGCCAGGCAGAAAGCAACGCTATGCCGCTGCTCAAAACTGCTAAAAGAAGTATGCCGATCAAACCGGCCCATATTTTTCTGGATAGTGTTAGTCTCATAATTCAGCCTTTATTGATTTTTGAATAATTAACTAAACGCATCATATTTTTAACTTTGTACAATGA
>CAZDVM010000022.1:0-58675 GCA_964508925.1 uncultured Pirellulales bacterium | reverse complement strand
AAAAATCAAATCAATCTGCCGGGCTAAATATATTGAAAGCGCATTTATTTAATGGAAATGGTATTATATGGAAATAACCTCAGTCCCACAGACCCCTGATTATATCAAGGGAGTGATAAATCTAAGGGGACAGGTGATACCGGTTATTGATCTGAGAGCCAAATTTGGTATGGAAACCACAGATGTGACTGATCACACCTGCATCATCGTTGTGGAGATCGACCACGACGATAGAAAGTTAAGTACGGGAATCATTGTCGATAGAGTGGAAGAAGTGCTTGATATCTCAGGAAACGACATCGAAGAAGCACCCAAATTCGGCACTACCGTCAATACCGATTTCATTCTCGGTATGGCAAAAGTTGAAGAATCAGTAAAGATTCTGCTCGATATCGATACTGTCCTTAACCATGAAGTTATTTCAGAACTGGAAAAAATGTAAGTAAATTAATTATTATTTTAGGAGAGAACTTATGTTTAAGAATCTCAAACTTTCAACAAAAATGGCCCTGGGGTTCGGGGTATTAGTGGTAATTATGGCTGTCTTAAGCTTTGTAGCATGGAGAGGCCTAAGCAAAGTCCAGAAGATTGAAGGTCTCAATAAACAGGCATCTGAAAGTTCAGAAGACCTTAACAAGTGCGCAAAATTGCGCAGAGATTTTTCCATTCATAAATTCAATGAATATGATGAGTCGGGAAAAAGTGCCGATGAAAAATGGAGTCAGGCTTATGATGAATTGATCGAAAAGATGAAAAATCTTAAGAACGAAAAATCTTTATCAGGCGAAGATGAAAACACGGTTACAGGGGCCATCGATGATCTGGAAAAATACCATGATATTTTTGCAGATATTATTGATGCTCAAAGAACAAAAGATTCAGCTTTCTCAGATTGGGGGGATATCGGCTGGGAAATAACTGGAATGATAGAAAACGTACAGAAAGAGACCATAATTCCCGCAGTTAAAAAAGCAAAAAAGAGTGATGATGTGAACAGCCTGGCAAAGTGGACACAAATATCGGATTCTCTTGATAAAAACTTTGTACAAAAGTTTTTGGTCTTGAGAGTTACAGCTGTTTATTTTGCAAAAGAAAATACAGATAAACTTTATGAATCTTTTAAAACAAGGGTGAGCGAATTGCAAAACGGCCTTTCGCAGTGGAGAGAACTGGTTAAAGGCAATAAGGAAATGGAATCTCTGGGCTTGAAACTTAAAAATGAAATTGATAAGTATTTAGTAGCCGGAAATAAATATTATGCCGGTGTAGTTGAAGAACGAAAAGCAAGTGAAGAAATGGCCAGTGTTGCAACAGATATAGTTACAAAATTCCATAAACTTGATTCTTCACTGGACAACCAGGCAAAAGCTGTTACCGACCATACTAATTCAGCAATGATAATTATGGCTGTTTGCGGAATTGCTCTCGGTTCGGTATTGGCTATTATGATAACGATCAGTATCGTAAAACCTATTAACAGAATAATTTCTGGCCTTACCGAAGGTTCCGAACAGGTAGCAAGTGCATCTACTCAGGTTTCTGCGGCATCACAGTCTCTTGCAGAAGGTGCTACAGAGCAGGCAGCAGGACTTGAAGAGACATCTTCCAGCCTTGAGGAAATGAGCAGCATGACAAAACAGAATTCCGATAACGCTCAGCAGTGCAACAATCTTATGGAAAATGCAAACAAAACCGTACAGGAAATGTCTGAAGCTACTAACCAAATGGCAGATGCTATAGAAGATATTAAGAATTCTTCTGATGAAACTGGAAAGATCATCAAGACTATCGATGAGATCGCATTTCAGACTAATCTCCTGGCTCTTAACGCTGCTGTTGAAGCTGCAAGGGCAGGTGAGGCAGGTAAAGGCTTTGCTGTAGTAGCTGAAGAAGTTAGGAATCTCGCCATGAGATCCGCAGAGGCTGCAAAAGATACTGCAAACCTTATAAAGCAGTCTCAGGAAAAATCTGAAAACGGTGTGCAGATTACTGCCAAAGTTAAAGATTCTCTTGAAAAAACCGAACAGAATTCTCAGAAGGTTGGGGAACTGATTGCAGAAATAACCGCTGCTTCTCAGGAACAGGCACAGGGCATAGACCAGGTCAACACAGCTGTTGCACAGATGGATAAGGTTACCCAGCAGAATGCTGCAAATGCAGAAGAATCTGCAAGTGCTTCTGAAGAACTCAATGCACAGGCAGAAAGCATGAACGGCATAGTTGCTGAACTTGTTGATCTGATCGGTGGAAAAGCAAAGAAAATCGAGACAACTTCAAATAAGACCGATAGCGAAAATAAGTTTTCCAAAACCGATCATGTCTACCATCAGATAGCACAGGGTCAGAATAAAGAAGATAATAAAGAGAAAAATGAATCTTCCTGCGATCAGAAAGTAGCCTCAAAAGATGCAGAAGACTTCGAAGACTTTAATGTCTAAGTTTTAACATAAAGAAATGACCCATCTAAAGGCGGGCTTAAATGCCCGCCTTTTTTTATAAATTTATAGTGAAATCCTTTTTGGAAAGGGTATAATAAAATAGAAAGGAGGTGAGGTTCATGTTAATTCAAGAAAAGCTTGATGAGGCTCATGCTAAATACAGTCTTCAGGATCACAAAGCAGCTTTTACTGCCCAGCATCTTGCCCAGCAGGTACATGTTCCCGGCATGAAGGTTGCAAAGTCGGTAGTAGTAAAAGCAGATGATACATATTACCTTTGCGTACTTCCTGCATGTTGCAAGATTAATTTTGATACTTTAAAAAGCGGACTCGATGCCGAAAACATCACCCTTGTAAGTGAAAATGAACTCCAGCAATTATTTCCGGACTGTTCTCTTGGTTCAGAGCCGCCGTTCGGCAGTTTTTACGGCCTGCCCACCATTATGGATGACAGGCTCGAAAAAGATGACTTCATCGTATTCGAAGCTGGAACACATAACAGGTCGATCAAAATGGACATGGATGAATATATAAAAATAGAACAACCGAAAATATATAGTTTCAGCTATCATATTTAAGGGGAGGAGAGATAAAACAACGACCCTGTGGTTTTGCTTGCAGAAGATATTTTTATGTTATTTCCTTGACTTTACCTTCGGTTTGACTCAAAAATAATTTATATTTCTAAAATCTTTTTTCGAAACGGGAGGTACAAATGAGGAAAAAGCTTTTTATCTCAATTCTATTATTGTGTGCCCTAACTTTTGTATTTGCTCAGGAAGAAACAGAAACTGAAAAGGATATTGAAGACATTGAGCAGTATACGGTAGGAGCAGAACCTGAAGAAAAACCCTTTGATGAAAGGATCTTACCTATACAGGTTGGACCTTTAGATGTTGGCGGTGCATTCAGATTTAATTATAATTACAGAAGCTGGGATGCAGATGCCGGGGGGCTTAGAGATGAACACGGGGAATATGATTTTGATACTTTTAGAGTGAACATAGATTTCGATGAAGATCCATGGCTTGGTTCTTTCGAATACAGGTATTACAATTACCGCGGAAGTGACCTTCATTTCACCCATTTCCTGCACCATGGCTGGATTGGTTATAGATTCGATGACACCGAACAAATACAGGCCGGTGTCCACAGGGTACCTTTCGGCATTCTTCCATATGCTTCTCATAACTGGTTCTTTGCTTTACCTTATTATGTTGGTCTCGAAGATGATTATGACCTGGGTTTTAAATACATAAAGGATACGGATGAATGGAATTTTCAGGCCGCCTATTATATTAGCGATGAAGGGACATATTACGGAGAAAGCAAAGACAGTGCTCGATACTCATACGATGTCGTTGAAACTTCCACTTTGAGCGGCGGGTCAGGCAACGAAGAAAGAAATCAGTTCAATATCAGGATAGCCAAGAAGATCGAACATAACAAGGACTGGACCAGTGAACTGGGTGTATCGACACAATACGGTCTGATACCGAATGAAGATACAGATGATACGGGTACGCATTATGCTCTCGGAGCACATTTAAACAGTGATTACGGTCCTTGGAATCTTATGCTGGAAGCGATAAGATATGAATATAACCTCGAAAATCCGGCTGGTCAACCCGGCAACATCGTTACCATGGGTGCCTATGATTTCCCTTATAAAGTAGCAAACAGAGCTAATATGTTCGTGGCCGGTTTGGCAAGAGATATAAAGGTTGACTGGGGACCTATAAAAGAGATTACAATTTACAATGACTACAGCATTCTTGTTAAGGATGAATCGGATTTCAGTGATTCTCAGCAGAATATTACAGGATTTTCATTTGCACTTAACCGCTGGTTCGTTTATGTTGACTATGCGATTGGGAAAAATCACCCTTACTTCGGGCCTGCCTTTAATGATGGCCTGGCTTCAGGTGGGGCAAGCGAATGGGAAACAAGATTTAATATTAACGTGGGTTATTACTTCTAAATTAAAGGTTTTCTATGGCTATATTAAAAGTGGAACATCTTAATAAAATATTTGGAGCTCATCCCAAAAGTGCTCTTCCTATGGTCGAAAAAAAGATGACTAGGGAAGAAATTCGAGAAAAAACCGGACAGACCATCGGAGTCGCAGATGTCTCCTTCGAACTTGAAAAAGGCGAAATATTGGTGATAATGGGGCTTTCCGGAAGCGGAAAATCCACTCTGGTAAGGTGCATTAACCGTTTGATCGAACCGACAACGGGAAAAGTTCTTATCGATGATGATGATGTTGTTCAGATGAATAAAAAACAGCTTCTGGATTTAAGAAGGCACAAACTGGGAATGGTTTTCCAGAACTTTGCCCTCCTGCCGCACCGCACGGTTTTGAAAAATACCGAATACGGCCTTGAGGTCATGGGTGAAGAACTTTCCAAAAGAACTGAGGAGGCTATGAAAGCTCTTGAACTTGTAGGTCTTAAAGGCTGGGAAGATCAATATCCGCATGAACTCAGTGGCGGTATGCAACAGAGAGTCGGCCTTGCAAGGGCACTCGCTCTTGACCCTGAAATAATTTTAATGGACGAAGCTTTAAGTGCTCTCGACCCGCTGATCAGGAAAGACATGCAAAATGAATTGATCGACCTGCAGAGAAGCCTCAAAAAAACCATGTTATTTATTACTCACGATCTGGGTGAAGCCATAAACATGGGCGACAGGATCGTACTCATGAAAGATGGATACATAGTTCAGACCGGGACCGCAGAAGAAATTTTGACAAATCCTGCCTCAAGATATGTCGAAAGATTCGTTGAAGATGTGGATATGTCAAAGGTCATGACAGCAGAAACAATCATGAAAAAAGTCCATGATGTTGCACATTTCAATGACGGTCCAAAGACGGTGCTTTACAAGATTAAGGAAGCGGGCTTTTCCGAAATTTTCGTGGTGGATTCTCACGGAGTTTTGAAAGGAATCGCAAGAGTTGAAAAGGTCTCTGAGTATGTCAAGAACAAGCCGGAAGAAAAGAAATCTTTCATAAGTCAGGATTACAACAAAGCCCAATTGGACAAACCCATACATGAAATTGTACCCCTTATGGCTAAACGTCACGAACCGGTTGCTGTCGTAGATGAAAATGATAAACTCAAAGGTGTTATTGTAACCGGCTCATTACTGGCCGGACTTGCGGAAGGAGTTTAAAGTATGGACTTTGATTTACCTAAATTTCCTCTGGGTGAATATATAGAAAATGGAATTGATTTCCTGGTAAAGCATCTTGCAGAAGAAACCAATGCTTTATCGGAATTTATTGACACCGGCATTTCCTCGATGACTAATTTCTTATTGCATTTTGATCCTGTAATAATGATTCTGGTTTTCGGCTTTATAGCATGGTGGATAACCCGCAAATGGAAACTCACATTATTTACGATCATAGGTTTTGGATTGATCTGGAACCTTAACCTCTGGCTCCCTACTATGCAGACATTATCCCTTGTCAGTGTTGCTACATTCGTGGCAATTATGCTTGGTATTCCACTGGGAGTTCTAGCGGCAGTTTCAAAAACGGCAGAAAGAATAATAATGCCTATTCTTGACTTTATGCAGACTTTGCCCGCATTTGTTTATCTTATCCCTGCTATACCGTTTTTCGGCCTTGGTGCTGCATCAGCAATGTTCTCTACAGTGATATTTTCAATGCCTCCAGTGATCAGATTGACAGCTTTAGGTATTCAGCAGGTCCCAAATGAGCTGGTAGAGGCTTGTGATTCTTTCGGCTCAACAAGAGTCCAGAGATTGATAAAACTTGAACTTCCGATTGCCGGTCCCTCCATAAGAGCGGGAGTAAACCAGACCATACTTCTGGCCTTGTCAATGGTGGTTATCGCTGCCATGATCGGCGCAAAAGGACTTGGCGGTGTGGTATGGAAGGCAATTCAGAGACTTGAACCTGGTATGGGATTTGAAGCTGGTATCAGTATTGTGATCCTTGCGATAATTCTCGACAGGGTAGTTGGACATACAGAAAAAACAGGTGCTAAAACAGCTTAAAAGGAGAAATTACTATGAAAAAATTAATCGTTCCGATTATTATCGTTGTTGCTTTGATTGTAATTTATATTGCAAGCAAAGGAACAAAAAAGACAGAACAGGCAGAACAGGCAGAACAGCAGAAGACTGTAGAACTGGTATATGTCGAATGGTCTTCTGAAGTTGCCAGCACAAATGTAGCTAAAGCAGTTCTGCAGGAAAAGATGGGTTATAATGTCGAAATAACTCCCGTAAGTGCTGCTGCTATGTGGGAGGCTGTTGCAAGTGGAAACCAGGATGGCATGGTTGCTGCATGGCTTCCAACTACCCATAAGAATTATCTTGATGAGTTAAAGGATCAGGTGATAGATTTGGGACCTAACCTGGTTGGAACAAGAATTGGTCTGGTTGTTCCTATCTATGTAGATATCGATTCAATTGCAGATCTTAATCTTTACCCCGAAAAATTCGGCGGAGAGATCATCGGTATAGATCCCGGTGCGGGGATAATGAGCACTACAGAAAAAGCTATGAAAGAATATGACCTGGAGAAGAACTTTAAACTGGTAGAAGGAAGCGGTGCCACTATGACCGGTGCTCTTGCAAATGCGATCCAAAGAGATGAGTGGGTTGTAGTAACTGGCTGGACTCCGCACTGGAAGTTTTCCAGGTGGGATTTGAAGTATCTTCAAGACCCTAAAAAAGTTTATGGCGGTGAGGAAGAGATTCATACCATCGTCAGAAAAGGCTTGGAAGAAGATATGCCGAAAGTTTATCGATTCCTGGATAATTTTAACTGGACTACCGAGGAAATGCAGCAGGTTATGTTATGGAATACTGAAGAATCTAAGCCTTATGAAAACGCCAAAAAATGGGTTAACCAGAATACAGAGAAAGTTCAACAGTGGATACCCGAGAAATAAATTTAAAGACCCTTGGATTAGATAAGAGCCTCACTTTAAAGGTGGGGCTTTTTTTATTGGCGAATTTGGCCCGTAAGTTATAGACTTTTTCTGAATTGCAAGGTCGACGCCTTTTACCCAGGGTTCACCTCTTTCTGATAGATGTTCAGCCATTTTCTTTCGCCACTCTTTTAAAAGATCAGAATTTTTATCATCAGATGCAAGGTCGGTAAGTTCATAAGGATCTTTTTCAAGATCGAAAAGTTGTTGTTCTCCTGTTAGAGTAAAATAAATATATTTATATTTGCCGTCTGTCAAAGCAGTCCATGCATTTTCTTTCCAGTAACAGGTTCCGTGCTCAAGATCCAGAACCTCCCGCCAGTGACAGTTGTTATTTTTGATTAATTTTAACATATTGTCACCTTCCACCTGCGGTGGAACAGATAAATCGGTGGCAGATGCAAAAGTCGGAAAAATATCCCTTAATTCTACCGGTTTTTTGATTTTCTGCCCTCTTTTTGCATTTAAATTCAGTTTTTCAGGCCACCTGATTATCATCGGTACCCGTGCAGAGGGTTCATAAGGATAAGTTTTTCTCCATAAATGCTGGTCACCCATCATGTCCCCATGATCTGATGTAAATAAGATCAGAGTATTTTTGTATTCTCCTCTTTTTTTCAGAGCTTTTATCACTCTTCCGACCTGCTCATCGACGTGACTGATAGAAGCGTAATAAGCAGCCCTGGACTCATGAATATCCGATTCAGGATAATTGCCTCTGGGCGAACTGGGATTTTCCTCTAGCCTCCCTTTAAATTTTCCGAATTTTTCTTCTGCCCATTTACCCACTTTTGCTTTCGGCAAATTGCTGTCTTTGTATTTATCCAGAAGTCTCTTCGGCGGATCGAATGGAGGGTGAGGCCTTTTAAAAGACACTTTTAAAAACCATGGCCTGCTGCCGCAATAATTTTCTAGAAAATCTATACCACGCTCCGCAGTCCAGTTTGTCGGATGCAGCTTATCTTTGTATAAGAAAGGATGGTTCCCGCGGTGGTCGATATAACTTAAACCGGTGGCATCTACATCTTTGTGAGGATATTTTTTTTCGAACCATTTCCTGTAGTCTCCTTTAAAATTCTCCTTTGTTACCCATCTCCAGGCTTCCTCCAGAATCACAGTCTGATAGCCGTGCAGATGTGAATCGAAGTGCATTTTACCCACTGCATAAGTCCTGTATCCTGCATCTGTAAACCATTGAGGCATCCCATTTTTATAAGAAGGAGGAATTGGTGCATATAACAACAACCCGTGACCCCAGGGACTTCTTCCGGTCAATATACTTGCCCTCGCCGGTCTGCATGACGGCAGCGATGAATAAGCCTTTTTAAATAGTGCTCCCTCAGATGCCAGCTTATCAAGATTAGGGGTATCAACCCACTCTGCGCCGTCAGCTCCTATACAATCTCCTCTGTGCTGATCATCCATCAAGAAGAGAATATTAATTTTATTGCTTTTGGCGTTTAAAGCAGTCGCAAGCAGGTATGTTTTATTTAAAAACGCTAAGCCTAATGTACTTTTTAAAAATTGCCGTCTTTTCATAATTTATCTGTAAAGATTTTAGTAAAAAACATATTATATTACAAATTAGATGACTGTAAAATAATTATTCAGGAGCATTTATGATACATTTGAAATTTGTTTTTTTCCGAAAATCGATCATTTTATTTATCATTCTTATAAGTAGCTCATTTACCATTGCAAAAGAGGCTTTTGACGAAGATTTAATATTCATACCACAGCCCCGAAATATAAAATACTTAAAAGGTCAATTTAAAGCTCAGGAAACTGAATTTATCTGGGCAGATGTAAAAAAATCTGAAAAACTTTTTAATATAAGCCTGATAATAAAAGATTCCCTTAAAAAAACTGGATTTGATCTTCAAATTACCGCAGCCGAAGGCAACAGCCCGGAACTAATTGCTGTTTCCTTGAAACTCGACCAGGAAAAAATACCACATTCAGAAGGATATATCCTGGAAATTGCAGAAAAGAAAATTGATATAACCGCCCATGACCCTGCAGGTGTCTTTTATGCTGCTCAGACTCTGAAGCAGATTTGTAGGCAGTATGAAAATAAAGAGCTCTTACCGTGTCTTAAGATAAAAGACTGGCCTGATTTTGAAAACAGGGGAGTAATGCTTGATATAAGCAGGGATCGCGTGCCGCAAATGAATACTCTTTACAAATTGGTTGACAGGCTAAGCGAATGGAAAATTAATCAGTTACAGCTTTACACCGAGCATACCTTTGCATACCGTGACCATAAGGTTGTCTGGCAGGGTGCAAGCCCCATGACGCCGGAACAGATCCTGAAACTCGATGCTTATTGTAAAGAAAGATACATCGACCTTGTTCCCAATCAGAATTCTTTGGGCCACTTAAACGACTGGCTGGAGCATGAAGAATACGAACATCTGGCAGAGTGCCTTGAATCCGTTAAATCCAAAAGATTCGGGGTGGTCAGCAGGTACAGCCTTTCACCTGCAGAACCCGGCTCCATAAAGCTAATTGAAGAACTATATTCCGAATTATTACCTCATTTTTCGACAGATCGAATAAACGTCGGCTGCGATGAGATGAAAACCCTTTGCTACTGCAAAACAAAACCGCTTTGTGAAGAAAAGGGTAAGAAAAACGTATATCTTAATTTTTTAAGGGAAATTCACCAGCTTGCCAAAAGCCATTGTTACAGGATTCAATTCTGGTCGGATTTTGTCACAAGAGAGCACCCGGAATTATTGAATCAATTGCCGGAAGGTGTAGTTGCCTTGATATGGGGCTATGAGCCAGACCATAATTTCGAAAAAGAATGTAAACTCACAAGGGTAGCAGATATCGATTTTTATGTATGTCCCGGCACAAGAACATGGCAGAGTCTGGGCGGAAAAACTGATTTTGCAATCGGAAATATTAAAAACGCAGCAGAAACAGGATTAGCATATGGAGCTAAAGGTCTCTTAAACACTGACTGGGGGGACGGCCCATGGGGTGACATTACACACCATTCGTTCAGTTATCTGGGATATGCTTACGGAGCTGCTGCAAGCTGGTCGGTAGAGGCAAATAAAAATATCGATATAGCAAAGGCATTGAGTGTCCACAGGTTTTTCGATAAAAATCACAAAGCAGGTAAAATATTTTACGACTTGGGAAATGCATATAAAATCCTTAAGGCAGACAAGTTCAACAGCAACATGTTCTGGTATTCTATGATAAATAATCATCTAAGCTATGACCACTGGTTGATGAAAAAACTAAAAATAGAGAACTTGCAGCATTCAAAAAAATACATAAATAGAGTAATCTCAACACTGCCCGAAACAGATATGTCCTGCTGGGATGCGGCCCTCGTAAAAAAAGAGATCGAAAATGCCGGAGAACTTTTAAAACACTCCTGTGATCTTAATATCGCAAGATTAAAAACCTATGACGGCAAAATAAAAAATATTTCATCTGAAAAAAGAGCCGAACTTGCAGATGATATGGCCGAAATAATCGAAGAATTCAAAAATATCTGGCTGAAAAGAGAAAGAAAAGGCGGATTAAAACACACTCTCTTAGAACTGCAGGAACTTTTGAATTTATATCGGCAATAAATTTCTATGCATTTCGTTTATAATATAAAAATGATTTTGATGAATTATTAAGACTGAATGAACTTTCAGGTGTTTTAGATTTATTCTGGACTTTTGTTGCTGTTTGTACTTATAATTGCAGTTCTTATATTAAACACAGCTATCCTGATTTATTTATAAACATATACTAAATTTTATAAAATAAATGAAGTGCTTAAAAGGGTATATCAATGGCCAGCATAAAAGATGTAGCAAAAAAAGCCGGTGTTTCTATTTCAACCGTATCCCATGCCATGCGCGGCACAAAATTTGTAAGTGAAGAATTGAAGAGTAAAGTCAAAAAGGCCGTAGATGAACTTGGTTACGAAGTCAATCCTGTGGCTAGCAGTTTAAAGAGCAAAACTACAAATACTATAGGTATTGTTATACCGAATATTAATCGAATTTTCTTTCCTCAGGTTATAAAAGGTATTCAGGAAAAACTCTCATCCGAAGGCTATAATGTGACATTATGCGACAGCGATGATTCTTTAAAAAAGGAAACTCATTTTGTAAATATGCTGAAAGGCAGTTGGGTTGATGGCATTATAATAGATAGCGTAGCCGAAGATCAGAATAAAGATTATCTGGAAAAAATTGCCAGCTTAAGAACAAAAAGTAAAAATATTCCTGTAGTCAGCCTCGAAAGAAAATTAGAAGGTTTTAATATCGACTCAATAATGGTGGATAATTACCATGGCGGAAAAATCGCCACAAAACATTTAATTGAAAAAGATTGCAAAAATATTGTTCACATTACAGGACCCAGATATTCCTGCATGGTAAAAGAAAGACTTAAAGGCTTCAAAGAAGTGGCAACAGCGGAAAAAGTTAAACACCATATACTTACAGGAGATTTTTCTCCCAAAAGTGGCTATAACACTGTAAAAAAACTTTTGAAAAAAGAAGATGATTTCGACGGCATTTTCGCAGCAAATGACCAGATGGCAGTTGGAGCATTGAAAGCCTTAAAAGAAAAAAATATAGAAGTTCCCGTTCGGGTTAAAGTCGTTGGATATGATAATACTTTTGTTGCATCTGTGGTTTCCCCCTCTTTGACAACCATACATGTTCCAAAATATGAAATGGGTTGCCGGGCAGCGGAATTATTAATGAAAAGAATCAGGAAAAAAAGCACGGAAAGCGTAAACATTGAACTTCCTACTAAACTTATAGTCCGCGATTCTACTGAAAAAAACCATCATAATGGGTGGGAACTTTTTGGCTGGTGATTTATATTTTTAGCTGATTTTAAAATATATCTTGCCTGCTGTTAATTTAACTTCGACTTGATAATTAGCATCTGACCATTGTTTTTAAACTGATTTCATTGTATAAATGTCAATTGCTCAAATGAGTTTTCTCAATTTAAATAATTTTGATTGCTTTTTTTAAAAGGATTGAAAATGAAAAGAAGAGAATTTTTAAAAAGTGCGGCAATAACAGGAAGTTTATTTGTTACAGGTTGTTCAAATTTTACTCAGAATACTGATTCTGCGGGCAAAGATATCTCAAAAGAACCTGCAATGAAAGGTTTCATTGTAGCTGATGCTCACTTCGGATGGGAACATCCCGCTCAACCATCGAACGAAACTATTGCTCAGGCTATTGGTGTTATTACACAGAATTTTCCCGATCTTGATGTCTTTATAGATACAGGCGATATTCACCACGGAAATGCCGATGACCAGGCCAGAGGTGACTGGACGGATGTTATCCCGGGAAGTATAGGCCTCCTCCCATTTTATCTTGCTGCAGGAAACCATGAAATTGTAACGTTCAGAGGCGGCGATACCGAAAAAAGAACCATGAGAGTCGGAAGTATTGCATGCAGACCTTACTACAGCTTCGATATGAAGGGAATACATTTTGTTTGCCTTCCAGAACTGATTAATCCCAATTTAATAACAAGCGAGGAAATGCTTTGGCTGAAATTTGACCTTGATCTTAGTACAGATAAAACCACAATAATTCTTACACATAATTCACTCGCTGATACTACTTCTTACCATGACAGTAAAACTTACAGAAGGGTTGCAAACAGCGATCAGATACATGTATTATTGAAAAGTTATCCAAATGTACTTGCATGGATGCACGGCCATAACCATACTTGGGAATTAGTTGAAAAAAACGAAAAATTCTATGTTTCCAACGGAAGGATCGGCGGCTTTGCTTCTGTTTTTAACAATGATTTCCGTCACCATATTGGCGGAATATATTTCGAGATCGGCAAAAATTATTTTACGGTCAAGGCTTATGATGCAACCGCAGAAGAATTTTTTGATGCAAAACCGGGCTATGAACATTTATCAAAAACAATGAATGTAAAGACTTCTTTTAATCCTAATGCTCCCGCTTCAGTAAGCTGGGGAATGGGAGGCTCTAGAGATGGTCAGAAAATTTCAGCTTACCAGTACCACCTGCCAGCCGAAAAAGGTAATCAGAATTTGATAGTTACTGGTGTCGATGATCCCGTGTTCAGTGAAAATCAGGACATGACCATAAACGCTGAACAAACCGAAGGCTGGTCAAAGGGGCGATCTGTTCCCGGAATTTCAATACATCCCAAAAAGGACTTGAACGGTGAAATTGACGGGATTCGTTTCCTGGAAGATGGAATTGAGTTATTGCCGTTAGGTAAGGATCAAACCTCCAGATCTATCTTTTCCCCGAAAAACGGAGCTTATTACGAATATTACCAGTGTGCACCGGGCCGTACTTATAACGTCTCTTTGAAAACGAAAGCGGACAAGTCTCTGCCCAAATGCAGCATCATCTTCAGGTTATATGATAATGAGGGAAATATTATTTTTGAAAAATCAGGTAAATCTAAGAACATAAAAACTAACAAAACCACAATTCAGGATAATGTCACAATTCCAAAAAAATTCAAAGATTTCGGAATGTATGGCGACGAATCTTCCTCAAAATTCATAAATCTTGCCGTTGAAGCAAAAATAAACGATTTAACGGTTCCGGTTCAGGTTTACAGTTTCGATGTAAAAGAACAAAATACCAATTCAGTTACAAAAGACGTTAAGATAAAAATTGCTGGGAACGAATACAAATTTAACAATAAGCTCAGGCAGGGCGACATTAAGAAATTCAATATAAAAAATAACCTTCATTCCCGCGAAGTAATCGAAATTAATGCAGCTGGAAGTGGCAGGGCAACATGGATGGTCAAAAAAACCGGACTTAAATGGCAGGTTAGAAATGCACCTGCTGAATACTTGCCGGATGGTAGTATAGAAGTGGGACCAATGAGAAATACTTTTTCTGATAAGTACGAAGTTATAATCGTGCCACTGACCGATGTTACCGAACCTTATGTTCACAGAATGCAGGGCATTAATAAATGTCGTATCGAACCTTACGATAAACAAAAAAAGGAAATGAGAATTCACGTCGAAGAATTGATCGGTGATTACCACGATATAAAAATACTGAATGCTCCCGGTGCACCGAGTGCAATGATAAATGTCGGTCACAGAAATTATGAAACTTTCTGGCCCGATTCTGTCGGGGTTGAGGTTAAAGAAGAAGGTACTGTGATCATAAGATTCTAAAATACTGTTCTGAGTTTGACAAAGGAGAAAGGATTTATAATGAAACGCAGAGAATTTTTAAAAAGTGCCGCTGTAGGTGCAGGTTTGTTCCTGGCAGGTTGTAACGCAAATGATCAAAATGAATTTTTCATAAAATCCCAAAAGCCTAATGTACTTTTGATCAATATTGATGACATGGGGTATGGTGATCTGTCATGTCACGGCAATCCCGAGTTCAAAACACCGAATTTGGATAAACTTCACAGTGAAAGCATTCGTTTTACTCAGTTCCATGCCGCTCCCATGTGCACCCCGACACGCGGACAACTTCTTACCGGTATGGATGCATTGAGAAACGGAGCCCGTTGGGTTGGCACTGAAAATACTCACATGAGAACTGATCTGCCTACTATGCCCGAAATATTCAGTAATTCCGGTTACAGTACCGGTATGTTCGGCAAGTGGCACATCGGAAGCAATTATCCCTTCAGGCCTCAGGACAGAGGATTCGAGGATGTGGTATGGTTCCCTCAGCAGGAAGTCGGCACCGTAAACGATTATTTTACCAATGATTATTTCAATGACACTTACCTGGATGAAGACATACGTAAAAAATACGATGGATATTGTACCGATGTCTGGTTTGACCTTGCCATGAATTGGATGAAGGACAAAAAGAAAAAAGATCAGCCGTTCCTTTGCATGATCCCAACAAATGTTGTCCATGGCCCGTATTTTGTAGAACAAAAATTCCGCGACAGAGTCGAAGTACCTAATCTGCCCAAAGATTTCGAATCCTTTTTCGGCATGATAAAAAATCTCGATGACAATATGGGGCGATTGGATAAATTTCTTAAGAAAACGGGACTGTACGATAATACCATCGTTATATTTATGACTGATAACGGCGGTACCGCTGGCTATAATACTTACAATGCCGGTATGAAGGGCCTCAAAACTCATCTCTGGGAAGGAGGTCACAGAGTTCCCTGTTTTATAAGATGGCCCGAAGGTGATTTTACAAAACCCGGTGACATTAATGGTCTCGTACAGGTCCAGGACCTTTTCCCGACCTTGATAGACCTTTGCGATGTTAAAAAACCTGCAGATACAGATTTCGACGGCATGAGCCTTGCTCCTGCATTGAAAGGAAAATCGGATATACCCGATCGCATCCTTGTCATCCAGTTCCAGAGAAGACTGGAGATCAAAAAATGGGACGCCTGTATTATGTGGGGCCCTTGGAGACTGCTGAATCTCTTTGACATCGATCCAAAACTAAGAGACGAGGAAAAGATCAAGAAGATAAAGAAAAGACGCAGAAACTATGAAATTAAGCTGGGCCTTTTCAATATCGAAAAAGATCCCCACCAGGACAATAATGTTATTGACGAATATCCTGAAGTTGTAGCCAAAATGAAAGCTCATTATGAAAAATGGTGGCAGGGCGTTCAGGATGATATGAAAGTTCACCGTTACATCATCATAGGAAGTGACAAAGAAAATCCGACCTATCTAGCATGTACTGCCTGGGCCAGAACATACTTTACTCAAAAACATCAGATCATGAACGGCAGAAGGGCAAACGGTTATTGGAATCTTGTTGTTGACAGACCGGGTGAGTACCAGATTTCTCTCAGACGTTGGCCCAAAGAAGCAGACACCCCGATTGCAGGAAAGACCAGCTACACTTATTATGATGATTACGCATACGGAAAAAAAGCAGAAGGAAAGGCATTACCTATAAAAGAGGCACGCCTGAAAATTGCGGATTTTGACAGAAGAAAACCAGTGAAAGCTGACGATAAGGAAATTGTATTCAATGTTAATCTCAAAAAAGGCAAGACAAAATTGAAAACATGGTTCTATGGCAAAGACGGCAAAATGCTTTGCGGTGCCTATTATGTCTATGTGCTGAGAAAATAGATTTTAAAATTTATCGCTTATAATCCAAGTCCCCGTGAAAGATCATGGGGACTTTTTATAAAAAACAATAAAAAATGGAGAAAGCTATGAGATTTTTAGTTACCTTTTTGGTTTTGTTTTTAACTGTATTTGCTTATGCGGATAATTCGGCAATATTTTATGTTTCCCCTAATGGAAGTGACAGCAGTACAGGTTCTTAAAAAGCTCCTTTCGCTACCATTGAAAAGGCAAGAGACGCTGCCTGCAAAGATAAAGCATCGTTCGTTTTAGTCTATCTGAAAGAAGGAATTTATAATTTGAAAAAGCCCTTGGCCTTTTCTCAGGAAAATTGTGGCAGAGGTAAATTTATTCGTTTCGAAGCTTTTCCCGGCGATCTGGTTCGAATTACCGGGGCAAAGCTGTTAAAACCTCAATGGTTCAAACCCGTAAAAAGCACCGACCTCTTATGGGAAAGCTTGGATAAAAAGGCTAGGAAAAAATGTCTTAAAATCGATCTGAAAGGACATGGAATCGAAAATTTCGGCAAATTAAGACCGAGAGGGGGTTTTGATAAAAAAACATCGCATGCCGAACTGTTCTTTAATAAAAAGAGAATTCAGCTGGCTCGCTGGCCAAATAGCGACTTTGCCTGGACAGGTGAAATCTACAACAAAAATGCTTTCGAATATTAAGGTACCTGTCCCGAAAACTGGAAAAATGAAGATGATATTTGGCTGTATGGCCTTTGGATTTATGAATGGTCTGGATATTATTTTCTACTGGATTCAATTGATTCGGATAAGAAACGAATTGTTTTAAAAAATAAACCGCCCCAGGGTATCGGAAAGAAAAAACCCTGGTTCGCAGTAAATATTCTGAAAGAACTGGACCGGTCCGGCGAATGGTACCTCCATAGAAAATCGGGAAATTTATATTTCTGGCCACCTGAAGATATTCGAAATGCAGAGATACTATTTTCTATACTGGGTGAAAATAAAGAACCTCTGGTAAGAATAAAAGATGCTTCCAATATCCATTTTAAAAGTATTTGTTTTGAAGCGTGTCGCTCATCTGCCGTTGTGATAGAAGGTGGAAATAGTAATGTCATCGATAACTGTTTAATCAGAAATACCGGCATGGCAGGGTTGAAAATTACCGGTGGTACAAACAATGGTGCCGTCGACAGCCACATTTATGATACCGCAGACCAGGCAGTGACTCTTAACGCCGGAGACCGTAGAACTCTGACCAATTGCAACAATTTCGTAAAAAACTGCTATATCCATCATACCGGAAGATGGACCAGAACCGCAAGTCCCGCTGTACTGCTGATGGGCTCAGACAATATCGTCCGCCAAAATCTCATTAATGACATACCCCATAGTGCCGTCCAATATTTTTTTCCTCCAGGCGGAAACAATAATCTCATAGAATACAACGAAATTTATAATGCCTGCTATGAAACTGATGATGCAGGAGCGATATATGATGCCTGGGACTGGGGAGCGAGAGGACATAAGATCAGGTATAATTACATTCACGATATTTACAGCCCGGATATAAATACTGAATTCGGAGTACAGGGAATTTATCTCGATGGTCATATCAGCGGCTATGATATTTATGGAAATATTTTTCGTAATATCGAACGTGACGGTATAACCATTAATGGCGGCAGGGATACTATCATAAAAAACAATATTTTTGTAAATTGCGAAAATGCAATAATGGCAGCCAGATCCGGCACTGTCACCATTAATGAGATTCCCGGAAACTTCTGCAATGCCTTGGAGCATCTAAGAAAACAAGACTATACCCAACCGCCTTTCAGTTCCACCTTCCCTCGCTTATTAAACATTCCAAATGACTATGAACATCCCCGTTACGAATTGGCAAAGGAAATGACCGGCACCATTATTGAAAACAACATCGGCTGGAAAAATGACCATTTTCTAAGAGAAGGGCATTATCCCGGTGGGGATGTTGTCGGAACATTTGAATCCTTTGAAAACAACCTGGAAAATACCGATCCCTGTTTTATTGACCCGAAAACAAATTTAAAATTGAAAGAAACCTCTCCCGCATTAGATCTCCAAGGCTTCGAAACGATACCAGTTGAAAAGATAGGCATTAAGCCGGCACCTCCAAAAGTCACTATTGAAAAGGGGTTTCATGAGGATTGGCAGCTGGACGCTATTTTTATCAAAGGCTCCTGTCAGCCTTGGTGTAAAATTAAATCACTTCGAATAAAAGAAATGGATCAGGGCTTTACGAAAGTCGTGTCCTTAAAGAAAATGGCATGTTTTCAGGCCTTATTCCCTTTTCTTCTATGAACAGTAAAGAAATTACAGTAGAAGTCACTGTAGAGGACCCTCAGGATGACATCTCTGACCCTGGAATTTCAAATACCCTTTATATCGTTTCCGACAATTCAAACTTGATAGGTGATGTTTACATTGACAAAAAAACCGGTATCCGCATGAGAGGCCCCGTTTATTTCGAGCCTTTCATTTTGCCGAATGAGGTTCCGGAAAATTGCCCTCTTCAGCAGTCAAAAGAAATTACCGGCATAAAGTTTCTCGGAAAAAGCATAACTTACTCAGGAGCGGATACTTGGTATCCTTCCTGGGCAAGAGACGGCTATTTGTACTCTCCCTGGACAGACGGTAAGCTGCAGAATGACTTCTGCCAGTCCGGCTGGGCTGATTCTGTCGATGCTCATACAGGCCAGGCAAAGATTATAGGAAAAGATCCTCTTAATCTGATCATCGAAAGTCTTCGGTACTTTCAATGACCCTGCCGTACCCTATGGTGGCAGATATCCGTGTGGATCCCTACTTTACAATGGCATTTGGTACCACGGCAGCTACTGCCTCATAAATAAACCTTCCGGCTATAACTGGGGGACACTGGGACCCTTTGTTGGGTTTCGAATTTCCCAAGACTACGGCAAAACCTGGTCACCGTCACCACACATACCCGAAAATCCTCTGTTCGGTGAACATAACAAAATGGGTCAGAGCTTAAAGATCGGGGCTCCTCATTTTGTCGATTTCGGAAGAAATATGGAACACAGACCCGATGGTAAAGCTTATTTGGTTTGTCATGGAGCACCGGAATCTGACTCTGAATCCAGGCCGGGTAATCTTAGTTGGATTACCGGCGACCAAATATATCTGATCCGCGTTGCCCCTTCGATAAAGACAATAAACGATCCTTGCGCTTATGAATTTTTTGCAGGATATGATAAATCCGGGAATGCTAAATGGACAAAAGATTTCCAAAAAATAAAACCCATGATCGATTGGAATAATAACTGCGGCTGTGTGACCATGACCTACAATGCCGCTTTAAAGAAATATATCTTATGCGTTACCGATGGCTGGCCTACCTTAAAAACCATGAATACTTGGATCGCTGAATCTGATAATATCGCAGGCCCCTGGAAACTCGTTACCTACATGAAGGATTTTGGTAAACAGGCTTATTTTGTTAATATCCCCACCAAATTCATCAGCAAAGACGGGAAAACCTGCTGGATGTGTTATTCAGGAAACTTTACAAGAGATCAGCAAGTTGATCCACCCGGCGGTTCTTACGGAATGAGTTTGCAGAAAGTCGAATTGATTTCCAGATAGTTAAGTCCCAAAAAAATATTTAATAATATTCTATTTTTATTATTAATTTTTAAGTCAGGTTTGTAATTTGCCGATTTCATAGATAATACAATAAAGTTTTATCATACCGATTGGAGAAGCCCAGGCCGGAGGGTTCGGAAAAATGGGTTTTTATAAAATGGGGTGTGGCCTATGGCTGTAAAAGTTTTAATAGCAGACTCACAGAGTCTCTTCTCACAAAGCGTCGCTAATTTGATCGATTCCGAGAATCAATTCGAAGTAGTTGCTTTTTCGTCTGAAGGTAGAGAAACCTTACTTTTAATTGACGAAATAAATCCCGATGTACTGGTTATTTCAGATAAACTGCAAGGATTGAATGGCATCGAGACTGTACGAGCAGTGATGGAAAAAAATGTCTTTGTGAAGGTTCTTATGTTGATACAGGGAAATGACAGGTCTTCTATCTTCCGGGCTTTAAACTTGGAAATTCATGGCTGTGTTTCTAAACAGGCGGATGTAGAAGAATTGCTGATTGCAATAAGGGAAATTAATCTCGGAAACAGTTATCTGAGTACTGGAATTAGTAAAATTGTTTTCGAAGAACTTTCAAATAACAGGGGGAATCATCCGGAAATTCAGGATTCCGTCCTTTCACCGAGGGCATTGGAAGTATTACAGCTACTCGCCGAGGGTAAATCGTCAAAAGAAATTGGGGATATCTTACACATCAGTTCAAAAACTGTGGACTGGCACAGAAGTCAGATAATGAAAAAACTTAGAATACAGAATTTCGCCGGCCTGGTAAAATATGCCATTAACGAAGGGCTTACAACTGCCTCTGTATATTGATTATTGCTTCTTGCAAAAAAATTAAAAAGATATGTTGAACTGATTATTTTCTTTACGTATAATATTTTTAGTTATGGCTATTATACGCAAAAAACGTTCAGTTGATAACGGTGTTTTACAGCTATGCGCACTTCTATTGCGCCTTTAGGCGCATAATTTACCCTTCTAAACAATTAATTTATCGTTTTTTCACTTAAAAAATTGGAAATTTTCCGCCAATTTTGCATAATTGCAACTTTAAATTTAAATGGAGCTTAAAAATGGCTAACGAAAAAGTTCTGATATTTGATACGACTTTAAGAGACGGCGAACAATCCCCCGGAGCTTCTCTGTCCGTTACCGAAAAACTCGAGATCGCAGAACAGCTGGAAAAACTGAATGTCGATATCATCGAAGCGGGCTTCCCTGTTTCTTCACCGGCACAGTTCGAGGCTACGAAACTGGTAGCTGAAAAAACACAGAACCCGACCATCGCAGGCCTTGCCCGCGCTCACAAAAAGGATATCGAATCCGCTGCCAAAGCTCTTGAATCCGCCAAAAAAGCGAGGATACATACTTTCATTGCAACTTCGCCGATACACATGAAATATAAACTGAAAAAATCCGCCGACGAGATCCTCAAAATGGCAGTCGAGGCTGTCGAATATGCAAAGTCTTTCACTGATGATGTCGAATTTTCATCAGAGGATGCCGGCAGATCGGATATCGAGTTCCTGGTTGAAATAACTCAGGCTGTCATCGAAGCGGGAGCAACAACGGTCAACATACCGGACACCGTTGGATACCTTCTGCCCTTTGAGTACGGCGAAATGATCGCAACATTGAAAAAGCGTGTGCCCAATATAGAAGAAGCGGTGATAAGCACGCACTGCCATAACGATCTGGGCCTTGCTGTTGCAAACTCAATTGCCGGTGTCCACAATGGGGCAGGTCAGGTTGAATGCGCGGTAAACGGCCTCGGCGAAAGAGCGGGCAACGCCGCCCTTGAAGAGATCGTAATGGCACTTTTCACACGGGGTGATTACTTCGGCACAAAACAGGGCGAAAATCCGACCAACATTAACACTAAAGAGATACACCGAACAAGTCAGCTGGTATCACAACTTACCGGCTTTGATATTCAGCCGAACAAAGCGATCGTCGGTGCAAACGCCTTTGCCCATGAATCCGGCATACACGTGGACGGCATACTGAAGGAAAGAACGACCTATGAGATCATGAAGCCAGAAGACATCGGGCTGGGCGGTTCGAAAATGGTGCTCGGAAGGCACACCGGAAAAGCAGGTTTTGCTGACAGGTGCAAAAAGTTAGGTTATAAGCTCACCGAAGCAGAGCTCCTGCAGGCTTATGAAAGGTTTTTGGAGATCGCAGACAAGAAAAAAGAGGTCTTCGACGAAGATGTGGCAGCCATCATCAACGATGAGATACATGTGGTAGAGCACTACTACGACTTGAAATATCTTCACGTCTCCAGCGGAAGCGGGACGCTGCCGACGGCAACAGTCAAAATTAAACTTAAGGATCGGGAAGAACCCGTACAGGCAGCTGCCTGCGGCGACGGTCCCGTCGATGCAGCATATGAGGCAGTGAGACTGGCTACAGGGCTTTCTCCAAAACTGGAAAAATATAATATAAAAGCCGTCACCGGGGGTAAGGAAGCTCTAGGCGAGGCTACCGTGAAGATCAAGGAAAATGATCGTATATTCATCGGCAGGGGCGTATCCACCGACATCATCGAAGCAAGTGCAAAAGCCTACGTCGATGCTATTAACCGTATGGTTTCAACACAGAAAAACGATTAAGGAAAATAAAAAGGCAAAAATATGTCTATGACAATTACCGAAAAAATACTGGCAAATGCAGCAGGGCTGGATTCGGTCAAGCCCGGCCAGCTCATCGACGCTGACATTGATGTGGTTATGTGTCACGATGTTACTACACCGCCGGCTATAAAAATGCTGGAAGAAAAAGGTATCCAAGGAGTATTCGATAATGAAAAGATCGTCGTAACTCCCGATCATTTTCAGCCTCCCAAGGACATCAAAAGCGCAGAGCTGTTGAAAAGACTCGACTCCTGGGCCAGAAAAAATGAAATAAAATACTATTATCCGGTCGGAAAAGCAGGCGTGTGCCACGCTTTGCTCCCCGAACAGGGACATATCCGTTCCGGCGAGGTTATCGTCGGCGGTGACTCCCATACCTGTACCTACGGTGCATTCGGAGCATTCAGTACCGGTATCGGCTCAACCGACCTGGCAGCCGCCATCGCCACCGGTAACCTCTGGTTTAAGGTACCCGAATCGATAAAGTTCGTACTTAACGGTTCGCTTAATGAATGCGTTTACAGTAAGGATATAATACTTGCTGTGATCGCCCGCATCGGCACCGACGGCGCATTATACAAAGCCATGGAATTTACAGGCCCTGCACTGAAATATCTCACCATGGAAGCCAGGATGACCATAACCAATATGGCCATCGAAGCCGGCGGAAAGAACGGGGTCATGCCTTTCGATAACATGACAAAAGAATATCTCGACAAACACTTAAAAGATAAAAAAGACTACACTGTTTTCGAGTCCGATCCTGATGCCCAATACTGCCGGGTTGAGGAATTCGACTGTTCTAAGCTTGAGCCGATAGTGGCACTTCCAAGCTTACCCAGCGGGGGGGTGCCTATATCCGATTGTGCAGGCAGGGAAATGCATCAGGCATATATCGGAAGCTGTACCAACGGCAGGATTGAAGACCTCCGGATCGCAGCGGAATTTTTAAAAGGAAAACAGGTCGCCATTAGAACGCTCATCGTCCCTGCGACGCCGGAAATCTGGAAAATGGCAAAAGATGAAGGACTCTTCGATATATTCTACGATGCTGGCTGCGTAATAGCTGCACCGACCTGCGGAGCGTGCCTGGGTGGATTCATGGGTATTCTCGCAGAAGAAGAAAGGTGCATAAGTACCACCAACAGAAACTTCGTCGGCAGAATGGGAAGTCCGAAGAGCGAAGTTTATCTGGCAAGCCCTGCAACCGCAGCTGCAAGCGCAATTGAAGGAAAACTGACCGACCCGAGAAAATATATGTAATTAAGGAATATGAAAATGAGCAAAGCATTTGTTTATAACAGAGATCACATAAACACTGATGAGATAATACCGGCAAGATATCTTAATACCGATGATGAGGCAGAACTGGCGAAACACGCCATGGAAGACCTCGACGCTGAATTCGTCAACAAGGCAAAACCCGGGGATGTAATCGTAGCGGGTGAGGATTTTGGTTGCGGCTCAAGTAGAGAGCATGCCGTCTGGGCAATCAGAGGCGCAAAAGTCCAGACCGTGATCGCAAAATCATTTGCCAGGATCTTTTACAGGAATGCGATAAATTGCGGCTTTTATCTCATCGAATCAAAAAATGCCTATGATAAGATCAGCGATGGCGACGATATCGAGATAGACTACGACAAAGGAATGATCTACAACAAAACAACCGGTGAAGAGATAAGCTTCGATCCGCTGCCGGACTTCGCAGAAGAAATTATTAGCGACGGCGGACTCTTAGACCATGTAAAAAAGAAATTGAATAAATAGGAAACTAAAACTTTTTAAAATCAAAAAACAAGGAGATTGAAAGTGTCAAAGACTTATAAGATCGCAGTAATTCCCGGTGACGGTACCGGGCCGGAAGTAACAAGAGAGGCCGTTAAGGCAGTAAATGCCGCAGCGGATAAATTCGGCTTTAAACTCGACATGACCGAATTCGATTTCGGCGGTGAAAGATACATGAAAACTGGCGAAACCCTGCCGGATTCAGCTGTAGAGGACCTGAGAAAATTCGACTCGATTCTTCTCGGTGCCATCGGCCATCCCGAAGTTGCACCCGGAATTCTCGAAAAAGGTATACTCTTAAAAGCACGCTTCGAACTGGATCAGTATATTAACCTTCGTCCCGTAAGACTCTTTCCCGGTGTGGAAACACCTCTAAAAGACAAAGGTCCCAAAGAAATCGACTACGTGGTTGTCCGTGAAAATACCGGAGACCAGTATACCGGAGCAGGCGGAAACACGCTTAAAGGAACACCCAACGAAGTCGCTATCCAGTCGGCAGTTTACAACCGCTTTCAGGTTGATCGCTGTCTGAAATTCGCCTTTGAATATGCCAGAAAATACGGCAAGAAAGCTCGCGGCATAGGCGAAGAAAACACCCTCGGCCTGGTAGGGAAAACAAACGTACTTACTTATATCTACGGCCTTTGGGAAAGAGCATTTAACGAAATGGGAGAAAACGAATATCCCGACATCCGAAGGGACTATTACCACGTCGATGCTACTTGCATGTGGATGGTCAAAAGTCCCGAATGGTTCGACGTCCTTGTCACCGGCAACATGTTCGGCGACATCATCACCGACCTCGGTGCAATCACTCAGGGCGGAATGGGCATCGCCGCAGGCGGAAACATCAACCCTGAAGGTGTCAGCATGTTCGAGCCCATCGGTGGATCTGCTCCCAAATACACTGGCAAGAACATAATAAATCCGCTTGCAGCTGTATGTGCAGGTGCTATGATGCTCCAGATACTCGGCGAAGATGACGCTGCTAATAAGATTGAAGACGCAGTTAAATTCGTTACCGCAAACAAGCTCGAGTCACTCTCTGCAAGAAAGATGGGATACTCAACAACTGAGGTTGGTGACATGGTAGCAGAAAAAGTTGCTGAATAACGTGATTTTTTGTATAATCAGAGCCGCTGATTGAATGATCAGCGGTTTTTTTATGGATTTTAAAAATGACTTTACTCTTGAATTAACAAAAGGAGCCTTACTATGGAATGTAAAAAAGATCAGAATATGGATTTTTGTAACTGTACTTATGGCGGCTGTGATAAAAAAGGCGTGTGCTGCGAATGTATCCAGTACCACCTAGCCATGAAACAACTTCCCGCATGCTGCTTTCCTGACGATGTGGAAAAAACTTACGACAGAAGCTTCTCGGCATTCGCAAAGGCTTGGAATCTCTAACGCAGCCGATCTAGTATCTCATTGGCGATCTGCTGCTGGTTCTTATCCTCACAGTTGATCGTCAATTCAGCGTACTTTCTATAAAGGGGCTGGCGTTTGTGATACAGATTCTCAAGCGTTTGTCCCTTTTCCATTACGACGCCCCTCGTATAAAGATCCGTCACCCTCTTTTCTACCGTTTCGTAATTAAGGTCAAGATGAACTATCACCCCATTTTTCTTCAAGTGCTTCATCGCCTTGTCACTGTAAACCACGCTTCCGCCTGTTGCGATAACCGCTTTCTCAAGATCAATGCAGATAATGTGACTTTCCTCTATCCTGCAAAACTCGTCCAGTCCCTTATCATCGATTATATCCTGCAGGGACTTATTCTCCAACGCCTGAATATAGACATCCGTATCCAGAAAATACCTTGCCATTGCCTTGGCCAAAAGCACCCCTACCGTACTCTTACCCGAACCGCACATTCCTATAAGTACGATATTTTTATTTACTGTATTCATCTTACATGACTCCGGTATTTATAAAAAAATGGTCGCAGCCGAAAATACCAGCCACGACCATTAGATATCGGTTATTCATAAAAAGTTTTGACCTTACCACTTAAAATGTTCTCCGGTAAGTCTCTGATAAGCCTCTATATATTTCTCACTTGTCTTTTTGACAATATCATCCGGCAGAACTGCTCCTCCGCCGTCCTTATCAAAATTAATACTCTCAAGATAATTTCTCACGAATTGCTTATCGAAGCTTTCCTGATCTCTGCCCACTTCATACTTATCTGCAGGCCAGAATCTTGACGAATCAGGTGTCAGTACCTCGTCAACCAGAATTATCTTGCCGTCTTCGACCGTCGCCCATTCAAACTTCGTGTCAGCTAAGATTATACCTTTTAATTCTGCATAATCCCGTGCCTTTTTGAAAACCTCAATACTCTTGTCACGCAGGAATTCAGCAATAGCTGTTCCAACCATATTAACGCAGTCTTCGTAACTGATCGGAAGATCATGCTCTCCCTGTTCCGCTTTAGTAGAAGGAGTAAAGATCGGCTCCGGAAGCTTCTCGCACTGCTTCAATCCTGCAGGCAGTTTAACACCGCTTACCGACTGTGTCTTCTGATAATCCTTCCATCCCGAACCCGTGATATATCCGCGAACTATGCATTCTATCGGCAGAACCTTACCCTTTTTAACCAGCATCGACCTGCCGCCGAGCTGATCCTTAAAGTCACAGAAAGGCTCCGGAAATTCTTCAACGTCATCGGTGATCATGTGATTTTCAATACCAAGATAATTGAACCAGAATTTGGATATCTGCGTCAGTACAATACCCTTATTCGGTATCCCGTTCTTCATGACTACATCGAACGCACTTATCCTGTCCGTTGCAGCTATGATCATCTTGTCACCGAGGTCATATATGTCCCTCACCTTGCCTCGCTTAGGTTCCACTCCGCCAATTTCCGTCTGTAACACAACTCCTGCCATAGTAATTCCTTTCATTTATTTCCACAAACCGCTCCAAATACTAATAACTCAATTCCCTCAAGTCAAACTAAAAAACGAAAGAGTCCCCATTTAATAAAATTAAAATAGAATTGGTACGAATGTCAGATGTCAATTGTTAAATCCAAAGAATTATTTTTGAGTAATTTTAATCAAACAGGATAATGCTGGGTAAATAAAGAAAATATGTTTTTAAAAATATCCTTTTGTAAATTATTGCTGATGAATTTTGTTATTAGAATCTGGTTTTTGGTTGATAATATTTACATTACCTGTATATTGACCTGCAATTTTATTCTGTGATCAGATGAAATTTTTATGTTTTTTAAAAAAATATATACACTTTTATTTTTGTTGTGTTTTCCGGTATTTTCAGGTAAGCTCTGTTATAGCAAGGCAAAACAAGAATTTGTTGTTGCAGAGGGGGGTAAGTCACAGGTTTATATAAAGGTCAGTTCTTCCGCGTCTTTTCAGGATAAGCATGCTGCGGATGAACTTGCTTTGTTTCTCGAAAAGATTACGGGAACAGCATTTAAAATTAAAGAAAGGTACGATAAATCCAATCCTTCAATTCTCGTAGGTGTCAAGGCAGTCAAAGAAGCAGGTAAAGATATTTCAACAGAAGCTCTCGGCGATGAAGGAATTGTAATTAAACTTTCGGGGAAGGATTTGATTCTTGCAGGTGCGGGAAAGAGAGGAACTCTTTATGCCGTATATACATTTCTTGAAGATATCGCCGGATGTCACTGGTGGACTAAGACAGAATCCTATATCCCTTCTAAACTGACATTCAAAATAAGTGATTTAGATTTAAGATATAAACCGGTTTTGGATTACAGGAATTCCTTCTGGATACAGTGTTTCGATCCTGACTGGGCCGTCCGTAACAAGTGCAATGATGCAGGGTTTTTCGATCTGGACGAGAAGAGAGGAGATGGAGAGTTGTATTCGGGTTTTGTGCATACTTTTTATAAGCTGATACCTCCTGAGAAATTCTTCGAAAGGCACCCTGAATGGTTCGCGCTAGTTGACGGCAAAAGAAGATCGGAGAATGCTCAGCTGTGTCTGACCGATATGAAAATGGCAGACAAAATGGTTAAAAGATTAAAAAACAGGCTTTCCGCAAACAAAAATTATACCATAGCATCGGTTTCTCAAAATGACGGGGCGGGAGCTTGCGAATGTAAAGAATGTCAACGTATCAATAAGCTCGAAGGGAGTCCCTCAGGTACATTACTTCGCTTTGTTAATTATGTTGCAAAGCATATCGAAAAGGATTTTCCTGATGTTAAGATCGATACTCTCGCGTATCAATATACTCAGGAACCGCCGGCCATTACAAAGCCTCGGCATAACGTAATAGTGAGGCTCTGTCCAATAGAAGCAGATTTCAGTGTGCCGCTTACCCATGAACGTAATTCGTCATTCTATAATGATCTTAAGGGCTGGTCAGAGATCGCACATTCACTTTATATATGGACTTATTCTACTAATTTTTCTCATTATCCACAGCCTTTTCCGAACTTTCATGTTCTGGGTAAGAATATAAAAACTTTCGTCGATAACCATGTTAAGGGAGTTATGGTTCAGGGAGCTTACAAAAGTGAAGGTGCGTGGTTGAGTGAAATGAAAGGTTGGGTGACAGCTAAACTCCTGTGGAATCCTTTGCTGAATGTTAAACATTTGTGCAGAACTTTCGCAAAAGGTTATTATGGTGACGGCGGCAGTTATGTGATAAATTATATGGGAATTCTGGAAAAATCACTTAATGAAAATCCCTTTTATGATGAAGAACCGAAGGCGGGAATGAATCTGAGAACACCTCCTACTGCTGATTTTTTGAGTTATAAAGTGCTGTGTAAATGCTGGAAGGAACTTAAGAAATGTGAAAGGGCAGTAAAAGGTAAAGAAGTTTTTGAAGAAAGAATAAGGCTTTTGCAGGCTAATACCCTGTATCCTGTTCTTGTGAGATGGGAGGAATTAAGGGATCATTCGAAGAAAAATGATGCCGAATGGCCTTTCAGGTGGAATAAGCTTAAAGATGCTTACGAATGGTGGAAGCAGGTGACCAAAAAGGCCGGTGTTACGAAGATGAATGAATGGAACAATATTGAAAATATGGAACTTTTGCTGGATGATTCTTATGAAATATGGGATTTTGTCGGTAATTCGCCCGAAAAATAAAACTTTTGATGTATTTCCTTTGTAAATAAATGTTTTAAGACTTTCGGTAAATTTATAAGCTGGTGGAATTTTTTAAATAAAAAGATGATTTGAGAAAGGTAGTCTTATGGCTGGTAAAAGCTTTGTTAAGAAAAATATTCTTTTGTTTGTATTGATTTTAATGTTTGCAGTTTCGTCTGCATTTTGTAATCAGAATGAGAGTGATTCAGGTGAAGAAAAGTTTCAAAATCATGCGGACAAGGAAAGACTGCGTCGAGAAAACAGTTTTCTGGGGATACATTTTGATTTTCATGCAAAAAAAGAGGATAAAAGAATCGGCGAAAATGTCACTGAAGAAATGATCGAAAACATAATCAGAAAGGTAAAGCCCGATTTCATCCAGATCGACTGTAAAGGCCATCCGGGCAGAAGCAGTTATCCAACTGATGTTGGTAATCGTGCAGGCGGATATGTGAAGGATACATTGAAATTATGGCGTGAAGTCACTGCAAGACACGGAGTCGCTCTCTATATGCATTATTCGGGAGTCTGGGACAATCGTGCCTGTGAGCTTCATCCGGAATGGGCCAGGGTCAAGCCTGATGGTAGCAGAGACAAACAAAAAATTTCCGTCTTCGGCCCTTACGTCGATGAACTTATGATCCCTCAGCTTAAGGAATTGAAAGATGAGTACGGAGTTGACGGTTACTGGATAGACGGTGATTGCTGGGCGGTAGAAATTGATTACAGTAAGAACGCGATCGAGGCGTTCGAAGAAGAAACAGGGATAAAACTGGAAAAATATCCAAAGAAAAAAAGTGATAAATATTATCGAAAGTTTTTGGATTTTCAGAGAGAAGGTTTCAGAGAGTATCTTCGACATTATGTAAATGCAATCCATCGTCACTACCCCAATGCTCAGATAACCAGTAACTGGGCTTTTTCTTCGATAATGTTCGAGCCGTTGACAGCTGACCTGGATTTCCTTTCCGGGGACTATCCACTTCAGGACAGTGTTAATATGGCAAGATATGAAGCACGATGTCTGAGACATCAGGGTAAGCCCTGGGACCTTATGTCATGGGGGTTCAGTGCGAAATGGGAAGATGTTTCGAATTCCTCCGTAAAAACGCCCATTCAGTTAAAGCGTGAAGCTTCGGTGGTGCTGTCAACAGGAGGGGGTTTTCAGGTTTATTTCAAGCAGAACAGGGATGGTTCGATTCGTGACTGGAACATGAATATAATGTCAGAGGTGGCAGAGTTCTGCAGAAAAAGACAGGAAATATGTCACAAGGCTGAGTCCGTGCCGCAGATATGTCTGTTTTACTCGACTGAATCTATCAAAAGAAAAATGACTCGCCCTTTTCATCCAAGGGGCCTGACTATGTCAATGAAAGGTATATTGTGGGCACTTCTGGACAACCAGTACCATGTGGACATAAGAGGAGAGCATAATTTAAGGGATAAGATGAGTCAATACCCGGTGATAGTCATCCCTGAATGGCAGTATATAGCACAAGATATTAAGCGGGAGTTCATTAAATATGTAAGAGGCGGGGGTAATCTGCTAATTGTGGGGCCGGTGCCCGCAGACATTTTCAGCGATCAGCTGGGTGTAAAATTTAAAGGAAATATAAACGAAAAAAAGAAGTGGCTGTTTTACAACGGTGTAATGTCGAATTGTACTGACTTTTACAGAGCGCCGCTCCTCACCAAAAATGCCAGGCCGATAGGCAAGCTTTATAACAGTGACCAGGTAAGAGGAAACTCACAGACAGCGGCTACGGTAAGGAAATTCGGCAAAGGTAAGATAGCTGCCATTTATTTTAATATGGGATATCGTTATCATACCTCCCGTACTTCTCATGCAAGGATTTTTATCGGTGCAGTTGTGGACAAGGTATTCGATTCTCCAATGGTTGAGGTTGAAGGTTCGCACAAAGTTGATTTAGTGGTAAATCGAAAAGAAGGTAAACTTGCTGTTAATCTGGTCAATACAGCCGGCTCTCATGCTAATAAAGATGTTTACACTTTTGACAGTATTCCTTCTGTCGGTCCGCTTAAAGTAAAAATAAGACTGCCGAAAGAACCGAAAAATATCTATCTTCAGCCTCAAGGTAAAGAAATGGGATTCAGCTGGGAGAACGGCATTGTTGAAGTTGAACCGTTCGTGCTTGAGATTCACAATATTCTAGTTGTGAAGCAATAGCATTGTTTGTGAGATAAAATTAATTTGAAAATAAGGCTACTGATTGGGAACCTGTTTGTTTCTAAATTCGCGGGGGGTAATACCTCGCATTTTCTTGAAAAACCTTGCAAGGTTCTGGTCGCCGGAGAATTTAAGTTTTTTGGCAATCTGTGATATTGACATATTGGTTTCTAAAAGCGCTTTTTCAACCAGTTCGTATCGGGTCTTCAGTATCTCGTAATGAATAGAGCGATCCAGGTATTTCTTGAATTTTCTTTGAAGAACTCTTTTTGAGACGTAAGTAGCATCTGCAACTTCCTGAACGGTTATCGGCCTGAAGGCATTTTGGCGGATGAAATTTATTGCATTTATTATATTTGGTTCGCCGATGGCGAGGGTATTTGTCGACTGGCGGGTAACTATTCTCAAGGGTTCAACTACAATATTTTTTTCACCCATTTTTTCTCTGCCGTTCATTATGTTATCCATAATTCTTGCCGCATCGTAACCGGCTTTTTCGCTGCTGTTGTCAATGCTGGTTAGAGTGGGGTGGCATAAATTACATATCAGCTGGTCGTTGTCCGAGCCGATCACTGCTATTTCATCCGGAACTTTCAGATCGGCCATTTTGCAAATTTCCAGAATCTCTTTTCCTAAATCATCGTTGCAGGCCATGATACCAGCTGGTTTCGGTAAAGATTTAAGCCAATCGGTTATATTTTTATATTCCCTGTCTTCGGAGCTGGTTTTTAATTTAGGCTTCAGATGTATCGATTCTGCAGAGTGTCCTGCTTCTTTTACTGCTTTTAAAAAACCTTCTTCCCGGCTTCTCGACCAGCAGAATTCGGAAAATCCGCAGAATCCAAAATTTTTCAGCCCGCAGCTTAGCAAATGTTCTGCTGCCATTCTGCCGTTTTTTTCCCAGTTTCCCACAACGTTTGGCTTTCCAGGGACTATGTCGTAGTGGGCAGATATCACAAGCGGGGTATCGGAGTTTTTAAAATGGGGTTTCCATTTTTCATATAATTCACCGGCAATAAAAATGCCGTCAAATTGCTTTTTGAGGAGGTATTTGTAACTTGCTATCTGGGTTTTCCTGTAAAAGGGGTCATTTTTTTGAAGCACCCAGTTGGTGTACAGGTTGGCATACTTTGCGATGCCTAGCATGAATTTCCGCTCTCCTCCGCGAGAATCGGTATGTAATATCAATATCTTCCGTGTTCTATCCATTTATTTTATCTTAAAATTTTGTTTTTATTAAACAAGCTTTAAATTTACTAATTTTTTAAAATAATGAACCTTGATTTGTATAATATATTACAGGTTATAAATAAGTTCGGGTAATAATGATTAAATTTTACAGTAAATTCACAATTCTGTCGCGATATGAGCATAATTATGCACGCAATGAGCTTGTTTTTTGGGGATAAGTTAAGGATAATTAAAATGTATAAACAGTTGCGAAAAAGGGTGAGTATGAATTCGAAAGTATTATTTATTATCAGTATTTTTATATCTGCCGGGTTTGCCGCGGAGTATAATGAACATTATAATCTGGTGCAAAACCCTTACGGTGAGGATAGTTTTACCGGCTGGTACCACACAAATGCATACATTCTAAATGAAAGTGCAGGAGCGGGGGACAAGTGTTTTCTTCTTAGCCCTGAATTAGGCAATTACGCTCAGATAAGAAGTCATAAAATGTCTATTGATGCTAAACAGGATCTTAAAGTTGGGTTTAGTTTCAAATCACTTCAGGGCAGTAACATAAATCCTGGAAGCTGTTATGGTATGTTTCGCTTTTTCGATGCATCCGGAAATAACCTGGGAGCGAGAAAATTTGAATTGGCTGAAACTGATAATAACTGGCAATCTTTTTCTGATATTATAACTGCACCAGCGGGTACTGATAAAATGGATGTCAGATTAGTAGTCAATATGAACGGATCAGCGGGAGCTTCCGGTGATTTTCTCTTTGATGATATTTTTGTACACAGAGAACTTCATCCACTTGGTGTTCAGCCGTCCGGTTCGATCCCGAATACGATTTATTATATCGATAAATCTTCATACATATTAAATGGAAAGCCTCATTATTTCCTTTTAATGCAGTCGCTTCAGGGAATTGTTGCTCAGACATCTCCACAGATATACATAAATGAAGGTGACCAGACTTACCTTAATGATCTGGAGACAAGGTACGGATTTTCAACTGTAAATAAAAATTCTTTATACTGGTATCTTAATAATTTCAAATCGCATATTGACGGCTACATCCTTTATGATCTGAATGACAGGCAATCTATGCTTGCCGCAAGTTCCATGGCCGGTATAAGAAATGCGATCATAGTTGATGTAAACTATGAAGCCGAATTCTTATCCAGTTTTGGCGATCCGATAGGTATTACCAAAATCATGGATGTGAGAGGAAAAGACTGCTGGTGGGTTTACCAGAACTATTGGGATGAGTTCAATCACAATGGTATTGCAATGAAACAGCCGGATCCCTCTGAAGATCCAAGCGCTTATTATATGAGAGACTTGGCTATCGCTCAAAAGTTGATGTGGTGGTGGGACAGTGATTCGGCCCGCACCGACGAAGTACTGGATAAGGTTATCGATAATTCTCACTGCTGGGGATGGGATGACCCTTCAGCCCCAGGTGAGTTAGCTGCGACTGAGCTTCACAGTGGATACAGCCTGTATACCGGTGCAACAGCTGCGGTTTGCAATCTTTCCCTCTACAGTGCGATGGATGAAAAATTCCCCGATATGACTTTTGAACAGAAGAACGATGACAATGAATATGCAGCGGAAGATAACGTACATTATGTCTGTTTTATGATGAGTGACATGGATAATATCGGCACAGAGTTGGGTAACTATGGCTGGCATGTAGATCCGAAATATTTCGGCAATTCAAACCGTGGAGATTTCCCAATGGGCTGGGGGATGCCCGCAAGCTTTGTTGAATTAGCTCCGACAGTTATGAAATGGTGGTATGATAATGCTACCGAAAACGACAGTTTTACTGCTGCCTGTTCCGGACTTGGATATATGTATTCTTCTTATTTCCCTGACCTGGAAAATCATACCAGAAAGACCGAACAATTGATCGAAAAAGGCAATTTGAGAACCTGCGTTATTGCTGATAAATGGTACCCAAATTCAATGACAGAAAGCAGTTATTATCCATATGCAAGTAAATACAGCAGACTTGATAATATACGCGGGATGTTTTACTTCGATGTTAAAGGGGATTATGCAAGATATAACGGTGATATATTATGGTTCGACGGCAAACCTATGGTGACTTGTCGTTATACCTTATGGGATGATGGTCAGTATGACGGGGTCAGCAGAAATGCTGATGACCTTGCTGATTCACTGAACTCCAGACCCGCAAATCCCTATTCCGAAAGCGGATACAGCTTTGTTATGGTACATGCCTGGAGTTACGGATTAGATGAAGTGAAAGAAACAATAAATCAGCTTGATTCTAATGTTAAAGTTGTTACACCCGTTGAGATGATAGAACAGATACACATGCACATGTCACCTTGTGGAACTGCACCGATCAGAGCGGATATAAATAATGATTGTGATGTCGATTTCCAGGATTATTCCGAAATGGCTGATGACTGGATGACGGTAGGCAATGATTCCACTGACGTGTGGGAGGACGGCAAGACAGATGCTAAAGATATGCAGGAATTTTTCGAAAATTGGCTGAACTTATAAATTTTAAATTAAGTTCAGAGAAAATAAAAGTTAGTCAAAAAATATGTTAATATTTAAAATTAATGAATAACGAGGTTAAAAAATGAAACAGGCGTCGAAAAGAGGTTTTACATTAATCGAATTGCTGGTGGTGATAGCTATTATTGCCCTGTTGCTTTCAATTATGCTTCCAGCGTTGACAAGTATCAGGAAACAAGCAAAATCCGTTGTTTGTAAGTCCAATCTAAAGCAATGGGGAATAATATGGTCGACTTATGGAGCAGATTCAGGCGGATATTTTACTTATGAAGGCCAGCCTTGGAATCATTCCCTTCAAGATTACTATAAAGACCCGGAAATAAGGCTATGTCCTGAGGCTACAAAATTCCGTAAAGAAGGGGCCATTGATCCGCATGCTGCCTGGGGGCCTTTTCGTTTAGAAGATGATGAAGATCATCCTTATCAGTATAAGGGAGATTATGGAAGTTACGGCATTAACGCCTGGGTTTGCAGAATACCGTCTGATACATCAAACGCTGGTTTTCCACAATTTGTAAAAGCCAATAGGGCTAAATTCTGGCAGTCCATGGATCAAAAGAATTCTGAAGAAATTCCCGTAATGGCAGATGCTACCTGGGTTTTTGGCTTTCCTACAGATAGACAAAAACCCTCGGAAATACCGAATCCACCTCCGGGTGATCTGAACATGGATGTTTTTAGTATAAACAGGCATGACAACAGAAAAATAAATGTAGTATTTATGGACTGGTCTGTGAGGGATGTTAAGTTAAGCGAACTTTGGAAACAGAAATGGAACAAGAAATTCGATACCAGAAGGGATATAGATATACCGGGTTGGATGAAGGGTATTGAGTAATTCAATTGTAATAGACTGGGAAACTTGATAATAGTTAAGATTTCATGCTGATTTAATATTCCAACATATTTAAACCTCTGATGTTGGTTTTACGATATAAGCAAGTAACCTTTGATTATTACTTAACTGATTACTTATTATATTCAGGAATTTAAGTTTGAAAATATATTATGAATAATTTTGAAAAGAATATTTCCCGACGCAGTTTTTTGAAGTTAAGTGTCGGGAGTATTGCGGCAGCATCATTTTCTTCCTGCACTTTTAACAGTATAAATGGTAAGGTATCCAATAACAGCAACAAGAACAATGTAGTTTTTATCCTTGTCGATGATCTAGGATGGGCAGATGTCGGTTGTTACGGCAGTACTTATCACCAGACTCCCAATATTGATGCTCTTGCACGTAACGGCATGAAATTTACAGATGCTTATGCAGCCTGTGCTGTTTGTTCACCTACAAGGGCGTCTGTCATGACAGGAAGATATCCTGCAAGAATTGGCGTAACAGACTGGATAAGATTTTTGCCGATGCATGATCCCCGATTGAGAGAGAAAAAAGTTTCACCCTATAAGAGAAAGAAGGGAAAAAAGCTTGCCTGTCCAAGAAATCCCCTGTGGATGGAACTTGATGAACTGACTCTTGCCGAGGTGCTTAAAACCCAAGGATATGCGACATGTCACATTGGCAAGTGGCATCTTGGACCTGAAAAATACTGGCCTGATAAACAGGGATTTGATCATAACATAGGAGGCTGTGACCTCGGTTTGCCCCCCACCTATTTTGATCCCTATTATTCGGATAGATTCGGACTGGGATATATTGAAACACTGCCTCCGAGAAAAAAGGGAGAATATCTTACCGACCGGGAAGCGGATGAAGCGGTGAAGTTTATCGAAAACAATCGTGACAATCCTTTTTTCCTTTACCTTTCTCATTATGCGGTACATAAACCGATAGAAGCCAAGGAAAAGTTAGTAAAAAAATACGAAAATAAAAAAGGTGGCAAGCAGGATAATCCCGAATATGCCGCTATGGTGGAGAGTGTGGATCAGTCAGTAGGTAAAGTCGTAAAGACCCTGGAAAAGAACGGGCTGAGTGAAAATACCCTTATAATTTTTACCGGTGACAATGGAGGGCTTTTACCAATAACAAATAATGCTCCATTAAGAAAGGGCAAAGGATATGCTTACGAAGGAGGAATTCGTGAACCTTTAATCATATGTCAACCCGGTGTTGTGCCTGAAGGAACGGTGAGTGATGAAGTAGTTACAAGTGTCGATTTCTTTCCGACAGTACTCGAATATAACGGGATAGAACTTCCAAAGGACAGGGAAATAGATGGAGTTTCACTGGTCGAACATTTGACCTCCGGAGGGAAAAAAGGTTTGGGCAGAGACGCTGTTTACTGGCATTTTCCCCATTACAGGCATGATGATATTGTACCTTACAGTATTATCCGAAGCGGAAACTGGAAGTTGATAAAAAGGTATGAAGGCAAAACCTTTGAGTTGTTTAATCTTGAAGATGATATAGGTGAAAAAAACGATTTCTCAGCAGAAAAGCCGAACATAGTTAAAGAGTTGAATAATAAACTTGAAAACTGGCTTGAAAGTGTAGATGCCAAGCTCCCCATGAAAATCTGAGTATGACTACTGAATTGTTAAGCTATAAATGATTTTAAGAGTTTAAACTTTTAATCATTTCTTTAAAAGATAGAATTTTTGATAAGAAAAAAGATAAATTTTTAAAAGTTTTTTAAATTTTAAATTAATCATAAAGGGAATTATGAAAATCAGAAAATTAAATTCATTTCTATTAGTTGGTTTTGTTTTATTGTCAAGTTCGCTTATTTTTTCTGCAGTAAAGTCAAGTTCTCAGGACCGATCATTTCATTTCAATGCCTCTGCTGTGGAAATATTCGTATCACCGGAAAAAATAGATCAGCCGGACGGCACTTTAGAAAAGCCTTTTAATTCTCTAATCGATGCCAGGAATTATATAAGATTCATAAACGCCCAGGGAAATAAAAAGGATATAGTTGTTTATCTCAGGGGCGGAACTTACAGACTTGATGAAACGGTTGAGTTCAATAGTCGTGATTCAGCCGAAAAAAATATGTCAATAACTTATAAATCATACCCGGGTGAAAAAGCGGTTATCACCGGTAACAGGGTTATAAAGGACTGGAAAAAGGGAACGAAAGGCATCTGGCAGGCTGATGCAGATTTCAATTTCCGTCAGTTATATGTAGATGGCAAACCCGCAACAAGGGCAAGAACCCCTAATGACAGTTTCTTCAAACTAAAAGGGTGGGACCTCGATGATATGGTTTTGCTGGCTGATACTGATATTTCGGTTGGAAAAATGAAGGACTTATCAGGTGTTGAATTGAGGATGCAGCATGTCTGGGCGGATACTAATTTAAGGATAAAAGACATCCGAATAAATAAGTCAAGGGCAAGGATAATTCCAAAGGAACCGGAAAGAACTTTACTTTTTGAAAGGAGCCATCCCAAAAAGAAAAAAGGCCTTGCATTTCATTTTGAAAATTCAATGGAATTCCTGGATAAGCCGGGGGAATTTTATTTAGATATCGAAAAGAATAAAGTTTTTTATATGCCTCTTAAAGACCAGAACATGAACAAGGTCAAAGTCGAGGCACCCTTACTAAAGACACTTTTAAATGTCAAGGGAACTTTGGATGAACCTGTCAAAAATATTAGATTCAGGGATCTTGTCTTTGAAGGAACTACATGGCTGAAGGTTGACGATTCGGGTTTGCTGACACTTCAGGCAGGAATGTATAATCTTAAAGCCAACCCCCAGAATGAGCAATATGCCAAAAGGCAGCCTGCTATGGTTTATGTTGCAGGTGCCCGAAATCTAAGTTTTGAGGAAAATATATTCAGAAATACCGGAGCTGCCGGTTTGGATTTTCACTACGGCACCAGAAACTGTAAAATAATCGGCAACGTTTTTGTAAACACAGCAGGTAACGGTATTCAGCATTCGATATTCTCCAAGCCTGAAATCGAAATACATATCCCCTATGACCCCGAAGATGAGCGGGAGATATGTAAATTCGATAAGATCGAAAATAATTATTTCAACAACATTGCCTGGTATTATTACGGTTCGGTAGCCATTGGCTGCGGTTATCCGATGGGCATCGAGATAGAACATAATGAGATCGAGAATACGAGCTATACCGGGATCAGTGTCGGATGGGGATGGCTTTACAGTAAGCCTAATCCCATGCAGCAGAATAAGATAAGGTACAATCATATTCACGAGACAATGACGCGATTGGCTGACGGCGGTGCCATATATACACTTTCTCCGCAGCCGGATTCGGAAATAGCATATAACTATATTCATGACGTGGCCCCTTCTGCAAATGTTGTTCACGGCAGGATCAAGGGTATTTATCTTGATGAAGGAAGTGACGGTTTCACCATTCATCACAACGCTGTATATGATGCATCTTTTAATTATTTCCGTCACAGGACCGGGCCTCAAAATATATTTCATAACAATCACAGGCAACTTGAGGAAGGTATTCCCGAATTTCATAACAAGATGCTTAAGGAAATTAAGGAACAGGCAGGACTCGAACCTGCTTATGAACATATTAAGAAGCCATTTGAATGAGAAATATAAGGTTACTAAAATTATTTTCTGTATTACTTTTCGCTCTGATCTGTATTTCAGGGTGTGATCATAATGGTGATATTTTCGCTTATGAGTTATACAGTGATGAAGAGCTTGACAAAAATTTAAAAGTTCGGGTGGCATTGCTGCAAATGCAGTCTTTCGGTAATGACCAGAAGAAAAACATGGACAAAGCAGAGAAGTTCTGCAAAAAAGCGGCAAAAATGGGAGCAGACATAGCATTGATGCCGGAAATGTGGAATATAGGATATACCCGTTTTGATGCGGATAAAACCGGCGAAAGAGAAAAGTTTTGGCAACAGGCCGTTGCCACCTGCGATGATACAGTTCAAAGATTTGCCAAGTTAGCGAAAAAGCTGAATATGGCTATTGCAGTAACATATGAGCAGAAATGGAACCCTTTGCCGAGAAATGCAGTTACATTATTTGACAGACACGGCAGTGAAGTTTTTACTTACGCCAAGGTGCATACAAGTGATTTTAAGCCCCTTGAAGCATCGATGACACCGGGGAAGGAATTTTACGTTGAAAAACTGGATACCGGCAAAGGATTTGTAAATGTCGGTGCAATGACCTGCTTTGACAGGGAACAGCCGGAAAGTGCAAGGATACTGATGTTAAAAGACGCTGAACTTATTCTTACTCCGAATTGCTGTACGCTCGATGATATAAGATTGCAGCAGTTCCGGGTGCGGGCATTTGAAAATATATGCGGTGTCGCGATGGCTAATTATCCTGCTCCATATAAGAACGGCCATTCAGTTGCTTATGATCAGGACGGTGAGTGCCTGGTTATGGCAGATGAAAGTGAGGGGATTTTCTTAGCTGAATTTGATATCGCTGAATTAAGGAAAAAAAGGAAAAAGGCTATTTGGGGCAATGCTTACAGAAAACCGCAAAGGTATGATCTGCTGAGGTCTGAGGAAAAAAGCGACATCTGGTTCCGGATCGACGGCAACGGAAAACCCTGGGACGCCTCGAAGCGTTAATATATGGAGGTTAATGTGGAAAATAATCTGGTACTATATTTTGTTCTCATTTTATTTTTATTTTTTATCCCGGGCTGTGAGAACTGCAATCATGAAAATATCGCAGAGATGAGCTTTTGGGATGAGATAAAAAATCCTGTTTATTCGCATGAAGGCTGGTCAACCAAGGATGCCTGTATGATAGAAAAAAATGGACGTTTTCATCTTTTCTTTTCAGCCTTTTATCATGACCGTGGAAGAGAGAGGAGCCATGTTACTTCAGTTCACACTTCGAATTTCAAGGATTTTTCGGAACCTTTGTTTATGTGGGACGGCAGAGACGAAGGCTGGATAGGGATGTGTTCTCCGAGCATAAATAAGATAGATAACAAATATTATCTCACCTATAATTCATGGGGGGACAAAAAGGGTAAACCCAATCAGCTTTTTTATGCAGTAAGTGACGATCTTATCAGCTGGAAAAAAGATATACCCCTTGCTCATAATCTTACCGCCTGCAATAGAGCCATCGATGCAGCAATAGCTTATACCGGTGAGGAATTTTACCTCATATACAAAGAAGCTAAGCCGGGGACCGTCAGACTTGCACGTTCAGAAACAATAGAAGGTCCCTGGGAATTCGTGGGCGATGGTTTGCCCAGTTTATTAATGGCAGACGGGAAGGATAACGGCAGGACTCATGAAAATTATGAATTTTTGAAAATCGACGGCAAGTGGTTTCTGCTGACGACTGATTATCGGCCTCATCAAATGCACATCTATAAGATGAAGGAAAATGGTGTGAAATCCGGTGACTGGCTTACATGGGTTGACGGCAGAGTTTTATTGATGCCGGAAGAAGATTTCAATACCGATCATAATTCAAATGCAGGTTTCATAGCTGACTTCCGAAAGCTGGACGGATATTTTTACTGTATATATGCCGGCAGGACTGAGGGTAAAAGCCATGCCAAAAGAGGAAACAATAAACTTGGTCTGGCAAGGAGTAAAGATCTTATCAACTGGCAGGTTCCTTAGTTTTCCGGCTACATTGATATTTAAAAGTAGTAAATGAAAGGATAAATTAAATGCGTAGAAGAGAATTTAATAAAAAGGCGTTATTATTTGCAATGGGAATGGGCTTTGCGGCTTCCGGCTGCAATGAGAAAATGAAAAAGGCCTCAAAAACATCCAGGAAAAGGCCTAATATACTTTTCTGCCTTGCCGATGATGCGTCTTATCCGCACATGGGAGCATACGGCTGTGATTGGGTGAAAACTCCCGGTTTCGATTATGTTGCTGAAAACGGCATTCTTTTTTATAATGCATATACACCTAATGCCAAATGCGCTCCCTCTAGGGCATGCATACTTACAGGCAGGAATTCATGGCAGCTGGAAGAGGCATGCAATCATATGCCGGTTTTCCCTGTCAAGTTCAAGACCTATCCGGAAGTTCTGCAGGAAGAGGGTTATCACGTAGGATATTGCGGCAAAGGCTGGGCGCCTGGTGTTGCTAAGCATGCGGATGGTTCGAAGAGACATCTTTGCGGAAAGCCTTATCAAAAAAAGAAACTTACCCCTCCTGCAACGGGAATTAACGACTTGGATTATACTGCTAATTTCAGGGCCTTTCTAAGGGATCGTGACGAAAGCCAGCCTTTCTGTTTCTGGTACGGTTCAACAGAACCGCACAGGGCCTATGAATATGGTTGTGGAATAAATAAAGGAAATAAGGAGCTTTCTGATATCGAAGAGGTATATGATTTCTGGCCGGAAGATAAAAAGATCAAAACCGATTTGCTTGACTATGCCTATGAAATCGAATATTTCGATTCTCATCTCAAAAAAATGCTGAAAATACTCGAACGTAAAGGTGAACTGGATAATACTATTGTAGTGGTGTCGGGTGACAACGGTATGCCTTTTCCTAGGATAAAAGGACAGGCTTATGACCTTTCGAATCACCTTCCGCTTGCGATTATGTGGAAGGACGGTATAAAGGCTCCTGGACGGAAGATAGATGATTTCGTTAATTTCATAGATTTTGCCCCCACATTCCTAGATCTGGCGAATATAGACCAGAATGAAACCGGCATGCATCCGATCGAGGGAAGGTCACTAACTGATATTTTATTTTCCTCAAAATCCGGCAATGTAAATCCAAAACGAGACCATGTCCTGATCGGCAAGGAAAGACATGACATCGGAAGGCCTCACGATCGGGGGTATCCCATAAGAGGGATAGTGAAGGGCGATTATCTTTATATCAAGAATTTTAAACCTGATCGCTGGCCTGCTTGTAATCCAGAAACCGGATATTTGAACTGTGATGGAAGTCCAACTAAAACAGTTTGTCTTGATGCCAGGGAAACTGAAAAGGGTTTTAAGTACTGGAAATGGAATTTTGGGAAAAGGCCTCAGGAGGAACTTTATAATATTAAAAAGGACAGGCAATGCATGAATAATCTGGCTGAAGATTTGCAATACAACTCGCTTAGAAAAGAACTCAAAGAACAGCTTTTTGCAGAATTAAAAGAGCAGGGAGATCCCAGGATGTTCGGTAACGGACACATATTCGATGATTACAAACTCGGCTGGGATCAGTACAATAATTATTACGAAAGATTTATGAAGGGAGATAAAACACCCACACCATGGGTTAATAAGTCTGATTTCAGACCTATAGAATAAGTAAAAAAATGAAAGATGATTTTTACCGTTAAGTTACTTTATTGAACAGCTTTCCGGCAGGTGAATTTAAGAAAGTAAGTTTTATTTGCTTAAATTTGATAAGATATGCAAACTAAAAATTTGAAAAAATACGGAGAAATAATGTAAATTTACAAAAAAATTATTTTTCTTATACATCCGAAAAGGCCTTATAAACCGTTAAAATGGGAATTTTATGAGACTTACGCCAGCATGTCGTAATATGAGCGAAAACTGGCACATATTGAGCTTGTTTTACAGGGGTTAAATATGAATAATGGTTTTTAGTTTAGTAATTGGAATTTAGTTATTGGAAAAGCATCGGGGCTTTTCTAATAGAATTTTTAAATTTTGTTTGGAGGAGAAAACTCATGAGAAGAATGAATTTTCTTAGTTTGGTAGTCATTTCTGTTGTCTTATCACTGGCATCGATTTCTACAGCAGACACTTATCTGTTTGTGGATGTCGTTGATAATGACATAGGTAACACAAGTAACTGGGATCAGGGTTCACTTCCCGGTTCTAGTGATACTGCCTATATCAAGGCAAACAGCTATGGCGTAAACAACGGTACAGATCTTAATGTACAGCAGTTGATTGTCTGGAAAAGACATTCAGATAACGGGCCCACAAAGCTTATTAACAATTCCGGAAATATCAATTCCAGCTTTGCAATCATGGTCAATACAGGCAGTACCTTCGAAGTCAACGGCGGTAGTGTTTATAGTGGAGCAAGATTGATACTCGGTAACAATGATGGTGCTGGTACCTTTGATGTTACCGGCGGTACACATACATTTGCCGGAAACCTGGACTTCGGTGCAGGTTATGATGATCTTGTAAGTGTTACCGGCGGAACAGTCAACTTTGGCGGTATTAAAATGGCTGACTGGGAATCAGGAGATACCTTGTACATGGAAGCCGGCGGAACGGTTAATTTTGCCGGTGATTGGGTTACCTGGATCGATACCCGTCTCGGTGGTCCAAGATTCCAGAATGATCTAGGCGGAGCAGCTGACACATGGGATCTAAGTTATGACGGCAGTCAAACTACATTGACCGTAGTTCCGGAACCTGCAACTGTAGGTCTTCTCGGCCTTGGTCTGGTATTCTTTAGAAGAAAAAGAAAATAAGTAACAGAGAGATTTAAAGGTGAAGGTTTACCTTAGATCAAAGTAAATTAAAGGACGCGATCGGGAATTTCGGTTGCGTCCTTTTTTAAATTATGGCTAAAAAGCCCAGAAAATAAGAACATAAATAGAAGTTTTTTATTAAAACCTTTATTAGGTTGATAATTTCAGAAAAGATATTTTCCTATAAAGTAAGATTAAGCAGTTTGAATAATATAAGTAAAGCAAGAGAATTAACCAATTTCACAAGTAACTGTTAATATGATGATTATAAATTAGCTTTTTCTGTACTGAATTAATTTTATGGCGTAATATGAGCGGAATATGTCGCAATACGATATTTTAATATTGTCGATTAAATTGTAAGATACTAATAGATAAAAAAATATTTCTTTAATTTTATACTGGAAGGAGCAGGGTGTTATGGTTAAAAGATCAATTTTTATTTTAGTCTTGGTCTCTATGTTAAGTGCAGTATCTATCGCAGACACTTATTTTACAGATCAGGTAGGAAATCATTTATGGAGTGATCCATGTAACTGGGATAATGGTGTACCGGATATAAATACACCAGCATATGTTGATTTAGATTTTGTTAACGACAGTAATTACTGTCTTATAGATGGTGCTGTAAAAGAGGCTAACAATCTTAAACTCGGTAGAAACGGATATAAAAATGCTAAATGTGTAATGAATGAAGGTACACTTACATTAGGTGTGAACCTTGATGTTGCATGGGTAGTTAATTCAGACGGTGCTGTTTTTGAAATGAACGGTGGTTTTATTGATATCGGCAACAAACTTCATATAGGCCGTCATCCTACCAAGACTAGTGTCAATCCCGAAGCCCAGTTTTATTTCAATAACGGTGTTATCGAAGCAACCAATATAGTAATCGGTGATGATCCAAACACCGTTTTGGAAATGAGCGAAAATGCTGTCTTGAAATTGCGGTATGAAACGGCAGGATATGATAAATATTATACCCTTCAGGGCTATGTTGCAGATGAAAAGATTGTCCCAACTCGTGATCCGAATAGGATAACATGGTATCTATATACTCCCGATAATTCGAACAACCCGTACTATCCGGATGATGTTACTGTTTTGTACTATGTTTACGAACCTAATCGTGCATGGGATCCTTCCCCTGAAAATATTGCAACCGGTATACCTGCAGATACAACTCAACTTGCTTGGCAGTCGGGTGATTCGATGGAAGAGGAAAAATTGTATTTCGGAACCGATCAGGCTGCTGTTGAAGCGGGAGATGCTTCGGTAGATAAAGGCACTGTTTCATCTCCATATACTCTTCCAAGTGCTTTACAACTCGGTGAAACCTATTACTGGCGTATAGAAACGATAAATAATACTACTTCAGAGACATGGCCCGGTGATGTATGGAGTTTTACAGTAGTAGATTCTATTGTAGTAGATGATTTTGACTCTTATGCAGACAGTACTGATTTATGGAACTATTGGATCGACGGGTATACCAACGGTACCGGTTCCTGGGTAGAACTTAGAAAATCAACCAGCAGTACCTATGTTGATTACATACATGACGGTAACGCTATGGAATTGAAATATGATAATACAACCAGCGGGTCAACCAGTTATTCAGAGATCAGCAGAACTTTTACAAATGCTCAGGACTGGCAATCTTCAGGCACTGAATGTCTTTCAATTATCCTTCACGGAGCGGAAGATAATAATGAGGCCCCGGTTTATGTAATCCTCGAAGACAACAGCGGCAATACCGGACAGGTTAATTACGCTGAACCCTCAGAACTTATACAGGAAAGCTGGCAGGAATTTATTGAGTGGAACATCGATCTTGGCAAATTCGCCGATCAGGGTGTAAATCTTCAGCAAGTTAAAACGATCTATATAGGAGTGGGTGACAGAGATACAGCTACAGGAGTTGCAAGCGGCTTTATTTATATAGATGATATCAACCTTTATGTACCGAGATATGTTGACAGCAAGTTCCCGGCTAATCTGAATGGTGATCAGGCTATTGATTTCACAGATCTGGGTTTTTATGCATTAAGCTGGCTTGAAGAAGGATTTACAGTAACAGCAAGTCAACCTTCTGATTCGAACCTGGTGGTTCATTACGAGTTCGAAGATACTACCGGCAAGATCGTAACTGATTCGTCAGGTAACAATTTTGACGGTGTAACTACTGATACTTATAATCATTACGATTCGGCAGGGGTGATCGGCGGCTGTTTGGATTTCGGCGGAGTTACGGGTGTTTCAGTACCTGCTGCCGACGTCTTCAATGTAAACGCTCTGGAAGATCAGATCACTATATCTGTTTGGGTAAAGGCAGAAGAAGACTATTATCCCCAAGGGGATTACTGGAGTGACCACTGGGCTATATTATTCCAGGGCGGTAAATGGGCTTCTCAGGGAACCCAGTATCGTTACCTGATGGGTTATGCCCCGACAGCGGTAATGTACAATAACAACCCGGATATCAGAAATGCAACAATACTGTTCAGAACTTCGCCGGACGGAACCATTCCATCTGCAGATAATGTTGCTTATAGTTATGCAGAACCTGAAGACTGGGGAGACGGTCAGTGGGTACACTTTGCCTTTGTTAAAAATGCCGCAGAAAATACTATGGGCATTTACAAAAATGGCGTACTTATTGCTTCAAGGGGAAATGCTGATACCCAGTTAAATCTTGATGCTCTGAAAACTCAAGGTTTCTGTATAGGACAAATTGTACCTGGAGCGTGGTACTATCATGGTAAAATGGATGATTTCAGGATATATGATAGGGCATTATCTCAGGCTGAAATTGTTGACCTGGCTGGAGAAACCAGCGTCTACCAGCATCTGCTAACAGAAGCTGATTTTGATAACTCCGATAAGGTAGACTTCCTTGATTTCGATGAATTGGCTGAAAGCTGGTCCGATGAGTTACTATGGCCGTAAGTTACTTTAGATCGTGAAAATATAGATTAAACAAACGGGACGCAGTCTGATTTTGATTGCGTCCTGTTTTTAATGGAATTTTACTTTGTTATATGGAAAATTAAAGATTTATCCCTTTTTATAAAATATGCGTCTGGATTTACGAATATTTAAGAAAGTGTTCTATCTTTATAATCTGAATAATAATGATTTTTGGTATGGTAAAGATTATGTTTAGAAAATTAATACCCCTTTTGATTTTAGTATCCGTTTTCGGTTCCTTTTGTTTCGGTGATACCTATTTTCAGGATTCAGGCAACCATACCTGGAGTGATGCCGCCAATTGGGATTCGGGCATTCCCGATTCCGGTACATCAGTATGGAATACCGAAGATTCTACACAGGACAAATATTGTGTAATCGATGGTGCTTCTAAAAGTGCTTTTAATGTTAAGGCCGGTAACAATGGCGGGAAAAATTCAAAATATGTCATGAACGAGGGCACACTTACAATAGATCTAAATCTTGAAATCGCCTGGGTAATTAACTCTGACGGCGCAATTTTTGAAATGAACGGCGGCACAATTAATATCGGCAACAAATTATTCATCGGACGTCACAGGGACAAGAAAAATGTAAACCCGGCGGCACAGTTTTATTTTAACGATGGTGTAATAGAAGCCGTGAATATGATTATCGGATCTCATACGGATACGAAACTCCGGATGTCCGAGGGTGCTGTATTAAAACTTCAATATGACAGAACACAGGAAATTCAGAATTATATCGACAGCGGAAAAATTGTTTCATCTTATGGGGACAGAACTAAATGGACTCTTGATTATAATACAATAAACCCGGGTTTTACTACTTTTTATGTTGAAGAAAATCTGGACAAGGCCTGGAATCCCTCCCCCTCCGATGGAGCGAGAAATGTTTCTCCGAATCCGAGCATTAGCTGGACTTCGGGTGAACAAATGGAACAGGAAAAACTGTATTTTAGTAAAGATAAAACGGCAGTGACAGAAGGAAATGCTTCTGCAGACAAGGGCCTGGTTATTTCGCTCTTCACGCCGGATTTAACTCTGGAACTCGGCGAAACATATTATTGGCGGATTGACACCATAAACAACTCCATACCGCAGACGTGGGAAGGTGACGTATGGAGTTTTACCGTAGAGGATTTCGAACTTACAGGTAATTATATCGTTATAGATAATTTTGAATATTACATTGATGAATCAGACCTTTTAAATAAATGGAAAGACGGTACAGCCAACGGCACTGGTTCAACGATTTCTCTTGAATCAGGCACTGATTATGTTCAGTCAGCAAGCCAGGCCCTGAAGTTTAATTACAGCAACACAAAAGGCGGAGATCAAGATTATTCACAGATAAGCAAGACATTTTCTTCTCCAAAAAACTGGGAAGAATCCGGCATTAGCTCTTTATCACTTATCCTTCACGGCTCAAAGAATGACCTTGCTCCCTTGTATGTAATTCTCGAAGATCAGGACGGTTATACAGCACAGGTAAATTATCCCGATCCTTCAAAACTTATCCAGCTAAGTTGGGAAGAGTTTATCGAATGGAACATAGATATGAAAAAATTTCGTAACCAGGGTGTGGACACACAACGGATCAAGACGATCTATATAGGAACCGGAGACAGAAATGGGGCAACTGCATCCGCAAGCGGTGACATCTATATTAATGATATAAGGCTTTATCTGCCCAGATATATTCAAGAAAAGTTTCCAGCAAATTTGAATCCCGGTCATGATAAGGCAATCGACTTTATTGACCTGGGTATTCTTTCGGACCAATGGATGAATGAAGGTTTTACCGTGACAGCAACGGATCCCGGGGAAAGTGATCTGCAGCTTCATTATAAATTCGAGGATGTCAGCGGAAGTAACGTAACCGATTCTTCTTCTAACGGTTTTGACGGTTCTACCTCCGATGGTTTAAACCATTATGATCCTGCGGGAAAGATCGACGGATGCATCAACTTTGACGGTACTTTCGGAGTTATCGTTCCCAGCTCGGAGTTGTTTAATGTAGCGGGTTTTGAAGATCAGATAACCATTGCAATGTGGGTAAAGGCAAAGGAAAATTTTTATCCCAAAGGCGACTGGGGTATTTTATTCCAGGGCGGAGCCTGGAAGGTAAATAATACTAACAAGCGTTATATAACAGGTTACTGTCCGACATTGGTAATGCCGCCGAACAATCCGACCAATAGAAATGTCCAGATACTTTTCAGAACTTCACCAGATGGCAGTATTGGCTCTGCGGATGATGTTTTTTATCAGAATGCAGGACCTGAAGACTGGGGTAATGACAGCTGGGTGCATTTTGCGTTTGTAAAATATGCTTCGGAAGGAAAAATGTATATTTACCGGAATGGTGTTTTGATAGCAGCAAATGAGCAGGCGAACTCCCAGTTAAATGTGGATGCGATCAAGTCTGAAGGTTTTAACATTGGCAGAATATCTGTCGATGATCTTGAATATCACGGTAAGATGGATGATTTCAGGATTTACAACAGGGCCCTCTCTCAGGCAGAGATCGCTCATCTCGCAGGTAAATCCAGCGTCTATCAGCCTTTAAGAAGCATTGCTGATATCGACGATTCTGCAAGAGTTGAAATGGGGGATTTTGTAGCAATGGTCAGAACATGGTCTGAACAGTTACTTTGGCCTTCGAGAAAGATTGAATTCGGGAGCAGCGATAAGCTGACCGGAATAGAAAAAAGACACGGTCATTATTTTTATTCTCCTTCTGAATATGCAGATCAACTTGTAAATGAAGGTGCGGAGACGGTTACTATAGGACTTTTGGACGGTAAAGGACGAAGCTGTTACAATTCTGATTATCTGCCTATGGTAAGCGGCATTGAGGAAGATTATATCCCAACCCTGATAAGTGAACTTAAAGACCGTAATATAAGGACTTACGGATGGGTTACTTTCAATACTCAGGACCTGCATCAGCTTAGTGATTTTATTTACGACGAATTATGTCCCGATTGGCAGATGGAGTTCTTGGGAGGAGATGAAATACAGGATGACTATAAAGGCATGTGTGTTATTTCTTCTCCGTTTATACAGGAGCACGCAAAGGTGCTAAGGGAATGTGCCGCTTTGGATATAGACGGTTTCTTTTTCGACGGTTTTTATCTGATGGGCATACCGCATCCGGGCGTTCCGGGATGTACCTGTCAATACTGCCAAAATGCCTTTCAAAATGATACGGGACTTGAGCTGCCTCAGGAAGAAAATTGGGACGATCCATCATTTAAAAAATGGGTCAGATGGCGAAATAAAAAGCTTCTGCAGGTGGCAAGATATTTTCAGACGGAGATGAGAGAAGTCGATCCCTATGCTAACATTAGGGTTAATTTAAATACCTGGCCTTTCATAGGCAAAGACTGGGAGACAGGTATACCACTTTGGAGGATTGATGACCTCGGCGTGTCACAGCACGGCTTTTCGAAACAGTTTTATGAAAAACTAATGATGCTTGGCTATAAGTGTCGTTTAAGTTTCGATTTAAACCCGGCTAATTGCGATGTATGGCGGCACAGCAGGAAAACCGATACCAGCTGCGGCAAAGAATGGGACCCTCTCTGGCACGAGCTTGAACTTCGCCTGTTTATGCTTGCGGGTTTAAGTTACGGCGTAGTACCCTGGAGAGCTCCCGGGAACGATATACCGGACAATGAGAGCATTCTGCTGAGGATAAATAATGAGATGAAAGAAAAGGAAAATTATTTTTCCAAGGATTATATTTCATCGGTAGCAGTAGTTAATTCTCAGAATACCTTCGATTTTTACGGCCATCGTAACTTACCCGACAGCATAAAGGATTATAAGGAAACGGTAATCGGTGCCTGGATGCTGCTTACAGAGAATCATATACCTTTCAGCTTTTTGTTTGATGATCAACTTAGAGAGGCTATAGATGAAAATATTAAAACTATTATCATGCCTGATACCGCAGCTATATCGCAGACTGCAATGGAAAATATCGAACAATGGGTAAATAAAGGAGGACAGCTGATTGCAACTTCCAATACTGCATTGTATGATGAATGGGGAAATTTGCGAAACACGTCACTTCTCGAAAGTATGTTTGGAATTGACACTGGCAATAGCTATGAAAATAAAATGATCGGACAGGGCAGAGTTATTTATTTTGCCGAAAACAGCACTCTTTCTTATTGTCGCACCAGAGATAGTGACGCAGAGATGATAATAAACATGCTTTCAAGAAAAAACCAGGCATTTGATATCACTGCTCCTTCAACAGTGATATCAAATGCCTTTTATGGACTACATAAAGAGAAAATATATCTTCATCTGCTGAATACTTCTGTGCTTATGGAAAACGGAGAGAACTTTTACCATGGCGAAGATAATTTCGTTAGCAATTCGGAGATAACATTTCCAACAACCGATGACGGCCAAAGAACTATAGGTTATCCTTTTGAGCCTGTTGACAACATGTCTGTAAAATTTAACGATGTGCAGATAAAATCGGCTAAAAAGGTTTCCTCAGGTGAAATACTAGCTGTTACAGATAACAACTTTAATGTAAGCTCTGCGAAAGTGCATGAAATTATCGAAATAGAACTGGACTGATATTTTCTTGTTTATAATACATACGATATCTTAGTGTTAAATTGAAAGAAAAAATAAACTCAAAAGCGTACTGATTGTTCATTTCTGACAAGTAATGCAATTGTTACATATAAAACCAAAAACACATCTCAAGAAAGATTCGACAAATATTACTGTTTTACAAAATAAAAATAAATGCTGACTCTAGACTGGTATTTTGGTATAAAGATATATTGCATGATCTTGCATGATGGCTCTGGAGTAAACCGGGAATTTTAGTTCTGCATTAAATCTTGTAAATATTTTTTAAGATAGTTTATAATAATTAATGAGTTGTCTAAATATAGAGATCAAAAGGTATTTCTTTAAATATATCAGGTTGATATTATTATCAGCTGACATCTTTATTGTTTTTTTTCTTGCAGCCGGCTGTTCTGTACCAGATAAAAACACATCTCAAGTTGTGGAAATACCTGACACATTTTCCCATTCGGGAAATGATAAACTGACTGATAAATGGTGGATAGTTTTCGGGGATGAAAAATTAAATTCTCTTGTAAAAAATGTATTGCACTCAAATCTTAACCTGAAAATTGCTTGGCAGAGACTGCGGGAAGCTCAGGCGGTTGTAAAAAGAGAATCAGTTGACCTTTACCCTACAATAAGCGGCTTTGCAGATGCTGAAAAAAACTGGTACAGTTCCCGTGAAACAAAAGATATTCGGCTGGGTTTACTGGCCGATTATGAGGTTGATCTTTGGGGAAGTATACGATCAAATATAGAAGCTCAAAAATACCAGGCCAAAGCAACATATACCGATTACCAGACCGTTGCCTTATCTTTATCTGCTGAAACAGTTCGTACATATTTTCAGCTGATTGAGGCAAATAATCAACTTGATCTCGTAAATAAACAAATACAAACAAACCAGCAAATTGTATATTTGCTCAAAAGCAGATTCAACAGTGGACAAATACGTTCTGCGGACATTTTACGACAGGAACAGCTCCTGGAATCAACCAGGGAACAAAAAATCACAGTGGAATCGAGGATTCAGGTTCTTGAGCATCGCTTGGCTGTAATTATGGGAAAACCACCTCAGCTTAGAAATGATTATGTTTATAAAGACCTTCCAAAACTGCCTCCTTTACCTCGAACAGGTATACCGATAGAACTTGTAAGAAGACGCCCTGATATACGTACCGAATTTAATCTTCTTAAAGTTGCCGACAGCATGATAGCAGAGGCCATAAGTAACCAATATCCCCGATTGAATTTAACCGCTTCGATCTATACTGTCGATGACGATGCAGTGGATCTTTTTGATGACTGGGTTGGATCTTTTGTAGGTTCGTTTGTCGATCCGCTGCTTGATGCCGGAAGAAGGGAAGCTGAAGTGGTACGTACTCAGGCAGTAAAAAATCAACAGCTTTATAATTACGGACAGGCCGTTCTGACCGCTTTTAAGGAAGTTGAAGATGCATTGATACTGGAAATGAAGCAGCATGAACAACTTGAAAGTTTAAAAAAACAGGCAAGTCTTGCCAAGAAAACATTAAATCGTCTTAAACACCAGTATCTTAACGGCACAGTGAATTATATTGATGTGCTGACTGCATTAAACAGTGAACAGCAATTGCGCAGGGACCTTATCTCACAGAAGTTAATTCTTTTTGAATTCAGGATTGCATTGTACAGGTCTCTGGCAGGAGGATTCGAAACTGAAAGGGAACAAAATATATGAATAAAAAATTCAAAACTTTTTTGATTAGCGGATTAGTTATTCTGGTGGGAGCAGTTATCATATTTATGATCTTCACAACGGAGCCGACCGCAGAACGTGTTGCTGCGATAAAAGAAACTGCTATGCTGGTAGAAGTGGAAAAGGTGGATTATGGTTCTTTTCGTCCCGAAATTATTGCTGTTGGAACTGTTATACCTTCAAAAGATATAATTCTTCGGCCACGCGTGAGTGGAAAAATCATAGACATTGCAGAAAATTTTACTCCCGGGGGGATGGTCGAAAAAGGTAAAACTCTGGTTCAGGTCGACCCGGCTGATTATCAAAATACACTGGCTCAGCGAAAAAGCGAATATCAGCAGGCAAGATCACAACTTGAAATTGAAATGGGGCGTCAAAATGTCGCAAGACAGGAATATGAAATGATGAATGAGGAACTTGACGAAAAGTATCGCTCTCTTGTGTTAAGGAAACCCCAGCTGAATTCAGCAGAGGCCCAAGTCGAATTGAACAGGGTAGCTATGGATCAGGCAAGGCTCGAGCTCGATAGAACTGCCGTTGAAGCGCCCTTTGATGCTCAAATACTTTCTCGGAACGTAAACATTGGCTCTCAGGTAACTGAAGGAGATTCTCTTGCAAGACTTGTAGGCAATGAAACTTACTGGATCGAAACAGAAATTCCAATTTCAAAATTCAGATGGCTTTCCTTTTCTCAAAGTTCTAAAAAAGCATCAGAAGTGAAAATAAGAAACCTGACCGCATGGCCGGAAGGCGTTTATAGAAAAGGAAAACTTTATAAAGTCATTGGGGAACTTAATGACAACACCCGTATGGTGCGGGTATTGGTTACGGTGAAGGATCCTCTCTCTCTTCTTCCGGAGAACAAAGACCTGCCTGAATTGTTGGTCGGCCTTTTTGTGGAAACTAATATAAAAGCAAAAGATATAAAAGATGTTTTTCGCATACACAGGGACTATCTCCGAAATAATGATACGGTCTGGGTTGCTGAAGAAAATGAATTGTCAATAAGAGATGTCAATGTTCTTTTCCTTGATCCGAAGTATGCTTATATCAGTGAAGGTTTAACTAAAAATGAAAAAGTAGTTAAAACTAATATATCTACCGTGGTAGAAGGGGCTCGGCTTCGAATAAAAAAAGATCAGAAAAACAGGGAAACTCAAAGTCCTGATATGACGGAGTCTAAATAAATGAATGATTCTTCTGATTTACATGACAGCCGGATTATATGGAAAGGCCCCATCGCATGGATGGCCCAAAATTCTGTCGCTTCCAATTTGCTGATGATCATTCTTTTAGGCTCAGGATTGTGGACAGCATTTAAAATACAAAAAGAGGTTTTCCCACAATTCCAGCTGGATATCGTCGAAGTAAGTGTCGCCTATCCCGGAGCTGCACCGGAAGAAGTTGAACAGGGAATTCTGCTGCCGGTAGAAGAAACTATCCGTGGAGTAAAAGGTATTAAAGAAATTGTTTCAACTGCTCGCGAAGGCTCAGGCAACGTCAGTATCGAACTGGTCGCAGGAACCGATAGAATGCGGGCCTTTCAGGATATCGATCAGGCAGTTACAAGAATAAGGACATTTCCGGAAGACATTGAAGAACCCGAGGTACGTCTGCGGGTCTGGCAGCGAGATGTTATGGAAATTGGTTTGTATGGCCACGTCGATATCTGGACTTTGCGCAAACTGGCGGAAAGACTTAGAGATCAGCTATTGAATCATCCTGAAATAACACAAGTTGATATCGGCAATGTCCCGGAGTATGTCACACATGTAGAAATCCCGCACCACCTTTTAAGAGAATACGATCTCACATTGGGTCAGGTTGCACAAATTATTGAAAACTCAAGCAGGGACATTCCGGCAGGCTCTATCGATACCCACGGAGGAGAAATTCTCTTAAGATTAAAGGAAAGAAAACAATGGGCTAATAAATACGCCACTATACCTATTAAAACAAATCCCGGCGGTTCAAGGGTATTATTAGGTGACATTGCAGAAATAACAGACGGTTTTGAAGAAGTAGGTTTCCATTCACAGTTCAACCAGCAGTCCTCGGTGGAAGTAGGAGTTTATAGGGTCGGCAGACAATCTCCTATCGATATAGCCAAAGCGGTTGATTCTGTACTGGATAATTTCAGTCGGTCCATACCTGAGGGTGTAAAGGTAAGAATAGATAGTAACCGTGCCAAAGACTACAAGGATCGCCTTTATCTGCTTGTAGAAAACGGTATTCTGGCAGTTGTTATCGTCCTTTTAATCCTTGGACTCTTCCTGGAATACAAGCTTGCCTTCTGGGTAATGATGGGTATGACAGTATCATTCGTCGGGGGCCTTACTTTTCTGCCTGCAATAGGAGTAAGCGTTAACATGGTTTCAATGTTCGCATTCCTTATTGTCATCGGTATCGTAGTCGATGATGCCATTGTTGTGGGTGAAAATGTTTACGAATATCGCCAGCAGGGTATGGGATTTATGGAAGCGTCAATAAGAGGAGCCCGTGATATTTCCGGGCCTGTTGTATTTAGTATACTCACCACAGTTGTTGCCTTTGTTCCGATCCTTTTTATCCCCGGAACTACTGGAAAATTCTGGCGGCCCTTACCTGCTGTTGTTATTACAATACTTGCTATTTCATTGATAGAAGCACTATTTATTCTACCCGCTCACTTAGCTCACAGCAGAAAGAAAAAAGGTTTTTACATAACACGGAAGATAACGGAGCTGCAAAAGGGATTCTCACAGCGTTTCAAACATTTTGTAGATAACATCTACTGGCCCTTTCTTGAAATCTGTATTACCTATAGATATGTCACCTTAACCATCGCTTTGACTATTCTTATGACAATTGGAGCTTTTGCATACAGTGACCACATGGGGATGATAATGATGCCCGAAGTAGCTGCCGATGAAATCGAAGCGGGCGTTAGATTGCCTGTCGGAACTACCAGGCAGCAGGCTGGCAAAGTTGCTATGCAAATAACCCAGTCTACTCAGGACATGTTTGAAAAACACGATTTATATAAAGTAGCAGAGGGAATAAAAACGAATGTCAGAGGACAGAGTTTCATCGATGTAGAGATTGTTATGAAACCGCCTGAACAGCGGGATATGAAGGCTGCAGAAGTTATTGCTCTCTGGCGGGAGGAGATCGCTGATATAGAAGGTGTTGATCAAATAGCATTCGAGGCAGAGAGGGGACCCGGCGGCTGGAGAGATGATATCAGCGTAGACCTGAGCCATTCAAATATAGACGTATTGGAAAAAGCAAGTCAGGAATTTTTAAAAAGGGTTGAACTTTTCGAAGCTACCAGAGATGTCACAGACAATTACGAAAAAGGAAAAGTGCAATTCGATTTTACTTTACTGCCTGAAGGCCAGAGTCTCGGGTTGACACCTTCCGATGTGGGAAGACAGGTCAGAAACGCTTTCTACGGGGCAATAGCTAGAAGACAGCTTCGCGGAACAAACGAGATTGAAGTCAGGGTGAAATTACCCGAACGAGAACGAACAGATTTGCATAATCTTGAAAATTTTGTTATCCGAACAGAGGATGGAGTGGAAGTCCCTCTTATGGAAGTAGCTGAAACAAAAATTGGTGAAGCATTTACTTCCATTCACCACCGTGACGGCAGAAGGGTAGTAACTGTGGGAATGGACGTTGAACCTGCAAGGGAAACTACCCGCGTGTTGAAAGTGATCAAAGAAGATATCCTGCCGCAGTTGAGAGCCAGTTTTCCGGGAATAACATGGAGTTTTCAGGGAAGTCAGGCCGAGATGCGCGAATCGACTAAATCCCTTTGGAGCGGATTTATTCTGGCAAGCTTGGTTATTTATGCCTTGCTGGCAATAGCTTTCGGAAACTATATTCAACCACTGGTAGTTATGACCGCAATTCCGTTCGGCATAGTCGGTGCCGTCATAGGACATATTTTACTCGGATATGATTTGTCACTTATCAGCCTGATGGGGATAATTGCTTTATCAGGAGTAGTCGTAAACGATTCACTTATTATGATCGATTATGCAAACAGAAAAAGAAAAGAGAAACTTTCTGCATTTGATGCAATCCATCAGGCCGGCATCAGAAGGTTCCGTCCGATTTTCCTTACCACATTTACAACTTTTGGCGGCCTGACTCCGATTATCCTCGAAAGATCTCAGCAGGCAAATTATCTGATACCCATGGCCATTTCTTTGGGTTTCGGCATCATCTTTGTCACCGCCATTATCCTGGTAATTGTCCCCTGCCTCTATATGGCCCTTGAAGACATTACGATGCTTCTGGAAAAAGCGAAACAAAAATAAATCGAGTACCATGAAATTTTCAATTCAAAGCAAGTTCAACCCTAACATCGAATGCACCCACCAAAGATTCCCAACTGAACGGCAATTAAAAAAAATATAATACCGGTCTCAATAAAAAAATGCGCGCATTTATAATTTAGACTTGCGCAATCTT
>CAZDVM010000021.1:17500-58838 GCA_964508925.1 uncultured Pirellulales bacterium | reverse complement strand
ATATTTCCATCCACCAGTTTTTCACTGGTGGTATTGAAATCGGAAGAATAAAAAAAAAGGAAATTCTTTTTAAAAATTGGAATTTTTTCAATGTTACTAAACTAAAAAGTCTTTCTTATAAGTTCACAATAATATTGAACATTCTCCCACTTTGCAGAAACATCGATCCGATGATCAGGACAAGGAATATACCCTCCCAGCTCTGCAATTTCTTTTAAACGTTCGATTTCATTTTCTATTGCATTTTCATCTTCCGAAAAGATGGATTTTCTAACACCTCCCACACCTCGAATCTTTTTGCCGTATTTTTTCCGCCATGGTGCGATCGAAGCATTCCATGTTCCAACTTCTATGGGGAACATCGTATTGACACCGCTTTCCAGCCAGAACGGCAAAAGATCATCTATATATCCGTCGCAGTCAACCGAAATTATATTGATCCCGTAATTATTTAAAAGGTCTGTAATTTTCTTGTAATGAGGAGTTATCTTAGACTCAAATATTGAAGGTGAAACCAAAGGCCCGCTTTTACAGCATATATCCTCCCAGAAGTGTGCGAAGTCAAATTCAGCACCTTTTTCCAGAACCGATTTTGTCAATTTGAAAGAAAGTTCTCCGACTGTATCGATTATTTCATCATATAATTTTTCATCATCGATCAATAAAAAACTTAAATTTTCAAGGCCGAGCCAGTTTCTTATCCTTCCTATAAGACTGCCGCAAAATAAACCAAGCGGATACGCACGATTACTTGACTGAAGATATTCAAGCCCCCCTTGTTTAAAATTTAATCTACCCTCCGGAGTTTGAACAAAAGAATCATCTAATCTTTTTTCACTGAATTGCAGCCTTCCTTTATAATGCTTTTCCCACGACTCTCGATCCTTCAACAGATGATCGAATTCCATCGGTATTGAAACTTTACCCGGTTTTTCCAGTATTATAGTACCGTTGTAATCCAAAACCTTCTTAGCCCCGTCGGAAAGTTCTTCCACTATCTTTCTTTCAAAAACCGGATAAAGTCCAAAACATGGGTCATAGCAATTAAAATAATTGAAATCAAAACCGAGTTTCTCACTGATCGAAAAATCTTGCCTGTTACCGTCGATCCATTTTTCTGCTTCACTCTTGGTAATATGACCTTCTTTTTGCCATTTCTGTAAAGTCTCCGGCCAAAACCCGAAATGAACAACCGGCATGCGGTCATAATCCTGATAATTCAGTATTGCCTTTAACCTTTCTGCATTATTCATTCGGGATTCTCCTTTTCATCACTCTGATTTTATCATATCTGTAATCATAGTAGTCACCATTTGTAAATCCTCTTTGGGTCGAATAGAAAAGATATAAAAATCTTACCCCATTTTCTTTGTGAATAAATGCCTCCGGAACGTGGCATGCCGGCGAATCATCATCCGGTTCGATATAATCGAGTCTTTTCCAGTTTATTGCGTCATCGGAAACTGCCTCCCTCAATTGCCTTGTCACCCAGTTTTCAGCGTCGGAATTTTTCCGATACTTTTTCGGCACTTTATAGCCGGGAGCATCAGAAAAACAATGATATTTACCGTTATATTTAACAACATCAGGATTAGGCCATCTTTCCAGCAATGGTTCATCCAGATCATGCTCTATTACAAATTCACCTTTCATAAAGTCACCGTCATTTTCAGAATAACCCATATAAACCGTTCGCCCTTTCATGTAATCAAACCACATTTTCCATTTGCTGTTTTCCCGTATGAGAGAAGGTCTGTGAAAGTCACCTATCCTGCCCGGCATATCTGAAGGATTCATTCTGTCCATCTCATTTATTAGAAGAGGTCCAGCTGATTTTTGCCAGTGAATGCCATCTTCCGAAACAGCCCCCATTATGCAGCAGACCATAGAAGCAAAATACCCTGCTGTTTTTTTGAAAGGTTTAGAGGTGGCACTATAGGCCATGTAGTATTTTCCTCTGTGCAGTACTACAGAGGGATCTTCATTATGCCAGTTGTCATACCATTTATCTGAAGCTTCTATTACCGGCACCCACAAATTTGGGTCCATAGTGCTATCCCATTTTCCATTTCCTGAATAAACTTCCCACTCTTTTAAATTTTTGCTTCTGGCATGAAAAATTGCATCACAACCGGCATATCCAGGATTGCATATCTCTGTCACCCATCCAAAAAACCACATTTTATAAGGATATTCCCCACTAGTTTTTACAATGCAGGGATTGTACATATTCAGAAAATTTTTAAGAATTGGTTTTTTATCTCTATTCCAGTTTGGTGCAGAAAATCCTGACAAAAGAAATGAAAAACACATTACAAAAACTAGTGTTGCATTCTTTTTATTCATGTTTAACCTCAAAAATCAAAAACTCTTTTTTAAGAAGTTTATTCTATCTTCTACCAACTTATCTTTTTTAAAAATCACCATAGCATCGTTGAATATAAATTGCCATTCATCATCAGGTGGAAGATAAGCCTTGATTGCTTCAACAGCTTTTGCGTCAAGAAAATCTCTGGTGACAATCCATTTGCCTTTTCCATCTTTTATCACGGATGTAATTTCACTACTACAAAAGTATTGATCTCTTATATATTGAGGAACCAAATGCGACAAAGAAATGCAAGTAATCCCTTGCTTTACTTTTTTAGCTATCAATTCTTGAGTTGCCAAGGTAACCTTAACCCCGGTCAAATATATAATATCAGCCTCTCTAAAATCAAAATCTGGCCTATGGTCCCCTATACGGTGATCAAAAACTAAAACCGGTGGCATAGGGCAAAAAAAGCGAGCTGGCCAATCCTGAATATGATGTGAATTAAAGGAAATACCAGTAACAGGGATAGTACCGTTTGATAAAAGATGCCATATCTTAAACCATGCCTCTGTATTTTCATTTGCCTTTTTATCAGTTGACCCTAATAGATTTTCACGGAAAAATCCTTCTTCCCTCTGGCCCCAATCTGAATCAGGAAAACGTACAATAGCAACTTTACATTTCACATCCCGCCAAGTATACGAGCGTGGATTTTCGAAGCGATATTCTTTTGCATACCACTTAAAAGCCTGGCCATATGAAGTTAGTTTAAATTCTTTATCATTCAAAAAACCTACTAATGAACCAAAAGAACCATTAGCATCACGATGATTTGATGCAAGTTTAATTTTGTCCAGGTCAACCTCACCCCAATCGTTCGGTTCGGTTCCAGTATGAACATAATCAAGATTTTCGACATACATCTTTTCCGCTCCAAGCCAGTGACCTGATACCAAGGCACTTTTCAGAGCTTCAACACTATGTCCCGGATAGTCACTTCGAAACCAGAGATCTGGGGTAATCCAGAACCCGCCAACCTTATCTTCATATTCGATGACTGCTCCAAGAGCCATTGAGGCAACTACCGGATTCCAGCTTTCTTTTAGAAACTTAGGACATAATATCCATCCCGCTCTTGCAAAAATGTGATGCATTACCGGCCAAACTGGTTCCCAAACTACTGATGTATCATATTTATCATGGTACAATCGTATTTTTAAAAGATTTTCAAATAAAGCTTCATATGAATCTTCCCAAGACTTACCAGTTGTGTAAGCAATTGACGGAATGGTATAATGGTCCTTTGGTGATATAAACTGATGGTTAGTTATTTGAGTATGCTCAAGCTCATCGTAAACTACGCCTATCATAGTCTCCGGCTTCTTTTTTAAAATCTCTTGAGGCAATTTCATATAATGTACATTAGGGTCCAGCTCATATAAATTCTGCCCCGGCCTAAATTCAAAACTTTTGTTCCAGTTTGCAGGCTCAGTCGTCCATAGAAATTCTAGTTTATTCTTTTCTAGAAACTCATTGTATTCATTAAGCTTTTCTAAAGTTCCTTTTAAATTTTTCTGAAAACTTCCTCCAGTCGCCAGTTCAATGTAATGCTCAACAATAAACTCTGCGCCAAGTTGATTAAGGGCCCTGCCGTATGCATCGAAATACCAGCCTTCTTTCTGAAAATCGTTATGACGTAGAAAAAAAACTCCTGCCGTATCAACTCCGATCTGCGGATACTTCACACACTCTTTGTCACTGGCCATAAACACCCCTGAAATACAGATAAAATATGCAATTAAACGCAGCAACCTTTTCATCTAATAGCCTCTTTTTCTGCAGCAATTAATTTAGCATCAGCCCAGTCAGCCCAGGTCGAAAATCCTTCAGAATTTTGATCTTGCACAACAATGGTAGGAATCTCATCTTTTTTGGCTTTACCGGTATCTTCATCTTTTACACTAATCACTACCAACCTCAGAATATTTCCGCCAGAAACATCAATGTTCAATTGTTTTTTAGGGGTGTCAGTAGTCATCAAACCGCTGTCATAGACTTTCTTTCTATCAAGATATATTTGAAAAACGGCTTGGCCTCCCGGCCTGAAAGCAGGATAGTCAACACCTATGTCACTTTTGAACTTGTCATATTTTCCATCAAGACTTACCCTGATAACGGAAGGGGTTTTCACGCAAAGTCCCTTGGAATATATCTTATCGTCACCTATCCAGATCGGTCTTCTGTCAAAAGGGCTCTCGTCTTTTCTAACAGGCTCGAAATCTTTTCCGTTCTCAATAACCTCAAAGAAAACGTCACTCAAATATATATCATGAGCTGCTCTTTCTTCACCTTTGACCAGCAATGCTACAACCCCATGCGGAAGCACACTGGCAGTATAACTCCCGTCGAATTCCCCCCTATCCTGATGCAACCAGAGATCACGAACTTTAACTTTCCCTTGCAATCCCAAATCCGTAAAATCAGCAGTGATAGCAGCAGATTTTTCTGATCGGTTAAATAATACAACTGCTCTTCTGCCTTCACCCTCTAATCTTTTGCACCACACCTGTAAATCATCTTCATCCGCAACTTTCACCGCCTGTAGCCCAAGCGGATCCTGGTCAACTTTAATAAGCTCTTCATTTGAAATTATACTAAAGGTTTCGTCACTCATTTGAGTGAGATTTGTACCCAGGAATAATGGGGCACCCATGACACACCACATTGAAAAATAAGACTTCTCTTCTGTTCGCGTAAGCCCGAAACTTTCGCCATCTTTATTTTCACCTATCAAAAGATAATCCGGGTCGTTAAAAGCCCCGGCATCTGTACTTCGGGACAGTAATTAAAATCGATATTCCTAATCACATCCTGCCATGTTATGTAGTTAACTAACGCTGAAACATCCGGCCCGGAACGCCAGGTATTGCCATACTTATAACCCCAGTAATTAACATTATAATGACCCCAGCAGCAGATATTGATGGTTAATCTACCGCCAATTGCTTCGCAAAATTCCTTATAGCAGACTGAAGGATGTTTTTCCGGACACCCACCGCAAGCATCAATTTTGAGAAACTCGAATCCCCACTCCAAAAATTTTTCTGCATCTTTTTCATAGTTTCCGTAACTTCCAAGCGGGGCTCCGCAACCAGTCGGTCCTATATCTGTGTAGAGGCCCGGAACCAGGCCAAAGCTTTTGATGTAAGATGACAATTCTTTAACATTCATATCATCTTTGTACTGCAAATCTCCGGTATTTGGGTCTCTTTGTCCCTTCATCCAGTTGGAATCAATCCCGACTATTTTATACCCAAGCTCCGAAAGTCCGGATTCGACCAGAACATCAGCTGTTTCACGGATATATTTTTGCGTAGGATACACTCCGGTGGTATAGTAATTATTCCAACCCATTGGAGGCAGTTTCGCCCTGCCGTTATCCAATCCAAAAGCATTGCTAAATAAAATGGCCAACATTAATAAAATAACTAGTTCAATTCTTTTCTTTTTCATTTCAATTTCCCCAATTTATGCCTACTTTTTCAAATGCCAGGTAATCCAGCCTCAAATAGTATCCTTTCTTATTACCTGCAAAAGAAAGGTCATTTGATCCTGTACAAACAAGCTTTAAGACATGTTTTCCCTTTTTCAGATTCTGAACATGTCCAAGTTTCAAATCAATAGTCGGTGAATGCTCACAATAGGAATCAAAACTGCGTATCAGTCTATCGTCAAGATATATGTCGTAAATGCCACCCCAGACAAACCTTATGATCCCCAAAAAAACTGCATATTTACCTTCTTCTTCAATATCGAATGTAAACTCCATAGTCCCGCCAACTTCTTTGATGGCAAATTGCACGCAGCTTCCTCCGCTGTATGCAATAGATGGTTCGATGGTCAATTCCGGATTTTTTGAAACATCGATTATCTTTTCTGCCTCTAGAACAGTATACTCAGGAAGCCTTTTTTCAACAGGTGGAATTGCACCAAACTGTTTAGGTTCACCTGTCTGATACCAGAACGCCACTGACGAATAAAAATCCGGCCTTTTGGATGTGTAACCTGAAATCATTTGGTCATTTGGATCGTAAGTATTTCCTTTGTGCTCTATTGTGAATTTAAGAGATTTATCGAAATAGATGGGGGCATAGATGTGCCACCTGTAAGCAGTACATCTGCCACCTGTCACCATGCCTTCCCATACGCTTATTCCGTAATAGGGACGATTCAGTTCACGAAAGCCCCACGCATCGCAAAAATAATCCTCCGTTCCGGTGCCTTTTAAAACCGGCTCATCAGAACCGTCAATGTAAAACCTGTCGTCACCTTCACCGAACCAGCCCGGCATGCTCATCCTCACTGACATAACTGTTCCCACATAAAAACCCTTACCTTCTCCATCGAATATTAAATAATCATTGTCAGGGTCTACCGGATTTTCCTGCCTGTATCGTGCATAAAAATATGGTGTACCCTCAGCAATGTCCATCTTCTGATAATCTATATACCAGAAAAACCCCGTAATCGGCTTATCTGAATCATTAGTCACCGTTACCCTTGCATTTTTTCTAAAAGGCATTTTCCAGTAGCAGTTGTATGACCTGCCGTAAGAACTGTTTGCCACCATTTCAGAATTAACATCTTTCAACATTCCGTGACCGACCGCAAAGAAATCCCCTATCGGTGCTTCGACCGCCGGCTCCTTGCTGCCATCCCAATAAATTCTCAATATAAGGTGTCTTGGATAGTAACGATGAAAGACAGCAATTGTTGACCAGATATGATTTATCTGCCCAGGTACTTTTATATCTGCAAGAACCAGAGTCTCGCCGGGGTCAACCCTTCTGCTGTCTGCGTTGCCGTTCTGCCATTCAGGATCTGCACTGCTTGCTCTGTAAGTCTTAGCCTGATTTTCAAAATCATATAAGTTTGTAGAATTTCCGCCAGGAAGTAAATTATTATTTGAAGTTTGCTTTTCGCAACACCCGCTAAATGCAAAAAACAAAAATGATAATATAAAAAGCACTTTAAAGTTATATCTTAACTTCCTCATTTCTTATCCTTTGTGAATTTTCAAAATGATTTTTCGATCTTTCATTATTAATTTCGCCTCAACCTCCACCCCTTTCTTTACTTCTGCATCCCCTTCTAAAATTTCAACCCTTCCTTCTAAAGGCAATTCGATCTCAGCCGGGATTTTCTCAGGCAGTTCCACTTTCAAATACCATATATCACTTTTATCTTCCCATGAAACTCTCACATCACCATTAGGAATCGGAACAACACCCTTTGCCCATCTCAGCCCTGCAATTTTGGGAGCTAATTTGATTTTTTCAAATCCCGGCTCTTCAGCCAGAACACCCAGAATATAACTCGATAAAAAGAAGCTAGGAGCAGCAGACCAGCCGTGACAATGACTTCTTGTAAGCCGGTCGGCTTCTTCAGTGTACATTTCCCAGAATGTAGTTGCACCCGCATCTATCTGTTTTCCCCAGTATTCTTTGATCACTTTTACCATTTCTTCGAACTTCCCTTCTTTTGTAAAAACCTCCAGTATAAAAAACATGAAGAAAGGACTACCCGCTTTAACAAATCCTTCAGGAGCTTTTTCAATAATAGATCGTGCCCTTTCCTTTCTCTGGCCTTGAGCTACTTCCGAGATGTAGGCTGCGACATGAGTTTGCTGACTGAATACCTCACTCGGTGTACCGTCAGCATGAATGCAGTCGTAATATGCCTTCTTCTCATCAGACCACATATGCTCATTTACCGCCCTTTTGATTGAATCTGCAAGCACTCGCCACTTTTTTGAATATTCACCCTCACCGATCAGTTCTGCAAAATCAGAGCATTCATTTAAAGCAAGAACCAGCGTGCAGTTGTTGTGTGTCGCGGTGCCGTCAGGTGGAGTATCCATAGGAGCCCAGTCAAACAGGTTCCAGGCAACCAAATGGAAAAGCCCTTTATCATTTATATGTTTTTTAATTCCTTCAATATTGTTTTTTAAATATTCGAGGATTTTTTCTGCAAAATTATCATCACCTGTTAGCTGATAGTGTTCAGATATCCATCGCATCCACAAAAAAGTCCATGCAGGTATCAAAACTCTCCACACCCCCGGCACCATTGCCTCTACGATTTCTGATCTTTCAAGACTTTGCCCGGCCAGCTCAAGACACCTGTCACTTAATCTCGGGTCACCATTAACTATAAGATCAACCAGTGCTTCATTCCTGGCATCTCCAACCCAGTAAGCCTGCTCATAAGAAGGACAGTCCGTATAAGTATCTTCACTGCAGCACTTGACACTTTGAACACCCGCTTCCCATATCTTATTTAACTTGTTATCAGAACATTCATATCTCCCTCTTTTCTGAAACGGATAGGTGCTTTCTATAGTTTTAATATTATTTATTTTGATTGGTCGGTCAAAATCCCTGATGCTCATATAAGCATATCTGAACCCCCGCCTGAAATGAGTCCTGTATTTTTGCCAGCCTTCTCTGCAGATATAACGAAAGTTATTATTCATTCCTTCACAGAGATTTATCCGCCCGTCCGGCTGAATAAATTCAAACAGATTAAAATCCAGCACTGTACCTTTCGGCGCTTCGATCTCAAATTCATGATAACCTACAATTTCATTACCAAAATCAAGCATTAATCTGACATCGCCTTTTCCGGCAGGATTTATTATTGTAGTTCCCTCGTTTTGGGTAATTTTTTCAAAATTTTTAATATCAGGTTTTTCATCGCAGACTTTTTCGGATAAGCACAAAGCGAAAACATTTTCTTTATCTATCTGTTCATCTTCAATTCGATTAACATAATCAAGACTTAAATCATCATCAGTCAATTCACATCTTTCCCAAATTGATTTTAATGCTTCCTGGTTTGCATCCGGATGGATATCGACCGGAATTTCCAGATCAGGCATGCTTTTTCTCAATTCCTGCAGTTTTTCTTCTGTAGGGCTGAACGGGCCTGCAATAATCCAGGGCCTTGCTGACATAGCTTCAAGTTTTTTTAAATGTGAAAATTTTACCGGTTTTCCCGCCCTGATTGAAATTATTGCCCTGGGAACTATAGAAGTTCCCAGAAGCTTTGCGGTCAGACTGTTCCAACCTTTGTTTATTTTTACCTTGACTGTCCTGCTGTCGCCCCAACTCATTATCTGATCATCGAATCTGCTGACGTTTTCCAGTATTTTTTTGCCGTTCAGATTCCACACCGTACTAGGCCATACACTTAACTCGTGAGGGTCCTGAACTTCTATTTCCTGTTCACTCTCACTGTAAATATTTGTATGGGCGATCAAACTGCGGTAAACCGTAGTTCCGGGTGTCTTTTCTCTGCCGCAGGTTCTTAAATTCAAAGACCATAGATAATCAGCTGTTTTTACCACTTCAGTTTTCATAACTTTGACAGGTAATTTATAGTCCCTTGTCAGAAAAGGAATAGGCCTTGGCTTTAAATCTGCGTGCGGCTTTTCATATGCAACCATCTTCTCAGTAGAATTATTCCACGAAGAATCATCAAAAGAAACATCCCGCCAGTCTGAAGGAAAATAAAACTTGTCTCTTCCATCGAATTGCTCTTCCCAGGGCTGAAGTGCAGAAAGCTGCGGGGTCGGCCAGGTAAAAGCATCATTGAAAGCACATTTCCATGAGGAATCCGTTATGATCTTTTGATTATCAATCTCGATTTCTGCTAATAGACCTGCTTCTGACAACAAATACTGGTTTATGCTCATGCCGTAATGATTAACCTGTATAGCAACTACATTTTTCCCCGGCTGTAGATATTCCTCGATATTGTAGCTGTCCACATACCACGGCTCGACCCAGGAACGTATCGGACCGTTACCAATCCATTTACTATTTATAAATACCTCATACCGGCTGTCTGCAGTTATTTTCAGGTATGCATTATCAAACTTTTCTATATCGAAAGTTTTACGAAAAAGAACGAACCTGTTGTATTCTCTTTTATCCTCTGAAGTCCATATCCATTTCGCTTTCTCTGAAATTATTCCTTTATCCAAACCCAATTTCATTCCTTTTGAAAATATTTACTTGATTTTCTCCGTATATTATTTAATTTTGTACTCGAGTGCACGATAGAAGTCAATTATATTTTTATAAAGAAAATAACCATGGAAGGAACCGGTCTATTATGGACTGAGTGGCTGATGCTGCTGGTCTTTATAACAGGTGTAATCTACTGGGGTTTTAAGCTAAGAAAAGCTTCTGACACCATGGAAACGTCATTTCTTGCCGGCAGGAAAGTTCCCGGCTTTATAGCATCCTTATCCACCGTAGCAACCAATTTGAATGTAAATGACTTCATAGGCGGTGCTGGCATGGCATATGCCTTCGGCGTAATATACGTTGCAAACGGCATGATGCCCATAGGATTTGCTCTTCTTCTGGTCGCACTTTTTATAGTGCCTAAAATGCGCCGAATCAGCGTTTATTCACTGGGTGAATGGCTGGAAAAAAGATACTGCCCTGCAGTTGGCATATCTTACAGCCTTATATGGGCTTTCATCTGGATGCTTTTTAATCTCGGATTATACATCTACGGAGGTGCTTTCGTTCTTCATTCCCTGGTCGGATGGAATTTATATTATTCGATAGTACTTTTGAGCATTATCGCTGCAGTATACACACTGATGGGTGGCTTTGGTGCCGTTGTGGCAACTGATGTCCTGCAGATATTCTTCATGTTCTTTCCATTCGTATTCATAAGCTTTGCCGCATGGAATGATATCGGAGGACTGGCAGGACTTGCAGAAGTTCTACCTGCTGAAAAGGCATTTGTATTTGCAAATGACACACCATTCGGAAATTATTTTGTTATGATGATCGGTGCATTTTTCATGGGCCTGAGTTACTGGTCAACGGAAGCTCAAGTCGTCCAAAGACCCCTTTCAACCTCCGATGAAGATAATGCATCTATAAGCTATATCGGTGCTTCTTTCTGGCTTTCAATACTTTTGCCCTTTTTAGTAAGCATACCGGCACTTGCGGCAATACATTTCTTCCCTAATATCAAAAATCCCGATTACGCCATGCCCAATTTAATACAGAAATATCTTCCCAGCGGATTATACGGCCTGACAATAGTTGGCCTGGTAGCCGGTTTTTTCTCAAGTGCCGACTCCCAGATCAACGCCTTCTGCACTATGTTTACATCTTCGATTTATAAAAGACTCATAAAACACAAGGCTTCAGAAAAACATTATGTGAAAATTTCCAAAATAGCAGGTGTCATTTTTACCTTCCTTGCTATAAGTACTGCTGTTGTAATCAGCTTCGCAGAGGAAGGAATGATGCTTTTTGCAATTTCTATTCTAGCTACCATCATGCCCCCTTTCGGAGGTATAACCCTTGCAGGTGCAGTAATGAGATCTACAAACCATCACGGAGCAAAAGCCGGACTGACCACGGGAATCATTACAGCAGTTGTACTGGTCATCCTTTCTGGCATGGGATATCTTGAGGCTGTTGCAGAACAGACGCTTTATTTCAGGGCAATGACCACCTTCATCCTGACTTTCCTGGTAACCTATCTGATCAGCCTGTTAACGGGAGGACGCAAAAAAGAGACATGGACTAAAATGGATATTACTTCACAATGGTCAAAAAAAATTATTATAGTTTCCATGCTGTTACTGGTCGCTATGATAAGCGTTTATATAATCTGGATTTATTATTTTATGTAGCAAGGGAAATAAATGTCCGAAGAAGAAAAATACAAATTAGATATTGCCCTTCCAAATGGAGTGATACTTACATTGATAGGAATACTGATCCTGCTGACACCGATGGTTGCAGAACTTACCCAAAAACAGGTTAAAATCGATTATGCAGCAGGTGGATTTATGGTAATTTTCGGAATAATAAGTATGGTCCGGGGAATTATAAGAAAAACTTAAATTTTAATAAGGGGATAAAATGAAAAATTTAACAAAAATAACATTAATTTTATTTAGTCTTTTAATCTTCAGCGGGTGTAAGGAAACTAAGATTATCAATTATCCTGCACCTGAAGGTGAACCAGCTTTTGATATGTACTCGCTAAAGGTGAACGGCGAGGACGTCTTCGTTTATCAGTGTCGCGTTTCGGAAAGACCGGAAAATCAGGTCTGGCCTGGCTATCAAAGACCCAAGGATCAGACTGAACTCGCCGGCTTTGCATACTGGGATCAGAAAGAACCTGCAAAAGTGGAGGTTACAAGTACCAGGGATATTGATGATGTAGTTATACGCCCCCTTTCACTTGATATTGAGCCGAAAGTTGAGGAAAACAAGATCAGTTTCACACTTAGTCAACCATCCAAGATCACCGTAGAAGTTAACGGTATTCACCATGCCCTCCATTTATTTTCATCAGAACCGCAAAACTTTGATGTAGCAAAAAATGACCCCAATGTCAACTACTTCGGCCCCGGCATTCATAATCCTGACAGAATTAAATTGAAAGATAACCAGACTGTCTATATCGCAGGAGGGGCAGTAGTATATGGAGGAATAACAGCCGACGATGCAGAAAACGTAAAGATCCTGGGCAGAGGAATATTGGATGCAAGCAGGATAAAAAGAGAAGAACAGCGAACCATGCTTTCTTTTCAGCGATGTAACGGAATTAAGGTATCCGGTATTATCCTGCGAAACCCTCATGTCTGGGCGGCAGTACCAAGGTGGTGCCAGAACGTAATCATGGAAGACATAAAACTCATCGGTTGCTGGCGATATAATTCAGATGGCTTCGATATCCTTGACTCAAGGGACTGCAAGGTATCCGATTGCTTCTTGAGAACATTCGATGATGCCCTGGTAGTGAAATCTTTCGATCCGAACGCCCCCGATCATTTAAATAAGAATATAGTTTTCGAGGATTGTGTTATATGGAATGACTGGGGTGTGTCACTTGGTGTAACATATGAAACCAGAGCAAAAAAGATCAGGGGCATTACTTTCCGAAATTGCGATGTCATCCATAATATTGCAGCCAGAGATGTAATGACAATCAACCCAAATGACCGGGGAGAAGTCAGTAATGTTCTATATGAAGATATACGTGTAGAAGATGCACGTGCAGGACTGATCGAGTTAATTATACGAACCACTCACTGGTCATCAGACCCCGAACCCGGACACATTAAGAATGTAAATTACAAAAACATTTCAGTATTGGACGGGCCCTTTCCGGAATCGAATTTTCAGGGTCTTAATAAAAACCATAAAATAGAAAACGTCACTATAAAGAATCTCAATATCCTCGGGGAAAAGATTAAAACACCTGAGCAGGGAAAATTCAAAATCAATGAATTTGTTGAGGATTTAAAAATTCTTCCCGGATCATAGAATTGACAAAATGATATGAAAAAAATAATTTTATTACTGTTAATTTCAATATTTTCGGCTTTTCCGGGCTGTAAAGATACCCGGCTAACTTCGGAAAAGATAACCGAAGGGTTCGTCACAGGAGCCTTTCACGGCCCATCCCCGAAGCATTTCACTGACGAAAATTTCAAAATCATGAAAGAGGCCGGACTCGACTTGCTCATCTTCTGGAACATCCATTCAGGCAGACACAATCTCAAACTCCTCGACATGGCCCATAAATTCGACATGAAGGTAATTCCCATCGACAAAAAACTCTATGAGATGGTTTCAAATAAAAATATTTCTCTAAATGAATCAATAGTAAAAGAAGCGGTATTTCAATACAAGGGGCACCCTGCCCTTGCAGCTTATGGCCTGAAGGATGAACCCAACGCAGAACTCTTCGAACGTATCGCAACAGTAAAAAAATGGATAAAAAAATACGATCCTCAAACCCCTATATTCGTAAATCTGTTCCCCAGTTATGCCACCGGTCAGCAACTCGGCACAACACCATCCGATGAACTGGGAACCTCCTCCTATTACGAATACGTAAAAAAATACGTCCAGACAGTCCGCCCTTCAATCCTATGCTACGACCATTACCCCTTATGGGAAAAAAACGTCGTAAACCCCGGCTGGTATGATGACCTCGAAATCAATCGCGAATTATCACAAAAGGCAGACATCCCCTTCTGGCTTTTCATTCAAAGCGAAGGACTTCATGGATTTATGAGAGTACCTAATCAACAGGAAATTTACTGGCAGGCATTTTCAGCAATGGCCTACGGTGCAAAGGGCATCCTGTGGTTCACTTACTGGAACCCTCCTGCCCCGCCCTCTGATCTGCCTGAAGATGCTCCAGCCCTGGCAAAACAGGTACACCACCACGCAATGCTCGACACGAACGGAAATAAAAACGATATGTATTATTATGTCCAAAATGCCAATAAAACAGTTAAAAATTGGGCAAATCGTCTTAACGGCTGGGAAAATGTTTCTTTTGCTCGCTTTGTAGATGGCAAACTGATATCAGGAAAAATCGAAGCCGCTTTAAATATAGAAAAAGGAAATTTTGATATACTGATCGGTATCTTCACAAAAAAATCCCACAAAATTTTCCTGCTGGTAAATGATAACATCAAAATGAAAACAGAAATAATAATGAACCCGGCAAAGATACTCAAGACCCACAACTCTAAAATATCTGAACAACCAAACACCCAAAAAATAACAATTACTTTAAACCCGGGCGGAGCAGTTTTGTTAAAATTTAAAAAACCTTTTTATAACCCCTTTGCAGCCTACTATCCCCAAAGAAATTAATTATCAACTCTTGAAAAGGCAGACAGAAATTTTATAATCTAGTTTTTATTAATATCTCAAAAAGAAAGGATAATTAAATGCAGTCTCGCAGAGCTTTTCTAAAATCTTTATCAATTACCGCCTGCAGCACTTTTCTTTCATCATCAATTTTAAATGCAAAACCGGAGCAAAAAAATAGGCCTAACATAATAATGATAATGGCAGATGATCTCGGATATGGAGACCTCGGTTTTTTCGGCAATGATATTGTCAAAACACCAAACCTTGACAAACTCGCCTCCGAATCCATTGTCCTTACTCAGCATTATGCAGGCGGGCCGGTTTGCATGCCGACCCGGGTATGTTTTGTCACCGGAAAATATCCCTACAGAACCGGTGCCCGAATGACCAAAGAAGGCAAGGAACCGAGTCTGAAAGATAACATCTTTTTCCCTGCCCTTTTAAGAGATGCAGGTTACGCCACCACCGCTATCGGTAAATGGCACATGGGCAATTTTAACTCGAAAGGCATTAAAACGATGGGGTTCGACGAATGGGCTATCTGTGCACCCGGCGGATGGTGTGACTTTTATGATTATACCATGCATAAAAACACAGAAAACTACCCTTCCGAAAGCAGATACAGCACCGATGTCCTTACTGAAGAAGCACTTGATTTCATAGACAGGCATAAAAATGACCCATTCTTTTTGTACCTTGCTTACACTGCTCCGCATTTTCCACTGCAGGCACCTGAGGAAGAAATCGAGCCTTATAAAAATAAGGGTTTGACCGAAGGTGCAGAAATCGTTTACGCCATGATCACAAGAATGGATAAAAAAATAGGTGAGATCATAAAAGACCTTAAGAAAAAAGGACTGTATGACAATTCCATTTTAGTTTTTTCAAGTGACAACGGACCGCGTTTCGGTGCATATAAAGATATGGACCAAACCCGCTTTAATCATCATCTGGCTGGTGAAAAGGGGTTAACGACTGAAGGAGGAATAAGAATTCCTGCATTCATTCACTGGCCGGAAAAATTCGGAAAACAATCAGGAACTTGCTCAGAAGTTATGCACATGGCAGACTGGTTCCCAACCTTCATAAATGCTGCAGGTATAAAAATGCCTAAAAACATCGATATCGACGGCTACAACTTTATACCTGTTCTTCAGGGTAAGAAATCGGTAAGTAACTTTACTCGCTTTTGGACATATAACAAAACCCGTCCCACAGTTAAAAGTAACGGCGCTATGCGGCAAGGCCCATGGAAACTCCATCGCCCGACTATAAAAGAATTCAATTCATGGGATACACCTGCAGATTTTCCTATGCCCGAGGAGGTGCCGGATTATCAACTCTTCAGGATCGATACTGACCCGTTCGAAAAACATGACCTTTCCGATCAGTTCCCTGAAAAGTTAAAAGAAATGAAAATAAAATACGAGGCCTGGTTCGAAAGAACAATGAAAGAACATGAGGCAATAAATAAACTGGAAAATAAAAATTAATATTTCTAAAGAAAGGGAGGAAACAATGATAACCTTTTATGCATTAAAAAATGACCCTGACTGCCTGGATATAAAAGACACCCTGGATTCACTCAAAACCGTCCACAAAATAATTACTGTAGAAAGCAAAGACGATGAAAAGCTACCTGAAGACAAAAAAGCTCCGCTCATCGTTTATGAAAGTGAGACATATCAGGGTATAAAAGAAATTTATGATTTTCTTGAAAAACAAAAAGAATATGAAAAACAGTGGTATAAATTTCAAAGTGACGCCTGCTATTACGATGACGAAGGTGAAATTCAATAACAGCTTTTAAATAAAAGTCGTTGTATAATTAAGCAAACTAGCATAGCTGTGCAGTCCGGGGAAAAGTCTGGACAAATTTACCCATAAAAGCGTAAGTAATATAAAAATAAATCCTGCTATTACCCAACTGCACTTAACTTTATGCCTGCTTTTCGGATTTAGGTAACGAAAATGAAAATATCCCACATAAACCAGCCAGGTAGCAAGTGACCACATCTCCTTGGGATCCCAGTTCCAGTAATCCCCCCAGGCCTTCTTGCCCCAGACACTCCCTAAAATCAGCCCTGCAGTCAACAGTGGAAAACCCAGACAGACCAGGTCATATGCTGAATTTTCGAATACTTCTTTCGCATTCAAAATTATTCCCTTACCTGCCGTTATAGCTGCTTTGGTTAAGATCAGATATGCCAGCATATAGACGCCGACATGCGGCACAAATAACCAGCTTTGAAGAGCAGGCGGTAAATATTGAGGGTCTCCGCTGAAAACAAAACCTGCCGGGAATAATACTATCAGTCCCAAAACTATATCACCGGCAGGTTCATCTATTTCAAAAAAGTTTTTATAAAAAAGTGATAAGGGAAACGTAAGCATCCCCAGAAATAAAAATACCTCAAACAAATTCTTCAATGGAAAGTGACTAACATCATAACCGCGATAAACAACCGAAGCCAAAGCTATAACAAACCCGGTACCGAAAATCCCCATACCGAGTTTCTTAAATTTAAACATCACTGCAGCCAAAGCGGCAATATAAAAGGTCATAGTCTGGTATATCAAAATACCTTGTATAGTAAACTTTATTTCCATATCATTTCTTAAAAATTAATTTTTTAAACCAGAATTGCCATACAATACCCAGTCCCATTAATATATAACCTGTGTATACAATAGAAAGGCCGGTATCCGAAACTACTTTTAGAACTGTATACCTACCCTGCTCACTGTCATAGCTGTACTGATAAAAATGATACCCGCCGTAATGCAGAGGATGATTAACTTCTACACTTTCGCTCTTTACTACCTCGCCCTGCTTAATTATTTCTATGTCACTTATAAAATCCCTGATCGGAGTTTTATAGGAAAATTCGAAATTCCCATCATCTCCGTGCCATCTTCTTTTGGAGAACAAAAATCTATCGAAATACATTCCCTCCGAACTGGTGACCCTTACCTTCACAGCAGGATTATACCCGGTTTCGTTTGAATCAACCGCTTTTCTTTCTTCATCTGAAACGATCTTAAAATTTTTGTAAGTTTTCAAAACTTCCAGCATGGAACCGTCAGGCAAAACTTCCCTTTTGTTTCCCTTGACGGCTTTTATCTCAATTTCCATTTGTCGATTGGGTCTGAATATAACATAAGGCTGATAATGTTCGATTCTGAAATTCTTCAGTTTTATCTTAAAAGGAAGATCCTCAATATCTCCGCTTCTTAATCTCACCCTTTTTTCGCTGTCACTTTCATGTATAACCTGCTTACCTTCGAAAACCTTATGAATGCCGAACTTTTTGAGAAACTCATGTCCCTTTCTGGAATTGAACATTGACCCGATTATGATCAGAACAAAACCGACATGAATTGCAAATAGTGCCGGCCTTTTATAAATAGACTTAAAAAGAAAAATACCCGCCACTGAAAATATTATAAAAATAATCCATATTGATGCCGAAACAAAAGTGTTTAATATATCTTCGGTTCGTACAGGGCCTATAAAAGCGGATACAACCGAAAGCAATATCAAAACTAAAATAACAAAAACGGTAAGATTTAAAATATATCTTTTTAACAACTACAGCCCTTACAGATTAAACATTTCCTATTTAAATTCCAAGTATCGCCCTTCTATTTTTAACTTAATGAAACTAATGGAAATTGCAATACATAATTTCCCTGCTATTTGCTATTTATCCTTTTCCATTTCCCTTTTTCGCATCGGCATCGAGTCAATAAGATCAAATATCTTATTGGCCTCAATCGGCTTTTCGGATTTAAGCTTTACCGTTCCGTCCTTCCCTATGAGAATTAGTGCAAAATCACTCTTGTCAAAACTGAATTTTTTCAATAATTCATTGTAGTTGTCTAAAAAATATTTTTTATTATCTATCTGCACTTCTTCATTTGAAAAGATGCTTATCAAAATCATGTCCCTCTCATCGATGCATCTTTCATTACCCTCAAACTCCTTCATCTGGGACTGATAAAGCTTTGATTTTTCTGATTCTGTAAAAATCAGTAAAGGCCGATTTTCCCATTTATAACTTTGCAAATTAATTTCTTTAATGGGCATATCAGTTTTCATTTCTTTTTCCTCTTTTTTACAGCCGGCAAAAGATATGATCAAAATAATCAAACTCAAAACAAATCTCTTTTTCATCTGCTACTCCTCTTTTTACTTTTTTATTTTACAACAATTACCAAAAAACTTAAATTTAAAATGTTTCTTTACAAAGTTATTTATCGGTTAAATTAAAATGCCTAAAACAAAGATAATATGCACATTAGGCCCTTCGAGCGGAGACAAATCTATCTTAAAAAAAATGATTGATAGGGGCATGGATGTAGCAAGGCTTAATTTTTCACATGGAAAACATGAAACTCACCAGAAACATATCGATATAATACAAAATCTTAACAAAATAAACGAAAACCAAATAAAAATCCTTCAGGACCTCGAAGGTTACAGGATAAGAATCGGAAAATTTAATTTCACCGGCAAAAAAGAAATTTCCTTAAAAAAGGGGCAAACAGTAAACCTGAGGAACATCGAAATATCCGAAGACAAAGCGATCATACCTTTCGATTATCACGGAGACTTAACCGGCATCAAAAAAGGATGTTATATTTATATAGATGATGGAAATATTGCTTTAAAAGTAAAAGAAAGCTCTCAAAAACACATAAAAGCTGAAGTTATCACCCCGGGCATCGTTAAGGAAAATAAAGGAATAAACATTCCAAATATGGATCTGAAATTCCAGGGGCTGACAGAAAAAGATAAATCAGATTTACAGATCGGCATTAATAATAATGTCGATTTCGTCGCACAATCCTTTGTCAGAAGCAAAGCGGATTTGATCAATATCAGAGAATTTCTTAAAAAATACGATTTTCAACCCAAAATCATAGCCAAGATCGAAAACCGTCGGGGAATCGATAATATTGAAGAAATTCTGGAACATTCAGACGGTATTATGATCGCAAGGGGTGACATGGGCGTGTCATTGCCTATATATCAGGTGCCAGTCATGCAGAAAACTATTATTAGAAAATGCAATTACAAGGATAAGCCTGCAATTACTGCAACCCAGATGCTTGAAACCATGACTGAAAATCTCAGACCAACAAGAGCTGAAGTCAGCGATGTCGCCAATGCCGTACTGGACGGATCTAACTATCTTATGCTGTCCGGTGAAACCGCTGTAGGAAAACACCCTGCCAAAGTAGTAGAAATGATGGATAACATCATCGAATTTACAGAAAGATCTTTGTTGGCATGACAATAAACTGTAACCGTTTCGTAACTCTATATTATTTCTGAACTTGAAAACAACAAAAATAAGTGTTAAAATGATATAATGACAAATGATAAAATTTTTTAAGAGGAGTAAAACTATGCTTGATACTTTCGAAAAAATGATGTTTGCAGGAATCGGAGCAATGTCAATGACCAGGGAAAAAGCTGAAAAGATCTTTGATGAATATGTAAACAAGGGAAAGGAAAAAAGGGAAAATCAACCCAAATTCGTCCAGGAAATGCTTGATCAGGCTGAAAAAACACGTTCTGAATTTGAAGAAATGATCGATAAGCAGATCAAGAAAACCATCGAAAAACTCGATCTGGCTACTAAAGAAGATATCAAGAGAATTGAAAATAAACTTGATACCTTGCTATCGAAGGAATAGCGGAAATTGTCAAAACATTTTTTCAGAGTAAAGGACAGATTAAAACGTCTCAAAAGATACCGTCATATTGGAGCCGTTCTGGCCAAATACGGTTTTGAGGAATTGTCTGATACTATATCCTTCAGCATCGGTAAATTCAGAAAATCCGAAAAGGTCAGAAAAAAACACTCAAGACCTGTTCGTCTGAGACTTGCATTGCAGGAACTAGGTCCCACTTTCATAAAACTGGGACAATTCCTCAGCACAAGACCTGACCTAGTTTCCGAAGAATACACCGATGAACTTGAAAAACTGCAGGATGAAGTCCCTCCAGATGACTCCGAACTCATAATTCAACAGATCGAAAAAGATTTCGGCAAGCCCATCGACAAACACTTTTCAGATTTTCAAAAAGAACCGCTTGCTGCAGGTAGTATTGCACAGGTACATCGGGCAACTATCGAAGACGGCAAAGAAGTTGTCCTAAAGGTAAGACGTCCGAATGTAATGGAAACCATAGAGACGGAAATAGGCATCCTTACGGATTTTGCAACCTTGTTGAAAAATTTGATTTTTGAAAACAAGGAAATTGATCCTAAGCAAATATTCGATGAACTAGGCCAGGCCATCATGAGAGAAGCCGACCTCAAAGAAGAATGTCGTAACCAATTAAGATTTGTAAAAACTTTCAAAGACAGCGAAGATTTTCACGTACCCGAAGTTTACGAAGAATACTGTACCGAATCCGTACTTACAATGGAATATATTGACGGCATCAAACTGGGCAAAATCGAAAAACTTTCGAAATCAGGACTTGATCCGAAAACAATCGCTAAAAGAGGTGCGGATTTTGTTCTAAAGCAGATTTTTGAAGTCGGTTTCTTCCATACAGACCCCCACCCGGGCAACTTTTTCATTCTTCCCGGAAACGTTCTTGCTCCTCTGGATTTCGGCCAGATTGCCCATCTTTCTTCAGGTGATCGGAGAATCTTAACGGAAATGATCATCGCAATTGCAGATAATCAGCCCGATAACATCATATCAGCTCTTGACCGCGAAGAAATGATCGATGATCAAACCGATCAAACAAAACTGCGCCGTGACATAGAATTGATGCTGGACACATATCACGGCATGCCTTTAAGAGAAATTCCTTTCAGTAAGGTCATAAGCCAGACTTTCGATATCATTAGGAAAAATAAAGTAAAACCACCTACCCAGTTTACGCTTATGCTCAAATGTATGATGACCGCCGAAAACCTCGCAACAAGACTTGACCCCGATTTCAACATCTTCGACCATATCAAACCCTATGCAAGGAAATTTCATCTTCGCGATCTTGACCCCAAACAGGTTTATAAGGACACAAAAAAGGCTTTTCTGGATGCCGGCGGAATGATCTCTAATTTTCCAAACGATGTCAACAGCATCATAAACAAATTTCGAAAAGGTAAATTCCAGATACGCGTCCATCATCAGCATCTCGAGGAACTCAGCAATACTTTCAATAAAGGTTCGAACAGGATCAGCTTCGCACTGATAATCGCGGCACTTCTCATAGGATCAAGCATGCTTGTAGCTCAGGACGGCATGATACTCGGGCTTATCACCCTCCAAACTCTCGGCGTAATCGGCTATCTCATCGCCGCAGTAATCGGCATATGGCTTATCATTTCGATCATCCGCAGCCAGCATTACTAAACATGTAATTATTTTGCTTTTGTTTTATATTTTTTTCTCATCCTTAAATTTTTTACAAAATTTTCCATTAAAATGGTATTATGTTTGTTTATGCTAGGTGTTTCTTTCACAAAATTAAAAGGATTTAAAAATGATCAAGAAAAATCCGTTTCTGTATTTTGCAGTATTAATTATTTTACTTTCATCCAACATTCTTTTCGGTTCATCTGCTAAGGTTGCCATTGTTGTAGAACCTGAGCTTATGAATTTTGCCGGTCAATTGTCACTACAGAGTCATAAAGTTAAATCGATGATAGAACCTTACGGCATTAATACTGTTGAGATCACTGCAGATCAAATGGCAGATCCAGAATTTTTCAATACCGAGAATTTTTCTGTAATAGTAATGACCTACGGAAATGCCTTTCCACTGGTTGGATATAAGAATCTACGGAAGTTTCACAAAAATGGCGGCTGTCTGGTTGTAAACGGAATACCATTTACTCACCCTGCAGAAAGGACAAAACATGGATGGGAAGATCAGGGACATATCAATTACCTTCACCATGATGAAAAAGGTATCGGCACCGGCAATTTCAAGGACCCTCCACCCGGTACAACCGAAGTCAGAATCAAAAGAAACAATGTTCTTAAATTTCCGCCAAAATTCCTGCCAAGAAAAGATGAAAGGCTTCAATACTTAAACATCGAAACCCTGGACTCCTCAGACAAAATATACCCGATAGTCGAAGTAAAAACAAAAAACAATAACTATGCCCCCGCAACCGCAATAATTGAACACAATTGCGACCTTTTCAAAGGGGCAGTCGATATCTGGATGGGACCGACAGCAAAACAACTCGAATTAACTGATAACTTCTTTTTAAAACAGGTTATAGTAAGAGGTATAGCATATTGCCTTAACAAAAAAGGTGATATAACCGAAGACAATTACAAAACTCTGCTAGATAAAATGAATTCTGAAAAAATGCCCGATCCCCTTCCCTCAGGATTTAAAGGTAAGGAAACTCCCAGACCATGGGGTGACACATTTCTTCCGAAATCTAAAACCCCTGCAAAACACCTGCTTGTGGTAAAAATGGACCGCATATCAGAAGACGAAAGAATAGCACTTGCCTGCCTGCAAGGGCTGACCAGCAGAGATAAACCCCGAATCTGGTTAAATTACAGTGACAGAAACGATCAGTTCTGGCTTGATTGGCATAAGGAAAAGGGATACATAAGATCCTACGAATACATCAGTGACTATAAAACTCTATTTAAAAAGTTCTCTTCTTCCTTCGAAGGTGCAGTTATCCCTGATGATAAACTCTACAGGGGAAAACTCATCGCTGCAAATGTCGCTGCCTGCGAAGACCTTATAATATGTTCAAAAAAACTGGCTTCAAAATTAAAGATACCTATACTTAAAGACCTGAGAGGAAAATTTGACACTTATGCAGAAGGTATGCAGTGGGTATGGTACAATTATAAAAACAGACTCAATCATCATCTCTGTGATATCATCCATCCTTCCTGGCTCCAAAGCGGTGCTTTTGCTTATGACATACAATGGAAAGGGATTATTTTCTGGATAGCCGCACCTAAAGACAGTGTCCTGCCCGGAGCAGACTCGCTTGCAGAAATGAAAGTAATGGCGGAAATATTCAGAGAAATGCCGCCTAACACAGCTATGCTGGGTTTCCCATCCGGAGGTGAAGGAGTAGGTCTTGGTGAAGTCGGCGGTACCAGCTTCTGTGGAGGTTACGGCAAGAGCCTCGTATGCACAGACCGGTTGGCAAATATATCCATCACCAGCGGGGTTAAGATAGATTCACTTGATCAAAAACCTCAAGCTCCAGCACCGAAACTCGAGAAGGATAAAATCTATATAGCGGTTGTTTATTCAGACGGCGACAACGAAAATGTCTGGAGACTTTTCTTTAAAAATTTCTTCGACAGCCCATTATACGGCAAATTTCCCCTTTCTTTCGGCATCGGCCCTGCCATGATCGACCTGCAGCCGGCCGTTATGCAATGGTATTACGAAAATGCGTCACACAATACAGAATTTATTTCCGATGTCTCGGGAATCGGCTACATGAGACCGGATGACTACGCTTCGAAATTTTTCAATAAAAAAGACATCATTGAAGGTTTCGTTGAATGGACAGCTAAATATATGGAAAAAACTGATATATCTACTGTACGTACAGTCGGCGGTGACGATGAGGCTATCGCTCCATATCTAAAAGGCATACCCGAAATGCATTCCATGTTCGCTGACATGGGCAGATATTCCGGCATGAGCGGCTATGATGAGCTTGTTTACACAAAATATGGTATGCCCGTCTTCAGATGCGTTAATGGCTGGAGTCATGGCCCGAAAGGGGTCATAAAAGAAATAAAAGAACAGATCGGCAACCACCGCCCTGCCTTTGCAAACTGCCTTGCTCACGCCTGGACTTTGGGAAGTATGAAAGATCTTAAAAAATATCTCATCGACAAACTCAATGACGATATGGTACTTGTAACTCCAGAACAACTGGCTGAACTTTATAAAGAAGCAAAGAAAAAAGGCTGGGCCAATTAAAAACAATATGTTTATGCGTTAAAAATATCCGTAAAAATGTTTTTACAAAACTTTATTACTTGAACCGACGAATTCTTGCATACAATATATTTCCGGCAAAGCTGAGCTCCAAAGCCGGGGGAAAGTTCGGCAGAAGATATCGAGATCAAGCTGGAATCTAAGGAAGAAGAAGAAACAAAAGCCCAGACCCCAAATCCCAAACAGCCGGAAAGCTAAAATAAAGCAGTTTTTAGTTTTAAGTTTTTAGTTTGGAGTTGTAGGGTGGAATTCTATTCCACGCGGTTGAAAGAACCTGATTTCTTTTAAAATCAATACTTATTAAAAGATAGTCATAAAATAGATAAGCTAAGGGAAAATTTATATGAAACGACAAGACAAAAAATCCAGGAAGGAAAAATCGAACCGCAAAGAGTCCCGGATGTCAGCGGGAGAGAGGTTGGTGGAAAATCTGCGTCGCAATCTTCTGAAAAAGAAGGCAGAAAAAGAAAAACAAGAAAGGAGCAGGAGGTGATCCTGCTCCTTTTTCAGTTATAATATTGAGGAGATACCAAAATTGGAATACTCCGCATCTTCGTAAAGAAGATTTATTATAACTTGCTCTCAATATCCAAATATATTATAATATTCAAAAATTTCAAGTAAAAAGCAGGAGAAAAAATTGAATAAGGAAAGAATAGTTTTAGGACTCGATATCGGAATAGGTTCAGTGGGTTGGGGATTAGTTAAACTGAACGAACAGAAATATGAAGATAAGAAACCAAATGGGGATGTGTATACAAAATACAGGATAAAGGGAGGTGAAATAATAGATTGCGGTGTCAGGTCTTTCCAGGTGCCACAGGACAGACAAAAGAAAAGTTTGGCAGTTAAGCGGGGTATGGCACGCAGGGCAAGAAAAGCAACAAGGCATAAGGCACAAAGATTAAAAAGGCTGATAAGACTAGCAAAGGAATATGGTCTTATCGGAGAAGATTTCAGCAGAGAAAAAGACCTTAAACCTAAAAAAGGCGACACTGAAGAAAAGTGGGACATATGGCATGTAAGGAATCGGGCACTGGAGGAAAAGGTTACCGACCTTGAGCTATTCAGGATAATGTATCATATCGCAAAGCACAGGGGATTTTATTTTCATACCAAAGCCGAGGAAATGAAAGAGGGAGACAAAAACAGCGAAGAAGGGAAGGCTAAGAAAGGTCTTGCCAGGGTCCAAAAGAAGATGGAAAAAGGCGGCTGGGAGACGGTGGGCCAGATGTTCTGCGAGGAATTCAAGCAGACAAATAAAAAAAATAAAAGAAAAAGGAATTCAGAAAACAATTATAAGAATTCCATACACAGAAGCCTTTTAAAAGATGAAATCGAAAAGATATTTGCAAGACAAAAAGAATTTGGGAATGAAAAAGCAAAGGACATTTTAAAGAAGAGATATATCGATGAGGTATTGATGTACGAGAAGGGGATAGATGATGAAAAGCTCCAGAGGATGATGAAGAAATGTGAATTTACGGGTAAGATATGCGCACCGAGGAAAAGTTATACGGCAGAAAGGTTTAAATTATTCAATCGTTTGAATTCCCTGGAAATAGTTAATACAAGAAAAAGAAATGAACCGAATGAATTGAAAGAAGAACAAGTTTCAAAAATAGCAGAACTGGCATACGAAAAAAATAAGGTGACATATAGTCAAATAAGAAAGTGTCTTGGACTTGAAGATGAATTGCACAAAAGATTCAACATGTGCTCTTACAGGGGGAAGAATCCGGAATATGAAAAAAAGCTTTCTTGTGATGTAAAAAACGGAAGGCCGGAATTTAACGCAAAACATAAACTTGAACTGGTGGAAATTGAGACCGGAGAGATAAAACCGATAGGTGAACATGTCCAACAGCTATTTAAAAGGAGAGCTAAGAGAAGATTAAATTCCAAAAAAATAAGTTTATATTATTCAGATATAAGAAAGAGTCTGAACATTTCGAACAATTACAGATTCAGTAATTTAAATGGATACATCAAATCTGCAACAGAATTGGGAAGTGAAGCTAAATATTTAAAACAGTTCGAAAAGGATACATTCGTTGAATTAAAAGGCTATCATGAAATAAGAAAAACCATCCAGAAAAACTGCGATGACGGAAAATGGGATGAAATTGCAAGTGACGTTAAGACGTTGGATACGATCGCTGAAGCTTTAGTTTATCACAAAAGCGATGAAACCAGAAGAGAATATCTGAACGGAAACGGCATAAATGATGAAGAGTTAATCGAAGCGGTACTGACAATGAATATGAAGGAAGTACACAATTTTTCCAAACAAGCGATTAGAAAACTGCTGGTTCACATGGAAAAAGGATATCTGTTCAATGATGCAAAGGAAAAGGCGGGATTGAATGGCCAGGAATACGACAAGCAGCCTATCTTAAAGCCTTACAGCGGATTTTTCGAGAATAATCCTGTAGTCGCCAGGGTGATATCGCAGACCAGAAAGCTGGTGAATGCAATAATAAGAAAATACCAGAATGATTATCCTATTGACCAGATACATGTGGAAGTGGCGACCGATGTCGCTAAAAGTGAAAAAAATAAAAGAAAAATAGAGAATAAGCAAAGAAGGTATCAAGAGGAGAAACAGGCGGCTATTGAAAGGTGCGAGGAATTCGGTATCGATCCGTTCAAAGGACAGAATCTTCTTAAGTTCAGACTTGCAGGACAGCAGAATTACAGGTGTCCTTATACCAACAGGGCCATTACTTTGTATGAATCGGGTGTCGAAGATGAAGTGCATTTGGATGACTGCGAAATAGATCATATTCTTCCGATGAGCAGGTCTTTCAATGACAGTTTAAATAATAAGGTACTTTGTACACAAAAGGCCAACCAGGAAAAGAGAAATCAAATTCCCTATGAGTGGATAAATAAAAGTCAGGGGCCGAAGAAATGGCACGAGTTTGAGTTGAGGGTTAACAATATGGTACTTCTGCCTTACGGCAAGAAGAGGAATTTGTTAAGAAAACAGCTTACCGAGGAAGATAAAGAGGAATTTATAAGCAGGAACCTTAATGACACGCGTTATGCAGCAAAGCATTTTGCTGATTACCTGAGGAAGTATTTCGATTTTTCAAAGTCCAGAAGGGATGATATCAAAGAAGTCAGCAGGATTCAGCTCAGAAGCGGAAGTATTACTGCCTTTCTGCGTCACATGTGGGGTTTGAACAAGATAAGGGAAGAAAATGACCTTCATCATGCCCTTGATGCACTGGTTATGGCCTGTTCTACATATGGACATGTTTATCTTGTATCTAATCTGTCAAAGCAGATAGAGGAAAAGGGGAAGCACTGGTACAAACATTTCGGCAGGGATAAATTCAAACCCTGGGATGATATTCGCATGGATATTGAGGAGTCGGTTGAGGATGTGTTCGTTTCGAGGATGCAGAGGCATAAAGTTACAGGTGCCGCTCATAAAGAAACTGTATTGAAAAAGAAAGAAGAATCTAAGAAACGTGTTATAGAAGTGAACGGCGGCTACGCGGAGATGGGAGAGATGGTAAGGGCAGATGTATTTGTAGACGAAAAAGGTAAGAATTATGTTGTGCCTATATATTCAGTGGATATTTTTAGTAATAAGCCTCTTCCGAATAAGTATCTTAATAAAAACAGTGCAGCATATAGAGACTGGCCGAGTGTGAAAGATGATAACTTAAACTTTAAATTTTCTCTTTTTAAAGATGATCTTATCAGTTTAGATGGTAAAATGTATTATGTGGATTACGTAAGAGCCACGCGATCGGTAATAAGTCTTAAAAAACCGGATGGTTCTGATTTCGAAAAAACTGGCAAAAATGCAAAAGAAGCTAGCTATAGAAATGCAGAACTAAGAAAATATTCTGCTGATCTGTTGGGAAATTATAAAGAAATCAAGCAGGAAAAAAGGCTGGGAAATCGATTTGGGAGGAAATAAAAACGAGGTTTGAAGGAAAAATTTCATGCGCAAAGATGCATTTTTTCAAAATAAAAACACACCTAACTTCTTACACTGTATAACTTTATCTGATAAGCATTGTATCAGATATGAAAATGAGAGCAAGTTATAACTTTTTTAACCATTTTTTTATTTTAGTGCCAATTGTATCAGATATGAAAATGAGAGCAAGTTATAACGTGTTTCCAATTTCTTGTTTATATTTTACAATTGTATCAGATATGAAAATGAGAGCAAGTTATAACTGAGCAGCAGCAACAGTCAATGAATTATTTATTGTATCAGATATGAAAATGAGAGCAAGTTATAACTCTGCATACTTGTTATATCCAATATTGTCAATTGTATCAGATATGAAAATGAGAGCAAGTTATAACAAAAAAAGCTAAGACTCGCAAAGCTGCCAAATTGTATCAGATATGAAAATGAGAGCAAGTTATAACCTACGTGCTTTCTTTGCAAACTTTTCTTCCATTGTATCAGATATGAAAATGAGAGCAAGTTATAACCTTCCATATATTTAACCCATTCTAAAAAAAATTGTATCAGATATGAAAATGAGAGCAAGTTATAACGTAGTTTGTACCCGCCTCGATAATCATGGAATTGTATCAGATATGAAAATGAGAGCAAGTTATAACTGTTCTTTTTCAATCTTGCGGATTTGTGGTATTGTATCAGATATGAAAATGAGAGCAAGTTATAACTAAGAACTTACTAGATATCTTTCCAGTCTTATTGTATCAGATATGAAAATGAGAGCAAGTTATAACATTCTTGAAGAGGATATAGAATGGGTTCAAATTGTATCAGATATGAAAATGAGAGCAAGTTATAACGATATGTGCGGGTGATATTACTTGATCTCATTGTATCAGATATGAAAATGAGAGCAAGTTATAACATCGACATATCTGAGTCAAATGCTAATATATTGTATCAGATATGAAAATGAGAGCAAGTTATAACGTTTAGGTTCAAGGTTAATCTTTTTTTCTAATTGTATCAGATATGAAAATGAGAGCAAGTTATAACTGTGCACTGCAAATAATGTGTTTTACTGTTATTGTATCAGATATGAAAATGAGAGCAAGTTATAACCCGGCCATTGGTCGTGTAAATTCAATAGTAATTGTATCAGATATGAAAATGAGAGCAAGTTATAACACCTGCGGGTTGTTTTTGACTGTCGTTTTTATTGTATCAGATATGAAAATGAGAGCAAGTTATAACGCGGGAACTGCTCTATAATAGGAGCAGCCATTGTATCAGATATGAAAATGAGAGCAAGTTATAACTGCTGCCTTCACTCTCAAATTAGGAAGTGGATTGTATCAGAAGAATTGGAGCTGTTTTGGTTTTTTGTCGGGAGGTTTACGCATTTTTCCCCAGAAAGCTGCCATTTTTCCAAACTGCTTATCTGTGATGGAAAGTATCCTGACCTCACCATCAGGTGGAAGGAATGATTTAATTCTTTTGTAATGGACATCGGCATTTTCCTCGCTTGAACAATGCCTTACATATACAGAATATTGTAGCATTTTAAAGCCGTCTTTTAAAAGATTTTTTCTGAAATCGGTATAGTCTTTTCTTGCTTTTTTAGTGTCCGTAGGTAAATCGAACATTGCAAAAATCCACATGGCTCTGTATCCACTTAACTGCATAATTTCGGTAAATCCATTCTATCTTGAGTTCCTTCAAAGCATCTCTGTAATGATGCTGAAGTTCTATGTAGGCCGACCGTTAGAGGCCCTTTGAAATTCGAGATATTTATCTCTCTATGAAGTATTTTGAGTAATTCAGCTTTTGTGCTCTGATCGAGATATTCTACGTGGTTTTGTTTTTTTACTATCTTTTTGACTTCGGCTTCAATGAAACCTCTAAATGGTTCCATGATGTCATCTGCGAGGCAGAAGGCGTTGTATCGGTTATGGTGATGAAGGCCGAGGGAGGGTAATAAGCCGGCAGAGCAAATAGAACGTGCAATAGCTGCCCTCATTACCATGTAGCCGTAATTTAAAAGGTTGTTTGGATACGGGCCATTACGGTTTCTTTTGAAATTTTCTAAATCGAAGATATTTGGCCAATATTTTCTTGATGCCTGTGCTTCGATGTTAGAGGTGTCGCCTGAGCGTACCTGCTTTCTTAAATTCATAAGGCCTTTATAGATTTTGTGTTTTTTTCCGAGGTTTTTTGCCTGGTGTTTAATTTTTGCTTTTATGATCTGTTTCCATAATCGTTTTTTTAAAGGTCGTTTAGCATTGATCTGGTGTCGGTATCTTTCGGTTTGTATGGAATTGGATTCGATGGGCAGGAAAAGGCCTGTGGGGTGGTGATCTTTTGCGCAGAGTACAATAGCAGCATTGTTTTTGAGAAGTTTTGTGAATACAGAATGGGTGTACGTAACTCCCTGATGATCGATAATAAGAATACCCATATCCTCTATGGGGATAGAATCTTTTACAGTTCCCTCTTGTTTTATAATCAGCTGATCGTATTTTACAGCTAAATGCGTCCTTGCCGACGAGATTTCGACAATACGCTTAATCATCTAATCATTTGCAGGGTGTATAGCACCTAAGGGGTCTACAGTTACTTTAATGCCATTTATTGTACCAGCTTAGCGTCTTTTAATCAAGGGTATTTAAATATATCTTTTGCGATTCTTATCGCTATTAATAGTCAAGAATTTTATTTGGCAATTCTAAACTTAAAACCGTTAATTTTCTACTTAAAACTGTAAACTATGGACTTTAAACTGTGAACTTTTAACTTAAAACTTAAAACTACAACCTTAAAACGTTATATTTCAAGCTTCACATGCTTTATTTCAAGTTTACTTTGCCGTAAAGTGAATTTACTTTGCCATATATCAAGCTTACTTTATCGTTTTTCAAATTTACTTTGTCGTTTTTCAAGCTTACTTTATCGTATATCAAGTTTACTTTATCGTATGTCAAGCTTACTTTATGGTTTTTCAAGTTTACTTTACGGCATATCAAGTTTACTTTACCGTTTGTCAATTTCTGTTATCGGATGTTAAGGGTTTGTTTTAATAAGTTATTAAAAAATTTTTATGGCTTTTAATTGCCCTTTTATGTACCGATAAGCCGTTATGTGTGATTCTGATGTCTTTTTATTTAGATTTGCTTTAACTTCTGTTTGTTTATTTTCGATAAGGCTGGCATGCTTTCCTGCAAAGGGCAGGAGAAAAATGAAGATGAATTTATTGAAGGAGAAAAAAATGAAATTTCCCAAGAAAGAAAGTGAAGTCATTTCCCTTGCACAGAGTATTCAGGCCGGCCTCAGTTCTCATTCAGAGGACTTTCCAAGCCTCGATCCGCTTTTCCTCGATGCGCTGATAGATGCATATCAGACGGCAAAGGACAGTCAGGGCAATGCAAAGAGTCAGTCCATTCTGGCCACGGAATCAAAACAGAATGCACTGGAGAGTCTCCAGGATGCCATGAAGAACATGCTCAAAAAAGCGGAAGTCGATGCGGCAGCCAACCCCGATAAGCTCTATGAGATCGGATGGGCTCCCAGACAGAAACCCTCAGACCCGCAGGTTCCCAGCCTTCCACATGACCTTGAATGCATTGCACAGGGTACAGATGACCTCTGGCTCAACTGGCAGAAACCGGCAGTCGGGTCAGCTACGGTAAGAAACTACATCATCGAAAGAAGACAGGCAGATCAGTCGGGAAGTTTCGGCGAATGGCAGCTTGCAGCTTCTACCCTGGATAAAAAGGTGCACCTGGAAAATCAGCCAAAAGGCGTTCAGCTGGAATACAGGGTAAAGGCAGTAAATACCGCCGGTCAGTCCACACCGTCAAATACCGCAGCCGTTGTACTTTGATACGGCTTTTGACATATATAAGAGGGCAGAAAAACAAAAGGCGGCTCGGTTAAGAGTCGCCTTTCTGCTTTTTCATTTTAAGCTCTAATGTCTAATTTCTATCGTCTGACAGCTGTCGTTTTATGTAGTTTTTAGTTTTAAGTTCAAAGTTATCAGTTGTTTTAAGCTCACCTGAAATAGATCATAGCTTTATAGAAAATAGATAATAGTCGGTAGATAATTTAAGCTCACCTTGACATTGGTGTAGAGGCGGATTGCCTGGCAATCGGCTTTTTAGGATTTGTGAATCGCTTTCGCAGTTAATTTTACCTTAATATCTGATTTGTGGATTCCTCACGTTCGTTCGGAATGAATGACTTCGATTCAAGAAGGCCGGGGGGAGGTAGAAAGTTAATGTTAATTTTTAGATTTGGGCATGAAAGATTTCTCCGTTCCGTTCGCTGCCGCTCACTCCAGTTGAAATGACAGAGGCTCACGCTGCGATTTGAATAGCTGTCGTCGGATTAGGATGGCCGGGTGATTATGATAGGTTTTCTGTTTTATAACGGTTTGCAGGTTAAAAGATTTCTTGATTTCGCTGACACTGCGCTCGAAATGGCAGGAGTTGGGGCTTTTGTTGCTCCGGGCGAAATAATGTGTAGTGGAGGTGTTACTGGATGATAGTTCTTTCTTTTAAATAGACTCCCCTATTGTTCATTTCCTGAAATGCCCTATTAAGTGCCGGGTTGTTAGGTGTTATGATGTTGGCCGTTAAGGTTAATTTTAATGAAAGGATAAAAGATGAAGAGGTATTTGATCACGATCGGATTGGCCCTGCTGCTGGCAGTTTTATTATTGAATGCTGTCGGCTGCAATACTATCGAAGGGGCAGGAGAAGATATCGAAGCTGCAGGTGAGGGGATAGAAGACGCAGCCGATTAGTTTCGGGTACTTAAAAAACCAGGAAAGGTAGTGCCATGGGACTGTTAACATGGGCGCTGGTGTTTTTTATAGTGTCAATAATAGCGGCGGTGTTCGGGTTCGGCGGAATTTCGGCGGCAGCGGCGGGCATTGCAAAGATATTGTTCTACATATTTCTGGCAATCTTTCTGATCCTGTTGATAACGGCATTGTTGTAGAGATATATTTGAAGGTCTAAAAATTTAACCAACGGCACGTTGCAGTAAAAGGAGAGATTCCTCGACTCCGCATTCGCTGCGCTCGGAAGGACAAAGTATATGGTACGGAGAAATCTTTCTTCATATCAGGCATCCGTTTTTTCATATCAGTGATGTATTTCTTCATCGGGTTTTGATAAGAGCAGCGGAAAGACTATATCGCTGATGCAGCATGGTATCCACACTGCTATAAACAGAACAGCAAATATCCCGATAAGTATCAAGATGCTGATATCCTTATGCAAATTCATGAGCACATGCGATGATGATGCCCATGTACTTATCAAAACGTGCCCTGCATGCGGAAACTTAGTATGAGGTGCAAAATAAGCGATCAGAATACCCAGCAGCGCAGCCGGATTAACGATGTACCATTCCTCTATAAACCCGAGGTGCAGTCCGCCCTTGTGTTCATCATGACCATGTTCGTGTGTGTGAATTTCCTCATCATGAAGCCGGTCTTCATGTTCCATTTCATGTTCATGGCCCTTTTGGTGCATCTTTGAATGAACCGGCACATTGACCCCCAGGATACTTTCGCCGAAATATGGTATAATGCTGTCGCTCAAGGTCACTATTCCTATCGCCCCCAGGTAGCCGACGACCAGGATAACAAGAAAATTCCTCTTTTTCTTGTGAAGGGCAAACATGGATGCAGTTACCATGGCACTTAACACCACGTGGCCGGGATGGAATATGCTGAAGAGAATATGCACCTGGCTTTTCGAAGCGTTCCTGAAGATCAGCATGAATGCAAGTCCCGCCAGTGCCCCGAAAACAGTAAAAGGAGCATGCGATCTCAGTTCCCTGCCGATATGTTTTAATTTCTTTAAAATACTCATCTTCCGGTCCTCATTTAAGAAACTTAATTCAAAATTATAAATATTCCCGTGCAAGTTGCAAATTAAAATCCTCCACTGTCTGGATAAATATAAATAGATTGAAGTTTTCCTGTAAACTGATAAATTACATACAGTTATAATTTTAAATGGGAGTTTGAATGAAAAAAACAGAAAAGATCAAATGGGGAATAATCGGCACAGGCGGTATAGCCGATCAATTCGCCTCCGCTCTGAATCATGTCGAAGATGCGGAATTGACTGCCGTTGCCTCCCGCTCGCTTGAAAAGGCCGAAAAATTCGCAGAAAGCCACGACATAAACAACTTCTTCTCGCCGTACGAAAACCTGGCAGGATCGGATAAGATCGATGCGATTTACATTGCCACCCCCCATCCCTTCCATTATGAAAATACCCTGACTGCGATTAAAAACAAAAAGAACGTCCTCTGCGAAAAGCCCTTTGCAATGAATCACAGGCAGGGACTGGAGATGATCGAAAAAGCAAAAGAAAAAGACCTCTTTATAATGGAGGCAATGTGGACCAGGTTCCTTCCGCTTATTAAAGAGGTCAAAGGTATAATTTCTTCAGGCGGGATCGGCAAGGTAAGATCGGCGAATATCAATTTCAATATTAAGGCACCCGACGACCCTAAACACAGAATACTAAACCCTGACCTCGGGGGAGGTGCACTGCTTGATATCGGAGTCTATGCTCTGTCCATGGCGCAGATGATATTCCAGACAAAACCCTGCAGGATCGCTTCCCAGATTATACCCGCAGAAACAGGTGTCGACCTGCAGGACGGGATAATCCTTGATCTCGGGCAGAAACGCCAGGCGGTGATAACCCTGTCGGTACAGGTCGACGGCCCCCGGGACATTAGAATATACGGTGACGGAGGGAACATATTAATAGGCCCGGAATTTTACCGTGCCCAAAGAGCCCGGCTTACAAATTCTGATGGCAGAACCCGGAAATTGGAATTCCCCTTCGAGGGCAATGGGCTGTATTTTCAGGTCAGGGAAGCAGACAGATGTATACGCAAAAACAGCCAGGAAAGCGAAATATTGCCTCATGAAGATACACTGGAAGTTTTGAAAATAATGGATAAGATAAGAGAAAACTGGAATTTGAAATATCCGATGGAGTGATGTCGTTTATGGAAATCGTCGACAGATACACCTTTCCGCAAAAAGTAAAGAAAAACCCGGTACTGTCTATCGGCAATTTTGACGGCCTTCATATAGGCCATCAGAAAATATTTTCGGAAGCCAGAAAGCAAGCCCGGAAAAGAGGCCTGCCCTTTGTGGTTCTTTCTTTTGAACCTCACCCGCTAAAAATATTAAAGCCCCAAAAGGCACCGGGTATTCTGACCCCTCTGCCTTATAAAAAACACCTCTTTGAAAAGTTCGGCGTGGATTTTCTGTACCTGCTTAAAACCGATAAGGAGCTTTTGAAACTATCTCCTTTTGAATTTTTCGACAAATATCTAATTCACGAGATAAAACCTTCCTTCATTTTCGAAGGTGACGATTTCAACTTCGGTTCACAAAGAAGCGGCTCCATTTCGACACTGAAGGAACTCGGCCGCGAAATGCAGATGAAAGTTGAGATAATCCCGTCCCAACAGATAAATCTTTTCACCGGCCCGGATGTCAGGGTCTCCAGCACCATAATAAGGTATATGCTCGGAAACGGCCACGTCGCCGATGCAGAAACCGCCCTGGGCAGGCCCTACAGGTTAATGCAGAAAATCGTCGAAGGCAGGGGCATAGGCAGAAAAATGGGATATCCAACCTTGAACATGAAAATCCCGAAACAGGTCATTCCGGCAAACGGAGTATATGCCGGGCTGGTCAGTGTCGCCGGGGATTATGAAGGAATTTTAGGACCCGGCCAGAAACTAAAAGCCGCCCTGAGCATCGGTCATGCATGCACATTCGGAAAGGATAATCCGCTGATGATCGAGGCCCATATAATTTCCGATTTCGAAGATTCCCCGGATCATAAATTCATGGCCGTAGATTTCATTGAACACATAAGACAGCAGCAGAAATTCAGCACAAAAGATGAACTCAGCCGGCAGATCGAAAAAGACTGTCTGAAAGCACAAATGATATTAAGCTGAAGTTCACCGCTCGGCTTTTATTTTTTCTCTTTTTATAAATCCGTCCAACATTGCCCTTACCTCCTGTGCCTCGCCGACACTGTAGTTGGCTTCAGAGGCTCCCAGTCCCACCTTAACCGAAACAGCATCCTTCGGCAGTACCGAAAACATATATTCATCGGTATAGTCGTCACCTGCAGCAAAAATAAAGTCCCAGTCAGCCTTATTGAGAAAATACTCAACTGCCGATCCCTTGTTTATACCGGTCCTTTTTATCTCAAGTATTTTATTGCCCTCGAAGACGCCGATATTATAATTGGCAGTAAGCCCAAGTATTGCATCCTTAAGCTCCTGTATCCTCACCTGTGCCAGGGCAGGCTCGCAGTTTCTGTAATGCCAGACCAGAGAAAAGTCCTTTTCCTCGATCATCGAACCCGGAGTCCGGTCGGTGAACAGTTCCAGTATCGGGAAGATGGCCTGTTTCCAGTTTTGAGGCAGGGCTTCCTTTGATTCCCAGTTGCCCTGTTTGTCCCTGAACCAGCCGCCGTGTTCACCGATTATATTTATCTTACACCCTTTGAACCATTCCCCCAATGTTACTTTGTCCCTTCCACTGATTAGCACCAGTTCATTCTTTTCATCCTTTATGATGTCATCTATCTGCTGATAAAGCCTCTGATCGGGAACCGCTGCATCCGGTTTATTTGAAAAGCCCACCAGCGTGCCGTCATAATCCAGCAGGAACAATCTTTTTTCGGCCTTTTTAAAGCTTGAAAATATTTTTGTCCTGTGTTTGTTGGTAAGTTTCGAATAGTAAAGGCTGTGCTGCTTTTCTTTAATATTATCTAGGCTGCTCATGAAATCCTCTGCCCATCTTTTGACGGTATATCTCTGGATCCTGGTCTTCATAAGCCTGATCCTTCGTTTCTTGTCGTCTTCCTCCATGTCGAGGGCATCTTTTATCGAATCCACGATCTGTTCATTATTATGGGGATTGATCCTTATTGCTTCCGCCAGTTCGTTGGCCGCCCCTGCCATTTCACTTAAAATAAGCATACCGGGGTCATCTCTGTCGATCTGGGTGGCTACATATTCTTTTGCTATAAGGTTCATACCGTCCCTTAGCGGAGTTATCAGGGCTACATCAGCGAGGTTATACAGTGCCACAAGTTCAGGGAACGGAAGCGACCTGTAAAGATACGAGATAGGCGTCCACCCGATCCTGGTGTATTCCCCGTTGATCCTTCCCACCAGCCTTTCGATATCTTCTTTAAGCTCCTGGTAACTGGCAACCTTAGTCCTGGAGGGAACAGCCACCACAACCATGCTCACCTTTCCCTGGTATTCGGGGTATTTTTTAAGGAAGGATTCATAGGCCCTTAACCTCGTCAGGATACCTTTCGTGTAATCGAGCCTGTCTATGGATATTATTATCTTCTTGTCCCCCAACTGTTTTCTGAAATCCTTCATGTGACCCTGGACTTCTTCCTTTTCGCTTGCATGGGCGAATTTGTCGAACTCGATGCCCATGGGAAAAGCATCTACACGAACAAGCCTGTTGTCAACTGCGATATCACTTAATGTGTGCTCATAGCCGGTGATCCTGTGGACACTGCTGAGAAAATGCCTTACATAATCATATTCATGAAAACCCACCATGTCGGCACCAAGTATCCCCTCGAGTATTTCATTTCTCCAGGGCAGTAACCTGATCAGCTCAAAAGACGGGAACGGAATATGCAGAAAGAAACCTATCTTTGACCTGCGATGTTTCTGCCTTAACAGGTTCGGCAGTAAAAGAAGCTGGTAGTCATGCACCCATATAGTGTCATCGGCCCTTGCCACCCTGTTTACGACACGATTATATATTTCATTCACCTCTTTATAAACCTTCCACAGCTGGTTATTGAATTGTGAATAAAGGGTAAAATAATGGAATAAAGGCCAGATCGTTTTGTTGCAGAATCCATAGTAGTATTCATTTATCTGCTGCTGTTTAAGAAAGACCGGCACGCAGTTCAAGTCCTTCAGTTTGGTCCTCACTTCTGCCATCTCTTTCTGGTTCAGTTCTTCGGAAGGTATGCCGGGCCATCCTATCCAAAGGCTTTCATTGTTCTCGCAGTAAGATTTGATTCCCGTTGCAAGACCGCCCACGCTGGGCTGAAAATCCAATCCATCCGAAGTTTTCTGTATGTTTACCGGTAATCTGTTCGAAACAATTATAAGTCTTCCCATTTAATTTACACCTCGATTTGTTTAAAAATATGATCAATTCTTGCTCCCTTTTATTATTATATAACCGTATATTAGCCTAAATTTCAAAAATTATCAAACAGCTTTTCCAAAATTAATCTTTCCTGAACAGGTACTTACGTAAATGCCGGACTCTACGGATTTTACCGGGACTTTATAGAAAACCTTGACAAAAAACAGGACTGGTTAATAATTATATCTTTTAAATGAATTGAGGTGGAAATGTTGTCAAAGAACGATTTTAGAAAAGCAATAGATATCATAGAAAAAAGCCAAAGGATATTGATCACTTCCCATGTCAAGCCCGACGGTGATTCATGCGGCTGTACTGCTGCCTTTACGGATATACTTTTAGACATGAAAAAGGAAGTTAGGCCTTTATTTCTGACCGATATCCCCTACTGGTATGATTTTTTATTCGGCAACAGACCTCCTGTCCTCGGCAAAGACCTGCAGGTAGAGGATCTGATCTCAAAAGATTTCTTCGACCCGGACCTTATCATTATCGTGGATACAAACAGCATAAACCAGCTGGGAGATTTCTTTCAATACCTTCGGCAAACCGAAACACCGGCACTGATCCTCGACCACCACGTGACCTCTGACGGCCTGGGTACTATCGAACTTCAGGATAAGTCTGCATCGGCAACAGGGCTTATAGTAAAAGAATTATTCGACCAGGCATCCTGGCCCTTAAACGAATACTCTTCTCGGGCCCTCTTCATATCTATTGCAACTGACACCGGCTGGTTCAGGTTCAGCAATACCGACAGCAGGACATTCAACTGCTGTGCCGATCTCATGAAAAAAGTAAAAGCAATAGACGATTTGTACAGAAGACTGAACCGCAACTATTCCCTGCCTCGCTTCATGCTTATGGTGGAAATGCTGAAGACCCTTAAATTCCATCTCGACGGCAGGTACGCCTCCCAGCATATAACCGGTGAGATGTTCGATAAGTGCGGGGCCTCATATTCTGACACCGAAAACCTGATAGATGAATGTCAAAAGGTAGCTTCTGTGATGGTGGCTTCACTGTTTACCGAGTTGAAAGAAGGACAAATCAAATGCTCCCTGAGAAGCCGGGGAGAAGTTGATGTCGGAATGATCGCACAAAAATTCGGAGGCGGAGGCCATTTTCAGGCTGCCGGCACCACCCTTGACGGGCCGCTGGATAAGGCCAAGGACTTGATACTCCGGGAAGTTGAAGATCAATTGCCGTAATATTTTTTAAAAAATTAAAAACCCGTAAAACATTTTGCTTTTTGAGCAGTAATTATTCTGCGATTTTTTATGTCACTCGATAATATTTTTTAGTTACTTGACTTAAGGTCCAACAACATTTAAAGTATTGAAAATAAGGCTTTAAAGGTTGCTTAGAAAAAATTGAAATAACAATTTTTTTTGCTGATTTTCTGTAAAATGATGTTATAATAGTTACGTTGATTTAAGAATTTGCAAAAATAATAAAAAATTTTACAAAAACCCTTGACTCTTAAGTGAGGTATTAGTAAACTTCCAAGCCTCGACGGCATAACTCATTAATTATTTGCTAATTAATTATTTAAATTTTGCTGTCGTAAATATTGCTCTTTATTAAATTTATAAAAAGAAAGATCTACGGCTAAAGCCGATCAGGCGAAAGCCCGATAGGCGAAATACCGCTTTGGATTTGGGCTCGTAGCTCAGTTGGTCAAGAGCGCACGCCTGATAAGCGTGAGGTCGGTAGTTCGAGTCTACCCGGGCCCATTAAAGTCCCGCGGGGACTTGAGGGCGTCGGGGACGTAGCTCAACCGGGAGAGCGCCGGCTTTGCAAGCCGGAGGTTGTGGGTTCGAGCCCCATCGTCTCCATTAGTTTTTGCGGATAGAACAAACTGCAAAAATATTCTTATAAATAATAGGTTAGATCTTTGACAAGTAAATACACTGAAATATGCGGGTTTATCAAGCAATTAAATTGATAAACCGAGCGCTCATTAATTCTTAGGATCGGCCAGTCAATCAAAGATTGATATGGTCAAGTTACTAAGGGTATATGGGGGATGTCTAGGCGTCGAGAGGCGATGAAGGACGTGGCAGACTGCGATAAGCTCGGGGCAGGTGTCTAGCAACCGTTAATCCCGAGATTTCCCAATGGGGCAACCCGGCAT
>CAZDVM010000021.1:0-15000 GCA_964508925.1 uncultured Pirellulales bacterium | reverse complement strand
GAATCTTGAGGAAAAGTTTCCCTAGTACGAGAGGATTGGGAAGCACTGACCTCTGGTGTACCGGTTGTTCCGCTAGGAGCAGCGCCGGGTAGCTAAGTCGGGAAAGGATAACCGCTGAAAGCATCTAAGCGGGAAGCCAATTCCAAGATAAGGATTCCATGATCTTCGGATCTGAAGGACCCAGGAAGACTACCTGGTTGATAGGCTGGGTGTGTAAGTAGCGAAATCTACTAAGCTAACCAGTACTAACGTCCAATTACTTGACCATATCTATCTTTGGTTGAGACGATCTAAGAAGAAGCGCTTAAAATTTCAGTGTATTTCTTGTTATTGTTTTTGATAATTGAATAAAGCCCTGTTTTTGCAGGGTTTAACGAATTTGCTGGTGAGCATACGGTTGAGGAAACGCCTGATCCCATTCCGAACTCAGAAGCTAAGCTCAATCGGCCGATGGTAGTCCCAAAAGGGTGAGAGTAGGTCATTGCCAGCATTATAAAGGCCTGTAAGTTAATTCTTGCAGGTCTTTTCCTATGCGCTTTAAAAAAAACAGACTAAAAATATTTAACTGCAGGAAGTTTTATTTTATGATGCAGCCATGTACATTTTAATTTTAATATTAATGCTGGCAGCAGATTTTGTTTTACTGTTTTTGAACTTTCTCGCCCTGCCGGGGAACTGGCTGGTCGTAACTTCTGCGTTTTTATATACATCGCTCTTTCCCGAACCGGCGGTATTTTCAAAATTCACTCTTTTTTTCATTGTCTTGCTGGCAGTAACCGGTGAAATAATCGAATTCTTTGCAGGGGCAGGCGGTGCAAAAAAGGCTGGCTCCAGCTGGTTTGGTTCTATCGGAGCACTTGCGGGAACATTCTTGGGAGCGATCTTCGGAACTTTCCTCATACCCATGCCGCTTATCGGGACCCTCGCCGTTGCCAGTTTGGGGGCAGCTGTCGGGGCCTGGTCCCTGGAACTAATCAAAGGACAGCCGGTAAAAGAGGTCAGGAAATTCGGCATCGGTGCAGGTATCGGCGTACTTATCGGCACCACTTCTAAATTTTTACTCGGCTTGCTTATCTGGGTAACACTATCAGTCGCGGCATTCGTACCTTGAGAAGATCAGGAAGGCTTTTAATATTCCTCCTGGTCTTCGGATTTGCTTAATTTTCGCCTCTTTCTTATCTGTTTCTCTAAAATCCCCAGTATGAAAAGGACTATCAGAGTAAGTACAGTTGCTATCGAAGCCAGCATATAAAATCCCGCCCCGCAAGCCATCCCGATACTCGCTATAAGCCAGATGGTAGCAGCTGTTGTCAACCCCTGCACGGCCCCGCTTTCACGTATAATCGCACCTGCACCGAGAAAACCTATCCCGCTTATTATCTGGGCGGTTATACGTGAAGCTGAATCGGCATTCTCTGCAAAATGATTGGAGAAAATTGTAAAAACAGCTGCTCCGATACAGATCAGGACATTCGTCCTCAAGCCTGCCGGCTTCCTGCTTACTTCCCGTTCAAGTCCTATCACGGCTCCGCACAGGGTAGCTGCCAGAATACTTATGATCTCTGAAACATTAATATCCATTTTTACCTCTCTTCTAAAGATTCCTCGACTTTCATCCCGAAATGTCTGCCTGCCTTTTCGATATGCCCCAAGACCTTATCGCCCGGCTTAAGGTCAGTTATCGAAAGCGATTCACCCTCAGGGCTCATTAATCTTATAGTTTCAGCATTTTGAAGCACCAGGCTGATCGGCATACCCTCGTATTCAGCTTCAACAAGCATCATGGGGCGCTTTTCGATCTTGTTTCTTCCCAAGTAAGCTACTTGGCTTTTACCCTTGTAGTCGACAACCATCACCTCGTCACCTGCTTTCAGATCGGAAAGGTATTTCGTCTTTCCGCCCGGAGTCATGGTGTAAGCATGAACCCCCCCGGCATTTACCCTGAAAGGCCTTGAAGCTACGTAAGGATTATCCAGCGATTCTGAATGCACCAGGAAAAAACCCTTGGCGGAATTACCCACCAGCATACCCTCTCCCGGCTGCATCTGCGTACAGGTGTCAAGGCATGACCTGTCACCCATACCCAATTGTCTGGTATTTTTGATTTCCGCCTGGATAATTTCTATCTTGTCCGTAATTCCCTGGATTATTTCTGCCGTCTTTTTTATCTCGTTAAAATCCCTTGTGTTTAAAACGACACCGTCGACACCCTTTTCCAGTATCTCGACCATCAGCCTGGCCTGTTCTGAATTTTCAACTTCAACCAGTATATTTTCCGACCTTTCTGCAAGAATATTCTCAATCGGAATTATAGTCCAGTCCAGCATCCTAAGCACCACGGTTATGTTCTTAGGGACACCGGCTGCCCTTTCTTCATCTTCTTTGCCGGAGATATCGATAAACTCAATATCTTCTGTCGGCTTTATATCCCCGTCTGCAGCCACTGTCTTAATCTTGCCGAAATCGCGAACTTTTTCCGTATACCCCTCAGGAATTACCACTGCATCAGCTCCGCTTTCAAGGGCAGTTATCACCACTTCTTTTTCGAATGGATCCGACTTAATCCAGAGTTTCTTCATTTTCATTCCTCATCTATTCTCATTCTATTCATTCATTATACTGACGGCATTATCTACTGTAGCATTTTCATGAACCATTTTACACAACGCTTTTGTGATTTTATCCGGATATTTATGCTGAAAAGCATTTCTGCCTATCGAAAGGCCCGAAGCTCCTGCCTGAAGTGCATCATAAACCACCTGGAAGATCTCTTCATCGGAATTCATCTTCTCACCGCCGGCTATAACTATCGGGATCGGGCAACCCTCTACAACATCCTGAAATGATTCTTTTGAACCCGTATAGGATACCTTCACCATATCCGCACCAAGCTCAGCTGCCACCCTGGCGGCATGTTTGACATTTTCTACATCACATTCATCGTCGATCTTTGCCCCCCTGGTGTACATCATCGCAAGCAGCGGCATCTGCCAGTTGTAGCACTGCTCGCTGATATATCCGAGCTGTTCAAGCATCTGAAGTTCGGTTTCAGCCCCCAGGTTAATATGCATGGAAACTGCATCCGCCCCCCTTTTCATCGCTTCTTCAACCGAACAGACCAGTGTTTTTGCATTCGGATCGGGGCTCATTGCAGTACCCGCAGAAAGGTGCAGTATCAAACCGGTATCTTTTCCTTCCTGCCTGTGCGAAAAACGGGGCATGCCTTTGTGCATCAATACCGCATTAACTCCGCCTGCCACTACATTGCTTACTGCCTGCCTCAGATTTTCCAAACCCTCGATAGGGCCCACGGTTACGCCGTGATCCATAGGAACTATTACAGTTTTATGTGTATTTCTATCGATTATTCTCTCAAGCCTTATGTTTTTACCTGTCATAACAATATCTCCACGTAAAAAATCAATTTAAAATTAAAAATGGTGATGAACTGAATTTTTGAAAAAGAAGGAATTATTGCGCCAGAGGCGCAAAATAAAGGCTTGAGCTGTTAAAATAAACGGTTTGTTTGAAAATTACACTCATATTAACTGTTCAAAATTCCCTTAGCTTCATCTATTGATATATTATTATGTACGATTTTACTTAATGCTGCAATCATTTTATCTGATTTTTCATGCTGAAAGGCATTTCTGCCTATGGATAATCCCGCAGCTCCTGCCTGCAACGCACCTGCAACCATTCTGAATATATCATCAACGGATTCGGTTTTTTCGCCGCCTGCTATTACCACCGGCACCGGGCATCCGTCAACAACTTCCTTGAAACTTTCAGCAGAGCCGGTATAAGCACATTTTACTATATCGGCACCCAGTTCTGCACCCACGCGTGCAGCATGTTTTACATTATTTACATCGTATTCATTCTTGATTTTGTGCCCCCGTGTATACATCATCGCTACCAGGGGCATCTGCCACTGAAGGCATTTCTTACTGACATGCCCCATTTGCCTAAGCATTTCTTTATCGGTATCGGCACCCAGATTGATATGTATGCTTACCGCATCTGCACCCAGTTCGATCGCTTCTTCGACCGTACAAACCAGTTCCTTTGCATTAGGGTCCGGACTTAAGCTGGTTCCTGCAGAAAGATGAAGTATCAATCCAACGTCCCTGCCCGATCCGCGATGGCCTGCACCTACGATACCTTTATGCATAAGTATCGCGTTCGCCCCGCCGCTGACTACTTTGCTTACAGTGGTTCTCATGTCCTTTAATCCTTCGATCGGGCCGACCGTTACACCGTGATCCATGGGAATAATTACGGTTTTCCCGCTGTTTCTATCGATTATTCTTTCAAGTCTTATCTTTTTACCAACCATATCTTATCCGTTTCTTTAAACAGTAACGAATATTTAAAATTATCCAAAAAATTCCATTAATTCAAGTAAAAAATATATTAGCTTAAAATTGAGAAATTATTATACAAAAAACCCTCGAAATATTTAAACCTTTAGTTTAAAAAATTACCCGAAAGTAGTTTTCTTATATCCTCTGCCACTATCCGGGAAATTAGCCCATCCCTGTCCTCAACTTCATCTTTTGCCGGCACTGAAAAGTTTAAATTCCGCTCACCCATTCCCGGTTTTCTGCTGGTCTTATTTTTCTCTTCTGCTTTTGAAGTTTTCTGCCCGGGTCCTTTTCTTTTTCTCGAAGCGATATCCCTCTGCCTTGCCATTATCTGCTCGCCGAGATCGAATTTAGGGACATCCCCGCCTGTATTGCTTTCCTTTTCAGGTCTGTCTACTGATGTTTTCTGATAATAGACATTCTCTATACCACGGCTTTTTTCAGATTTTTCGCTTCTTACAGGTTCATCCTTTTCAGGCTCGTCCCCGGTTTCTTCTTCGAATTCTACATCGATCAACTCAGTTTCCATGCTGGTATCCGGCTGATCTTCTTCATCCTCAAACAGCGCCTCAATTTCGTCTGTCTCGATGGGCTTGGGCTCAAAGGGCTTGATCTTTTCTGTTTCCTCTTTTACTTCATCACCTTTTTTTGATTTATTGCTGTTTTCGCGTAAGATATCTCTTTTACACTCTAAAATATCATCATCGAGATTTTCATGTCCTTTATTTTCACTCACCTTCAAAACCTCCTGAATCTTATGACTTCGGCCCTATTGAATATATGGTATATTTTTCCAGATCGAAATCCCTTATCAGGTTATCGACATCATCCTTGCTGACGGATTTAACCGCCTCTACTTCCTCTTCAATCTTCTTGTAAGAATTGAGATAAAGCCAGTTGAACCCGATATCCACCAGCCTGCCCATCGGGATTTCGTTCTTCAAAGCCATGGCGCTTACCACCTTATTCTGTGCGGCAACAAGCTCGTTTTCCTTTATCCCGTTTTCCTTCAGATCTTCGAAAATTGAATCGGCGATTTCCAGGACTTCCGCTGACTTTTCCGGGCTGCACGTAAAATAGCTGCACAAAAGCCCCGTCCCGTCCATGGAACTGTATTGCATATTGGCAGATTCCGCCTTTGCCTTGTCGATTATCTTCCAGAAATACCTCGACCCCGTACCGTCACCGATTATACTCGCAAGGAGTGAAGCAGTATACCGTCTCTGGTCCTGGGCTGCAACAGATGGACTCATCAGGCATATATGGTCTCTGCTTAACATATCACGCGTTTCTTTCTTCTGCTGTTTTGCCCCTTCATATTCCCTTACATCCCTGGAGAGATCCTTGTATTGCCAGGAAGAGCAGAAATCCTCAATAGTTTTTGTCATTTTATCCCAGTCAAAGTTACCTGTCAGAACAGCAGTAATATTACCCGGAGAATATCTCCTGAAAAAATAATCCTTCATCTGCTCCAGGCTCAGATTATCTATGGTCTCTTCAGTTCCAAGTACGCTGTTGCCGCCCGGATGATCCTGAAAATAAAGCCTGCGGCATTTATCTATTACGTCATAATTGGGAAGGTCCTTGTACATTGCGATCTCTTCCATGATGACATTTTTCTCGATGTCAAAGTCCTCTTTTTTCAGCCCGGGCCTCATCAGTTTTGACCAGAGCTCGGTTATTTCTTCAAGATATTCGGGAAGCACAGCGGAAAAAAACACGGTCATTTCCTCGCTGGTAAATGCGTTGAACTGTGCACCTACATTATCGAACATCTGATTCACCTGCATGGGTGAAAGCTCCTCGGTACCCTTAAAAAGCATATGTTCAAGGAAATGCGAAACACCGCTGACTTCAGGCGATTCATCCCTTGAACCAGTCTTAACAAAAAAACCCACCGCCGCTGATTTGGCATTATTATTAACTTCACCGACTATAGTTAACTTATTATCTAATATGTATTTTTTAAATTCCATGCCTGTAACTCGTTATTTAATATTTATTTTTTTCGATCCTATCGTCACTACTGTAAAATCCTCGAATTTATTTTTCCGCAGAAAATCAAGTACGGATTCCCGGGTGACTCCTTCGATTTTCTCTTTGATCTCTTCGAGCTTCCTTACCCGATTCAGAAGGAAATAGTCCCCTGCTATACTGGCAGCCCTGCTCCTGCTGGACTCACTTGACATGATAAGGCTGCTCTTTAATCCTGCCTTGCCCCTTTCTATTTCTTCGTTGCTGATATCTTCGCTTAAAATGTCGAACTCTTTTTTTATCACATCATAAGTCTGCTGTGCTTTATCCGGCGTTGTACCGGCATAACAGCTTATGCCCGCTTTATTTTTAGTGGTATGATATTTTGCTCCCACCGCATAACAAAGCCCCCTTTTCTCTCTTACCTCTGTAAATAAACGGGCACTCATTCCTCCCGAAAGCACGGAAACCGCTGCACGGACATTGTAATAATCCGGGTCACCCAACGGCACCGAATCGGTCATCATTCCTATATGAACCTGAGCACCTTCTTTTTCCAGGTGTTTATAGCCCCTTGGAGCAGGTTTAGTTTCAATTTCAGCTGCTTCCCTTTTCGTTCGTGTATCAAAAAGCTTTTCTATCTTCGAACAGACTTTATCAAAATCATAATCACCGGCGACCGAAAAGATAGTATTCGACATATCGAATTTAGAGTTGATTATCTCACCTGTTTTTTCGGGGGAAAGATTTTTAATATCATCCAGCCTGCCTGTTGTAGGCCTTCCAATCGGATCATCAAGAAATTGCTCCTTCAACTTCAGCATCACATTCTGGCGGGGGTCATCATCCAGCCCGAGGATATTGTCAATGGCCAGCTGCTTTGAATTCACGAATTCATCCTCGTTCAACTGCGGCCTAAGAATTATGTCTGAATAAATATCAAGGGCTTCAAGCAGATTACTCGCTTCCATCGCCGCCCCTATCGTCAGGTGATAACTCGACACGGAGGTCGAACGGTGCAGCCCCAGATTATCAAGCTCTGTTGTCACTTCAACGCTAGACCTGTCACCTGCCCCCCTGAATATCCAGTCTGAAATAATGTTTGTTGCTCCCACACTGCCTTCCGGTATCAGGGCAGGCCCTGCAAGAATCAAAAAGTTAAAGGCCGCAGAAGTAACATCAGGCATATATTCACCTAAGATCACCATGCCGTTGTCTAAAATATGTTTGTCAATTTTTGTCATCTAAATAACCTGTTTTATAACTAAAACTAAAACTGATTTTTACCTGTCGAATTAAATATCTAAGCCACAGCGGAATCCTGCTGTTGTTCCTCCTCACCGAAGTGAACGCTTATCTTCTTACTGACACCCCTTGTCTGCATTGTGATGCCGTAAAGAACATCCGCTATGCTCATCGTTCTTTTTGCATGTGTTACTATAATAAATTGAGACGAATCTTCAAACTCTTTCAGTATCATATTGAACCTTTCGTTATTTGCCTCATCGAGCGCTGCATCAACCTCATCCAGTATGCAGAAAGGGGAGGGCTTCGCTTTGAATACCGAAAACAATAATGCAATGGCTGTAAGGGTCTTTTCACCGCCGCTTAAAAGCGAGATACTTCTGGATTCTTTACCCGGAGGTTTTGCGATCACTTCGATTCCTGCTTCCAGAATGTCATCTGCTTCTTCAAGTATAATATCGGCCTTTCCTCCGCCAAAAAGCTTTCTGAACAGTTGAGTGAACTGTTTTCGTATCTCTTCGAATGTCTCGCGGAATTTTTCCCGGCTTTCTTTGTTAAGCCGGTCGATAAGCTGTTCAAGCTGAGTCTTGCTTTCATTAAGATCTTCCACCTGGTCGGTAAGAAATTCATTTCGCTTCTCAAGCTCTTCCTGCTCATCGATTGCATCAACATTGACATTGCCCAGCCGCTTGATCTTTCCCCTAAGCTCGTTTATCTCATCTTTAACTGCATACCAGTCGACATCTTCATCCTGCTGCTCAAAATTTTCATAAGATTCCACAAGGTCCATCTGCAGTTCATCTCTTACCCTGTCAACAAGGGACTGTTCTTTTACTTCCAGCTGACCCAGTTCTACTTTAAGCTGATTAATTTTTTCTTCGATCTCATTCTCTTTAGACTTTTTCTCTCTTACATTTTTTTCAGCTTCTTCTTTTTCAGCTGTAAGATTCTGCAGTTCGTCAACCAGCTTCCTGCTTTTTTCCTGGCTTTCTTCTTTTTTAAGATAAAGCTCGGAAACTTCCCCTTCACAATTAAGTATAGTTCTTTCCGAATCCCTGATCTGCTCATCGGTATTTCCTATCTCCTGCCGATTGGTACTGATGCTCCCTGCACAATGTCCGATCTGGTTCTGAAGTGACTTTATCAGTTCCTCGGATGAACGAAGCTGCTCTATTATCTGCCCGAGTTCAACCCTTAACTCGGTCAGTTCATTTGACTTTTCATTTCTGCGGGCTTTTAGTTCTTCGTGCCTTGCTTCGAGTTCCTCTATCCTGGTCTGTCTTTCATCATTTATACTTTCCAGTTCATCGAGCTTCTGCTTCGATTCATATTCCTTCTGCACGGACTTTTCAATCTGTTTTTCGAGATTTTCAATTTCACCTTTTATCAAAGGCTGTTCTTCTGACAATCTGCTGATATTCTCACCCAGCCAGTCCAGCTTGGCATTTACCTGCATTTTTTCGGTATTGGCCTCGTATATAGCCGTCCTTAAATTCTGGCAGACTTTTTCAAGATGCTTGTTGTTATTGAATTTCGAATTTATATCGGCTTGTATTTCTTCAAGCTTTTCGTTTATCTCTTCAATCTGGTTTTCAAGGGTTGATATCTGGTTCTTTCTGGATATAAGGCCTGTCTTTTTACCTAATGGCCCCATCTTTACCGTGCCGTCGGCAAGTAACTTGTCACCCTTTTCTGTCACGAAATTGAACGATCCGTATTTCCCCCTTAACTTCAAGGCAGTAAAAAGGTCCTCTACGATAAGCGCCCTTCCAAGAACACTACTTATAAGGGCCTCATAACCCGGCCTGCATTCAACACGGTCGAACGCCCTTGCCTTAATATCCGGGTCATCAAGTTGAATTTCATCTGTATATTCTTCGGAAAGATTATCCCTGCAGATAAAATCTACCCTGCCTTCCAGACTCTCAAGTGACTTATCTTCAAGCAGCCTTTGGACGTTATTTACTATCAGTGCATCTGCCTTTCCTTCCAGTGCCGCCTCTATCACTGCCGGGTTCTCAACCTTGGTTATAAAATCTGCCGTCACCCCGTCAATATATTCATACCTTCCTTCTTCGGCAGACCTTTCGTTCAGGATATTCTTGGCATCCTCACTGACACCTTCCAGGTTTGCCTCCATATCCTTCAAGATAGAAAGCTGGCTCAAAACCGCACTTCTTTCTTCTTTTACCCGGGCAAATTCTTCCCTTTTATCAGAAAGCTCTTCCTGGACCTGTTCCTTTTTATCATTTTTAGTATTAAGCTCGGTATCCAGCTCATCCAGGACATTTTCGATATCATCTAATTTTGTTTTCTGCTGAGCCTTTTCCGTAAGTAAATTTTCCAGCTCTGATTCAGCACTGTCTGCCCTGCCGTGAAGCTTTTCCTTTTGATCATTTAGATTGCTCCTGTGCGATGATATGCTCTGCACCTCATTATGAAGCTGGGCCGTCCTCCTTACAATATCGATAATGCCGGATTTCTCATCTTCAAGTTCTGCTTCCAGTGAATAGCATTGAGTTGAAACTTCCTCCAGCTCAGCCTTGTAGGTGTCATAAAGTTCTTCTTTTTCCGTCAGGGATTTGCTGAAATCCTCTTTTTTCTCCCTTGAGGTTTTTATATCCTTTTCGAATTCTTTTTTCTGAGCCTCCAACTTCCTTATCTTTTCAGCTGCCTCTACCTTCCTTTCCTCCAGTTCTTCGATCCTGTTTCTCAGGAAATCTATCCTTTGCAGGTTTTGTTCTATCTTACTTTGGACCGAAACCAGCTCATTGTCATTAACGTTTATATCATGCTCTGTCCCGGATATCCGTCTCGCAAGATCGCTGATATAAACATCTTTTTGGGCAATTTCGGAAGATATCTCGGCAAAATCTTCTTCGATGTCTTCAAGTTGGTGCTGCTTTTGTTTCGTTGACGTTCTTATTTTATGATACTCCACAAGTGAATAATTGACCTGAAGTTCATTCAGCCTCTCTGAATATTGCAGGTAATTGCGTGCCTTTCCTGCCTGCAGTTTAACACTTCTCAGCTGCTTTTGCACTTCCGCTAATATGTCAGCCAGCCTCAGAAGATTCTGTTCGGTACGCTCCAGTTTCCGTATAGCCTCTTTTTTCTGAGCCTTGTATTTACTTATCCCTGCCGCTTCCTCGAAAATCTCCCTTCTTTCGGTCTTGGAAGCGGTAATCAGCCTTTCCACTTCCCCCTGTTCGATAATGGAATAAGCCTTTACGCCTATACCGGTATCCATAAACATCTGACGAATATCTTTAAGCCTTGCTATCTTGTTATTTATCCGGTATTCACTTTCCCCGCTGTTGAATATCCGCCGGCTGACCTGAACCTCATCGGATTCGATCGGCAACTCACCGGAAGTGTTGGTCAAAAACAAGCTTACCTCAGCAGACCCCATCGGCTTTCTGCTGCTTGAGCCGCTGAAGATGACGTCAGCCATCTGGTCGCTTCTCATACTCTTGGTACTCTGATCACCCAAAACCCACTTTACTGCATCTACCACATTACTTTTCCCGCACCCGTTGGGACCGACTATCGCTGTTATGGGAGCATCGAACTTAAATTCGGTTTTATCAGCGAAACTTTTGAATCCGTTCAATACAATCTTTTTAAGTCTCATTTAAATCCTTATGAAAAAAATTTATAAAAGGAATCCTTCCAATTTATTGAATATATTAATAATATTATCGGTCCTTTCAAGAGAAATGATTAAATTTAAATGTCAATTTTTGGCAGAGGTCCCAGATGAAATTCTGCATCGATAGAGCCTTTATTCGTCATTTTCTCCAAAATTTCTATTATATGCGAATAAGAGATCCCCAATCCCGGCCGGATGAATTTACTTTCCGGCGAAGGTGATTCACCCATTCTTTTTATCAGGTTCTCAAGAGAAAACGAACTCGAAAGTTTCAAATTCACATTTTCTCTCCTGGGATGCTTACGGATTATTGATATATAGTTCAATTCGGGCGGTGAGTTCAAGGTTATATCCCGGTCATCTGTTTGGACAAAGATATCCTTTTTCGTTTCTAGCGGAGCCCCGAAAACCACTATCTTCGGCGTTTCGCTCCTGCTTACATAAACAGCTTTCCTGTCGCTTATCGCTATTTGTTCGAAAAGGAAATGATTATCCACCGAATCTTTTTTAATGGTAAAATCCCCGATCTCGTGTAACTGTTGATAAGCAGCCAAGGCAATATCAAAATCTTTATCTTTCACCAGCAACCTGCATAAATTGGCAATATCTGATTTTTTGCCCACATTCGAAACTGCCTGTATTACCTCCATCCGTCTTTCCGAATTCTCATCAAATGCTATATCACGAAGCACATCCAGACCGGTGTCATCTCCAAGATACAATAGACATCGAGCTGCCCTGAACCTCACCTTTTCCTGGTTCGAGTCGAGAAGTTCCTTGATATATGGAATCGCAATTTTACCGATGCCCTCCAGCGTAACTTCCGCATCATAGACATTATCCGTACTGACCAGCATATTGATGTGTTTTTTTATGTTCTTTTCATTATTATCCAGTGCAGGATTTAAGTGGAATTTCTTGATAACATCTATAAACCTCCGCTTCTTGGAATAATATTTTTCAGGCAGGCGCAATCTTATCATCCCGGGCGAAGAAGGATTTGCATACAGATCCCCGAACCTGTCATTGATCCTTTTAGATATTAATCTCGCCCTCCTGTAATTAGGCTTATTGACTGCAAGGGATATCCTGAAAGTTTCCAGGCTCCTGCCCCCTCCTATAATAAATCCGTTCCTCAGGTCTGTATTTGCCTTAATATGGTCTAAGTAAATGGGTCCGCTAGCTTCTGCTAACTTTCTTTCACCTGTACCTATCGTTCCCACTTTACCCAAGTCACACCCATACAACACACCGTTTTTCAAAGATGTAGTTTGAGTATTGGGAAGTGCCTGGACTTTAACATCGAATTTTTTATTTTTAACCGCTCTTGCAGGCATATATCCAGCCACCCTTACTACAGCGGTATCCCTGCTTTTGATGAATTCCCTTACGTCCAGAGATCCTGTGGGTATCTCAGTCCGAATATACTTTGCAAGATATTCCTCCAGTTCAACAGGACATTCCTCCGACCCGGTACCGTTCAATTCTCCCACGATACTGTATCCTTCCACAGGCACAGTATCTATAGTGAAAACCTCTACAAGTTCACCTATAGCTGCGGTGGGATCGATCACATCTGTTTCTGCTTTTTTCTGCTGCCCGCAGCCCTGGATAAAAAGAAATGAAAATATTAACAAGGTCAAATTTTTTTTGCTCATACACTCGATTCCTGAAAAAAATATAATATCCTCTGGAATATAATCATTTAACCGTTAAAAGTCAATTCGAATCTATTCTCCTACTATCTGACATATTATATTTCTTGATCTCGGACGTGTATCGAAATCGATCAAGATCACCTGCTGCCAGGTTCCGAGTTGGTCGCTTTTGTCTATTATCGGCACGGATATTGAAGGGCCGAGCAATGACGCCCTTACATGAGAATGGCCGTTATCATCGTGCCAGGTCTCCTCGTGCTTATAATATTTCCCTTCAGGTGCTATTTTCTCGAATAGCTCCTTAAGATCATGCTCCGCAAGGCCGGGCTCGTATTCGGTCGTCGTTATACCTGCAGTGGAACCTACATTAAATAAGGTAGCTGTTCCGTTTGATATCCCCGATGATTCTACAGCAGACTTAAATTCATCGGTAATATTGACCACATCGCAATTGCCTCTGGTATTTACTTGTATTTTTTTTGTGAAAACCATGCTATAAAAATAATAAAATCGGCATTTATTTGCAAGTGCACAAAAAAAATTTGCCAAAACCTCATAAACTTGTTAAGATAATGAACAGTTTGACGAATTTATCTTATAAGAATTAGAGATTGGGAAAACCGACTCTAACGTAATTCTTAAAGCAATTTATTGAAAAATTAACAGTAAATATTTTGCTCAGGCCAAAATAATTTAAAAAAATTTAAAAAAAATTCGTTTATACTGTTGACCTGAAAAAATTAAACGTTATATTGTCAAATCTCTCGCGTGAAATCATTTACGATTTTCAGGCGGGGTAGCTCTTTGAAAAGTAAACAGTTAAACCACAAGCAGCGAAAGTGTTTCCCGTTTTCGGTAACTGGTGTACATTATCGAGACGGGAGTTAAAATTTACTTTTAACTCAACACTTTCGTATTACATGCTAATATAAGTGTTGAGCCTTGTTTATTTTTTTGTAACAAGAACTGTCTTCGGACAGATCGACGAATTAAACCTGAAGGGTTTGATTCTGGCTCAGAATGAACGCTGGCGGCGTGGCTAAGACATGCAAGTCGAACGGACTATTAATTTATTAATGGTTAGTGGCGTAAGGGTTAGTAACGAATAGGTAACGTACCCTTTGCTCCGGGATAGCGTCCCGAAAGGGGCGGTAATACCGGATGATGTCATAAAACGCGAGTTTTATGATTAAAGATTTATCGGCATTGGAGCGGCCTATTTCCTATCAGTTAGTTGGTGAGGTAACGGCTCACCAAGGCAACGACGGGTAGCGGGACTGAGAGGTTGGCCCGCAACATCGGGACTGAGACACTGCCCGGACCTCCACGGAGGGCTGCAGTAACGGATCTTGCGCAATGGGCGAAAGCCTGACGCAGCGACGCCGCGTGTAGGAGGAAGTCCCTCGGGATGTAAACTACTGTCAGGGGAAAGAAAGCTCGCTTCGGCGGGTTGATCTATCCCAAAGGAAGTCACGGCTAACTTCGTGCCAGCAGCCGCGGTAAGACGAAGGTGGCGAGCGTTATTCGGTGTCACTGGGCTTAAAGAGTATGTAGGCGGAAATGCAAGCGTCTTGTGAAATCCCTCGGCTTAACCGAGGAATTGCTCGGCGAACTGCATTTCTTGAGGCAAGTAGGGGTGCATGGAACTCTAGGTGGAGCGGTGGAATGCGTAGATATCTAGAGGAACGCCGATGGAGAAATCAGTGCACTAGGCTTGTCCTGACGCTGATATACGAAAGCGTGGGGAGCAAACAGGATTAGATACCCTGGTAGTCCACGCCGTAAACGATGTCTACTAGATTGTGGGTGTTCTGACGCATCCACGATCGAAGCAAAAGTGTTAAGTAGACCGCCTGGGGAGTACGGTCGCAAGGCTAAAACTCAAAGAAATTGACGGGGGCTCACACAAGCGGTGGAGCATGTGGATTAATTCGAAGCAACGCGCAGAACCTTACCTGGGTTTGACATGCTTGGATGCTAACCGGGAAACCGGGGATGCTGCCCTTCGGGGTGAAACTTGCACAGGTGCTGCATGGCTGTCGTCAGCTCGTGTCGTGAGATGTCGGGTTAAGTCCTTTAACGAGCGAAACCCTTGCCGTTAGTT
>CAZDVM010000020.1:0-64171 GCA_964508925.1 uncultured Pirellulales bacterium | reverse complement strand
AACTTACACCTTAAAAAAAGGGAAAAATGGTCTGGACAATGGGTAGGGTCTTAATATTAGGTTCAATATTTTTCTTTACACTGAAGTTTTCTCAACATGAAATTCAAGATAATATCTACAATGTAGTTGATGGGCAAAGTTTTAGTAGGCATTTAGATAATAAAATTAATGACCATTTTATTGATATGAAGAATGAAGGGGAAGTTTCTGATATTTTAAGTGGTATGGAAGAAATGGCGGAGAGAGTAGGATTTCTAGAAGAACAATTAACCATACAAAGTTATTCAGAAGATGAAAATTTGGATGAGGCAAAGTAATGGCAATTATCGGGCAGAGGAATTTTAAGAATCGTAAAAAATTTGACCCAAATCGAATATTAACGGTAGATACTTTTGAGAAGGTATTAGAATTCGCAAAAAACAGAAGGATAAAAAAAGTGCCTTTAGATGTATACAAACTGGCAGAGGAATTAAAAATTAAGATATTAGAAGAATCATTTGATGAGGAAGAAAAAGAATTATCAGGAATATTATATGAAGATTCTAAGAAGGGCTGGGTTATAAGAATAAATAGATGTCATCATCCTAATAGGAAAAGATATACAGTTGCTCATGAAATAGGGCATTGGTGTTTACATAAGCATGATAAAAAACTTTTTAAAGATAAAATTTTTTTTAGGGGAGGAGAAAAATCCAAAACTGAATGGCAGGCAAATCAATTTGCAAGCGAAATTTTAATGCCAGAAGATGAATTTCGGAGAAAAGTTAATTCTGGAATCACAAAAGTGGAAGATTTAGCAAAGGAATTTAAAGTTTCAACTATAGCAGTAAGAATTAGAGCTAAAAAATTGGGAATGAGAGGACATGGATTATGAGTATTAAATATATGCCTATTGTTAAAACTCAAACAGCTGAACTTAGAGGGATTGAAAATTTAGGATATGAATTAAAAGACAAGATCACTCCTTTATTTGAACTGACAAGGTCAAGGATTTCAAAAAAAAGAAAGCATGGAGATATATATAGAAGATTAGATAAATTGAAAGATGTTTTTGGCAATAAAGAATTTTGTTTGGATTTAACAACGGATCCAAAATACAGCAATTACCAAATTGATGAATTGAAAACAAGTGATAACGGTTATAGAAATTGGTGTGATTTTCTTATAAAATTAAAAGACACTTTTTTAAAAGTTATACCAGTAGTAATGCTTGATTTTAATGACTCCCAAACAGAGGATGAATTTAATTCCAAATTAAAATCGCAAATAATGATATTAATTAAAAATTTTGGGAAAATTGCATATCGCTTTCCAATCAATTATCCGTATTATATGGAAGACATTGATTTTATAAAAGTCGTATTTCAAGATGCTGATATAGATCCCAATAAGAAGTTAATAAATGTCTTGGATGTGAATTTTATGCCTAAAGGTAAAACTAAAGACTATAGAACCCAATTAAAACCTATAATTTCTAATTTAAATCAAATAAATTTTTCTACTAATGTTTTGGCAACTTCTTCTTATCCTAAAATACCAACAGAATATGGTGATGATGAAGAAGGATATTTTCCTTTAGATAAGATAAATCTTTATAAAAATTTTGCTTCATCGATGATTTATGGAGATTATGCCACTATTCATCCCGTAAGATCAACTCAAGCTGGAGGTAATGGATGGATACCCAGAATTGATGTACCTACTGCGGATGATGCAATTTTTTATTACCGCTCTAGAAGAAAAGATAAGGAGAAGAAATATTCGCATGCATATGTGAGAGTTGCACAAAAGGTAATAAATGATGATAGATACCATGAAACAAAGAAATTCGTAGGTAACTGTTGGGGTATTGAACAAATTGAACTTGCAGCAAATGGCGATCCCCAGGGATTGCATCCTTCTTTTTGGGTGTCGGTTAGAATGAATATTTATCTGACATTAAGAACAAAATTAATTTTTAACTGATTTCTTTAACTTGTCCATATAAAGTTTGTAGATCATCAATGAGTATTTCTTTGCCCATGTCATGTTTTAAAAGTTCCATCAATCTGGAATATTTAATTCTTAGTTTATTTTTTGCCATGGCTTCTATTTTTTTTAAAGTTAATTTTTTTTCAGCAATTAATCTTAGTTCATCAGTCGAATAATTAAAGTTATCGCTAATTTTAATATTTTTATATAAATCCTGTTTATTTAAAAACATCAGTAAGGATTGTTTGTCAAGCCTTTTTCTGTTTTTTGGTTTTCGGATAATCTTTAAACTTTTATTTTCAAATAAGATTATACCAACTTGAGGGGAAACTAGTTTCCGAATCCCTTTAAGATGTTTTTTGGTGGAAATGACAGAGACTTTTTCAAATGTTCTTCGATAATCATAAATTTGATCTTGAATTTTAGTTAAATTATCATTTTCACTCTTGATTTCAAGAGCATGAAGATTTTTTGAAATAATCATCATATCTGCTAATCTTCTTTTTGGCGAAAATTTAACTTCTAAACCTATAGAGTCGGTTTCGGAATTAAAACCAAGTCCTCCATCTAAAAGCCAATTTATAATATATGTTTTTATTTTTTCCGCATGATATTGCATAATTTTTAAATTTTAGAATAAAATAAAAATTTTACTAGTACTTTAGAAATTCATTTTAATCAAACATATAATTGATTACAAGAAGTCAATTTAAATATTCGTATTGATAAGACAATTACGTACTTGCCTAACGGGGAGTTGATGATGCGATGTTTTTTTCGCGGCCTCCTCGGACAAGCTCGGGGGGACGGCAAGAAAAAGTATTGGTTCGTAATAAATTTATAATACCTGCATGGGTGAAATGAGTTTCACTGCATACTACTCGGCTGTGCCTCGGTTGAGATGATCAAAGAACTTGGTGCAAGAGCTAATAAAGAACTGCCTAAAGATGTCGTCGATGAATCCCGATTTGAACTGACAGAGCCACAAGACGATGAAGATGCTGCCTGATGAGTCGCTTTTTAAATTCACTTTGCCGCATTCGAAGTTCACTTTATCATAAAGTGAATTTACTTTGCAGCAGATCGGATTGACTTTGTTATAAAGTCGGTCGGAAGTGATGTGTTTCCGGTTGGAAGTGTTTTAAAACCGGTCACGATCGTAACGGTTACGGTCAGAATTGCTTCGATTCCATTTGAAATCATGTTAAATCCGGTCGGTATCGGCTCAATTCGGTTCGGAATTGGCTTGATCCCGTTCGGTTATCGGATGTTTGGAATCTGTTTTTTAATGCCCGATCTTTAAAAACCGCCCTTTTCAATACTGAAATCAAGTTTAAGGACAAAATACAGCTATTTTTTAAAAGTAAAGGTTCAGATTGCTCTACTTTATCTCGATATAAAAAAACAGAAATTAGAAAACAGAAGCTTTAAGTTCTAAGTTCTAAGTTTTAAGATTTAAGATTAAATATTATGAGGAGACGAAAAATGGCAGCTTTTCCCAAGGTAGAAAACGATATCCTTTCACTTGCAAACAGTATCGCCGCCGGTCTTACAGAACACCCCGATGACTTTCCTGCGATAGATCCCGCCCTTTTACAACAGGCGATAGCGGATTTTAAGACGGCAAGAGAGCAGCAGGCACAGGCAAAGGCACTTGCCCTTTTAGCGACGGAAAAAAAGAAACAGGCCATGAGCGAACTTAAAAAGACAATGAGAACCGCCATAAAGAAAGCAGAGGCAATTACAGCAGACGATCCCGATAAGCTTTACGAGATCGGCTGGGCACCAAAGCCAGCGCCCTCGGAGCCTGCCGCAGCCTCCATGCCAATTGACCTTGAAACGATCGCTCAGGGCACAGGCGAATTATGGCTTGCCTGGAAGAAACCGGCAGAAACCACCGGCATGATAAGAAACTACATCATTGAAAAAAGACAGGCAGATCAGGGAAGTTTCGGCGACTGGCAGCTTGAAGCTACTACCATCGATAAAAAGATACACCTTACCGGCCAGCCAAAAGGCATCCAGCTTGAATACCGCGTAAAGGCAGTAAACACCGCCGGCACCTCCACACCGTCAAACACCGCAGCGGTAGTTTTGTAAAAGATGGTAGATAGTTGAAAAGAATATGAATTGTCTTTACCGAAATATATCATTTTGACTGAAGTGAACGATAGTGAACGGAACGGAGAAAACTCAAAGCTTAAATATTAAACGAAGCTGATAAAGCCGGCTTTTTTCATTTATTTTTAGAAAAACAGGAATTTCTTTTCCTTGTACCACCGACAGTTGTAAACTTTCACATTTTCACAATTTTTCATGATCAAGGGCTCTGAGTTTTCGGCAGGGTTTTTCGTATCGAGGTTGATTATCCGGGGGTCTTTTACATCATCGAAAATCACTGCAGGTCGGAGGTCTTTTTCTTTTGAGATCAGCCTGATGTTACTGAGCGTCAGGCCGTCAATGTGTCTGCAGTAAAGGCCGAAGGACGGCATATCGCCGAACATGGTCGGTTCCGGGCCACCGGTTTCGTTTTCCGGCACTTTTCTTTCTGCCATTTCCTCTGTTCCGCCGCCGGGGTAGATAATGGTAATATTGTCCAAGGTTACGTTTTCGATATCCTTTCCGGGCAGGCCGCTGAGGATGGATCCGAAATTATTATATCTGACGGTTGCTGTTACGTTTGAAATATTTATATTTCTGACTTCGGCAATGCCGAGTCCTTCCGGGCCCCTGTTTCTTCTGCCCAGGCGGATGAACAAGGGGGCATCGAATACATCAGTCATAGAGATGTTATTAATATTTACATTCTCCATAACCCCGCCGTCGACACTTTCCAGGGCTATTCCCCAGCAGGTGTCAAAGGTGCAGTTAGAGATGGTTATATTCTTAAACCCGCCGTTGGATTCGGTGCCGAATTTTATTCTGCCGATCCTTTTTATCGCCCTGGAGCCTTTACGGTGAGGCCCTTTGTCGATAAACTCTCCGCTCAAAACGGAACCCTCCTGGAAACCGGAAACGGTGCAGTTGGTAATGGTAACGTTTTCGGTTACTACGGGTTTGCCGAGTGCATAGCTGCTCTTTAAACATATCCCGTCATCATCTGAATTAACCACGCAATTGGATATCCTCACATTCTTACAGCAGTCGATATTTATGCCGTCTCTTTGGGTGTCCACGGTGACGTTATCGATCACCATGTTATTGCAGCCCGTCGGCAAAATAGCAAAGTGACCGCCGTGGTGTATCTTGATATCCTTAATAGTAATGTTCCTGCAGTTTTTCAGCGAGATGGATTTGTCCCCGCCGCCGGGACGGGGTTTGCCGCCGGTCATTTTACCGCCGTCTATGGTACCGCCGCCGGTAATGGCTATATTTTCAAGACCTATCCCCCAGATCAATGCGTTCTTCCATGTACTGTGGCCGAAATCCTGATAGGCCTTAAAGTCAAGACCGTCGGGAATGTCGTAAGCATTTCTCTGATTGCCGGTACCCAGAATGGTAGCGTTCGGATCGATGGATAACGTGATATTGCTTTTGAGCCTGATAGAGCCGGAGTGATAAATGCCGGGAGGGAAATAAACGGTTCCGCCGCCTGCTGAAGCACAGGCCTGGATAGTTCGATTTATGGCTTTGTGTTCCAGCTTTTTACCGTTGCCCGTAGCCCCGTAATCCTTGACGTTAAAATAGTTCTGGGCAGTTACTAATGAGGTGAAAAAAGTTAAAACCAGAACAGCTAAAGTCTTTTTCATTTTGGCTTTCCCTTACTTAAATTCTGCAGGTTCTAATATCTGTCACGAGAATACCTTTTGCCCCGATATCCGAAAGCTGATCGATTATTGCATTTACCCGATTGCTTTTGATCATTGCCTTTACTGCAAACCATTCTTTTTCTTTTAATGGGGAGACAGTCGGAGATTCGATGCCGGGAGTAATTTCACAGGCACGGTCAAGTGACTCTTTTGAAATATCGTATTCGACGATCGCATATTCTCTTGCAGTGACGATACCCTGAATTCTTTTTATGAAGGTGTCAATATCGGGATTTTGAGCGATATTTTTCTCACGGGCGATGAGTATGGCTTCTGATCGCATGATAGGTTCGCCGATTATCTTAAGCCCTGCCATCTGGAGGGTCTTTCCCGATTGAACCACGTCCGCTATCGCATCTGCAACACCTAACTGAACGGAAATTTCGACAGCGCCGTTGAGTTTGATGACATTGGCCTGGATACCTCTTTTTTCAAGGTCATCTAAAACTATATTCGGATAGGAAGTCGCTATTTTTTTATTCTCAAGACCATCAGGGGACAAGGTGCTATTTTTTGGAACGGCATAATAAAAATCAGAGCTGCCGAACTTCAGGCCCATGAGTTCAGAGACATCTGCCCGGCTATCCAGTGCAAGGTCCCTGCCTGTGATTCCCAGGTCAATGATACCGTTGGCTACATAAACAGCTATATCGCGTGGTCTTAAGAAAACAAACTCGATATTATTTTTCGGGTCCCTTGCAACCAGCTCCTTATGATATCTTTTGCACTTGTAGCCCGCTTCTTTGATTATCCGGACGGCGTCTTCTGAAAGTGCACCTTTATTCGGCAATGCTATCTGTAACATTTAATTTTCCTTTTATAAGTATTTGTAAATATCTTCAAGATCGATCTCGCATGCCAGCATCATAACCTGCAGATGGTATAAAAGCTGTGATATTTCCTCAGCAGTTTTTTGTTTACCTTCATGTTCGGCAGCCAGCCAGACCTCTCCTGCTTCTTCCTGAATCTTTTTGCCGATTTCATGTACACCCTCTTCAAGGGCCCTGACTGTTCGGGAATTAGGGTCTTTTGCAGCCGCCTTTTGTTTTAATTCCTTAAATAATTGTTCAAATGTCTTCATAAAAATCCTCCAGGCTAATATTAAGCCTAGAGGATATGAAAAACTTGTATAATTTTCAATTTAAAATTATATGCGAAAATAAAAACTGTTATCGCCTTATAAATTAGTATAGATGGTCTGTAATTACAGTTTTCCTTATTAATAATTGATCTGCAGTTTTTTAATGTTTTTAATATCTTTCAGCCATATCCAATGTGCGCTTTTGTCTTTGTAAGTACCGGAATTTTTTTTAGTGACATTCTGATAGTTTTTCTTTAACTCATTTAAAACCGTTTTCGCTTTTCTGCTTTCAAAGGGGCCGAAACGAATTGACAGATTTGGGATTTCACCTGAAGTTTGAAGTATGAATTTGTCTTTTTTGCGGTGATACTGGTAATTGACGGCTATTTTCTCCAGCTTTCCACCCTTTTTGACCATCATCGAATAGTCTTCGACCTCAATGCCTGAGAAAGGATCAGGGATACGGGGAACTATTTTTGGATTATCTTCATCAGTGTCATCAATCCCAGCGCACATTTTAAGTGCATGCATCGCAGGGCCCTGGTTTGCACCGTTGCTTAAGTCGTTGATGCGGTACCATCTTCCATCAGGCATTATGTTAGAACCTTCAGGGAAAATCCATCGCCACTTTCGCCAGTCTATGCCTCTTTCTTCGTCATAATATTCCATGTTTTTATCATAGGAGTATTTTGCCATATTTTTCAGTAACTGTCCTGCCCTGTCCATCCGGTCTGCGACAAGTGATGCATGAGTGAGCCAGCCTATTCCGTAGCCCATGGCTATTACAGGCTTGTTGCCGTACTTGTAGCCAAGCTGCCTGTCAAGGGTATTAAGCGACACAGTTTTCATTTTATTTTCCAGATCATCAAGCGTCAGCCCGTCAATGTAATGGGACATCCAGAACTGAACGAGGGTGTCCTGAAAACTGGGAAGTACAGAATACGGACACATTTCCCATACGCGGTTGTTGTAATTGCCGTAGGTAAGTAACCTGACCGCAGCCGTTTTGATCTTATCTGCATATTTTCGCCATTTTTCAGCCAGCTGTTTCTCTCCCATTGCATCTGCGATATCTGCGGAACATTTGAGCCCTGTCAGACATGCAAAGGAAGGATAAATCTGGTACATATCTGAATTTGCGTAATTTTTTCTTATTTTCTCAGGATCGGTTTCATCTTTCATCCCATCGGGAATGCAAACGCCGCCGCCTGCCCAGCCGGTGAATTCGCTTTCACTCCACACAACATCCATTGCAGTATAATCCATCAGCCAGCAGATGAATTCCGCAGCTTCTTTCGTGGTGTCCCATCTGCTTTTTCCATAGACATCATCGCGGGGTTTTGTCAGCCAGTCGTCTGTTGGTTTTCCAAGCAGTTTCCATGCATACCATCTTGCAATGGCAGTTGCCCCGTGGCCGTCAAGTTCCTCACAGCCGTGAACCTCGTTTATCTCAAGAGGGATGGCCAAAGGTCCGTTCATTACGAATGCCCAGTGTCCCGGTGCATCATCCGGATATCTTTCTATATCCAGTCCCTCATTTGGTGGTCCGTTATTGGGATCGTGGTCGCTGCGGTAGAAATAGAACCAGTTGTCCGCAAAGTCCACGTAATTTGTGATCCGCTTTTTATCTTCGATGCATCGCAATGCTAAAGTCACGTAATGATCAGATGTTCTTGAAAATGCACCTTCGCTGTATATACCTGCCGGAACCCATGATCCGCAGCCGTTGTATCCGCCGTAGAACGGTGAATCGGGAGCGGTCTCACGGAAATAGCCGGTATCGGATTCGAATTTCTTATCCATGTTCATCAGATTCGCTACCCACATATTAGAGAGCATGTCTGCAAAATTGTCACCTTTGAATCTGATTATTGCAGCTTGGAAATCTTTCGGGAAATCAATCAACTCTACTTTTTCAGGAATATCTTCTTCTGAAGTGTAGAGACAATTCGAAAGGGCCTTGAGGTCTTTGTCCCAGTTATGTTTATCTTTGGAACTTATTGCCGCCTCAAGGTCTGATGAATCAACGCGTCTTTTGCCGAATGGCTTAAGATGTTCAGCAGGATTATCTGTTTTAATCGTCACTGCAGAGACCAGCGGCTTTCCTCTCAGAAAACCGTCATCTATGACACGAATTTCTCTTATTTTTTTGTTCCTTACCTTTACAGACAGAAAATAATGTTTGTGTTTTGTTTCATCTGTAGCGGGGTCGGCGCCTTCTTTGATCTTAAAAGCTTTTTCGAGAATCTTCTGATATTCAGGTCTCGATGAGAAAGGTTCTTTAACAGGCTTCATATACATATGTTTAGGAGCATAACTCCACTGCTCGACGAACCAGGCTGTTGCTCCCATAATAACGGGTACAGAATCCACGGTGCCGTCGTTGTAAGCAATTTCGATCTTTCCTATTTGCGACCCGATCTGAATTTGATCTTTTCTTTTTTCAAAAAGTTCGGGGTGTTCACCCCAGTGAGCAAGCCCGTTGTCAAAACCCCAGTTCATCATTCCGAGAAGATAAACTGTTTCAGCGTCAGCGTTTACAGGAATTATTTCATCATTATTTTTTACTACTCTTTTGGTTTGCCCTCTTTCTGAAGGATGAGCCGCTAGGAAAGGTACTGTTCTACAGGTAACATTAACAGCATTGCTGTCAATTTTAAGAGCATACAAGTCATCCGTAGAGACAGGGTCATGCATAAATTCAGGTTCCTGCTGTCTGTAATTTGCAAAGCCGATCCATGCAAAGCCTCCCGGATTTAACTTCGGGTTGTTATCGACAACTTCCAGGTAAACTTTTTTATCAAGAAGTGAAGATGTGTCCCATCGTATTTCGATGAGGTCATTTCCTCCGGGTACATGGGTTTTTCTAAGCAGTTTGCCATCGGGATAAGAACGCAAAACAACGAAATTGAGATTCGCGTCATTCTGTCCTTTTTTCTTTCCGTCCCAGCCGCTAATCGTAAACCTTTGAGTTTCTTTGTTTATGATGAAGGGCTTTGACCTGAGAATGCCGGTGGCTGATTCTCCTTTTTTAGTCAGTGATTCAACATAATACCCAACGACTGATTTATCTGGATTTTCCTTAACGGTCCAGATGTCATCGCCTATAATCGTCCAGCCTTTCAGAGAGCCTTCGGGAAATCTTAAAAGTTTTTCGTTTTCAATTGTTTTATCTGCATAAGCTGTCAAAGTTATTAAAAGTATAAGGCTAAAGAAAAATAAGTTTTTATTTAACATTTAGTTCTCCTGTAGGAGTTTTACTTTACCAGTTAATTTTCACCGTATTTGACGGTTTGCTTTCAAAACCTTCAATATCCACAGCAGTTATCCTATAGTAATATGTTCCTTTCAATTTATTTCCATCGAATCCCAGCCCGGTGTCGGTATATTCTGAAGTAACACCTGCGAGGTAAGCAACGAAATTATCAGAAGTAACGGAACACTTTTCCTTTCCGAAAAGTCCATCGATCATTGATTTTACAAAATTGTCAGAAGATGCTTTAAATTCTTTTTCGCTGCTTCGATATATTTTATACCAGTGGACATTTTCAGGGTCTGCATTCCATTTTATTGTTTTTCCGTCTACTTTCAATTCAGATTTTGCAGGTGCTTTGTTTTTCACAGTCTCGTAAATCACAGTTGACAGGGTTTTATAGGGTGCAGATACAGGGTATACAGCAGTATTGGTGCCGTCTGATGCGGAAACATAATATTCGAGACATTCATATTTATCTGTAGGGATATCCGCAGTAAAAACGGCTTTTACCCTTCTTTTCATAGGTGTTTTCTGCCACTTGTTTTTTCCGGGCCGTCTGTAATATAGATCCGCAGAGATGTATCTGTATGCTTTGTCATCCAGTATTCTGGCAGTTATTTCTATATCCTGTCCTTTTGCTGTTGAGGTGTGTGGGGAGATGACAAATATCTCAGGCGGCTCTTTGTCCCCTGCACCTGCTTTACAGGGTACGGGTATTGATTTTAAGGTTTCCCTGTCATCCCATACTACAGCATTGACGGAATAATTGAAACTGCCGTCCGCCTTGTCTTCGAAAGCTCTTACAAATGAAGGCAGCAGCTGGTCGTTTATCTTTTTGCCGTTTCTGTAAACATTGAACCCTCTTGCCGCCAGCTGTTCATTTTTCCATGTTATCACTGCACCGTCTTTTGTGCTTTTTACCTTTACATTGGATGGGGGCTGGAGCATGTCGGGCATTGTATTTCTTTCAGGTATTCTTTCCCTTATTTCTTCGATCTTGGTCATATAGTTCAACTGGACGAATCTGTTTTGTGTACTTACAACCGTTCCCAGTGATGAAATATCATCAATACGGTAAACAAAATTCTTTATCCAGGATCTCATGGCACCGGACAGGTCTTTCCATTTGTAGCCCTTGAACCGGCGATTAAGTATTATTTGGTCTCTTGCAGAAGCGATCCTCATTATGACTTTTGAAAGTCTTTTCTTTTGTTCGGCTGTTTGAGCGTTCTTTATGCATTCATCTAATACTTTTATCTGTCTTCGGGCTTTCTGAAGTTCATAATATGATCTTTTTTTAGCACCGAATTTCAGGTAAACATCATGTGTACCTTTTACAGGCTTTATTTTTTTGGTAACATTCATCCATTTTTGCCAGCCTCCAGTATTTTTGATTTCTATACGCGCTATGGCAGGAGAATTAGGGTCATCGAGGTGAATATCAATGTATCCGCCATCTTCGATAGCAGCGATACGAGCAGTGAACTTATCTGCTTTTGAGATGTCAATGTTTTCATATTTCAGCCAGTCACCTGTATCAATGAAGCCTACACATTTGCCATCTTCTTCGCAAGGTGCGTTTTCAGTTCCCTTTTTATCTGCGTAAGAAGTTGCTTCAATACTGTTTTCCGGAGTAATGTCACCTGCAAAACTAAAGAATTTAATGTTCAGGATCTTTTTCTTTTCCTGAGGTTCATCTTCGAAAGGAGGGGTCCACTGACATTCGGCCCAGTTCGAAGCATAAGGTTCGTTGCCGTTGATTATGTGCGTGACTTTTTCTGCAGCCGGCTTACCGTAGTTTTCTTCAGCATATTCATAATAAACTTCTTTTTGTTTTTCGAATCTGTCATACCAGGGAGCATCCGCAATGTATTTTATTTTTGGATCCACGGCATCCGTAAGTCTCCATGTAAGACATTGAAACCCTTTCAAATTGTCCGCCCTTTTCTCCCAGCAATCCATGGTATTCTGCAGGGGCATATTATAGGTGTAATAGTACATTGAGGTATAGCCGTCACGCTCTACCCACGGGCAGCCCCAGAATTCACGGTTACCGTAAATTTCTCCGGATTTGAATTTTTCACTGTAATGTGCAATAGGAGCGACAATTACATCTTCAGGAAGTTTTGATACCTGTTCACCGGCAAGGCCCCAGCCTGCAACTGCAAGTTTGATCTGGGGTGCACGTTTTTTCATAATACCGTAAACATGATTGAATGATTCCAGCCAAAGTCTGATCGCTTCTTCTTCGTGGTTTTCGAACTGGTAGCAGATAAGATAATCGAGGTTCGGATAATCGGCAATAATTTGATCTACACGGGCCTCTATCACTCTTTTTTCTTCCGGCTTCATGCCCTTGTAGGTTTTCGGAATTATTCCGAACTCAATACCCAAAGCCATTTTTACGCCTCTTTTGTGAGCATAATTAATGACACGCTGGAACATGGAAACCCCTTTTCTGAAGGTATTGTACTTGTCCAGATTTTCGTTATGGAGAGTCGCATCGGAGCCGAAATCGTAATCTGCAAACAAATCTGCTGCTCCGAATTTATATTTATTTACGTCCCAGCCGGGCTGTCCTGCCCAGATATGGCCAGTGCCAGCAGTTGCAAACCACACTCGCGCCATCTGGTCGTCAAGAGTAAAATTATGAAACATCTCCTCAGTATCGAACCAGCCGAAATAGTTGTGAATATTCAACAGGTTCATCCGCATTCTTGCCATCTGGTCAATTACATATTTCCAGTCTTCAAAGGAATATGAGGTTGCAGACTGAGGAAAATTAGTCCATGGTAAAACACCTCGAATATGTGTTGCAGGGGTTCTTTTTTCATTTATCCGGGGTATTTTTAAATGAGTCTTTTGTGACGGAAAGACGTCGCCGCTGAAATAAAAACCAATATCATAGTGATCTTCCAGAAGGCCATAGACACCATATAGACATCCCGCAGATTCATTTGCGGCTATGACCAGTAAAGTTTTCCCGTCTTTGTTTATAGTTTTCAGCAAGTAACCCTGGGGGCCGGGTTCTTTGATCTGTCCAACTAATTTTCTGATCTTTCCATTCTTTAAAGTACCAAGGATAAAACCTGAATCCCGGAAGTTTTCCGAATCTCTGATCTGAGCTAATTCTCCGGATACATGATAAAGGTATCTTTGAAGCTCTTTTGCTGCGTAGTTTTCCAGATCATCAGCTTTACCGGAAACATAAATAGTTTCGGCAAAAGAAAACTGTGAAATCAAAACGACCAATGAAACAATAAACACAGATTTTTTTAACATAATTTTACAATCCTTAACTATTCTTTTTTGTTATAATTCTTTAAATTAGAATTTTCCAGCCTGCAAAATCACCTTCCTCAATCTTCAGTTTAGAGCCGAAAATATCGGCTAAGTAACGCCACTTAGGCTGAGTATTATAAGCAGTAAAAGCACACAATAAATTTTCCTAATTAGTTTAGCTCAATTCAATATAACTTGACTTTTTATTTTACTGTTAGCGATACTTTATCAATACCAATCCATGCATAGGAATCTGCTGTATTATTATCGACAAGTTTTATTTTAACCTCTTTGTTTCGAAATTTCTTAATATTGAATTTCTTTTCATGCAAATTGTGGTTTACATCCGGGCTGAAAGATAAAAGAATCTTACCATTATGAGCATCTACCAACTGTATCTCAAGTTTCCTATCAAACTTATTCTCATTTCTACCGCCTTGGCATTGGACTTTCAAAAAACTGTAAGGTTCAATAATTTTAAAAGTAGGCGAAACAGCAACGCCGGTTGCCTGCTCACCTGTTTTGCCTAATGAATTTAAAGTTTTATTATTAAACAAATGAGGTATGCTCGAGATGGAGAAAGCATTACCGCTTATTTCCCAGTTCTTTATGTCTTCAGATTCAATAAAATTAAAAACTATTTTTTCACCTGCATATTCAGGCGGTAGGCTAAATTCTGTATCTTTGAGTTTACTGACATCACCGCAACCATATACAGTCACTCCAACAATTCCCAACGCTGAATTAAGACCCGGTGTTTCAATTATCAATTCATCAACTTCATAAGTTCCTTGCATATCTAACTCTATAACATTCATCAGGCAGGAATCCGTTAATACGGGTATAGATTTTGACCAATATCTTGTCTGCGGAAAGGCTGGAGGTTTTGCGATAGACCAGTCGCTTTCGTTTTTACCAAGTAAAGGCAGAAGCTCATATCTATTGGCTCTGGGTTCTCTAAAAGAACCCTGTGCTGGATCGTCTTGATTTGGACTTATGTAGTCTAAGTCACGGGGATAGTAAAGATTTTTTGCACAAACAACCTTCCCGTCTTTCATGACTTTTATGATTCCATATTTTGAATAAATAACAGTGTTGTCAGTAAATGGAAGCAGTAACACATAAATTTTGCGGCATTTACGGGAATTCAAATCGACTCTTACAAAAGGTTCAGAATTTCTTTTAGAAACGGGTATGAACTTATTGGCATTAAGTTTGAATTTAAGACCCGGTATTTTTTTTACCAAAAGTTCTTTTTTGTCCTCGATAGCTTTCAAGATATTCAGATTATCCTTCCAGGCGATAAAAATATGAGGCGCCCCGAAAATTTTCTTGATATTCTGCCAGTAAGTATCTTCGACCATTTTCATAGAACTTATGTCAATCTGTTCATAACAGGATTGGGCAAATTCTTTCAAAACTTTATTATTGAAAATTTCATCTAATGTTAGTGTCAAATCAAGACTCGTACCTGATGGTAAAAGAAGTTTTGCTGAATTGTCTCCCGGTTTGAATAATGCTGTAAGTTCCGGGGGTACTGTAACATTATATCTTTTCTGGGTGCGGGCAGGAATATCTACATTGAAATCAAATGAATTTTCAACTGCATATAAAGTTGCTTTGCCCGTTAACTTTTTTCCGGTGTTATTTCTAACTAGAACAGGGATATTTATTTTTTTATTTACAAAGCGAATTGCCGGATCGGCTGATGCTTTGTATTCGGGGAGTAAAGTTAAATTTACAGGCTTCCAGAATTCGGCGCCTTCATCAGTTTTACAGTAAATGAAAAAAGTTCTTCTCGAAAAATTAGCCTGCCCCAGTTTACCAAACTGATTGTAATTGTCGAGCAGGCCTTTACGAATATTCGCTTCCAAAAAATTAGTATTGAAATTTATTTTTGAAAATATCCCGCTTCTATCCTCGACCTTTATAATTTCCGCATCCTTCACTTCAAGGAAGAATTTCTGGCCCTCTGCTATTGAACCGGGGTAAATGAAATCATAATCAACAGATTCGGTGTAAATTTCAAAGTTTACACTGCCTGTATCTTCAATCGGTTCTGATTTTACTTCTATGAAGTCGGTTTTAGAAGTGACCTCGTATTCAAGTTCTTTGCCGTTAGCCAGAACTTTTTTAACCAGGCAGGGATTTATTTTTATATCGAGAATATAATCCAACTTTTCTTTTGTGAAAACATTTATCGTATACTCGTTTTTATCTCTAGTGTATTTTAATTTGTAGTTTTTGAGATTCAGGGAGGCTTTAGGCCATAAATCAGGGATCGACGGGGCAATAGTTAAGGTATCGGTGAGCATATTTACTTTCAGACCGAACACAGCCTCGATAGTTGACTGAACGAAAAGTCCTGCCGGGGGCGAAAAATATGCAGGGGTGGGTTCTTCCAGTATTTCAGGCCAGCTCCCCCTTAAGTTTTCGTTCATAATTCTTTTTGATACTGCTACAAGGGGTTTGACGGTGTAATTATTCATACCAAGTTCCGCAAATCCCCATGCTGCCCAAGGCTGCTGTGCAGTACCTGCCTGCATTCCCCAGGTGCCGCCAACATGATTCGTAAAATTATTCGAACAGAAGGCCAACCCTTCTTTGCTTACCAGTCTGTCCTTAAAATGGCGGATAGTGGTATATTTATCCAATTCATCGACTATGCCATAGATGGCGGGGTATATATAGGTATGGTATTGGCCTTCAGGGTAAATTCTTTCTTCAGGATCTTTGTAATATGCAAACCTTCCAAGGTCTTTGAGCCATAGTTCTTGAATGAGTTCTGAATGAATTTGCCTATATCGTTTTTGCCATTTTTCCGCAGTATTTTTGTTATTTAGAATTTTAGCGATTAAAGCCCTGGTTTTAATCATGTTCATAACTTCGATTGTTGGAGTCGTGCCATCATAGGGAGTAGCTATAAAATCTTCCTGATTGCCTACTTGAAGCCCCCAACTAAAAAGACTGTTTTTTTGAGGGTCTTCGCGTTTTATTGTGGCCTTTAGAGCTTTGTCCAGCACAGGTGCAATTTCAGAAGCGAAATCCTTATCTGCAGTATGTTTGAGGTAATTGTTAATTTCCCAGAAGAAAAACTGGCTGCTTCCGCCCCATGAATAAAAAGATGAGCCGTCCGGAAAGATATTCGGTATATGACCTTCTTCGAGTTGAACATTTGCCTGAGATAGTAAGCATTCTTCAACTCTGTCATGCTGCCCTATCCAATTCGCAGCTCCTGTATGCTGTTGGTGCCATACTGCAGTCCAGTGATGTATACACTCAATCCAACCGTATGGTTTGAGCCAGTTATATTCAAGATTATAAAGGGCTGCCTTAAAAGCATTATCGAATTCAGTTACAGGAGTTTTTATCTTGTTGCTTAATAATTCATCATAATATTTGTGAACTTTTTGTTTCTGTTTATTAAAATCAAGAGATGCAAGTTTTTTGGCACTGTTTTTATCAGGTGAAAACCCTATTGCCAAAACTGCGTGACCATTTTTAAATTCCAGCTCAGCGACATTTTTAGTTTTCCGCAATATTGCATCTGTATGAGACTTAACGGCAGTTAATTCCGGAAAATCACTGCATTTAAAAATCAGGGTATTGTCTTCCTGAGTAAGCTTTGCATCTGTATATTTGAAATTAACTGTATTTACTACCGGATTTTTGTCTTGAGGAATAATGGTTCTGATCTGTTTTCCGCCGGCTATTTTAATTATGAGTAGGGCTCTCGGTTCAGTTTTGACTTCCAGAAAAGCGGCACCGTCTTTTTGGGGAGTATTTCTGCCTGCAAAAGCAGGGAAAATATTAAGATTGACTTTAACATTTCCCAATGAATAATCTGCTGCCACACCGCCGGGATAATCATTAACCTTTAAATCAGTGATATCACTAGGGCCGAGCAGTTGGCCGTTTTGTTTTGTATATACGATAAATTTTGTCAGATAGTTATGACTAAATGGATGCTTACCGCCATAAGTCATAACGAAAGAACTTGCATTATTTTCATTCACCTGTATAAGCGTCTCATGCCAGGCTGCCATTCTTTCGATCTTTTTTCTTTCACCAAAAGTTGCTGAAGAAATAATTAATAATATTATCAAAAAATCCAGATACAGCTTTTTCATAAAAATCCCTTTTTTTAAATTTTTACTTTTTTCGGAGTATTCGGGTGGTTGGGGCCGAAGTGTTTCAAAATCACCATGGGCTGATACTTACTTCTGTTGGTTATTTTTACACCTTCTTTTGCTGCCCTTTCACTTACGAAGTATTCATCTGCAGAGTTTTGGCCGAATCTCAATATAATAGATGCTTCTGCATCATCATAGGCACCGAAACTGCCATGGCCCTGAATCATAATACAGCCGTAAGCTGCTTGATCCTTAATCGTCACCGTCTGGTCGGGTTTTATTGTCAACCTTTTTGCCGCGATGTAGTCATTTGCATACATAACCCACTGTTCTGAGTATTGATCGTTTTGTTTTTTACAAGGTATGGGCGGACGAAAGAAATGTTTCTTATAATGAGGATCAACATTCTTTTCCCAGTCAAGAAGGCTGATCACGTAGTCGATATCTTGTTTGTTTTCCTCAGGGCAATTTTCTACGAGAAATTCATAATCATAAATTTCTCCATCGGTTATATTCTCATAGACCGAGTTTACGTCACTGTTCCACTGGGGTTCGTAGGTCAATACAGAGCCGGGAGCATGGATAACGCCTGGAGGAGTAAACCAGCCGGTACCAAGTTCAATGCGATAAGCCCTGGAAAGTTCCGTAATGCGGTTATCGGTCATTTCAAATTTTTCCAGTCTTTGCCGTACCTGCTCTTTGGTTACATCCGGATCGAAGCCAAAATACGTATGCGGGAACTTTCCCATATAATTATTCATTTCAGGCGGGAAGTAATAGCCTTCCGGCTTACCTTTTAATCCGACTTTTGATGCATCTTCATCATTTAAGTGAAGATGGTGGAACAAAGGTCCCTCGTAATCGAAAAATTTTGAATACATGGGCCAAGTGCCGTATTCTTTCTTCAGTTCCTCGCCGATTATTTCAGAACCTAAAAGGTCGACAGCATCTTTTAAAAGAAATTTATCTTCTTTTTTGTCAGTCGCTGGTTCTACATAACTCATACCTTCATCTTCCGGTGCCAGAGGGCCATTGTTTGCAGGTAAGACCGATGAAAACCACCTTTCTTTAATGGAACCTCTTTTTATTCCCAGTGCGTAGTAATCATCAGGATGAATTCTCAGGCGTCTGCCTGCCTCGCCGAAGAGCCTTGGGACAAATACGGGTATTAATCTTAAAATACCCTGTCCTTTTTCAAAGGTTTCTTTAATTATCTTTTGATTCATTTCTAAACTCCGATCTTCGATAATATAAATTATTCTTTTTAATCTTCACGCCCTACCAGTTCTCTTTCGATCTCTTCAAGCGACTTTCCTTTCGTTTCGGGCAGGTAAAAGAGCATTATAAGAAAGGCGATGAACAGGAATGCTGCATATACCCAGAAAGTTTTTGCTGTGCCCATTGTTTCGCGCATTTTCGGGAACGTCACTGTAAGGATGAAATATCCTGCCCACAGCGTCACTACAGAAAGGCCGAGTGCAACGCCCCTAACCCTGTTGGGAAAAAGTTCCGACAGCAATACCCACATTATAGGGGCCAGTGTCATTGCGTAAAGGGCAATAGCCACCATAACCATTACAACAACAAAGATACCGCCCTGCCCTTTATAAAAGCTCCATCCTATAATAAAGTGAGTGACGGAAATTCCGAGCGAACCGATCAGCATGAGTTTTTTTCTTCCCAGCAGGTCAACGGTGAACAATGCTACAATACAGAATATCAGCATTGTTACCCCCTCGAAAACTAGTGACAGCATTGCCCCGGAAACATCGAAGCCGGCATCTTGAAATATCTGATGTGAATAAGCGAATATACTGTTAAGCCCGCTCCATTGCTGGACGAGAGCCAGAAACATGCCAAGAAAAATAAGTTTCAATATTTTAGGTTCGAAAATTTCATTAAGGTTGACTTTACCGACTTCCTGTTCCGTAATTGTAGAAGATATGTCCCGAACTTCCTGGTCAGCATAATTTTCACCGCCGATCATATTTAGGATATTCCGGGCCTTTTCTCTTTTTCCCTTTTTAATAAGCCATCGAGGACTTTTCGGCACAGTGAATATTAAAATAAAGAAAGCAATGGCAGGAATCGCTTCTGCCCCGAACATAAGTCTCCAGCCTATGGTTTCGTTCCATGTAAAATCAGAAGAAAGCATTCCAACCGCTTCGCCGTGCTGTTGAATTAAATAATTTACGACCTGAGACACAACAATGCCGATCATAATGGTAAACTGATTCATTGTCACTGCCTTGCCTCGATATTTTGTCGGTGATATTTCGGCTATATACATCGGTGACAAATTAGCAGCCAGACCAATGCCTAATCCTCCGATCAAACGAAAAATATTGAATACGATAAAATTCCACGCTCCTGCGGTGCCGAAAGCTGAGATGGTAAACAAAGCAGCAGCAAGACCGAGTAAATTTTTTCTTCCGTATTTATCGGAAAAGAACATTGAAAAAGCAGCGCCGAGCATACATCCAATGGGTGCAGAGCCTACGCTCAAACCCAGAAGTGCCGGTTTGCCGACCAGTCCAAAATAAGATTCGTAAAAGCTGGTAGTTCCGCCTATCACCATAAAATCATAGCCGAACAGCAATCCGCCCATAGCGGCAATAAACGCCACTTTCCATACGAACCACTTGTTCAGATGTGATTCATCTATCACAGAATCACCTTGCAGTTTATTTTCTTCCATGATTTCGTTTTCCATTTCCATATTCCCTTTCTTAATAATCCTAATTTATTTTTCACACGTCACGGCAATTAACCCGAGAGCAGAATCTGTTCCTAATGTCTCCAATTGCAGCGAACGAACTTTTTTAAGGCCGTTTAAATTCAGTTCTATCACATTTATTATCGAGGTTCCTACATCATAAGCCAACGATTCTGACCAGAATGCAGGCTGTGGGAACATGGGAGGTTTAGCAATTTTCCAGTCAGATTCATTTTTATTAAGCAAGGGTAAAAGTGAAAATCTTTCCTTGCGGGGATTTTTAAATGTAGAGAGATGAGCCATGTAATTTTTCGGGTACCAGTAATCAAGATCTCCGGGTGTATAAAGCATCTTCGTTATAAATGCTTTTCTAACCTGGTCATTTACAGAACTTTGAAGTTCCCTGACTAACTCTGCCTTGATGCGAGCAATTTTCGAGAAAGAATCATGATTGTCAATAAACGGAATAACAAGTAAATATATTTTTCGGCAAGTACTATCCTGCATATCAATTTTAATTTTGCTTTGTCCAATTTTTTGAGATACGGGAATGAATTTTTTATCCTGTATCTTAAAAGGCACCTGAGACAATTGAGAGATTTTAAGGTCATAGTTTTCTGATTTTAATCCCTGAAGAATGTCATCAGGTAAATATCCATGAAAATAAAATTTCCTTATATCTTTGTAAGATGTTGAAGGTATCATCATATTTTCTGGAAGGTCAATCTTCTGCATTCTTTTGTTAACTTGTTCAGCATTATTTATATTAAATTTTACATCAAGAGAACTGCCGGCAGGTAAGACTAATTGTGTAATATTGACGCCGGTTGACAGTTTCTTATAGGTATTTTCACCAATTTCTATTTGATATTTATTTTGTGACCTTGCTTTTATATTAATATCGAAATCAAGAATTTGGCTCCCCATGTTCAAAGATGCTTCACCCGACAAGACTTTGGAAGTGTTGTTTCTAATAAGTACAGAGAAATTGCTTTTGTCAATTGTTCTGATCTCGGCTTCATAAGGCTGCAGAACGATTAGATCCACAGGATGCCAGAAAGATATATCATTATTTTTGCAGTTAACAAAAAATGATCTTCGAGAAAAATTCATTTTGCCGATTTTGCCGAAATGCAAATATTTATCCAGAAGTTTTTTGCTTACTTTTGCTTTTAAAGTATTTGAGGTATTAATTTTGTATTTTGACAATACGCCGTTTCTATCGATGACTTTATTTAAAGTAATGTTCTTAGATATCAACTCGAAAGGCTGACCCTGAGCAACTGATGCAGGATGTTCTATATTATAATGGAGGGGTTTGTATGATATCTCAATCCTGGTTTTGATTTGAGCAGGTAAGTCTGCCTTTAAAATTATCCTTTTTATCGCGGGTTCTACTGAGTAATTTACTTCTTTTCCATTGGCTTTTACATATTCTATATTTGCTGGAGGCAGGTGCCACTTTATCCTTCTTTTCAATTTATCATTCGAGGTCACTGTATAGCTGATCTTATTGTTATCTCTTTTATAATCAACTTCGTATGCGGGTAATTTCAAATGAGCTTTGGGCCAGGATTCAGGGAAACTCGGTGATATCTGTAAGGTGCTTTCCGGTTTCTTAAGTTTAAGACCGAATACGGCTTCGATAACAGACTGGATATACAAGCCTGCGGGCGGTGAAAAATATCCCAACCTGTTTTCATACATTACTTCAGGCCAGCTTCCTCTGTGATGGTCGTTAATTACGACATCGGCGATCGCTTTCAACGGTTTGTAAACTTCGTTATTAAGGCCGATCTCAGAAAGCCCGAAAGACCCCCAAGGCTGTTGGGCTGCACCTGTCTGCATTCCCCATGTTGACCAGATATCCTCAAGGTGGTCTGCAAAATTATTGGAAAGGTAAACTTCGCCTTTTTCTCCCATAAGTCTGTCACGAAGATGTCTCATCGAAGTCCAACTGTCGAATTTATCCGTAATATCATAAATGGCAGGATAAATATATGAATGATACTGACTTTCAAAACGTTCGTATCCATCCGGATCAATATAATATAAGAACCTGCCCAAATCATTCATCCAGAAATTCTGTTTTAATCCTGTTTTAGCTTTTGCAATTTCAAATTTCAGTTTATCAACTTTTTGATTATCGCCCAGTATCCGGGCAACTTTTTCACGGGTCTTCATAATGTTTATGGCTTCTATTGTAGGTGCGGTACCGGCATAAGGTGTGCATATCATATCCTCCTGATTCCCGATCTGAAAACCCCATGAAAATAGAAGATCGTTATCAGGATCATAACTTTTTTTCACAAAATTGAGCATTTTATCCATTGCAGGCGCTAATTTTTCAAGTGTGTTTTTATCCCCGGTATGGTCATAATAATTATCAACTTCCCAGAAATAATACTGGTTTGAACCTCCAAAGGCACTTCCAATAGGCTGATGTATTGCAAAGCTCGGTGCCTTGCCCGAAGGCAGTACGTTTTCGGCATGTAGCAAAAGAGAATCTTTCACCCTTTCCGAATGGTCCAGCCATTGTTCCGCGACGGTGTGCTGGAGATGGAAGGTCTGAGGCCAGTGGTGCGGTGATTCAATCCAGCCGAATGGAGAATACCAGGAATAATCCATTAATATAACCGCATTTTCAAAAGCCCTGTCCATGGTATCAACCGGAGTGTCGATATTGGCGTTGTCTAGTAAACTCTGATAATAGTCTTTAGCCTTTTCAGTTTTGTTCTGGAAACTTTCTGAAAGCAGTTTTTTATTTTTCTTTTCATCTTCGGCGAAGGTCATATAAAGCTGACCTCTTCCAGTATCGAAAATCACAGAAGAAGAATTATCATTTTCTTTTGTGAAATTTTCATTCGACCTGAAACCTGTATGCAGTGGAATCGAGGGGTTGGTCAAATAAGCCTTTTTCCCATGAACATCGATGTTTGTACCCGGAAAAGTCACTTTTTCTGTCACTGTCCAGTGTCCGGGATGGATGGAGTCATGAAGATAAACCTTTGCCCCGCCACCTATCTTCAGTTTTACCGGTACCCTCGGTTCGGTGGTTATGGAAAATACTGCCTTCCCGTTCCAGTCTGCAGAATCTCTGCCGTGCATCAGAGGGATAATTTCTGTTGTTATTTTAACTCCTCTAACATAGTATTCGGCCTTTACTCCGCCGGGAAAATCAGTCACTGCAACATTGCCTGTCTTGTCGGTCCAGATGTATTCGTTACTTATCTTTACTCCCGGGACGATCTTTGCAAGCACGTAACCGTGAGTGGGAGTTACAATATCACGAATATAAGTCATAAAAAGGCTGTTTGGAACGGTATCATTAGTTCTGACTATTGCATCCTGCCAGATTGCCATCCTGTCGTGTGCCTGCCAGTCATTATCGACATTAAGGGCATTGACCTGCTGATCATTAATCCTGTTAATGTTATCTGCCGAAAAACCGACTTTTTCCAGTATGATTTTTTCACCGCGGCTGTGACCCATGAATTCCAAGGTCATGTTTTTAATATTACCCTCGAATGCAGGTGTCTGCTCAAGATCAAGGCGATAATAAACAGGATCCGAAGTATTTTTCAGCCCGTGAGCTTTAACATCGAAATTCAGGATTTCCGGATCATGTGGAAAATATATTCTTAAATACCTGTCCCCACTTGCCAGCTTAATATAAAGAAACCTGTTTTCTTCTGCATTTATCGAAATGCCCCTTATATCCAATTGGGGATATACAGGATTGAATGTTTTTGCGTGAAAGATATTATCAAACCTTACTTCTTTGAACCCATCGTACTTAATTTCAGCTTTTTTAAAATCTATCCAGTTTATGCCGGCAGAAAAAGCTGTCGAGGCAGATATACACAGTGTAACTATAATGCAAATCCATTTTCTGATATCCATATCCTTCTCCATGACTAATTATTTGCCGTATTTATCAATCATTCGATTGAGTTTGTTACGGTAATATTTGAAATTTTCGAAATCCACATCCGGGGGTATGAAATGATCTCCAAAGGGTACATAACCCCCTGTCTTTAAGACTTCATCGATGGGTTCAAGTATTTGGTCTATCCTTTCAGGCCCTTTTGCGATCTCCGATTTCGGGATGCCGCCGAGAATCTGAAGATCGGGGTACATCTTGCGAACTTTTACAACATCCATGCCGCAATGATATTCGAAAGGGTACATCCCGGTGACACCAGCCTCCATGAATATTGGGATGAGAGAATAACAATTTCCATCAGTATCGAGCAATACTGTTTTAACTCCTTTTGATTTCAGGAAGTCAGCAACTCTTCTGATATAGGGAGACATAAATTCCTTTACCATTTCCGGAGAGATCATAGGCCCTTTGCCACAGGAAATATCCTCCCATATCTGCCAGTGGTCGACATCTATTTCTGAAAGAACTTTTTCATAAACAGTGATCCATAGATCGGTAAAGGTATTGAGGATATCGTGCATCAGTTCCGGTTTCGATGCATACCACATGAATGTGTTTACGTATCCTATAACGTGACTCAAAGTGCCGAAAAATCCTGCGGGATAGCCTCCTAAAGCCAGCGGGTAGTCCCTGTTTTTATAGTCTTCTTTAAGTTTTCCCCAGTTATCAGGGAACCTGTCTTCGATATTATCAAGTCTGAGTCTTTCCGATTTTAATTTTTGCCAGCTTTCTTCATCCTTTATAGGCCAGACCATAGAAGTCGGGATTGTAGCTTCTTCTTTCATGTAAATTCTTTCGACACCGTCGATATCTATATATCTCATCTGCTCCTCATCTTCTTCGATGACTTTCGGCTCAAACATAGGTTCGAAAAGTAGATTCACATCGACGATGGTTTGAGTTTTATCAAAACCGAAATATTCAGAAACATCATGATCCAGCGGAAAACCCTGCGTAGGCCAGTATAACCCCCCTGCCATAACCGCAATGCCGTTGGGAAGCCTTTTTCTTCCCTGACATTTGTCGCTCCAGGCAAAACTGTAAAGAGAAGACTGGGAAGTCGAAATTTCAGCGTTTATTTTCGGGTAATGTTTTTCAGGCAGGCCCTGCTCATACCAGTTATTTACGGTTTCACCCCATAGGCCGAACTCCCACTTAAGGGAATTTACATCCTTGTTAAAATTCATTACTTCATGAAATCGTTCTTTTGAATTCATATCATAACCTTTAAATAATTCAGAAAAAACGTTTTCCAAATTTAATATTTTATTATATTATATTCAAGCAAAAATTTAACATAAAGTGAATAATATAAAGGAAAGACAATGGAGAAAGTTGTAATAATTTTTTGTTTTTTATTGGCAATATTTTTGAGCTCAGGATGTAAAAAACAGGGTAATAATCCTGATGAATCAAAGATAACCATAGCGGTAATACCCAAAGGGACAGTACATGAATTCTGGAAGAGCGTTCATAAAGGTGCAGAAAAAGCGGGCAATGAGCTAGATGTTAATATTCTCTGGAAAGGTCCTCTTAAGGAAGATGATAGAGAATCTCAGATATCAGTAGTCGAGAATATGATAGTTCGCCGGGTTGATGGTATCGTAATAGCACCGCTGGATGATACTGCCCTGATCACTCCCGTAAAAAATGCCCAAAGACAGGGAATTCCTGTTGTCGTTTTCGACTCCGGCCTAAAAGGCAGTGATTACGTAAGTTATGTTGCAACGGATAATTTTGCAGGTGGCCAGAAAGCAGGCAAATACATGGGCAGAATATTAAACGGCAAAGGCAAGGTCGTAGTTTTGAGGTATAACGAGGGATCTGACAGCACAACTAAAAGGGAGAACGGTTTTCTCAATGCAATTAAAAACTATTCGGAAATCAAGGTGGTAAGTGATGAACAGTATGCTGGAGTAACGACAGAATCCGCAATACAGTCCGCCGAAAACCTTTTCACCAGATTCAAGGATGAAAGCGGTAAAGTACAGATAGACGGCATATTCTGCGCATGTGAGCCAGTTGCATTAGGAATAATGCAGGCCGTAGAGAACTTCGGTATTTTAGGGGAAATAAAGATAGTAGGCTTCGATACCTCCAATAAAATGGAAAGTGCCTTAATGAAAGGCAATATAAGCGGATATGTAGTACAGGCCCCGGAAAAGATCGGCTATCTCGGTGTCAAAACCCTTTATAATCATTTAAAAGGAAAAGAAGTTCCAGAGCGAATCGATACCGATTCCAGTTTGATAACCAAAGAAAAGCTGAAACAGCAAGAGCGATAAGAATTAAGATTCACATTAAAAAAACGGCTGCAGGATAAAAATCCGGCAGCCGTTTTATTATGTGTTTTAATGCTAATCTATGGTCCGGGAGTAAGCCATTGATCGGCAAGGTATTCAAAATCATCGAAGTTTACAATGCCGTCTTCATCGATATCAGCACTCGGTCCGTCTGGATGCTGTTCATTGGTTGTGATCTCAAAAGCAAGATCCCACATTTCTGTTCCATCTGGATAAGGCGGAAGCATTATGGGAACACCATCAACCCACTTGGTTCCAACAGTAAGATTAAAAGGACTTATTTGGGTAGTTCTAACTGCAGCATCGTTGAAGAAATGAGGCCTTGTCTTCCAGCCCCACGGTACAAAATCTGGATCTTCGTAATCCTGCTGGTCATATATGGCAGCTATACTGAGCCAGTAAACCCTTGTACCGTCCGGCCCCGGTTCCTGGTAGAACCATTCATCTTCCGACAGAAGCTGGTTGAACTGGAAGCATGTTTCATCGATTACGGGATTTTCCCTCGGGTCGATATCAATGCCTGCAAAATTCCAGGTATAGGTATCACAGATATTTTCCCATACAAGATCATTGGGATGGCTGTAAGGTTTGTCAACTCCTGCGGGTGTATCTGTCCAGATCCCGATATGGAAAGCTTTAGGCATAATTTTCGGCGGGTGCTGTAATTTCCAGCCGAGAAATGATCCCCACCAGTGAATGTCTGTAACCGGTCTAGGGTCAGTACATTCCCAGTCATCAGCCATAATAGGTAAAAGGACATCAGACCTTTCGTCCCAGCCGTTGATTTTAGCGGGATCTTCTTCACCTAGTTCTTCTACCGGTTGACTCCATTTAATGTAGTAGCCTTTGTAGGCGCCGGTTTGAGTTTGCTTTCTGATAAGAAGGTTGTGCCAGTAATTCCATACTCCCATGAAAGCCGTCTGACCGGGAGGCGGCGGGGGCTGCATACCGAAAATATACTGAAAGTTTTCATCAACATCAAGGAACTGAACCTTTGTAATGTCAAAACCGGGTGTGTTCATAAAACCGGTTGCTACCGGATTGGCTGCATTAACACCTACAACATTGGTATTAATGGTTACCGTTGTCGGGCCGCCGACAGGTATGGTTCCAGGAACACTCCACCACCATGACCGCCTGTTTCCATTTATGTCCTGCAATGCAAACGAAACGGCATTGATATTGCACCCTGCAGGCGGGGTTACAGTAATTTGAATAGTAGAATTAGAAAGATCGGGGTCTTCCAGATATTCGTAAACCCAAGCTGAAGCATAATTTTCTCCATCGTTAAGGTCTTCACCTTCGCCCCATTTCATAACCAGTCCTGCATCATCCGGCTCCTCATCTCCGGGTTCACCATCACCTTCATAAACGTATAATTCAGGTGGAAGGAAGTTAGTGGGAGGATACGGTTCGCCTTCCCAGTAATTATCCCACTGAAGTTCATAGGCATTCCACTCAGTCTGTGTCATTTGCCTGATTATTCCATTCAGATCAGCACCGCTTAGAACATCATTAAAATCGTTAAAATCATCGAGCATGAAATGAGGGGAAGCATACAGCTGGCAATTGAACAATAAAGCCAACATTATAAACAACTTAAGTGCAAGTATTTTTTTCATAATACTCACCTCCTAGAAATAAAATTTTATTAATTCATATTGTCTGGTTTTCGGCGTGGGAAATAACTAATTACTGATTTATTTCATAGGCAGTCCTCCTTTCCTCTCCACTCATTTAAAAGACTTTGCATAATTAAGTATATCTACATTTAAGAAATTATGCAAGAAATAAATTCAATAAAATTAATATAAGCATTAAGGTGAGTTTTTTATTAAAAAAGTGTTAATTTTCCCTGAGTTTTTGTAATTTTTAAGCAGATTTTAAGAAAACTGCTCTAAATACTCCCATCTTTGATATAACTCAGACAGCTGAGCTTCAATGGTTTCCAGCCGGTTTTTAGTTTCGGAAATTTTTGAATTCTGCTCCTTGTAAAAATCGGGATCGGACATTTTATCGTGAAGTTTGTTAAGGTGTTCTTCCAGGTTTTCTATCTTATCAGGAAGCGATTTAAGCTCTCTCTGTTCGTGATAGCTCAGTTTTGTTTTTTCCTTTTTTTTGGTTTTCGGCTTTTTCTTTTCTTCAGGAGTCGGTTCGTAAACCTGCTGCTGTTTTTTATGATCGATATAATCCCGATATCCTCCTGTGTATTCATTAACAACACCCGGAGCTTCAAATGCGAAACAGGAAGTTACGACATTGTCAAGGAATTGTCTGTCATGGCTGACCATTAGGATAGTCCCATTGAAATTAAGTAACTGTTCTTCAAGCAGCTGCATGGTTTCAAGGTCAAGGTCGTTTGTGGGTTCGTCAAGTATCAAAAGGTTGCATGGCTGGCTGAAAAGCCTTGCTAAAAGAAGACGATTTCTTTCTCCGCCGCTTAAATTTTTCACTGAGGTTTTCGCTCTGTCCGGGGTAAAAAGAAAATCCTGAAGATAGCCGAAAACATTACGGGATTTTCCGTCAATCACAACAGTATAAGTTCCATGAGTAACGTTTTCATAGACGGACTTTCCTAATTCAAGCTGTGCATGTAATTGGTCGAAATAAGCGACCTGCAGGTTTGTGCCGTGTTCAACGTTTCCCGCATCCGGTTCAATCTGTTTCAACAGAAGTTTTATTAGAGTTGTTTTGCCGCAGCCGTTGTCACCGATAATACCAATTTTTTCGCCGCGGAGTATGTCGATAGAAAAATCATTGACGATAGTTTGATGCGAATATGAAAATGAGATGTTCTTTGCTCTTATGACCCTTTTCCCTGAGAGGTCACTTTGCTGGATCTGCATTTTTGCATTGCCGACCCTTTGTTTCTGTTTACGCTTTTTCTCCCTCATTTCCAGAAGGGCTCTTACCCTTCCCTGGTCCCTTTTTCTTCGTTCTCGAACGCCCTCTCTTATCCATTTTTCTTCCCGTGAGAGTTTCTTTTCGAAAAGTTCCTTTTCCTTCTTTTCGGAATCTATAAGCTGCTGTTTGTTTTCGATGAATTCTTCATATGTACAGTCCCATGTTTTGACCCTGCCGAGGTCTATATCTATTATTCTTTGTGAGAGTTTTTTCAGAAAAGCGCGGTCATGGGTGACAAACACAACAGATCCCTTATAATCCCTTATAAAATCCTCAAGCCAGGTGATTGACTTTATATCAAGATGATTTGTAGGTTCATCAAGCAGAAGTATGTCGGGTTCAGTGACGAGGCATTTTGCAAGCAGCACCTTTCTTTTATTACCTGCAGAAAGATTTGTAAAATCTGAATTCGGATTCAGACTTAAATGTGTTATCACCTCATCAACATTTCTTTCAAGCTCCCATGCTGCATTTGCCTCTATATTTTTTTCCATTCGGTGGAGTTTATTCATTAAAGCATCGTTATCAGGTTCAGCTGATATACGAGAGGTAATTTTCAAAAAATCAGTGATAAGTTTTCCAACATGGCCTAGCCCTGAGGTAACTACTTCGGCTGTAGTTCCTTCGATATTTTTTGGGACCTGCTGCAGTAAAAAAGTTGTCTTTAATTCGGCTTTTCGGAACATTTTTCCCTTATAATTTTTTATGTCACCATTGATTATTTTCATCAGAGTTGTTTTGCCGGAGCCGTTTCTTCCCAAAAGCGCGATTTTCTCGCCTTCTTTGATTGAAAGGTCAACATTTTCGACGATATTTTCATTTATGTAAGTAAAGCTAACGTTTTTTAAATTTAATAAGGTCATAATGCACTTTTTCTTTAAAATAATCTTTTTCCACTGCAAATTTGGTTATCAGCTGTAAATGTGCTATAATACAATATAATTAAACTTAATGATAAAGATTTGGAGGTATGATGAAAAGTCAATTTTCAGCTACAGCGTTAATAATATTAATTGCGATATGTTCAGCTCAGGCCGACGTTCAAGTATGGAACGGTTATACCAGTACCGACTGGTCAACTGCCTCAAACTGGAGTACTTATGCAGTTCCGGTAACAGGGGATTACATACAGGTCACAGGTAATGGACCTTATGACTGTATAGCAGACGGTATAGGTTATATTGAAGTAAACCAGGTTCAGGTAATAGGCAAAACTCTAACATTAGAAGGCTTTACCTATATTAAAAACCTGGCAGATAAACGTGATTTCGAAATTTCAGGTAATGGTGTTATTACAGTCGAAGCTAATGCAACAGCCGAGCATACCCGCTGGACGAGGATCGGCAAGACCACTCCGGGAAATATGAATGTTTACGGTACCTTTCTTACCGGTACGCAGCGATTCGATGTGGGTTTTGATGGAGCTGCAGGATCAACACTTAATATTTATGACGGCGGTCTGGTTCAATCTGACGGGGGAAGTGTTTTCGAAATTTACGAAGACTGCGTTATAAATATGTATGAAGGCAGTACGCTTAAGAAATTCGACAATAAAGTCAACGATTTCGAAGAGTTTATTAATAATGACAAGATCAAGTTTCCATATCCCGGTTCTGCCTACAGTTTAAGTTATGAGGGAGACGGTTATACCTATCTTACCGCTGAAGTAAGGGATGCAAATACAGCAATTGCTCATTGGCCTTATCCTGCGGATGGGAGTTATCTTCCCTATGGTGAATCGGAAATATCATGGACGCCAGGTAATAATGTCGTATCGCAAAATATATATATTTCCGATGATTTGAAAGAAATATCCAGTGCGGACACAGGTTCGGATTGCTTTATTGGAAATTTCGGCGCTTCCGTAACCACATTCGATACTTCTGCACAACCTGAAGGGAAAAAATATTACTGGCGGGTAGATACGATAACATCAAGTGAGACAAAGACCGGTGATATCTGGTCATTCAGTAAAACTAAGGATAAAATTTATGCCATGGATTATGGCCTGGACTTTCCTGTAGATTATCCCACAATCCAGTCATTGCAGGGGCTTGCCAATCGAGAAGAACCCAACCTTTATATTTATAAATGGGACAGTGACTTATACTGGCTGCAGAAACTTCCGGAGTTGGCTTTTCTGGACTACACAGTACTTGAAAATAACAGTGATATCTTTACGATGCCTGAGTTTTCCGATGTAACTGACACTATAGTGGTTTATGATAAAGATGACTGTAATTCTGCGACACTTGTGGCATTAACGGCAGCGGGAATATTTGATTCGCTGGCTGTCGAGGAGGATGATATTTCCTATATGCAGTCACTGGGATACAGCATTCATTCAGATCCTAAGGCTGATCTGAGAGGACGCTGGAACAATGACGAAGATGCTATAATTTGGTCTTACAATAATCTGCGGCAATACTGCACGGATGAGCAATTCGGCATCGATCCTGTACAAGGGGCATTAGTTAAAGGTGCAGATTATTTTGTTCAGCAGAAAATGTTCATTTTTCCGCTGGATTCTCATGGAGTAAATATAGGGTACCAGACGGACATCCAGGATGATATTTTGTCCAGTTACACACCGGGTGGAAGAGCTCACGGCTGGTGGAGTAAAGAGGTCAGGGATGTGCATTATTTAAGTGAATACGGGCATACTGCCGGTCAGCTTGCCCCGAATACTTCACTTTCTTCGCTTTTACCTAAGCCTGAGGAACCCCTGGTTCAGGAGCTTTCAACCGAAGATATAGTTTATGATGCTTCGAAGACCTATGTAGCTATATCCTTTTCACAGGGCGACTCTTTGCATTTTTGCCAAAAGGAAAATTTATTCCAAATTATAAATCCTAGTTTAGTTGAACCAGAGAAAACAGTTTCTGAAAGGTGCGGTTTCGGTCAAATGCAGTCAACCGTACAATGGGAACTTCAGCCTCATGTAGTTGAACATTTATACGATATCAAGCCTGACCATATGCTTTTTACAGGTAAAGGATACGGCTATACCAATCCAACCATCCAATGGGAGAATGGCTACCTGGACCTGCATTGCGAGAACTCTTTGAAATACATGGATAAAACAGGCATGGTCGACTACATGCTCAATGATAATGTTGCCGAAGATTATCCTAACAGGGACTCGGTAAAACTTTTATGTGAAAAAATCCATCCGAGAAGCATTATTTATAAGCATCAGATGGATGACACACAAGATTACGATGATCCACCTTATGTTCATGACGGAGTTATAATTTTCGGCGATCCCGTTTTCGGGATCGAGGATGATCTAAGTAATTTTTATGTTCAGGATACGGTCGATGACATTTTAGCCTCTGCAAACAAGAGACAGTTTTTCTGGGTATTTTTGAAGCATTCAACTAATGAACAGGAAGCGGAAGAACTATTCGAAGAATTGAAGAATTATCCGGATATCAATGTTGTTGATCTCAACACACTCATAGAATTTTATAAAGAATATGCCGATGTCATAGACGGTGATGTCAATAATGACCACATTGTGAATATGAAAGATTTTGCAAAATTCGCCGACAACTGGCAGGCACAGTTGGGGGATACCAATTTCGACCCTGCCTGCGATATTTCTTATCCGAGGGGAGTTAAGGTAGACTTTCAGGATCTTGCTGAATTCAACAAAAACTGGCTTAAGTAACATTATTATATTGTTTACAACTTGACATGTTTGGTCAAAGGCCTAAAATCACGGGCTATGAAAAACGGCCTTTCAAAAAAAAGTAAGAAAAAAAAGAAGAAAAAGAAAAAAGGCAACGGATTTCTTGATTTTCTGGGATATCTTGTTTTCAGGCTTCTTGTTGGGATACTTTCTTTTTTTCCTGTCGAAAAGTGCCTTAAGTTCGGCAAGTTCCTGGGTGATCAATTATGGATAAGATATCACCGTGGAAGGAAGCGTGCTTTAAATAATCTAAGGGCGAGTTATCCTGAAAAAGATGATGAATGGTACAAAAAGATCGGGAGGAGGAGTTTTCAATGTCTGGGTATGCTGCCTGTAGATCTTATATTTACCCCTAAACTTGTCAGAAAGGATAACTGGCAGGAATACGCGGAGTTTAAAAACGTTGAGAGAATTAAATGGATGATGAAGGAGAAGAAAGGTTTGATCCTTTTAACAGGCCATTACGGGAATTTCGAGATACTCGGCTATTTGATGGCCCTTTTCGGTTTCGATATTTACAGTGTTGCAAGGCCTCTGGATAATAAGTTCATCAATGATTATCTTTATAAAATCCGGCAAAAAAAGGGGCAGAAGATAATAGATAAGAAAGGTGCAAGTACCCTGATGCCTGAAATCCTGGAATCGGGGGCAACGCTGGGATTTATAGCCGACCAGGATGCCGGAAGAAAAGGTATCTTTGTTGATTTTTTCGGAAGAAAAGCAAGTACTTACAAGAGTATCGGCCTGCTTGCTTTGACCAATGACCTGCCGATCGGGATCGGCTACAGCAGGAGAATAGATGATAAGTTCAAATTCGAACTCTGCTGTAACAGGATAATAATGCCGGAGGAATGGAAGGATAAAGATGATCCGCTCTACTGGATAACCCAGGAATATAGCAAGGCAATAGAAGATTTTGTGAGGGAAGATCCAACTCAATACTGGTGGCTTCACAGGCGATGGAAACACAGGCCTAAGGAAGAACAGGAAAAAGAGTCGGCATAAAAAACTTTTTATCAGCGATCTGAAAAGTTATAATGATAGAAAAATTAACGGGAGGTATGTCATGTCAAAAACGAAAAGTCAGTTATTTATCACAGCAGCTGTTTTATCAGTAATTGGTATCTCATTTGGAAAAGCAAATTCTGCCATAGCACCGACGGAAAAGATGATCTTATTTAACGGGGAAAACCTTGAAGGCTGGAAGCCGGTGCTCAAGAAAGAAACAAAGCCGGATGAAATATGGAATGCAGAAAATGGATTTTTAAAATGCAGCGGAAAAATTTACGGCTATATTCGCACTAAAGAAAAATACAACAACTATCGCCTGCATACAGAGTGGAGATGGAAAGAAGAAGGAAACAGCGGAATTTTTCTTCATTTATTCGGTGAAGATAATATCTGGCCTTCCTGCCTTGAGTGTCAGTTGAAATCCGGCGAAGCCGGCGCAATTTTGGGCATGCAGGATGTAACCTTCAAAAAGCCAAAAGAATTAGATACCGATTACTTAAAACCAAAACACGGCAGCAGTGAAAAAAAGGTAGGCAGATGGAACCATGCGGATATTTACTGCTACAGGGATTCAGCAGAGATTTATATTAACGGTATTCTGCAGAATAAGGCTGAAAAGCTGAATGTTAATAAAGGGTATATCGGCTTGCAAAGTGAAGGCGGGAAGATAGAATTCAGGAATGTTTTTTTGATGCCTTTTAATGGAAAGCAAGAAAACTTGAATAAAGGCGGCAAAGCACCTGATCTTACACTGCTAGATCAGGATTCCGAAGAAGTTAAATTGTCGGACTTTAAAGGTCAAAAAGTGCTTCTTTATTTTTATCCTAAAGCGGAAACACCCGGCTGTACGAGACAGGCCTGCACGATCAGAGACAGTTCCAAAGCTCTTGAAGTAAATAACATCAAAGCGATCGGTATCAGCCCTGATGAACCGAAAAAATTAAGTTCATTCGATGAAAATCACAGTCTAGGATTTACCTTATTAAGTGATCCCGCTCACGAAGCAGCTGACATGTATGGAGTATGGACAACGATAAGCCGGGGAAAAAGAACACGAAAAAGGATTATACGTTCTATGTTCCTGATAGATGAAGAAGGTAAAATACTTGAAAGCTTTTACGGTATAAAACCGGGAGAAACAGTATCAAAGGCTCTAAGTGCAATTAAATAACTTTGAAAAACCTGTAGATTAATTAAGTAAAACCGACAGTTTGTTCTGCCAAAAAGACCTGTTCAGGTCGCTGAAAACTCAACGGTTTTCTTTTCGGCAGATTCACAAACTGCCGGTTTTTATCGCGATACTTAACTAAACTTCATTAACCTCTTGGGTGTTTAGCCTTGTAAGAATGCATAAAGGCATCTATTATTATGTACAAAGCTGCAATACCGACCAAGATGTAAACTATCCTGGATAATACTGACAACTCACCAAATAATGTCTTTACAAGGTTAAATTCGAATATTCCCCAAAGACCCCAGTTAAGAGCGCCGATTATCACCAAAATCAACGATATCCATTCTAGTGGTTTCAGTTTAGGCATTTTTGATCTCCTTTTTTAAATGAAATTAACTTTTTTACTCATTTCTACAATAATTTATACTTAACGAAGTTCTGCTGGTAAATCAGGGATAAGCCGAAAATTTTTATAAAGCTACTTTTAATAAAAAAGTAAGGTTATTTCTTATAATTTTATTTTTAACTCAAACTTTTCCCTAAGAAATGTTTCGAAACTTCCTTGACGAGGAGTGTCATTTCTTTTAGTAAATTTAACTTTTAAGTAAGAATTAATTGAAAGTGACTTTATAAATGAAAAATCCTCTTACAATAATCTCAAGGGATCAAGGACTGCCGGAAAATAAGGTAAAAGCTGCTGTGGAACTTCTTGAGGCAGGCGGAACGGTTCCTTTTATTGCCCGCTACAGAAAGGAAGCTACAGGCAGCCTTGATGAGGTTCAGATCACAAATATCAGAGATCAACTTGAAAAGCTCAAAGAAATAGATAAACGCAGGGAATATATTCTTGGGTCGATAAAAAAACAGGGAAAACTGACTGAGGAACTAAAGAAGAGAATCAATGCAGCAGAGAGTTTAACGGCACTTGAGGATATTTATCTTCCCTATAAGCCGAAGAGGAGAACTAAAGCTACCATTGCAAAAGAGAAAGGACTTGAACGACTTGCGAAACTAATATTCCAACAGAAAGATATTGACCCTGTTGATGAAGCAGAGAAATATATCAATAAAGAAAAGAAAGTGACCTCGGCAGAAGATGCTCTTGCCGGTGCCAGAGATATAATTGCAGAATGGATAAATGAGAATAAAGAGGCAAGGGAGCAACTGAGGGAATTTTATCATAAAAAAGCCCAGCTTGAATCAAAAGTACTCAAAGGTAAGCAGGAAGAAGGAAAAAAATACAGGGATTACTTTGACTACAATGAAACAGTAACAGACACCCCCTCGCACCGGATTCTTGCCATGAGGCGGGGGATGAAAGAGAAAATTTTAAACGTCAAGGTCACTGTACCTGAAGAAGAGGCTGTCGAAATACTTAATAAACTTTTTGTAAAGGGGAATAATGAATGCAGCAGACAGATAGAAAAGGCTATTGAAGACAGTTTCAAGCGTCTGCTTTCTCTTTCGATCGCAACTGAAATTAGAATGGATAGCAAAAAACGAGCAGATGAGGAAGCGATCAAGGTATTCGTTAAAAACCTTAGAAATTTATTGATGGCACCGCCTCTGGGACAAAAGGCAGTCATGGGAATTGACCCGGGCTTTCGGACAGGTTGCAAATTGGTCTGTCTTAACAGTGAGGGTAAACTGCTTGAAAATGCCACGATATATCCTCATAACTCAAAGCAATTCTCTCAGAGGGATGCAGATAAGGTAAAAGATTTGTGCAAGAAATACGGTATTGAGGCAATTGCAATAGGTAATGGGACTGCCAGCAGAGAGACTGAAAAATTCATAAAGGATACTAAGGTGGGAAAAGAAATATCGGTGGTGATAGTAAACGAAAGCGGAGCGTCGATTTATTCCGCTTCTGAAACTGCAAGAGAGGAATTTCCCGACCATGATATTACGGTCAGGGGTGCAGTTTCAATCGGGCGTAGGCTAATGGACCCGTTGGCGGAGTTGGTTAAGTTGGATCCTAAATCCATCGGTGTCGGGCAGTATCAGCATGATGTAGATCAGAATAAGTTGAAGAAAAGCCTTGATGGCACGGTCATAAGCTGCGTGAATAAAGTCGGTGTCGAGATAAATACTGCCAGTAAGCAGTTACTTACTTATGTTTCAGGTGTCGGCCCTCAAACCGCAGAAAGAATAGTTGCATACAGAGATGAAAACGGGGCATTTTCAAAAAGGCAAGAGATCAGAGAAGTTTCGGGTATAGGAGAAAAAACATTTGAACAGTGTGCAGGATTTTTAAGGGTTCGAGGCTCTTCGAATCCTCTGGACAAAAGTTCGGTACATCCGGAAAGATACGGGATAGTTGAGAAAATGGCAGAAGATTTAGATTGCAGAATAGCCGATCTAATGCAAAGAGAAGAGCTGATATCTAAGATAGAGCTCAATATGTATGTCACTGAAGAAGTGGGGATTCCTACACTAACGGATATAGTGGAAGAATTGAAAAAGCCGGGACGGGACCCGAGGGAGAAATTCGATCCGGTGAAATTTAAAGAAGGTGTAAATGAAATTACGGACCTTGAGAAAGGAATGTTGCTGGAGGGGGTAATTACCAATGTCACTAATTTCGGAGCATTCGTTGATGTGGGAGTGCATCAGGACGGGCTGGTTCATATAAGCGAGTTATCCGATTCTTTTGTCAAAGACCCCTCTGACATAGTAAGTGTTAACCAGAAAGTCAAGGTCAAGGTTCTTGAGGTCGATGTGGAAAGGAAACGCATTTCGCTCAGTATAAAGCAGCTCAATGAAAATAAAAGAAGTGCAAAAAGAAAAAAAACCAAAAATAAAACAAAAATCAGCAAGCCCGAAAGAAAACCCGGCGGACAAACCCTGGGAGACTTTTTTAATAAAAATTGAGTTAGAGCAGTAAAGAAGTCTTTCAACAAGGTTAAATTACAATATTTTTGCCATTTTGTTTAAAAAACCTTAATTATCTTGACTGAAAAAGGTTATCAGATAAATTGGCTTATTTAAAAGCGAAAAGAGTTTTCGGGAATAATAATGGCTTTAGAAAAGAAAAACCTGCTCAAGGGCCCCTTTAATTCAGTGGTCATATCCAACAGAAAAATCGGGGAATGTTTTTTTAAGATCCGGCTGGCATTTGAAGGTGACGGAGCAGAAGCATTTTCAAAGACCAGGGCAGGTCAATTTGCAGAAATTGACCTTTCGATGACCTCAATTCCGAATATTAAAAACGTACCTGAGCATTTAAGATTCAATTACAGGCGAAATATTATTTTACGAAGGCCTTTCAGTTTTACCGGCGTATTCGAAGAAGACGGACGAATGATCGTCGAGATACTTTACTGCGTAGTTGGGCCAAGTTCTCTCAGGATGATGAATTTAAGAGAAGGCGAGCAAATCAGTGTAATGGGCCCTTTGGGTAACGGTTTTGAAATTAAAAAAGATAAACTAATCGCCCTGCTTGCTGTGGGCGGAATGGGAGCCGGCCCTTTGATCCATTTAAGCAAGCAGATAAGGGACTATAAACCGGATATGGAGATTCTTGGTTTTGTAGGAGCAAAGAGTTTTTCTGAACTGCCTTATGAAGATCTTTCAGAAGGAATACAGGCCTGCAAAGGCGACTGGGTGAAGGAATTCGCTGATAATCAAGTTGATACTATGGTGGCGACGGATGACGGATCGGCGGGATTTAAAGGCTTTATTACCGACACCCTCGAAAATCATATAGAAAAAGGTGAATTCGACAGTTCAGATGTAATAATTTATACCTGCGGGCCTGAAATGATGCTGGCAAAAGTTTCACAAATAAGTAAAAGGTTCGGCATTGAATGCCAGGTTAGCCTGGAAAGAAGAATGGCATGCGGGATCGGACTCTGCCAGGGTTGTGCGGTTGAATGCAAAAAAGGCGGTTCAGATGAGACATTTTATAAGATGTGCTGTAAGGACGGGCCTGTATTTGACAGTAAGGAAGTGGTTTTTAAATGAATGCTGAAATTGAAAGTAAAGTCGATTTTGCAGGGTTGAAATTGAATAATCCTGTTTTTACGGTCTCCGGGACCTGCGGTTATGGTGATGAGCTTGAAGATTTCATAGAAGTAAATGAACTGGGAGGATTTATAACAAAAAGTATAACCGCTGAACCGAGGAAAGGAAATCCTATACCCCGAATTGTAGAAACGAACAGCGGTATGCTTAATGCGATCGGCCTTGCCAATATAGGCCTGGAAAGATTCATAGAGGAAAAGATACCCGTAATTAGAAAACTCGGTACAAAGGTATTTGTTAATGTTGCCGGCAGTAAGATCGAAGATTACTTAAAAGTAACGGAAAGACTTGCTGGGCTCGATAAGCTTGCAGGCTTCGAATTGAACATAAGCTGCCCGAACGTTAAAAAAGGCGGAATCAGTTTCGGTACCGACCCTAAACTGATAGCCAAAATCACAAAAGTAGTAAAAAAAGCGGCAAAGGATAAAGTACTTATAGTGAAACTAACACCTGCGGTTACGGATATTTCGGTGACCGCAAGAGCCGCGGTCGAAAACGGAGCGGATGCACTCAGTCTTGTTAATACCTTTACTGCCATGGTTATAGATATCGATGAGCAGAGGCCGGTGCTTGCAAACAGAACGGGAGGATTAAGCGGCCCTGCCATAAAGCCGATGGCTATTTACCTGGTTAATAAAGTTTATAATGAGGTTTGCAAAGAAGCTGATATTCCGATCTTAGGACTCGGCGGGATAAGGTCGGCTGAAGATGCTGTAGAATTCATGCTTGCCGGTGCAACGGCTGTCGGAGTCGGTACAGGAAACTTCATAGACCCGACCTGCTGTGTTGATATCATAAATGGACTTGAAAATTATTGTAAAAACAGGAAAATAAAAAAAGTAAGTGAATTGACCGGATCCTTAAAATAAAATAGATCATGGAAACTTTAAAAGTACTACAGGAATATTTTCCGACGGCTGTTTTCACAGGTAAGTGCCTGGTTTTTATCAGCGAGGACTGGCGAGTTGAGCTGACCGAGCATAACGAGAAAGATTACAGCAACAGTTCGGGACAGCAGAATCTCGTTAGGGTAAAAATTTACAAAAAGGCTCTTTCGGGAGAATTTGTGCCGGGGCATTATGAAGATTTTCAGCTGGAATCCATGGGTGAAATGGCAAGCCAGATCGAAAAATATGTCCAAATGGCACTGGGGGTTAATTTACAGGAAGACGTGGAAGAATTTTAATTTAAAATATTTCAATGTCAGAACTTCAGATCAGACAAACTAAAAAGGGGGTAATTTTAACTTTCAAGATCGTACCCGGAAGTAGCAAAACTGCTGTTTCGGGAAGTTACGGGGAAATGATCAAGGTTAAGATAGCCGCTCCTGCAGAGAAAGGTAAAGCCAATAAGGCCCTTGTAAAATTCCTCGCCGAAAAGTTATCCTTAAGTAAAAATGACATACGAATATTGAAAGGCGAAACGAATCCCGTCAAACAAATCAGGATCAACGGAGTATCTAAAGAAAAACTGAAGGAAAAACTTCTGGGTAAATAATGCTTGAAATTCATGAACCGAAAATAGAATCGATAGATCACGAAGCATCCTTCGGGTATATCCTGAAACTTGCATTTCCGATGATTGTCACTTACATGTCCTTTACTCTCATGCAGTTTGTTGACCGGTATATGGTATCTTTTCTGGGCACCGAAGAACTGGCGGCGGTATTGCCCGCTTCTGCAGTGAGTTTTCTATTTTCAAGTTTTGCCCTGGGCATTATAAAAACCCTCAATACCTTTGTAAGCCAGAGTAACGGCAGAGGCGACAGATTCGGATGTTCCAATTACTGCTGGCATTGCGTTTATATAGGTGTGTTCTATTTTCTTATCATCATTACCTTTGTCTGGCCGGGAGCTCCTTTTCTTTTTAAACTGATGGGACATGAAGGCACAGTAGCAGAGCTGGAAGTAGTCTATTTTCGTATAATGCTTTACTGCCATCTGGGTGCAATTTTTATATGGTCGCCCGGACATTTTTTCATGGGGCTTCACAGAACGAAGATAATGATGGTGGCCGCCCTCATAGGTCACTGGCTCAATGCTACTTTCAATTATTTGCTGATATTCGGTAAATTCGGATTTCCGGAGATGGGCTTCGAAGGTGCAGCCTGGGGAACATTTATAGGTATAATAGCCGAAGCGATAATTTTAATGGGAACATTTTTGCTCGGGCCTCTGGGCAGGAGTTATCACAGCTACAAGGCTTTGAAGCCGGACTTTACCAAATTCAAGAATCTTTTAAAGATCGGTATTCCTTCTGCAACAGGGTTCGTTATTCATATTCCTCTGTTCAGTTTTATACTCCTTTTTTTGATAGGGAGATACGGAAAGGCTCCACTTGCAGCGACAAATGCGGTACTGACAAGCACTAACCTAGCATTTATGCCCTTGATCGGCATAAGCAATGCATTAACGGCTATAATGGGAAAAGCTATCGGTGCACAAAGAAAGGATATCGGCATAAAGCAAACCAATAAATGCCTTAAAGCGGTTCTTGTTTACGGGCTTATCATCAGCGCTCTTTATATTACCTTTAAAGAACAACTGATAGGCATTTGGTCAAGTGACCCGGCGGTTATTGCAGCAGGTAATAAAATATTCGTTTTAGCTGCGATATTTATATTCTTTAATTCATTTCTGCTGGTTCTAACCGGTTCTTTAAGGGGAGCTGGAGACACATTCTGGCTTGCTTCCATGTCGGGACTGGGGTGCTTTTTTATCCTCGGAATGGGCGGATTGGTGATAACAAATGTTTTTCCCGGATTAGGAGCTACAGGGCCTTGGCTGGCTGCGGTGTTATATGCCTTTTCAGTCGCAGGAATGAATGCCTGGAGATTCAGGAGCAATGGATGGGCAAAAATAAATATATTCAGTCAGCAGGAACAGACTGTCTGATATATATTAATTTGAAAATTTAATTTCTATTGAATTTATTTTTACTTTTGTTTCGACTATAATAATTATATGGCTGTTAAATTTTATCATATAGGAAAAATGCTGGCTTTGAGCTTGGTATTAACTATCTTTTCGAGTCCGGTTTTTTCAGAACTGGAAAATGAAGGCCTCGAAGGTACTTATGCCAGATCGATCCAGCAGGTTCTGAGTCTTGATGAAGATGAGGTTGACCTTGCCACTGCAGTTATCATTATATCTGAACGGTGGAACGAAAACGTGCCGGGCAGGAATTATCTGAGAAAAGTTAATGAAATGGCTTATGGACTGCAGCAGAGGATGGAAGAGAAAAATATCCGCAGTGACTACAAAAAAATCCAGGAAATAAATAAATATCTCTTCGAGGAACTTGGATTTTCAAGCGTTGCAGAGGCAGACAATCCAAATGACCTTTTTCTTCATTCGGTTCTTGACAGGAAAAAAGGATATTGTCTGAGTTTGTCGGTGCTTTATTTATCAATAGGTGAGAGGCTGGGGCTTCCGTTGTACGGCGTTGTAGTGCCGGGACATTTTTTCGTGAGGTATGAAAAAGGAAATACATCCTTTAATATCGAAACGACCAGCAACGGCGGTATTACCGATGATGACCATTATCTGGAGAATTTTGATATACCGGACGGGGACAATATCTATCTAGCAAATTTGAATAAAAGGCAGACACTCGGCTGTTTTTTCAATAACCTTGGTAACTGCTATAAAGAGATCGGCGACACTAAATCTGCCCTGCTTGCATTCGAAAGGGCTATCGAGATCAATCCATCCCTTGCAGAATCCCACACCAACTTAGGGAATGTTTATCTGGATGCAGGACAGATCGAAAAGGCAATGACAGAATATAAGTACGCACTGGATATAAATCCATTCGATGCAAAGATCATAAATAATCTGGGTAACATCTATTCCAGGCGAGGCTGGTATAATGATGCTGTGAATCAATATTTAAAAGCTATAAGGCTAGATCCCAATTTTACCGATGCTTACAAAAATCTGGCAAATTCATATCATGAGATGGGAAGGAACGGCCAGGCTATATATAAACTTAAAGAGGCTCTCGATATAAGCCCGGATGATGACAATATCTACAATCAGATGGGTAGCATTTATTTCAGCATGAATCGGTTTAATATGGCGATAAACCGTTATGAGGACGCTCTAGATATTAATCCATTGAATGCCGATGCTTACTACGGTCTTGGACTTTGTTATGAACAGCTGGAATATGATGATGAGGCGTTACAGGCGTATCGAAAATCGCTTGAGATCAACAGCAAAATGATAGGCCCCCTGATAAATATAGGCAATAAATATTTTAAAGAAGAGAATTTTGAGAAAGCTATCGAATATTACGAAAAAGCAAAGAAGATCAAACCCGATGACAGTCTTATCTTTTATAATCTCGGAACAGCTTACTGCAATATCGGAGAATATGAAAAAGCAGTCCGGGAATTCAAACAGTCATTAAGAATCGATCCGGAAAACGGGGACAGTCACCACGGCCTTGCAATAACTTATTTTAATATGAAAAAATATGACCTTGCCGGCAAACATGTGGACAAAGCGTTAGAACTAGGCATAAATGTACCTTCTCAACTAACCAAAGCCCTGCATAAGTTATCTAAATAAATACGTTTTTAAACTCCTGAAATTATTTAATTGCCTTATATTTTTTATATGATATTTTTATAAAGAATTTGAATTTTAATGCTCAAATGGAGGTATATAAAGTGAAGACTTGCAGAACGGTCCTGCTGACGGCGATTTTATTATTCTCATCTTTTTGTTTAGCTGAGAACTATGGTGATCTTTCTAAATTCTTCGGCTTTGAGGAACTTGAAATCATAAAGATTGACTGGGGAATAAGTAATTTAAACATAGCGGATATTGACCGCGACGGTAAAAATGACATTGCTGTTGTAAATAACAGGGAATCCAAGATAGTTTTATATTTTCAGAGACACAAAGATTTCACAAATGAAAAACAGGCGCAATATGTCAGTGAAGATATTGACATAAATGAATTGGAACCAGCCGGGAGATTTGAGGAAAAGGTCCTGCCGGTTTCCGAAAAGATCTACAGCATGAAAATTTGCGATCTTAATTCCGATGATCTGCTGGATGTCGTTTACTATGGTGATCCAAAAGGCCTTTATGTTTTATATCAAAAGAAAAGAAAAAATGCTGAATGGAAAGCACCGGTTAAATTCGAAATAAACGACGGCTTGACAACCAGAGGGGCCCTGGCATGCGGAGATTTCGACAACGACAATAAAAACGATGTTATTCTTGCTTCAAGGCAGCATTTTTATCTTCTGAAGCAAAAAAGTGGCGGCACTTTTAATAATCCTGTCAAATATCCTTCAGCTGAAAGAATTTTAGGAATTGAATATACTGATGTCGACGGCGACAGTGTAAACGATATTATTATTGTAACCAATGACAATGAAAAGCCAGTGCAGATAAGTTTCGGCAAACAGGATGGAGGTCTTGGGCCTCAAATAAAATTCAAAACCAACAGGCCAAGTGTCATGCTGCCGAAAAATATCAATAACGAAAGAGGAAGTGAAATATTGATGATAGATGCCGTGACCGGTCGATTGCTTGGTTATAATCTGAAAACTGCTGAAGATTCATACAGTGACTGGCCCATGGAGTATTACGCACTTCCATCAGGAGAAGAGAACGACAAAAGAGATATTATCATAAGTGACGTTACAAATAACGGAAGAGAAGATATAGTGATAAGTTCTCCTGGCACTGCAGAGATCATACTTTACGAAAATAAAGAGGGTTCGGGGTTGTCTGATCCGAAGAACTTCCCATCCCTTACGGGAATAGACGATATAGAAGGTGTCGATATAGATAATGACGATTCAGATGAAGTGATTATCTTAAGTCAAAAGGAAAAAACGATCGGTATCTCTGATTATAAAAATAATCGGCTTACCTTTCCTTCATCTATTGAAACGATAGACAGTCCACTGGCGACTGAATTTGGAGATATAAACAACGACGGCAAAGTCGATTGCCTGTTTATCGGTATCGACCCTAATAATGTAAGGAAACTTCGTATAGTTAAAAATCTTGAGAAAAACATTGAGGTAGAGCCAAATGCCCTTCTGGTTCTGGATGAAATGGAAGCAAACCCTGAGAGTATCAAAATAGTCGATGCAGATAATGACGGGCTTAAGGATTTAATTGCATTCGTAAAATATGAAGACCCGATATTTATCAAACAGGTGAAAGAGGGTAAGTTCGAGATACCTGATAAAAGAGACACCCGGGCCAGTTTAATAAGTAAAGCATTCGTAAATAATATATCTGTCGATGATGTCGATATGGACTGTAAGGCCGAAATTCTTGTTGCACAGGATAATTTTGCAAGAAGCCTGGTCATGAATAATGAGGGTAAATGGCAGGTGGTCGACCAATTCAATGCCAAGGGAAAGAACGATAACATAAATCTTGCCCGGGCATACAAGATCAATCCCGATGATGATCAAAAATCGATACTGCTTTTTGATAACCGAAGAGGTAATCTGCATATTCTGAAATACGAGGAGAATGAAAAAAAATATAATGTTGAAAAAACATTGAAGGTTGGAAAATGGACCACTTCGCAAAACTTGAAACTGGCCTATGAAAGAATAAATAATGAGAATACTAAAAGTCTGGTACTTTTCGACGGCAGTAAGTTTGCTCTTATCACTCCGCCTTCGGAGGATTTCAAGCCTTTTGAACTTGAACAAATGTTCATTTATGAAACCAAGATAAAAGACGGTGTTTACGGAAATATGACGATCGGAGATATTAACTCCGATAAGGTTACCGATCTGATAATGGTAGATTACCGAAAGAATCATATTGAAATACTGACTTTTGATGATAATATGGAACCTGTTCCCGGCCTGCGATTTAAAATTTATGAGGAAAAAAATTATAATAAAAGCAACCGAAAAGGCAAAGCATCAGTTGAACCCAGAGAACTTATGGTTAAGGATGTAACAGGAGACGGGAAAAATGATCTGGTAACGGTCATACACGACAGGGTTATAATTTATCCCCAAGATTAAAATGGCAACGGAAAAAGTAATTACAGCAATGAGCGGAGGTGTGGACAGCACTGCATCAGCCGCACTTTTGATGGAAAAAGGATACCACGTAGAGGGGGTTTTCATGATCACCCACGATGAAGCTGAACAAGCGCAGGCTGAAGCAGAAGAAATGGCCGAGAGGCTGGTTATTAAGCTCCACATACTGGACCTGAGAACCGATTTTGAAGACATCCTAGATTATTTCTGTGCTGAATACAAGGGGGGTAGAACCCCCAACCCCTGTGTTTATTGCAACCGACATATCAAGTTCGGAAAACTCTGGGATTTTGCTATGGAAAAAGGGGTAGATTATCTTGCAACAGGTCATTATGCAAAAATAATTCATCTCAATAATGAGTCAAGGCTTTATGAAACTAACACTAAAGAAAAAGACCAGTCATATGTTCTATCAATGATGAAAAGAAATGTGCTTGATCATGTCCTGGTGCCTCTGGGAGAATTCACAAAGAACGAAGTCAGTGAAAAGATAAATGAACTGGGGCTTCATCTCGAAAACCGGGAGGAATCCCAGGAGATATGTTTTATACCTGATGATGATTATATTTCTAAACTTGAATCTCTATGCCCGGATGTGGGCAAAACCGGTGATATCGTAGACAGTGAAGGTAATGTACTCGGTAAACATGAAGGAATCCACAGATATACCATCGGCCAGAGAAGAGGGCTGGGTGTTGCGATGGGAGTGCCATATTACGTCACTAAACTTGACGCCGAAAAGAACAGGGTTGTGCTTGGCCCTAAAGACGAAGTTATGAGTAATAGATTTACAGTTTCAAAAGTAAACTGGCTGGTTGACAGGCCCAAGGAAAGTTTTGAAGCTAAGGTAAAGATAAGATACAATGATAGAGGTCATAAAGCGATCGTTAAACCTGAAGGCAATACTGCATTGATAGAATACGAAAAAAAGAAATCCGCTATTACGCCGGGACAGCTTGCAGTATTTTATGTCAAAGATAATATCGGATATCGCATTTTCGGTAGCGGATGGATAAACGATATCATAGAATAATAAAGGTAAACGGCTCTTGGCTTTGGAAGAAAATAATTTTGAGTTCTCCTCTGATAAAGGCAAAACTTCACTCTATATCCACATTCCTTTTTGTAAGGCTAAATGCCCCTATTGTGATTTTTACTCAGAACCTGTAGAAAAATATGATGTGGACAGGGTTTTGAAAACAATGATCAAAGAGATGGAAGCCTATCCTCTCGGTGAGACTATCGAGACCGTTTATATAGGCGGAGGCAGCCCATCGGTATTGACTTTCAGACAAATAATGATGCTGGTTTCTTTTATTAACGAAAACTGTTCGTATATCCTCGAATTTACGGTCGAAGTGAATCCGGGTGAAGTTAAGAAGGATATTATAAATGAACTGCGATCTGCAGGAGTTAACCGTTTATCTTTCGGTCTTCAGTCTTTCGATGATGATGAACTCAAGATACTCGGAAGAAGGCACAGTGCAAAAGATAATTATCAGGCATTAGATTCAGCTAAAAATGCCGGTTTTGCAAATATCAGCATTGACCTTATCTTTGCAGTGCCGGGGTCAAGTATCGGAGACTGGAAAGAAAATCTGGAAAAAGCAGTCAATACTAATGCCAGACATATATCGGCCTACAGTCTTACCTTTGAAAAAGAAACCGAATTTTACAGTATGCTTGATTCGGGGGACGTAGAACCCGTTGAAGAAGAAGTCGACAGACAGATGTACGAAACAGCCATTGATTTGCTGAAAAGTAAAGGTTTTCAACAATACGAGATATCCAACTTTGCACAGCCGGAATTCGAATGTCTGCATAATCTTTCCTACTGGGAAAATGAACCTTATATCGGAATCGGCCCATCGGCAGGTTCTTACTATAAAGGGCAAAGACGGCTGAACATCTCGGATGTTAACGAGTACGTAAAAGCGATCGAAGAAGGTAATCACTGTTTTGCAGAGTTTTATGAGCCTAATGAAGTCGAAAAAGCCTGTGAAACTGCTGTGTTGAATTTAAGGACCATAAAAGGGGTTGATTTGAAAAAATTCGAGTTAAAAACAGGTTTTGACTTTCATGAGCTTTTCAGTGAACCAATTGCTGAAAACACAAATTCAGGTCTTTTGAAAGAACAGCAAGGAAGAATTCATCTTACCCGTAAGGCTTTGCCGATAGCTAATTCGGTGTTGAGTGATTTTTCATTCGTTTAATAAAGATTGTCATTTTTATTTTTATTGCTATAATAATGCATTTTAAAGGATAAACAGGTTCTAAACATCATGGGAACAGATCATATAAGAAATTTTTCAATAATTGCGCATATTGATCATGGCAAAAGCACTCTTGCAGACAGATTGCTCGAGATGACCGGCTCTATTGCAGACAGAGACCGTAAAGAACAACTCCTTGACAGCATGGACTTAGAGCGGGAGCGTGGAATTACGATAAAGGCTTCTGCAGTTACCATGAAATATAAATATGAAGGTAAGGAGTACATGCTCAATCTAATAGATACCCCGGGACATGTGGATTTCAGCTATGAAGTATCAAGAGCCCTGGCGGCATGTGAAGGTGCGCTTCTGGTGGTCGATGCAACACAAGGTGTAGAAGCCCAAACAGTAGCCAACACTTACCTGGCTATAGATCAGGGGGTTGAGCTTTTAAGTGTGATAAATAAAACCGATCTTCCGGCAGCACAGCCGGATCTGGTAGCCGAAGAAATGGAACACGTGATAGGTATAAGCAGAAACCAGGGATTCAATATAAGCGCAAAGACCGGAGAGGGAGTTAAAGAATTACTGACTGCCATAATCGAACTTCTACCGCCGCCTGAGGACAGATCAGATGAAAAGCCCAAGGCATTGATCTTTGACAGCCATTTTGATACGTACAGAGGCGTGATATGCTACATAAGGGTTTTTTCCGGATGTCTCAAGAAAAATGACAAAATTAAACTTATGGGAACAGGCAGAACTTACAAAGTATCGGAACTCGGAAAATTTTCTCCAAAAATGATACCGGTCGATGAATTGAAAACCGGTGAAGTCGGTTATCTGATCGCCAATATAAAGCAGCTTTCTGATGTCACGGTTGGAGAAACGGTGACTAATGATAATGACCCTGCAGATGATCCACTGCCAGGATATAAGCCGCCGGGACAGATGGTATTTTCCGATTTCTATCCGGGAACAAATACGGAATACTCACAACTCAAGGCAGCTTTCGATAAACTGGCATTGAATGATTCTAGCTTTTCTTTCAGTCCCCAAAACTCCCCTGCTCTCGGATTCGGGTTCAGGTGCGGTTTTCTGGGGCTTTTGCACATGGAAATAATTCAGGAAAGGCTTGAGAGGGAAAATGAGATCGAAGTCGTACAGACTGCACCTACCGTAAGTTACGAGGTTTTGACAAATGACGGAGAAGTAAAACGGATCGATTCTCCGAGCGAACTTCCTGATCCTTCAGAGATCGAAGAACTGAGAGAACCTTTTGTAAACCTGGAAATAGTAACTTCAAGCGACACGATAGGCGGTGTCATGAAAATTTCAGAGTCACGCAGATGTCAATTATTAAAAACCGATTATCTGGGGCCGTCTCGAGTTATGATGGAATATAAAGCACCTTTGGGTGAGATAGTTTATGACTTTTTTGACTTGCTGAAAGGAGTTACCCACGGCTATGCTACAATGAACTATGACTTCATAGGATTTGAGCCGGGAAACCTTGTCAAGATAGATATATTGGTAAATAAAGAACCCGTTGACGCCCTTTCGCTGATAGTGCACAGAGATTCGGCAGAGGCAAGAGGCAGGAAACTGCTGCTGAAATTAAAAGAAGCTATTCCAAAACATCAGTTCGAGATACCGTTGCAAGCGGCAATAGGCGGCAAGGTAATAGCAAGGGAAACCATAAGAGCTTATAGAAAAGATGTCACCGCGAAACTGTACGGCGGTGATGTTTCAAGAAAAATGAAGTTGCTCAAAAAGCAAAAAGAAGGTAAAAAAAGAATGAAGAACGTAGGTTCCGTTCAGATACCTCAGGAAGCTTTTATGAGCATTTTAGATCAAAGTGATTAATTTAAGAATAAAGGAGTATTCGATGAAAAGGATCGCCCTGTTTTTATCGTTATTTGTGATCATATGGTCAATGACGGGATGTCAAAAACCACAGGAAAAAAAGGATTACAACAAACAGCTTGAGCCGGGACAGCAGGCACTTCGAAAAATAACCGATCCCGAGAAAATACCTGATTTTACGGTGGCATGTCTGACTTTAAGTGACTTGAGAGAAGGGATCGACAACAGTCTGAATTACCTGAGCAAGCCATCCAGCAGAAACTTTTTCCCTTCCGGTCAGGTAACTCATGCAATGGTCATAAACAGCCTTGAAGAATTTGCATCCCTTCTTGATCAGGGTTTGATCGGTGCAGAGTTAAATCAGACCATCAGGCAAAAATTCGATGTTTACAAGTCGGTTGGTTGTGACAATGAGGGAACGGTACTTTTCACCGGATATTACACACCCATATTTAACGGCTCATGGGAAAGAACGGAAAGGTTTAAATATCCACTATATAAAAAACCTGATGACCTTGTAAAAGCCCAAGACGGTACAATAATGGGAAGAAGGACCGCAAGCGGAGGTCTCGAAGCCTATCCCCCCAGACGGGAACTGGAAAATTCCGGAATACTTGAAGGTAATGAACTTATTTGGCTGGAAGATCCATTTGAGGTTTATATAGCACACGTCCAGGGGTCGGCAAAAATAAGACTGCCTGACGGGGAGCTGGTGACAGTCGGATATGCAGCAAACAACGGCTATGAATACAAGAGCATTTCCAAAAAGCTGGTTGCAGATGGTGTTCTTTCCGAAGACCAGCTGAGTCTCTCTGCAATGATAGAGTTTTTCGATAATCACCAGGGAATGGTCGATCAATATGTAGATCAGAATCCGAGGTTCGTATTCTTTCAACAGCAGGAAGGTCCACCGAGAGGAAGCCTTAATGAACCGGTTATACCGTACAGGACTATCGCCACGGACAAATCCATATTTCCCAGAGCTTCACTGACATTTATCTCAACTAAACTGCCACGTTCAATGGGTGGTTCCGTTTCGATAGATTATTACAGCGGCTTTGCTCTTGACCAGGATACGGGGGGAGCAATAAGAGCACCGGGAAGATGTGACGTTTATATAGGACAAGGTGATGAGGCAGGAAAGCTGGCTGGTATGACCTACCAAGAAGGTAAGCTTTATTATCTTTTCCTGAAGTCTTCTGATAATCCTGATATGCTTGCGTTGGATTAAGGATATGCTTGAAAAAGACCTGAAAAGTTTATCTTTTGAGGAACTTGAAGAGCTAATGAAATGTATGGGCCAGAAGAAATACCTGGCCCAATATGTTTTTTCCTTTATTCATGAAAAGCGAATCTTCGACATCGATAAGATCACACCTTTGAGTAAGGATTTTCGATCTTTGCTCAAGAAAAACGGATATTACATTTCATCATTGAATATTGTAAATAAATTACAAGATCCGGATGGAACCATAAAATTTCAATTTGAACTTGAAGATAAAGAAAAGGTCGAAGGTGTTTTGCTTTTCGACGAGGACAGAAAAACCCTTTGTATCTCTTCCCAGATAGGATGTAATATGAACTGCAGTTTCTGTGCTACAGGAAAGTTGAAGTTTAAAAGGAACCTGAAAGCCGCTGAAATAATTGACCAGGTCTATGCTGTTGAAAACAAAGAAGAACTCAAGATCAGCAATCTGGTTTATATGGGAATGGGGGAGCCTTTTGAAAATTACTATGAAGTAATGAAATCCATAAAAATTATTAATCATAACAAGGGAGCCAATATAGGAGCAAGGCATATAACGGTCAGCACATGCGGAATCGTACCGGGAATAAAAAAATACAGTCAGGAGGATATAAACAGCAAACTCGCCATCTCTCTGAACGCCCCTGCCGATGAATTGAGAAATAAGATAATGTCGATCAACAGGAAATATCCGTTATATGAATTAATGGATGCCGTCAGACAATATCAGAACATAAAAAAGCAAAGAGTTACATTTGAATATGTTCTTATAGCCGGCGTAAATGATTCTTCTGAACATGCAAAAGAGCTGGTGAACCTAATAAAAAATTTCAATTGCAAAGTAAATCTTATAGAATTTAATCCATATCATAAAAGTAAATTTAAAGGCAGTTCAGTTGATGCAATCTGCAATTTTGCCAGAATACTTGATAAAAAAGGCATCAGGACTATGATCCGGTATAAAAAAGGCGAAAAAGTTAAAGGGGCCTGCGGACAGTTAGGAGCGGATATGTTGTAAAGGCATGTCCAAAGGTTGTTATTGAAGATTTTTTACTTCCTGCTATAATCAGTTTTTTTGTCGCTTAGAACAATTGAAAGGTATCGATAATGCAAAGTAAAACTATTGGTGAATTGGCAGAACATGTGGGAGGTAAGATGGTAGGTAATCCCTCCGCTGAGATCAATGCCGCTTCTACATTAGAATCTGCGGGGAAAGGGGAAATTACTTTTCTCAGCAATCCAAAATATACCAATAAGCTTAAAACAACCGAAGCTAGTGCGGTCGTTGTTTCAGAAGAAATGGAGAGTTCAGCCAGTCTGATAGTAGTAGAAGATCCTTACTTTGCATTCAGAGAAATTGTCGTTCTCCTTCATGGCCACAGAAAACATAAAAAAACCGGCATAAGTCCGGATGCCTCTATAGATGAAACTGCCGTGATCGGAGATGATTGCGATATTCACGGCGGTGCAGTGATCAGTGAAAATGCTAATGTCGGAGACAGGTGCGTTATTTATCCTGGAGTTTATGTCGGGTCCGACACTAAAATCGGGAACGATTGTATTTTATATCCCAATGCGGTAATCTTTGAAAGATGTGAGATCGGCAACGGGGTTATCCTGCAAGCCAATGCAAGTATTGGTCAGGACGGTTTCGGCTTTGCGACTCACGAAGGTAAACATCATAAGATCCCCCACATTGGAAAGGTAATATTGGAAGATGAAGTTGAAATAGGAGCCAATTCTTCGATAGAAAGGGGTACACTTGATGACACTGTGATCGGTGCAGGAAGCAAGCTCGGTGACGGTGTGGTTATAGGTCACGGCAGCAAGATCGGTAAAGGCTGTCTTATGGTGCCGCAAGTAGGAATAGCAGGTTCAGCTGAGATAGGCGACTACTGCGTCATCGGCGGACAGGCTGGTGTGGTTGGACATATAAAAGTCGGCAACATGGTGACTATTGCAGCAAAAGCGGCAGTTATAAACGACCTTCCTGACTTTTCCAAGGTAGCAGGAACTCCCGCTATCGATGCAGGCAAGGCCAAACGCGCTTATTCTCTTATCGAAACACTTCCGGATTTGAGAATCGACATGAAGAAAGTAAAGAGAAGACTCGATAAACTTGAAAACAAGAAATAGGTCATGAACGATACTAAGGTAATAGGTTTGATAGCCGGCGAGGGACGATTGCCTTTTATGGTTGCAGAGGGAGCAAAAAAGGCAGGTTTAAAAGTCGTATGTGTCGGCCTTGCAGGAAGTGTTAATGAAAGTCTTTCTGAAAAAGTCGATAAATTTTATAAGGTAGCGATAGCGAGACCGGGCAGCTGGGTTCGGAAACTTAAAAGACATGATGTCACTGAGGCGATCATGGTAGGAAGAGTCGCAAAGGTAAAGCTTTTTACTCCCTGGCGAATTTTACGATATCTTCCTGATCTGCTTGCACTTAAGACCTGGTACTGGACTTTGAAGAATAAGGATAAAAGAAATGATACTATTCTCGGGGCTCTGGCAGATGCCCTTGCTGATCGAGATGTTATATTAGAGGATTCAACGATGTACTGTAAAGAACAAATGGCGGAAAGTGGTGTCATGGGAAATTATCAACCTTCTGCCAGCATAAAAAACGATATTGAATTCGGCTGGGATAAAGTGAAAAAGCTTGGTGAACTTGATATCGGCCAGGCAATCGCAGTAAGGGAAAGAGAAGTCATCGCAGTTGAAGCGATAGAGGGAACTGCGAAAATGATTCAGCGTACAGGGCAATGTTGCAAAAAAGGAGGCTGGACTTTGATCAAAACTTCAAAACCTGATCAGGATATGAGATTCGATGTTCCCTGTATCGGGCCGGATACTGTAAAAAGCGTCCATAAAAACGGTGGAAAATGCATTGTCGTTGAAGCAGGAAAAACTATACTTATAGATAAAGATGAAACTTTAAGATTAGCTGACAAGCACAAGATCAGTATTCTGGGGCACGAAAAATAAAAAATTTAAAACTGGTTTAAGAACCTGAGATCATTCTCGTAGAAATTACGAATATCAGTAATACCATACTTCTGCATTGCAAGTCTCTCAATGCCGAAGCCGAATGCCCATCCGGTATATTTTTCATTGTCTATATCAACAGCATCGAAAACATTGGGGTCAACCATTCCACACCCACCTACTTCCATCCATGCTTCGGTGCCGTCTTTATCTACAAAAAGCATGTCCACTTCAGCACTTGGTTCGGTAAAAGGAAAGAAACTCGGCCTGAGTCTCCATTGTACATCAGAACCGAACAATGCATGCAGGAACTGCTCTATAGAACTTTTAAGATCCACCATGGAAATCCCCTCGTCAACAACCAGGGCCTCGATCTGATGGAACATGAACATGTGTGTAGCATCGACTGTATCGGGCCTGTAAACCCTGCCCGGTGCCACAATCTTGATCGGGGGATTTGTTTCCTCCATGACCCTGATCTGTATGGTAGAGGTCTGACTTCTTAAAAGAGTATTATTGTCGATGTAAAAGTTATCTCCCGGGTCTCTTGCAGGGTGCTCCGGGCCTATGTTCAACGCAATAAAGTTATGCCATTCATCTTCAACTTCCGGACCGTAGGCAATTTCAAAACCCATTCTCCCGAAAATTTCAAGCAATTCATTAACGGTCTGGGTAATAACATGAGTCTTGCCTATTTCAGGTTTAATTCCCGGTAATGTCAGGTCGATCATTTCCTTCTCGGTTTTTTTGGAAGACTGAATCTCCTTCTTTTTATCCTCGAAAGCTTGGTTGACCTGATTTTTGATTTTATTGGCGAGTTTGCCGGCCTGAGGCTTCAATTCATTCGGGAACTTACCGATCTGGCTCATCATCTGAGTTACAGTGCCCTTTCTAGCGAGATACTTTATCCTGTATTCTTCCAGGGCCTGTTCATCCTGTACTTTTTCCAAGTCAGCCAGTGCCTCTTCACCGATTTTTTCAAACTGCTCAAGATCCATTTATAAAGCTGCTTTTGCTTTCTCAACTATCTTATCGAATGCTGCCGGATCAGAAGCGGCTATCTCACTCATCATTTTTTTATTGAGACCGATGTTCGCCTGCTTACAACCGTGGATAAATTGATTATATTTGATGTCTCTTTGCTTACAGGCTGCGTTAATCCGTGTGATCCACATTCTTCGGAAATTTCTTTTTTTCTCTCTTCTGCCCCTTCTGGCATTTACCTGAGCTCTTACGGATGCTTCTTTAGCGAGTCTGAGCTGCCTTCCTGCAGCACCTCTGTTACCTTTGACAGATTTGAGAATCCTTTTATTGCTCTTTTTTCTTGCGGAACCTTTTTTTACTCTTGCCATATCAGCGTTTCCTTAAATAAATGGTTAACAATTTTTGCCTGCTGGCGGCAGCTGATGAGTAGCCGAGAAGCAGACTTATTTATTTACTCACCTAACATTGCTTTCGTCAGTTTTTTCATCGCACTGTTCTTAATGGTCGTATCTTTTGTAAGCCTTCTTCTTCTCTTTGCGTTTTTAGAACTCATCAAATGGCCGGTAAAAGCCTTTTTTCTCTTTACTTTACCTTTACCGGTAACTTTGACTCTTTTCTTTAAACCTTTATGTGTTTTAATTTTATTAGCCATACCTGGTATTCCTAATTCATTAAATATAGACGATTCTCATTCAAAGATGAGGAGTTTAGTCAATTTATCTAATCCGGTCAAGGTTCGATATGATAAAAAGCCTAAAAATTGACTTTTATAAGTTTATTTTATTTATCAAACTGCCGGTTTATTATTCGAAATTACTTTGGCCCGAGCAGAAGCGTCATCCTTCTGTTAGTCATCTTTTCAGGTCTTTCGACTTTGGCGATATCGGACATCTCTTCTTTTATGTCCTCAAGCATTTCATGTCCCTGATCCTGGTGCAGCATCTGTCTTCCCCTGAAGAAAATAGAGAATTGCACTTTGTCGCCCTTTTCCAAGAATTTTCGTGCCTTTCTCACCTTTATATCGATATCGTGTTTTTCGGTTTCAGGTCTAAGTCTGATTTCCTTCAGGGTTGTTTTATGCTGCTTTTGTGAGTCTTTGGCCTTCTTTTTCTGTTCATAAAGCCATTTTCCATAATCCATGATCTTGCAAACCGGTGGGTTGGCATTTGGAGAAACCTCAACTAGATCCAACCCGGCATCAGTTGCTTTGCTTTGAGCTGCCTTAACATCGACAATTCCTACCTGGTCGCCATTCTGGTCGATAAGTCTGACCTCGGGTACTTTAATCTGGCGATTAGCCCTTAATTTTTTTGTATTAATGTAACTCACCTATCCTTTCTTAATTAACAATAAATTTAAATATTCAGATCAATTTTTTTATCTTCTATTTTCTTTTTAGCTATTTTTACAAATTCGTCAAGCCCTATGGTACTATTTTCTTTAGAACCTCTCATCCTGACATTGACCTGGTTATTTTCGGCTTCTTTGGGCCCGACTATCAGCATGTAAGGATTTCTTTCGCTGTGTGCACGGGCGATCTTTGCGCCTACCTTATCATCGGAGAAATCTATTTCAGATCTGATGTCTTCTGCTTTTAACTTATCGTTCACTTTTCGGGCATAATCATTACTTTTTTCACTTATCGGCAATATTGCTACCTGCTGAGGAGCTAACCATAAAGGCATATTCCCAGCATAGTGTTCTATTAGAATACCAATGAATCTTTCGAAAGAACCAAGTACCGCCCTGTGGATCATGACGGGAGTTTCTTCTTTATTTTCACTGCTGTTATAAACAAGATCGAATCTTTCCGGCATCGAAAAGTCAAGCTGGATAGTGCCAAGCTGCCAGGACCTCCCAAGGCAGTCTTTAATATGAAAATCTATCTTAGGGCCGTAAAATGCACCGTCTCCTTCGTTGACCTGGAAATCAATATTCTTATGTTTCATTGCATTTTTAAGGGCACTAGTTGCAATTTCCCATATTTCATCAGAGCCAATGTGTTTTTCGGGCTTTGTAGAAAGCTCGATATTTATCTCTTCGAAGCCAAATGCATTGTACATCTGGTATGTCAGGTCGATCACCCCTATTATTTCCTGTTCTATTTGCTCGGGTGTACAGAATATATGAGCATCATCCTGGGTAAATTTTCTAACACGGAAAAGCCCGTGCAGTACGCCACTGGCTTCATGCCTGTGCACAAGACCTAACTCGGCCACTCTCATGGGAAATTCTCTGTAAGAATGAGGTCTGGATTTATAGATAAGGCAACCCCCGGGACAATTCATCGGTTTTATTGCATAAGTAGTATCATCGATCTCAGTAAAATACATGTTCTCCTTGTAATTATCCCAGTGACCGCTTTTATGCCAGAGTTCTTCATTTAAGATGATAGGAGTCTGTATTTCTTTGTAATCATATTGTTTATGTACTTTTCTCCAGAAATCTACGATCTCATTCCATATCACCATGCCGTTTTCATGCATGAAGGCAAAGCCGGGACCCATTTCACTGAAACTGAATAAGTCTAGTTCTTTACCTATAACCCTGTGGTCACGTTTTTTGGCTTCATCGAGCATGTGAAGGTATTTTTTCAACTGCTTTTTATCCGGCCAGGTAGTGCCGTAAACCCTTTGAAGCATCTTCTGTGTCGGATCACCGTGCCAATATGCTCCAGCAACAGACATTATCTTAAAATGTCCGATCTTTCCGGTATGTGGTACGTGAGGGCCCTTACATAGATCTTCGAAGCCGTCATCGCCGTGAGAATAAAAACTGATCAAATCGCTGTGAGCAAGTTTGATATTATCGATCTTATATTTATCGCCGGCCATTTTTTTCAATGCTTTTTCTCTGTCCATTTCTTTTCTGATGAAAGGCTCTTTTGCATCGGCGATCTTTTTCATTTCTTTTTCGATCTTTTGAAAGTCATCGGGGCTTATCTTTTCATCGAGGTCTATATCGTAATAAAAACCGTTTTCAATAGTCGGGCCGTAAACAAGTTTCGCTTCGGGCCAGATATTAGAAATTGCCTCAGCCATCACATGCGCACAACTGTGCCGCATAATTTCAAGCCCTTCATCATCCCGGGCAGTTATGATCTGAAGGTCAGCATCTTCTTCTACGGGCTTGGATAGATCTTTCAATTCACCGTTTATTTTAACCGCTAGGGCTGCTTTCGCCAGTCCCGGGCCTATTTTTTCTGCAATCTGTTTTCCTGTTGTACCTTCTGCAACTTCTTTTACCGACCCGTCGGGTAGTTTTATTTTAACCATAAAAATATCCATTATTTAATTAAGCAAGGTAATTCCTTATCTATTACCTTTTTCAAATCCTCTAGTTCAAAATAAGTTATAAACATAGTATATGTAACTATTTGCGAAATTTTATTAGAATAAGATTTTTTTGTCAATAATATTTAATAATTGTTTAATTCATTGATTTTATCTTTTTTTTAGTATATAATATTAAGGATTTCAGTTTATTTTGGGAAAGGTGGATTATGAAAGTGGAATTAGTTTTAATTCAGGAGGACGGTTCCAGAAGAAGCTTTCCTCTAAATTCTTCAGAGGTTCAAATCGGTCGATCCAGTAAGAATGATATCTCATTTACAGAAAAATCCGTATCCCGTAAGCATTGCAAATTATCTCAAAACGGTGAAAATTGGCTGATAGAAGACCTTAGTTCTACCAACGGCACCTATGTGAACGGAGCAAAAGTCGAAAAAGAAAAACTGAAAGGCGGAGAAAAAATAAAATTAGGCCGCCTCGAATTAGAATTATCAGTCAAAAAAGATTCCGAAAAAAAACCAAAAGAAGAAGTGAAGAAAAGCGAAGAACCCAAAACCCCTGAACCTTCCGAAGAAACTGAAACAGAATTGGAGTCAGAAGAAGAAGTTGAGTTAAGCGAAGAAGATCTTGATGAAGAACTCGCTGAATTAAATGAAGATGAAGATTTTGACCTCAACGGACTCGATGACGAAGAACTGTAAATATTTTAAATTATTAGCGATTCAATTTACTTTTTTTAGTTTGTAAATTATTATCAGTTAATATAATATAATATTTGAAAATTATTTTAACTCTCTGTAAGTTTTATGTCACAAATAATAGAAACGGATTTTCAAGCAATCGCTGTGCCCTTCAGTATCTTTAAAATGGTATTGTTGCTGGCTTGGATATATTCTTCGCTCTACATAGCTCAGCGAACACAATTCGGTACTCTCGTTACCAGAAAAAATAAAAATATTGCAACATTATTTGCCTTATTTTTAGGCCCATTGACTATCTCTTTATTATTCGTATATGACCTTCTTTACCAGACTTCTCAAAACAGTCTAGGTTTGCTTGATAATTTATCTGAAAAAATAAGACAGATCAATATTAAATCAAATGACAAAAAAGCACCAACCAGAACTATCGATATAGATATCTTTGACTCTTCAGGTAGAGAAATGGAAGAAATACTCGGCAGAGGTAAAAGCAGTAAGGACTTGCGAACCCTTGAATTTACTCAGCATATTATCGTCAATGCAATACAGGCTGGAGCTACCGATATTTTGATCGACCCCAAAGACGAGATGGTATCTAACATCCGTTACAGGATAGACGGCGTGCTCAGAACCGTTGACCAGATCGAAACAACCACTTGTCAAGCAGTTATCAACAGTATTAAAGCAGTCGCCAACATGGACATCGCGGAAAGAAGAAGGCCACAGGATGGTGCTTTCAGTGCCAGAATACCCCGAGGCAATATCTCATTCAGGGCTGCAACAGCAGGCGTGTTAAATGGTGAAAAGCTTTCGGTAAGGGTTTTAGACCAGGATCCTAGCAAATTTACCCTGGATACAATCGGAATGAGTAAAAAACAAAGAGCCATTACCGAGCATATGATAAAAAAACCTACGGGTATGGTCCTTCTATGCGGCCCTACCGGCAGTGGAAAGACTTCTACTTTATTTTCAATGCTGAATAAAATTGATATCACTACCAGAAATGTCATAACCGTAGAAGATCCCGTCGAATACATACTGCCCGAAGCAAGTCAGATCGAGGTTAATCCCAAAGCGGATATAACCTTTGCTAAGAGCTTAAGGAGTATTTTAAGGCAGGATCCGGACGTTATCTGTGTCGGTGAGATCAGGGACGAGGAAACGGCTAAAATAGCCTTGAGAGCCGCTCAAACCGGCCATCTGGTATTTGCAACCATTCACAGTAACAGTAATGCCTCAACCATAGTAAGGCTGCTCGACCTGGGAGTAACTCCGATGACCCTGGCAGCAGGCCTCAATCTGCTTATATCACAGCGGCTGATAAGAAAACTCTGTGAAAACTGTAAAAAACCTATGGAACCGACACCGAAACAGATTCACACTTTCAAAAAGAATAAGATAAACTATAAAAACGCTTACCAGGCTGTAGGCTGCGAAAAATGCGGAGGCACAGGTTACAAAGGAAGAATAGCAATATTCGACATGCTTGTCTTTGATAAAAAACTTAAAAACACCATTGCCAACAATGATATAATTATTCAAAAACTCAGAAAAAACGGCGACAAGAAAGGAAAATCTAATCTTTATAAACAGGGATTGAAAATGGTCGTTACCGGAGTGACAAGTTATGATGAATTAAAAAGGGTTGTTGGCTGATATGCTGGAATATCTTGGAATTTTAATAGGAATAGCACTTGCTCTGGTCTTTTTAAAAAGAGGGCTATATGAAAGTTGGGCTTTCTTTATAAACCTCGTGATCTCCGTGTATTTCGGAATAACTCTGGGCCCTATACTTGCTGATAGTGTTTCAAATAACCCGGGCGAATGGGCAATAAGCTTGAGTATTGCAGGAATTTTCGGAGCCTGCTTTCTTATACTCTTTGGTCTTACATATCTCATATTTATCAGCCAGTTCGAAATAGAATTTACAAAAATTATCGATTATATTGGCGGTGGGTTTTTCGGATTACTTTCAGGATTACTTGTCTGGAGTTTTATAAGTATGGTCCTTTGTACTGCCCCTTTCACACAAAACGAAGGTATTAGAAAATTTATTTCAGGAGAAAGAAAAAATCCTGAATTCGGAACTGTCTCTACATGGACAGGCATAATAAATTCTTTAGTTTCAAAAAATGAAAGTGAAACAATCAACCAAAAAATTGTCAAACTTATAGGAAAAGTAGATAAGGCAGTTTCTTCAAATAGGAAAATTTCATCAACCGGTAACGGGAAACAAGTTGCCAAAAATGACCCAAATGACAAATTAGCAGAAGAGAAAGAAGAAAAAAAGGAACCTGGTATAGGCCTGCCACCTGAAGTCAATCTTGAAGAAATCTAAAACTTACTTAAAAGTATCAATTATTAAAAAAAGGCTCCGCAAAAAGGAGCCTTTTGAATTTTTGGCATTTTCCAAAGTAAAGTTACTTCTTTGACTGATCAAGAATAAGGTCTTTTACTTTTTCACTCGGCAGATTTAAGGCGCCATAACATGAAGCCGCTGCATCTTTTAATTGCGGATCTGCTGTCTTAGAACTCAGAAGTTCATAAATTTTATTGATTTTTTCATCTTCCAGCATATTACCGTTTTGTTTTGCCGATGAGATCAGGCATGAAAAAGAATCTATTTTCATTTGCTGTGTAAATTCTTCATTAAATGCCATATCCGCTATTGCCTGCTGGGCCTCAGGGTGTTCAAAATAAGCCAGAGTATCGCAGGCCAGCATTTTTATTTCATCATTTTCGTTATAAGTAGAATCAATAATGGATTCGAGAATCTCATTAAGATTCAGAACTTCGTTGCCTGTTACTGCAAGCCTGTTGATCACCCTCGCAGCTCTCAGAGAATAAGGAATATCAGACCACTTGTTGTTCAGTTTCGCATCACCATTTGAGCTTTTCAGTGCATTTGCCAGTTCCTTTACGACCAGGTGCCTTTCAGCAAATCTATTTGCCGGCCCTGCCTTTGCGATGGCGATACTTGCACTGTATCTTACTGCAACATTATCGTATTTAACCGCCTGCATCAAAGGCTGAGCCACTCCGAGGCTGTAAAATAGTGAGGCTTCACCGGCAGTAGCGGCTAAAGATTCAACACAGCCTAGAGTAATAAAATCATTTTCATCGCCGATAGACCTTGCCAGAGCCTGGTGTATATATTCCGGGCCGGCGGTAGTTGCGTAAACGTAAGCTGAGCCATGTCCCTGTCCGAAATATTCAGGCATCTGGATACCGGTTTCTTCCGCCTTGAAAAAAGAAGCTGTCCAAAGACCTATGGCCTTTCCGAATTCAACATCCGCTCTCAATGACCATTCACACGTCCTCATAGCCATGAGTTCATTAAAATATGCTATGTCTACCTCTCTGCGGAAAAGGGTTCTGTCCTGTTCGTCCCAAAACCATATATTAGCAAAATCCGCATCCAGCTTAGGCTGAAGTGATTCGGTATGATAATAATATTTATCTCCAAGTTCATAAAATAACAATGCAGAATCTTTCTTGAGTGCATCGGGATTGATCTGCATGATACTTTCAGTTGCCTTCTTTATAAGCATATCGGATTTTTCATTTTCGACTACATACTTCAGGTAAGGAAGCGATTGCGGATATCCGATCTCTCCGAGTGCCTCGATTATCTCTGCCTTTACACCAACATTATCGGTCTGCAAAGCTGCAACCAGAGGCCTTATAGCATCCCTGCCTATCTTAGGCAGTGCCCAGACTATATTTGCGAATTCGTCTTTCCTTAGAGGGTCTGCCAGAGCATCTATCATAAAGGGAATTGCGTACTCGCCGGAATTTTTCAGTCTCTCAACCGCATTCAGTTTACCTCTCTGGGTAGTGGAAAGCCTCCTGATCTCCTGGGCGATGATCTTTGGCGAAGTTCTCTTTATAAACCTGCCTTTTTCGATTAACTGCAGAATCTCATCCACGAGTTTCTTTAATTCCTTATCCTCGGTAGTATCGCTTACTCTTAAAAGAAGCTCATAGCCCTGTTGGTTTTCATTAGCAAGCTCAAGCATTTTTGTCGGCTCAGGTTCCTGTCCTAAAAGCTGTTCTGCATAGCCCTTAGCCAATTCCAGCCTGCCGATCCTAGTATAATGAAGGAATTCACCGTAATTATCCTCTACGGATTGCGCAAAGGCAAAATTGATTACAAATAGAATAATTGCTGAAATAACTAATAATCTTTTATTTAACATTAACATCTCTCCAACCGTTTTATCCAGAGAAACCGAAAGACTTACCTTAAAGCCTTTCCAATTATCAAAAACTAGTATAAAAACTTGTCAAGCTTTGAGATAACAAGCTAATAGTTCATCGACAAATAAAATATTATGCTATAGTTTTAAGGGGTAAATGTCAATAAAAAAGGCTTCATGCACCGAAAAACAGGTAAATTAGAGAAATTATAAAAACTTGAAGCACACGCTCATGAGGAATATAGGACATTTAACATAGCAAAAATTTCCCCTGATCATGGATTTTTTTTAACCTGAATCCCAAGATTTACCAAATAATTATTGACAAAAGGACTACTTTTATGT
>CAZDVM010000019.1:0-66798 GCA_964508925.1 uncultured Pirellulales bacterium | reverse complement strand
TGCGCAAGTCTAAATTATAAATGCGCGCATTTTTTTATTGAGACCGGTATAATATCCCATTTAGATATGCATTTGACCCCAAGGCATCTGAACCTATTTTCACATTCTCTACAGGATAGAATTTCTGACTATTGTTGTAACCTCTCGCCAGGTGTCCTTCATTCATTTAGCACCTCAATGTGTTCACTGCTGCTTATCAGCCCTCGGGAATCGGTAATATTGAAATAATAAACTGTAGTGCTTGTCGGTATGGTTGCAGACACTGTATTACCATCTATAGATGCTGGTTTAGTTTCCCAAGACCTTTCCCGCCAAATTCCATCGTCGAGAGTATAAACGAGTTCTGCCTGATCAATTGATGTTTCACTTGAAAATTCGGCCCATGCGGTACTACCATTAATTCCTTTATTGCTAAATTCGGGGAGGCCAATTGCGTCCTTGCAGATACTGTCAGCAAAGGCATAAACTTCATCGCAATTCTCAACCGGATTTTGTCCATGATTCATTCGAACTTGTATGGATAGCTTTATTGGACCTTTTACAAGCTTGTATGATTTTCGATAGCTATCTAATGGAAAGAAATAATCATTAGTCCCGTTCACCCAGAGCACAGGATAATCACAATTTTGCAGGTAACTTGAGGGATCCCACAGATTTGTCCATTTAACTTCATTTGCATCTCCCATTGCGGCGAATCTATCCAGCCAAGCAGAATTTTCATTTAGATATCCACAGCCATAAACTGGAATTGCAAATGCAAAACGATCATCCACACCAGCAGCCATGCAGGAAAGATAACCACCCCAGGAACCTCCATGAACACCTATTCGATTCGGATCGATTTCTGGAAATGAACGCAAAAGCGAATTAGCAAGCATAATATCGGCAACTGCATGATAAGGCCACTGGTCTTCAACCGGCCAATCGATCTGATCAAAACAATTTCCCCATGCAGGTGGACCGGGCCAATTATGTTTTGTACTTTGAGACCATGGACCTGAAGGCATCGATCCGTTTGTATCTATAGAGATGGCAGCATACCCTTTACTATTCCAGAGCCTCACCCAGCTTGCCCTAGCAGTACCACCTCCACCATGTAGGAGTACCATTGCAGGAAATGGGCCAGACCCTTCAGGTTTTCCATAATAACCAAAAACTCTTGTCTTCTTACCCTTATATTTTGCAACTTCATAATACAACGGGGTAACGTCAGGTTCATTCAGAAGGTCATTTGCAGCAAAAGTTTCAGGAGTTTCATAAAATTTTTCTCGATCCCAAGGACCAAAGAAATCATACTGTTTTGCAAAAGATGCAAAATCAAACGCATCAACACCATTGGAACGTGTTAAATCTGCACCCTCACACCAATTTGGCTCAAGGCAGGAGCATTCAAGCCATTTATTTGCCCATAAACCCAAATCACAAATATTTATGATTCCATTGTTATTTAAATCTGCATTACCCTGTCCCACTGTAGTAAATTGCCAAATATTACCTTTTGTAAGAATACCATTTGCGTCAATTTGGTCTATCCGCCAGTAATATGTGGTATAATAATCAAGTTCATCCAAAAAATAAGAATTTGTTTCAAGTCTTTCCTTATAAACATCTGGGCATAGATTGTTTGCTTCAGATATTTTCTGGAGATCTTCTGAAAAATAAAAGTCACTATATAATGCAGTTTCAGATTTGGTCCATGAAAGGGAAATTTCAAACGTTTCTACGCCAGTTGCAGTATTTTCAGGAATTGGATATTTTGCAAGTCCCGGTCCAGAAGGAGTTCCGGCGGCAGTAGCGATAGTTTTGCCGTCTACATATGTAATTAACACTTCAGCTTCCCCCTCATAGGCCTTAAGCCTGCCGTCTGAACTATAGGCATCAAGTTTTGACCTCCAGTCACTTGATAATACAAGTTCTCCGTCTCCTTCTAAGTTAATACTTCCAAGTCCGCTATATACCTGCAAAGGATCAGAAGTATAATTGCAATTCATTGTTCCGCCTTCGATATTTATCTTCCCCTGCCCCCCACTGTTTGTAGGGACAAGAACCTTTCCATTAACATTTAAAGTTCCTCCTGAAATATTTAATTCAAAATCACCTTGATGACCTATCCAGGCGGTTTTATTCAAGTTAACCTCTGCATCTCCACTTATATTTAATTTACCTTTAGAACCATCCTGGTAACCGCCCCATAAGGACTGATTCCAGCTTCCGGCAGTATTGACATTCAATGTCCCATCACTGATATTATAAGTGCCTTTGTACCAATTAGGCAATATGAGAATTCCTGTACAATTCACCTCTCCACCTGTTTGATTAACTATTCCGTTTGTATCCGGGAAACTATCTGCCCCCACCCAAATATGTTTACTAACATCAATTAAAGCTGTTCCGCTGATATTGTATGTACCCTTTGTTTTAGCTCCGATTTTAAGATAAGTTGTATTTATATATCCTGCAGAATGAGTAAGCTTACCAGTCATGTTTGAGAGAGCATTTGTACCTGCAACTAACTGGTCTGCTACAGATAGTTCGCCACCAGTCATTTGAACTTCAAAATTTCCGTCCCTGTTTGTACCTATGAATAAATTATTACATAGAGCGGCTTCATCACCGGTGTGAGTAGCATCAATTAAAGGAATATGGGTATCATCAACTCCCCCATCGACACCTACTTTGGCATTATCCCGAAGGATCGGTTCAACCCCTCCTACCCAATTATTTGGAAATTTCCACAATCTTCCTGAACCATCGGCGTTGTTAAACCATCTATCTGCTGATTGTGCACTTAGTGAAAAAACAAAAATAAGTATAAATATTATCTTTCGCAATTTTAATTTACTCCCTAATTAATAGTTAAATCGGCATGTATATAAAATCACAGTCTTTAATAAACTACACCTTCTTTTTTCAGCTCATAACCACAGGGGAACCAAACAACAATAAATTTTTGGTATATATTTTATCTTATTTAATTAGCCTCAAAAACCTGCAATACAAACATTCAAAATTCAATAAGTAGTGTTATAATCTTAGCCGGGTCTAAAGTTACTGGAATATTTCCAGAATTTGTAACTTCGACATCTTCCTCTATCTCTTCATTCATATTGGTTTTATAAGCTTTTTGGGGTTTTCGAGCAAAATTAATATTTGCTTCAATAACATCTTCTGTTGGATTGTAAATTCTGATTATAAGCCCTCTACCGTCCTCGGATTGTTTTAATCCGGTTAACTGGACCAAAGGATTATCAATATTCATAAGTGACTTGCATGTACAAAGTGATCCGTCAAAATGCCTTGACATCTGATAAATTAATGGAGCATAGAGATATTTTTGAGTCTGCTGATACACTTTACCCCTCTGCCAGTCACCCGAGTGCGGGTAAAGGGCGTAATTAAAGGTATAACTACCCAAGCACTGAGGGCCGTCAGCTTCAGATTCAACAGTAGCGCATCTGTTTTCGGTACATATTTTAACATCCATACACCTTAAAAGAGTCAGATAGACAGTGCGCGACTTATTCTCTGAAATCTCAAATTCCGTAAGATTTTTATTTAGTATAGCGAGACCACTTTTGCCGTTTGAAAGATCTACAAAATTCTGCATCGGTAAGGTACTCATCTCACCATCACGGATACCGTCTTCGTACTCTCTGAATACAGGCCTTGAATCCACATTGAAATGCCCCATGGCCTCTGAAGTTTCAGTGTCAATGTACGTGGGAAAACCTACTCTGAGTCTGTGATCACGTGCTGTATTGTCAACTGTGGTGTTTACTTCAAGATATTCTGCACCTGCTTTAAGAATCAGTTCTGTTTTAATTTTAATTTCTGTTTTTTCTGTACTACGGTATGTTTTGAATCTTTTGCTTTTATCAGCAAAAGCAGGTACCTGCAGAACAGTTTCTATTATGTAACTGGTTACCAGAGGGCCATCTTTTTCCATATAAACTTCAGTATCTGCTGTCCTTGAATTGTATGTCCTGTCATGATTTGGTCTTACTCTCTGCCAGTAGTCACCTGCCTCTCCTCCATCCTCAAAAAAGCCTAAACCTTTATAGCTTTTACCTGTGGTCTTACTGGTAAGATCATAGGTGCCGTCTGAATTGATCTGTATCTCTAAATTTTCATTGGACATCTTACATGGACCAGATATTTGGCTGCCGTATTCATAAGTAGGATACCAGAATTTTACATTTTTATCATATTTTTCTTCAGGTTTAAGCTTCAGTACTTTATAGCCGTAGGCAGGAATCGAACCGGTATCTAAGTACATAGTGTGCCTGTCTGCATAAAAAGGCAGTGCCCTGGAATTTTCTACACATACAGGTGCCTGATGTGAATAGTGGTCGATCGGCTGAGATGGAAGTTCAGTGCCGTCAGTATCGATAACAGAAAGCCTTCTTGGGCTTAGCTCTGAAGGCACATCCACAGTTGCATGAACCACAAAATTCTGCTTCTGAGGATTGGGATTAAAAACCGTAAGCAATATATCATCAGCCTCATATTCAGATAGTTCTATATTTTTCATTATTGCAGTTGCCGACATATCTGAAACTACCTGGCTCAATTCTATAACCTGTTTGAATTTATTTTCTGTATCTTCTGCTGTTTTATCTAATGTAACTCCGTTCAGAGCGTCATGTGAATGAGCAAGTAAAAGGAACTTCCATGCCTTATCAAGTAATACCCGTGGATATTCGAATCCTAAAGTTTCTGCCAGAGATGCAAAAGGTTCAGCATATCTTAAAAGATAATCCTGGGCCTTTCTGTTCAATATTTTAAGCGGCATCCTTGTTGCAAGAGCGTTAGCAGAGAGTTTATGTACAGGACCGTCTCTTAATTCACCGTATACTTTTTTTAATTTGATTTGCTTATCCTCTATCGTACTTTCAAGACAGTCAAAATACTCCTTAAGACCACTGTACTTCAGTTGGAAATCATCAAATAGCTGATTACCTTCTTCAATTATCTTGTCTACAACATCGCTAGGAGCCGTGGAATCACAGCCGTTGCCCAGAAATATATGTTCAGGGATGAGACTGTCTTTAGCAGTTTCCCTTGCTGCTTTAAGGGCCTCTTTTATGTTTTTTGGAAAGTACTTTTTCTCGGGGATAAAAGTAAGTTCTGAATCCGTTAAAGAATCAGACCTGTGCCATATCCAGCCGCCTCTGCCCCAGTTAATACGAGTGCGATCGTCATCATAATCAACTCCGTACATAATGGGCATAAGTGCTGAAAAGAAAAAATTCGCCCTCTTTTCAACACCCAGTCTTGTAGTAAATAAAGCAGTGCCATCGGGGCTTTGCCATATAAATTCACTGTTAGGGGCACGTTTCTTATTTACATTTTTTGCACAAACTATCCGCTCTATACCAAACCCTTTGAATATTTGGGGGAATTGGGCGGTCTGCCCCCAGCCGAAAGTCGTATAGGCAATGTTAAGACATTTACCTAGTTTTTCTGCATGTCTTCTGCCAGTTAGTAGATTTCTTATTAGAGTCTCCCCTGATACAGGGTAAAGGTCAGGCAGGTTATACCAAGGGCCTATCTGAAGTCGACCGGATTTGATAAATTTTTCTACTAAAGGACGTTTTTCTGGGCAGATATCAAGGTAATCTTCAATGCTTACTACCTGTCCGTCGAAAAGAAACTTTAAATCAGGATTTCTTTCCAATTTATCAAGCAACACTGACATCATTTTCTTGAGACGCCAACGTGAATTCCATTCAGGAACACGCCATTCTCTGTCCCAATGAGTATGTGAAATAACATGGCCCGTGGTTTCGGTAGCAATTCGTTTTTTTATTTTTTTATTATTAATAACTTCTGCTGATTCCATTAATTGTAAATTCCAATAAAATATTTAATTTATAATAACTTTATCTATTTAAAAACTCATAAAATTTATTTTTTTTAATCTATTTTTTCCGGCAACTGTGTCATCCATGGTGCTTCTTTTTCCCAGTCTATTCTTAAAGGATCTCCCGGTCCGGGAATGTCATATTCTCTATGCCATTTTAAATACCAAAGCTGTTTACATGAAACAGTCCTCACTGTAAAATCCATAAAAAGTTGATTTACCGCTCCATCATGACGATTTACACAAACTCTTTTCATTTGTCCAGCACCTGGCCCTCTTCCCCCGGCAGGCGGTTGCCCGGGATAGGTGGGAGGAGGATCTTCTCTGTATGGCCAGACAACAGGAGAATAGCCATCTCCCCACATGGGTATCAAATCAGCATCTTTCTGTTCAATACTTTTCCAATAAAGCTCATAATAGGGTGCACCATCAAGATTTGGGGGTACATGACAATAACAAGAATATGTGTAACTGAATTCATAGTCAACTTTCGTATTCAATCTTTCCTTGACTTGAGAATATACACCTTTTCGATTGCCAAGGTCACTTGCACCTTCTTGGATCGTTTTAGTTGCATTTGGACATAACAGCATTTTCGGATTTTTTGTCCAGAAATCTTTATAAAGGCCCATAAAAGTTGCGTAAGGTTTGTCCTGTTGATTTCCAATACCTGAATGTACCGCTTTTGAAAACTTACCGCCGTTGTCTGAAGTGTACATCTGTATAGGCATTGCCCACTGACGTAATCTGGACATACAGGCAATTTTTCTCGCTTCCTCTTTTACTTTTGATAATGCCGGCATCATAATGGACATTAACAAAGCAATAATAGATATTACTACTAATAGTTCTATTAATGTAAAACCTTTTCTAAATTGCATTTCGTCTTCAAAAAATCTATTTCCGCTTTAATCATAATTGCTTTAACCAATCAGGCCACCTTATTCTTAAATCGCTAGCTGAATTGGGAACATCATATTCTCTGTGCCATTTCAAATACCAGAGTTTTTTTAATCTTACTGACCTCACTGTAAAATCCATAAAAAGCAAATTTACAGCCTTGTTATGGCGGTCAACACAATATTTTCTCATATGCGCGCCTCCCCCATTACGATTGCCGGAATTAATTGGCGGTTGACCTGAGTACATTGGTGGTTCATCCTGTCTATAAGGAAATGCTCCGGGAGATCGGCCGCATCCCCACATCGGAATTTTCTCTGCACTTCTTTGTTCAGTGCTCCTCCAGTAAAGTTCATAATATGGCGGGCCGTTTCTCTTCGGAGGAAAATGACAAAAGTATGAATAAGTATAACTGAATTTGTAATCAATTTTTGTATTTAATTTTTGCTTAACCTGAGAATATATTTGTGCTACGTTTCCCAGATCACTGGGACCTTCTTGTATCGTTTTAGTTGCATTCGGACAAAGCAGCATTTCCGGATTTTTTGTCCAGAAATCTTTGTAAATTCCGCTAAAAGTTCCGTATGGATTTTCACATTGATTACCCATACCGGAATGCTTTACTTTATTGAATTTACCATTATTTTCTGAAGTGTACATTTGTATCGGCATCGCCCACTGGCGCAATCTTGACATACAGACAATTTTTTTAGCTTGTCCTTTAATTTTTGATAATGCCGGCACCATTATGGACATTAACAAAGCAATTATAGAAATAACTACTAAAAGTTCTATTAACGTAAAACCTTTTCTTTTCATTTTTTATATCCCCTCGAAAGTTTTTTTATTTAGTCCCAAATTCCATAAATTATAATAATATTAATTATCTTAAAATATCAGCTCTTAAAAAAGGACATATTACGAATATTAGTAATCAATTTGCGAAAATAAAACCATAAAGAATTCTCCAAGAAAATTAGAAAATTTAATATCTTTACTTTAGTTGCTTTTTATTAACATTTATTCAATATTTTTATATTTTTTCCTATATTCTCTTATACTTATTCCCATTACCTGACGGAAATAACGAGAAATATTACGATGATTTGTAAAACCCATAGAATAAGAAATATTAGCAACGCTTAAATCGGTTTCCAGTAACATTTTAGCAATATGCTTTGTTCGCAATCTTCTTATTTCATTGTTTATAGTACGCCCAAGAGTTTTTTTAAATCGAGATTCAAGTACTCTCCTAGAAACACATGTGCTTTGAACTACATTATCGACATTAATATCTTTTGAACAGTTCTTACGGATAAATTTCAAGGCATCAGCCACATCCTGATCTTCGATCGCAACAATATCCGAAGACTGTCTTACAACTACATGGCTTGGCAAAGCATCAATTTTTAAATTATGAGGTTTTTCACCTTTCATCATTATATCTAAGGTCTTTGCAACCTCATAGCCTGCCTTTTTGAAATTTATCATCACACTCGAAAGACGCGGATCTGATAATTCACATACCAGTTCATCATTATCAACCCCAACCACTGCTACCTGCTCCGGCACATGAATGAAAGCTAATCTGCAAGCCTCGACAATATTTCTACTCAAATCATCATTGCAAGCCATCAAGCCTGTAGGAAAAGGAAGATTCTTTATCCAATTGGACAAAGCCATTATCTCCTCTTCCCACGAAACTTTAATATCTTTTGAATGAGTCCTGTAAACACTGACATCAAAGCCTTTTTCTCGAATACTTTCGCAAAAGAACTTTTCCCTTCTTAAGGACCATGGACAATCATCGAACCCACAGAAAGCAAAATTATTAAAACCTCTTTCCATAAGATGATCTGCCGCTAAATTACTGATCTTTGCTGCATCGCTTATAACTACTGGAATGTCTTTGGGTGCTTCCTGATCATCATATGCCAAGATTACAGGAATTCCCGCTTTTAATGCAGGAAATTTATCTTCTTTTTTTTCGATTACCATTCCATCTGCCCCCCAGCCTGTGAGCTGCTCGAATGAATGGCCAAATTCCTTTAACTTTCGATAATTAGGTGGATCCCTGTAAATTGTCCAAGGGCCATGAATGTGCGCATATTTCGAAATTCCTTTCAATAATCCCCTACCCATTGCACGGGAATTTTCTAAAAGTAATACTACTTTAGGTGTAGGTTGCATATTTTACTTAACCCCAAAAAAATACGGTTATTTTATTTTTTGAGAAGCATTAAACGATTTTTTTATAAAGCTGTACTTGCCTTTATGTTCTAATTTTATTGCAAAAGATGGTGCAGGTAAACCTGCTTCATTAAAAAGTGAAGGTTCAAATACTCCCTCCCAACCATATCTAACCGCCAATGGTTCATCCACTTGATCGCAAGATATAAATGCGGTATTTCCCTTTAAAGTTGCTTTGGCAGGATAAAATTTTCCGTCCCTGCCTGCAATTTCAAGATCTTTCCATTGGTTTCCCTTTAATTTTATGGGTGAACCGCAATTATCAAGCTTCAACTTCAAAACATTTTCTGATCGATATAGAGATTTTACCTTTGGCCCTGAATCAGTTATGAGTATTCCATATGTATTTACTAAAGCTAAACACGCTAATCTCTGACCCACTCTACATTTTTGCGGAGGATGCAGGTTATTTACATCACCGAAATCACAAATAGTTGCTATATCAACATCAGATATATTTTCAGCTGCCCATAATTGGCCCTGCCTTACCCAAGGCCAGTTGCGAGCTATCGGAGACTTCCAGCATGGCAATTGCACAATATACCATGGCATTTTTTCCTGTTTCCAACTTGCACGCCAACCTTTTATAAGATCCTTCAGCATGGAACCATAATACGGAGCAGTTTCTTCGAATTTCCCGTTTGCTTCACCCTGGTACCAAAGAACACCTTTAATTGCATAGGGCAAAACAGGAGTTATCAGAGAGTTATATAGCCTTGAGGTTTTTTCAAACTGCTTTGCTATTATTAAATCATGCGGAAGCTTTTCCGGGAATTGTACACTTTTTTTATTGTTTTTTCTTTCAGCCTGTAGTTCTCTTAATTCTTTTTTATAAGCATTTATTTTATGACGGTTATTTTTGTAAAACTGATAATAATATCTTGTAAATGGATTACGCAAAGCATATTCCCGTGGAGTCCAGAGCTGTATTGCAGACCCGCCACGGCTGATATTTATTACACCTACGGGAATATTTAATTCCTCGTATAGAGAATCCGCAAAAAAATATGCAACAGCTGAAAAATCTTTTATCGTATCAGATCGGGCAGGCTGCCATCTGCGCTTTTTCCATATTTTATTGTTGTCATCTGAAAATAAACGTATCATCGGCTGTTCTGGCTTTGAAAGTATCTCGTCAGCAGACTCTACACCACCATAAGGCTTGCCATATTTTCCTACTGGCATGAACATATTAGATTGGCCGGAACAAAGCCAAACCTCACCGATCAAAACATTTTCTATTAAAACTTGATTGCTTGCATTTATTTTTAATTTATATGGTCCGCCTGCTTCAGGCGTCTTTAACTCGGTATACCATTTTCCTTTTTTGTTTGTTTTTATTGAATTTGATACTCCCCAACTTGCCTTGACTTTTACGATTTCACCGGGATACGCTTCCCCCCAGATCGGCACTGAAGTATTTTGCTGAAGTACCATATTATCACTAAAAATGGAGGGTAATCTTACATCAGCTGAAACAAATGCACTTAATATTAAGACCACTGAAATCAAAATTTTATAAAATAATTTCATCAAAATCCTCATCACAAAATACCGGTAGGATTAAATAATATATATATAATGAACATAATCACTGCCAATGCAATCCAGTATCTCCAAACTTCTTTTGATGCCGCTCCAAGGTTTTGACTTGCCTGAAGTAAAGTAGGAAATGACTTTCCTGTTCCATCTTTTGTAAAAAAAGAAACTATGACCATAAAAATTATCAAGCCTGCAAATATCAAAAAGGAAAGAAACATAAAATGATATTGAGCTACAAATTCCACTTCAAACATATGAAGAAGGCCTATTAAGATGCTCACAATTCCACCTAAAGTCAGAGTCAGAATCGAAGCCTTGGAAGTTGCACCCTGCCAAAGTACACCAACAATAAAAACTGAAGCCAAAGGCGGTGCAAGGAATTGAATGATCTTGAGCAGTTTTTCAAACAGAGTTGTGCTTGGCATTGCACTTATACCCATTGCCAAACCGAAAGCTATTAAAGCTCCTGCAAAAGTAACTATTCGACCTATCCTTGTCTGTTCTTTGGGGGTTGAATCAGGTTTCCAGTGTTTACAGTAAATATCTAGAGTAAAAACTGTACTTAAAGAGTTCAAGCCTGAATCAACTGTACTGATAAGTGCCGCTATTAAAACAGCCACCACCAAACCAACCATACCAGAGGGAAGATACTGCGTTACCATTGTTGTATATGCCATATCAGGACTTTCAAGATTCGGGTGTAAGACCTTACACATTATACCGGGTACAAAGAAAATAAATGGTACCACTACTTTAAGAAAACCTGCAAATACAGTCCCCATTTGACCCTCTCGTAAATTCTTTCCTCCCAGAGCTCGTTGAACTATAGTCTGATCTGTGCACCAGAACCAGATCCCACCAACCGGGTATCCCAGTAAAACTGCATACCATGGCCATTTTGGATCGCTGGCAGGCCTTAAAAGGTGCCAGTAATCCTTTGGGACAGAATTAAACAGCTCACCAATGCTTCCTATATGATAAAGCCCTATTATTGCAAGAATGGTAGATGCTACTATCATGAGTATCGATTGAAATGAATCCGTTATCACTACTGCAGCAAGGCCCCCGGTTATAGTAAAACTTGTGGCGATAATCAAAAGAAAGCCCACACTCATCCAAATAGGCCAGCCAAGTAGCTGACTTGTCAATAAACCCCCGGCATAAAGTGTTCCCCCAAGCCATAAGGCAAGAGTAGATAAAATTGTATAGTAAGATAAGAAAATCCTGCTTGATTCACCGAAACGCTTATTTAAAAACTGCGGCATGGTGCTTACTTTTGTATTCAGGTAATGAGGAAGGAAAATCATTCCGAGCATTAAAAGAAATATCCATGCAAGCCATTCCATATTACTGGCTACCATACCAGAAGCATATGCCACACCTGCGGAACTTATCATCATAGAGGGACTTACATTGGTTCCAAAAATAGACAATCCGATATTGGGCCATTTTAGAGACCTTCCTGCAAGAAAAAGATCCTCACTACGATCTTCTTTGAAGCTAACCCAAAATCCGAGTGCAAGAAGGGCTATTATATATGCAATTATAACTAAATAATCCAGAAAATTTAAAGCTCCTTGAAGTTCTACCGCACCTGAATCCACTATGAAATCCTTTCACTTTATCCTTAAATTTGTAATTACTTAAATCTAAAAATGAATGTCCTGCCTTTTACTCTGACTGAATACTTCATATAACCCTTATTTTACTTCTTCTGAAGTCGGCCAGCTTAATAATACACATTAATTTTGTTTAATCAAGAATAATTATTAATATTAAAAATAATTGCGGATTTTTATTGAAATTCTTCGTCATTATTGGTAATATCCCTAAGCATTTTTATTATTAATGAGGGTTTATTAATAAATGAAAGAAAAAAACAATAAACAAAATGGGGTAGATATTGTCAGGGAATATGTTCTTTCCGAATTTAAAAAAGGGGAAAAGCTACCCAAAGTTTCCGAAATTTCTGATAATTTAGGCACATCAAAATATGCTGTAGAAAGGGTTATGACTGAACTTTCCGCAGAAGGAATAATCAAAAGGAAACCCCGTTTGGGTAGTATCGTTACATGTCCTGAAAAGCAAAACCCTAAAACCCTTAATTTTCAAGCAAAAAATATCGCTTTTATGGCAGATGAAATAGAATCATTTCTCACAAGTGAACTTATAAGAGGAATAGAACAGCGGTGTAGAGAAAAAGACCTCATGCTGTCTCTCATGAATAGTAATTATGATGCAGAGACTGAAAAAAAACATCTTATGAGCCTGGTTGAGAATCATTGTGATGGTGCAATAGTCAGAATAGGCGAACATAAAGAGAATTTTAATATACTTGAAGAAGTTATTCCCAAAAACTATCCATTGGTGTTAGTGGATAGAAGCAATGACAGCGTTGATTTTCCTTGTGTGAAGATGGACCAGGAAAAAGCTGTTTATGATGCAACTAACCATTTAATCGATCTGGGGCACACAAAGATCGGCCATTTGAATTATAATGAGAAAACTAGACCTTTATTAAAGGAGATGGAGCAAAGAAAACAGGGCTATTTAAACGCCTTAAAAGATGCTGATATTTCTGTTAAGAAAAAATATATACAGGGTGGAAATCTCTTTGAGCTGGGAGAAAAACCTTCGCAAAGCTATTGGGATTTTATCGGTTATGAACCCATGAATAAATTGCTACTTCTGCCTGAAAAACCTACAGCAGTTTGCCTTATTACCTTTCACTTTGTTCCAGGGGCATTAAGGGCAATAGCGGATCACGGCCTTAAAGTACCCGAGGATATAAGCCTTATATGCATTGATGATGAACCTATGGCAAGACATATTAAACCACTGGTTACTGTTATCGCCCAACCTCTCAGGGAAATGGGAGCTAAGGCATTAGATGTATTGAATGAAAAAATCGATGGTAATTTCAGAGGTAAACGAACTTACGAACTTGAAGGTCAATTAATAATAAGAAATTCAACTGCAAAGCCTAAATCTTAAATATTCCAAATAATATCAGGAGTTAATTAATAATGGAAATTACACCAAGAAAATTAGTATATAAAACTCTAGAATTTGACTATCGTGAGAGAATTCCAAGGGAATTATGGTATTTGCCCTGGACGGAACAAAACCATCCTCAAATGCTGAATAAAGTCTTAACTGATTTCCCGCAGGACATTTTCAAAGCTCCTCCATACCTTAAACAATCTCCTGCTACTCAAGGCAATCCTTACGAAATCGGGACTTTTATCGATGAATGGGGATGCATAATTGAAAATCGGCAAAAAGGGATTATTGGAGAAGTTAAAGAACCGCTACTTAAGGACTGGTCAAACTTAGAAAAAATTTGTCATCCCAAAGAATGGTTAACTGTCGACATAGAAAAAGTAAATGAATTTTGCAGAAACACTAATAAATTTGTGATTGCCGGCTGCTGCCCCCGACCTTTCGAAAGATTCCAGTTTATACGTGGGACAGAAAACACATTGATAGATTTGTCTTTATATCAGGATGAAGCAAAAAAACTCTTAAAAATATTACATGATTTTTATTGTGAACTACTGGAGATCTGGGCAAAAACTGATGTAGATTCTTTTATGTTCATGGACGACTGGGGCTCTCAAAAATCTCTTTTAATTTCACCTGAAATGTGGAGAGACTTCTTTAAACCATTGTACAAAGATTACATTGAAATCGCTCATTCAAATAACAAAAAGATATTCATGCATTCAGACGGCTATATTATCGATATTTACCCTGATTTGATTGAACTCGGGCTGGATGCCATAAATTCCCAGATTTTTTGTATGGGCCTTAAGAACCTTGAAAAATTCAAGGGACAGATCACATTCTGGGGAGAGATCGACCGTCAGAATCTTCTGCCTAACGGCACTGAAAAACAGGTAAAACAGGCTGTCAATGAAATACAGGAAAGACTATTTGAAAACGGCGGTGTCATAGCTCAATTAGAATTTTCCCCAGGTACAAAACCGGAAAATGTCTATGCCGCTTTTGAACAATGGAATAACTGGAAACCTTAAGTCTGCTTATCAATTTTATTTATTCAAGCTCCTCTGTAACTGTATCCCATTTTTTATCAGGCCAAGGATATGTAAGCTTTCCAGCATCTTCTTCTATATGTTTAGGAGGTAAACTTTCATACCATTCAAGCAGCATATTCTTTAACCGCGAAGTGACTTCCGGGTAATTATTTTTTAAATTATTTGTTTCTGTAATATCCTGCCCGAGATCATAAAGTTCAACTCGAGAACCATCCGGGTTCATTAGTAATTTCCATTTACCTTCTCTTACTGCAATCAAAGGGCTTTGGCATAAAGTGCTGGCCCGATATCTTATTGGATAGAACCAGAAAAGCGGCTTAGACCTTTTGACATTTTTCCCGTGCCAGGCCGATGACATATCCTGTCCGTCACTTTGATATTCTGAAGGAAGTTTCACGCCTGCTAAATTACAGATAGTCGGGAGAAAATCAGTACCTGCAAAAACGGTCTTTTCATCAATTTTGTTATCCGGCACCTTGCCTGGGCACTTTATTATACAAGGAACTCTTATTCCACCTTCATATAAACTGCCTTTAGCGCCTCTGAACGGCCCTGCCGAACCCAATCCTACAAGTACATTCGCTGAAAGATCTGAAGGATCCACAGGCCCATTGTCACTACAAAAAATAATATACGTATTTTCTTTTAGGCCCAATTTGTCTACTCTATTAATGAGCCGCCCTATCTGTTTATCCATCTCGGTTATGACTGCCCAGTACTTTTTGAGCATGTCATGGTTGGGCATTTCTGGGTAAGCTTTCAAATGTCCTTCGGTAGGCATATATACACGGTGCGGATCATTAAACCAAACCTGCATATAAAAAGGATCTTCCCGATTATTCTCAAGAAAATCAATCGCCTGATCAACATAGAGCTTTGAGGTTTCCTGCCTGTTCCATTCAAGGTCATCTTTTTTCCAAGCAAACTGCTTTGTCCTGTCAAAATCAATTCCGTATTCCTTGGGTCCAGGTACCCTAATTTCATCTTTGTTTAAGCTCATGTGCCATTTACCTACATGAGCTGTTTTGTAGCCTGCCTTTTTAAGAATACTTGTTATTGTGAAGGCTTTAGGGTTAAGATAAAGATCATTTTTCATTTCTTTATTTTTTTCAATAGAACCGAACAGTTGAGTGTGAAAACTGTGTCTGGAAGGAAAATTGCCGGTCATAAATCCCACCCTTGTAGGAGAACAGACAGGTGAGTTAACATAAAAATTAGTAAAACGAATCCCCTCAGAAGCCATCTTGTCTAAATTAGGGGTTTTCAATTTTGGGTGCCCGTAACAGCCGAGGTCTCCCCAACCTTGATCGTCACTTAAAATAAAAATAAAATTCGGCTTGCTTTTTTTGTCAATTGCTCGGACTTTGCTGCTTAAAGAAGTCAAGGTAAATGCAACTGATGCCTTCATAAATTCACGCCTGTTCATAATCTACTCCTTTTTAAATGTTGATCTTATCTAATGTATTTTTAATGTCATCTAGATTACCAATATCAGTTTTTTGAGGCTTATTAAAGGGCATTTTCTGAGACCAACTTATAAGCTTTTTTCGCAATACCCTTTCTATTTCTTTATATTCAGGATTGCCGCAGAGATTTTTCATTTCAAGTGGATCATCTATTCTACTGAAAAGCATATCACCGAAGTTTTCTTTTTGTTCCTTGAGCCAAATCCCTAATTTATAATCTTTTGTTATGGCGGTCAATTGAGACCAATTTTCTGATACGATCATATCTCTTTTCAGATTTCCACCATTAATAACTAAATCTGCTATCGACAAGCCGTCAAGTTTGGGAGATTTTTTAAGGCCACACATTTGGGTTAATGTCGGATAAAGATCGATAAGTCCAATTAAAGAGTGATTGACTTGTCCGTGAATCTTCATTTTTGGAGCTCTTATCATCAGAGGCACCCTCAATGTATCTTCATAAATATTATGCTCAAGTGCCGCTTTTTCACACATCCCATGCGCCCCGACAAAGTCGCCATGATCAGATGTATAGATAACTATGGTATTGTCAGCTAAGTCGCATTGATCCAGAGCATCTAAAACTCTTCCAACATGATAATCTATTTCAGTGACTAATGCATAATAATATGAAATATAACGACGATATAACTTTTCGTCCTTCGCTGCTTTTGCTAAGCACCAAATATGATTTTCCCAATTTCTCCATTTCTGCATGCCGGGAGGTAAATTTTCGATAGGTTCATGCAAAGATTCAGGCAAGCTGATATTATCTTCATCATACATCGAAGCAAACTTTTCGACAGGAGTATAAGGCTGATGAGGGCGATAAAAACTGCACCAGCAGAAAAACGGTTTATCATCTTTTGATCTTCTTTTTATAAAATCTATGGTCTTGTCGGCAGTATATGCTTCTATAGTGTTTTCAGGCTTTAATTTTGAAGTTCTACAAGTCATTTTTGCTCTAGGATATTTTCCCCCATGTTCTGCAGCCCAGTCCCTTAGAAATTCATCTTCCTGCCCTTGTTCCTTTATCCATTGCCAATAAGATTCATCTGAAGGTTCTGAACGTAATGAAAAAGAAGTAGCTGTGTAATCCCAGCCTGTATCCCATTGATCTGCCAAGTGCCTTTTACCGAAAGCTGCGGTTTTATAACCGTTTTCTTTAAATAGGCTAGGCATGGTCTTGATTCCGTCTATCTCTTGAGGTATATCAGTATTAAAAAGAGTACCCAAAGTCCTGCAATATCTGCCGGTAAGCATAGAGTGCCGGGATGGACAACAGACCCCATCTTGACAATAAGCCCTGTCAAAAATGATCGACTGTTTGGCAAACTTATCAAAGTTTGGCGTTTTTATGTCATTTCGGCCAGTATAGCTAAAAACATTTGCATTATGCTGATCAGAGAAGATCAATAAAACATTTGGTTTCGTCTTGCCCTCTTTTGCTGATCCGATAAGCGGTAAGCTGAAAGCTGAAAATGTCGTTTTTTTAATAAAATCCCGCCGATCCATAATTTAATACTTTTCTTTCTTTATATAAAATTCTGCAGCACCATAAAGATCAACTGCTCCTTCTTTAAAACTTTTGGCACGAACATATGCCGGTAATTTCAAATTAAGAGACTTTTCATAGACAGGAGAATTTGTTGTAGGTTCAGAACCGTCCAGAGTGTAATGGATAGAAGCTGCTGGTTCACTGCATTTAATTGAAACCTGAACCGATTTCCCTTTTTCAATATAAGCCGTTGAAGGATCTATGGTAGTTTCTATCAAATTCTCACCTACGAGCTTCTTTTTCCATGGCGACTGCAATCCGATAGTGTCTGTATCGACAGTTTCAAAGCCTATGTCAAGAGCAGGAGAATTTGGGTTTAATGAAAAATCTGAGTCACTAATATTTTTAAATAGTGGATCTTCTACAATACTATGCATATCATGCCCCTTAACCTGCAATTCTTCGAGTTGCCTTTTAGCTAGCGCAGGATTATTTTTATAGTAATAAAGGTTATTATCAATTACCGAATCATACATGGGTGATCTTGCTCTGCTATAATAAAACCTCGGCTCACAATCTTCAGCATAAAAAATATTTCGCTGTATTCTAGAACCAGTGTTCGGCCCCCTGCCGAAAATAAAGTAAGCCCATTCTTTCCATTCTCTGCCGTAAATATTGGTTGGATAAATATAGGCGAATATATTATTCAAATAATGGTTTTTGTGCTTATGCTCAACTGCCCCATATACACATTTATAAATAATGTTTTTTGAAAAAGTAGTCTGTTTTTGTAAATCATCGGGCCTGAGAGCAGTTTGGATGCCAGAACTCAAAACATGATGAATATAATTTTTTCTTATAATATTACCGGTGCCGGCGCCTGATAGATATATGGCATTACCATCCCCCATGGTTTCAACGGCTGAGAAAATCTCGTTACCTTTTATAACATTATCACGAGCATGAAGATAAGAAATGAAAAAATCTGTTTTTTCTTCGCCCTTTTTATAAGCATTTTGAAGCATTTCTTTATTTTGATCACTGATATCCTGCCATCTAATGCTTCTATATCCCTCACCGTTTCTTGGTCTTTGATAATTAAAATCACGACAACCGCTAAGCGTTATCCCAACAAAAGGAATATTATGAATAAGGTTATTTGCAATGATATTGTCACCGCTTTGAGCTATATAAATACCAAATCCATACCAGTAAAGCCGACCAACATGGTCTATACGATTGTTCAATACCTTATTATGTTTATTCACATCTTTGGTACCAGGCCCATAGCCACAAAGAGCAATCCCGTGTTCTCCGAGATAACTGAATCGATTACCTTCTATCCGGTTTCCGGAGGCATGAAGATCTACTCTGATCCCGGTACCGCCTGCCTGAACAAATTTACAGTCTTCAACTATGCAATCACTTGCGCAGCGAAAACGGAGTATGGCACTGGACTGATCAACCGCTGACCAATCATGCTGAAAAGAGGGTTCTGCATCTTTCCAAGTATAACGATCGCTTCCGGTAAATTTTATACCTTTGAAAACTATCCCTTTAACTGTCTCATCAACAGGTTTGTTTTTTTGTTGATTACCTCCAACTCTTATGAGTTCAACACACTGAGGTCTTTTAATATTTTCTGGTTTTTTTCCATCTTTCGGCCAAAGATATAAAAGTCCTTTCTCACTATCCAAAACCCATTCACCCGGTGAATCCAAAAATTCAACAGCATTCTCAAACCAGCATGTTTCGCTTATTCCATGGGCCTCTATTGACCACTTTGGATGAGGCTCAAGAGGATAAGTCCCCCCAACAGTTGTCATAACCTGCCTTAAATCAGGATTGAGATCATCAACGGGAAGTATATTCATTGCCCATGCATATTTCGGTCGGATAAGCACCTCAACATCCTTATAGTTGTCCCATTTTTTTAAATCAAAACTTTCAGGAACTGTCAGACATTTTAAGCTGGCTTTTCCTCTTTCACTTCTGACCGGACTAAATCCTTCACTTCTCGCCCTTGAAAGCATAACCCCATTTTTATAAAGAACCTTAAAGCTACTTCCCTTTTCTACCTTTGCTATCCATATTTGCCTTAGTGCTTTAGAAGGTAAAGATGCAGGAGGATTTGAAAGTCTTTTCCAACCTTTAACTTTTTTTAATGAACTGATTACCGGCTGTTCATCCTTATAAGCAATATACTTGACGTTTTTACCCTTAGGTGCACTATCGCGCATATCGAATACCAGAGTTTCATCAAAGGCATATTCTCCACCACGTAGATAAACAACTACTCCATCCCTTTTTTCATCATCACCGATAGAGCGTAATTCGTCCCTAGCTTTTTGAATAGTGGCGAAAGGTTTTTCAAAAGTACCGGGATTTAAATCGTCACCTTCAGGACTAACATAATATTGCAATCCGGCAGCATGAATCTGCATACAAAAAACAAAAACCAGAAAAGATCTATAAACTAAATGTTTTTTAATCATAAACTCAAATACCCATTATTCTAAAATTAATATTATTTTATTTTCTCTTGTAATAAGGAGGATAACTTCGCTGATCTACATTGATCGGTTTCCATTTTTTATCGTAATATTGCTTTGCATTTTTATACCAGTTCTCGGCAGCATTTTTTAACCGTTTAGTTACCTGAGGATATTTTTCTTTCACATTTACATTGTCAGCCTCGCTGCTCTCTAAATCTGCAAGATGAACCTTATCTTCCTCTGAAATACCTTCTACATCAAAGCCATTCAGAACCAGTTTAAACCTTCCGCAACGAACAGCAACCTGCCCTCTGAATTCCCAGAAAAGCATATCATGAGGACTTTTATCCTCCTTTGTCCATACCGGCATAAAATCTTTACCGTCCAGCTCATAACCAGAAATCTTACCTCCAGCAGCTTTCAAGAAAGTAGGAAAGATATCTATGGCACTTCCTATTTTATCATTAACTTTTCCCTGGGGTATATGTCCCGGCCAACTCACAATGGCTGGCACTCTTATTCCGCCTTCGAATAGACTCATCTTATGTCCCCTGAAACTTCCTGTCTTACCGCCGTAATATGGTTCAACCGTTTCATCGAGCCAACAGTGAATTTCCCTGGATGGGCCGTTATCTCCCATGAAGAAAATAAGGGTATTATCAAGCTGTCCGTTTTTTTTCAGAGTTTTCATTATTTCGCCAACACTATCATCAAGTGCTTTTATTTTCGCCGCCATTACCCGACGTTCCTCAGGCAGATGTTTAAACATCTTTACATATCTTTCAGGTGCATGCATCGGATAGTGAGGATCGGTATAGGCTATATAAGAGAAAAATGGCTTTTCAGAATTTTGTTTTGCAAGGTTGTCAAAATAATTCACTGCCCTTTCTGTGATCAATTCGGTAAAATACTTTCCATTTTCCCAAACTTCCTTACCGTTTTCATAAAGATCATGTATGGGAGGTAAACCGGCAGGTTCTTCGTAATAAAGTATGTGTGAATAAAAGTCAACACAGCCACCTTTTATCCCGAACCATTCATCGAATCCGCGTTCAATCGGCCAATAACCTTTATTTGCTCCAAGATGCCACTTACCGAAAATACTGGTTTGGTAACCGAGCTTCTTTAAGGCAGAAGCCAAGGTAGGAGTTTCGAGTGGAAGCCCCGTATTATGTTTCCCCGTTTTGACATTAACATTCATTCCTGCATATATTGGATATCTGCCAGACATTAAAGCGGCCCTGGAAGGAGCACAAATGGGAGAATTGCAATACCAATTTGTCATACGCTGGCCGGAAGCTGCGAGTTTATCAAGATTAGGTGTCGATACCCCTTTCGTGCCCATGCAGGATAGATCAGCATAGCCGTGATCATCAGAAAGAAAAATAATGAAATTAGGTTGATCGTCTTTGTTCCGATATTTCGAACTTGAAAATTTATTCAGATTACTACAACCAGATAATCCGGCTAAAGCCAATCCAGCGAATGTTTGTTTTATAAAATCTCTTCGATTAAAAGACTTACGTTTCATATTAATTTTCCTTTTAATTGTTTTGAATTCCAACTGTATTAAGGTCAATTTTTTTGAAACCAATATCAAAAGCAGGAGATTCAGAGCTAAGTTTAGGAGGTTGTCCATCTTTGAAAATTAATCCAGGATCTGCAAAAATAGATTTCGTATCATGGCCTCTTTTTTGCCAGTTTTCTAAGTTATCACCTTCAAAAAGGTCAGAAGATTTTTCTGTAATACCTCCGCGAGTATCCCATATCACATTCTTGTTAATTTTGAAGGTATCAGTGCCCTGTCCAAAATTGGTCTTAAAATAATCTCCTTTATTGAAAATAACCACATTGTGATTAAAATTAAATGACTGATCCACATCAAAATCACCACGATTTCGCCTGATGACACAAGGTTCTAAATAACGCTCGTACAACATAAAATTTGCATCCTCGAAATCACCCCACATCTTACCATCGGCAGAAAGGCACGGGTAGGCAAAAATGTTATTTCGCACTATGTTATGATGTCCGTAGTTTTGGTTAAAACCCCTTAATCCTGTACGATAAATTATATTATTTTCAAAAAGAATATGAGAGCTGCCCTCATCAGTGTAAAGTCCATGGCCATTAAGTATGTCGTGAATGTAATTGTTACGAATCACAGTGCCAGGCTGATATCCAAGGGTATAAATACCTGCCCCATCGATAAGTTTTTTCATACAGTTGTATATATGATTGTATTCGACTATCGCTCTTTTTTGTGATGTCGGCCGATCGCTCCATATAAAACCGACTGTAATCCCAATGTGAGGCATATCATGTATCTCATTATGCGATATTAAAGTATCCTCAGCAAATGCTGTAAATATTGCAGTACTACTGAGGTGTATCTTGCCGCAGTTTAACAACTTATTATTAACTATTGAGTTCTTTTTCGGAATATCAAGAGTGTCATGCCAACCGTTTTCAAACCATTGCCTGGGAGGTTCATCCGAAATCCTCCTCCAACCTACCTGAATTCCGCTACCACCGATATCATAGAATTTACTGTCACTAACCCTATTTCTTTTACAACCTGCTCCGAGACCTAATCCGCTTGTTCCGGTTCGAGAAAGTTCTATTTCATTGAATTTACAATCTTCGGCATATTCACATAAAATTGCCATAAGAGGTGAATATGTAGGCTGAGTAATATACCTTGACCCAAAAAAACCAGCCTGTATCCCTGAATAACCAAAAATAGGCAACTGCCAGTTTGTATATTCAAAACTTAAATTTTCGAATTTTATATTGGTAACAGGCTGACCCTTTCTTCCCAATAACCTTAATAACTGCTTGGCAAAAGGTGCTGTCCATTCGAAATTATTCGGATTTTCATCTTTCTCAGGCATATAATAAAGTTTACATTTATCCCGATCCAGATACCATTCACCTGGTTGATCTATAAATTCCAATGCATGCTCCAAGTGCATTTTTCTGCCCTCTTGGATCGAAGTAGCGCCGTGGCCAATCCAACCTAAAGGTGTAATTGTCTGAATAAAATTATCGTTAGTTAATCTTATTCTTGCACGGGATATCGACCATAGATTATACATCACAGCTTCTGCTTCTTTACGCTGGAGATTTTCGAAGGGAAGTTTTCGATCCACATATATTTTCCTGGGTGATTTCTCAACACCGTTGCCGATTTCTTCTACTTTTTCTGCTATCAGTAAGTCACCTTCATTGGGATAACTTGACCTTATCTGCCGTTCGCCGTTCTTGAATAACTGTCGAAACCACCACTGCTGAGTATGAACTTCGGGAACATTAACCGACCAGATACCGTTTTCTCCCTTTTCCCATTTGCCGGTAATTTTCTTACCACCTGAAATCACCGGTTTTTCTCCTGGATAAGCCTGATAAGTGATAGGACATTTTTCTGTTCCAGAATCTTCGGGCGTAAAGAGAATTAATTCATCGATATAGTATGTCCCTTCACGAAAGTAAATATTCACAGGTTCACTTAAATCATTATGCTCGGTTTTCAAATCCCGGATCGCATCACGTGCCCTTTCAATCGTTGCAAAAGGCTTTTTTTTAGTACCGGGATTGGAATCATTACCGTCGATAGCAACGTAAAATTCCACATCACCATATGCACAAAAAGTCGGGATAAAAATTAAAGACGAAATAAAGATTACTAATAAATATTTTTTAAGCATTTGATCTCCTTATCAATAATTTTAATCAATTTAATGACCACTTGATACCGGTATTGTGTTCAATTTCTCCTGAAAAACTCCAGAGATTACCATCATCCCAGAGAACTACTTTATAGTCCGGCTTTTCAGGTTTGTCATACATGTTATCCGGCAAAGGTATTCCCGGAGAGTTTAAATAGTCACCCTTGCTTAGACCTGAGGCGGTTTCACTTGACCAGATGCAAGCTTTGTTCTTACCGGATTGGTTTTTGCTATAAATTTCAAGGTGACCTTTCTGGGTTAATTGAGCAAAATAATCTCCATTGTTACCGCCCGTTCCGGTTCCCCAAATAAAGCCCCGGTTATCATCCGGCCCTGAACCTTTATATATAACAAAATTTCCATCATTTTGCATAATGCAGAAACATTTTTTGTGTTTAGAAACTACAAAATCATTAGCCTTTAATTTCTGGCCGGGTTTTAAAACCACCGACGGCTGATACCCTGGCCAAGTACCTTCCTGGTCACTGTAAGACTTACTCTTTACTTTTTCAGACGGGCCGATATATTCAATATCCATATATAAAGCCCCGCAAATTTTATTATCAGGCAGTTGCCCGCTAAACCATCCTTCTAAATACGTTTTACCTTTTTTAAGTTCAACTTCAATTCTACTACACGATGCTACATTCTCTATTTCTGTCACAAATTGATCTGAGCCGCACCTGATATAGGCTTTACCTGATCTAAGCTGTATCGGCTCTTTTGATTCGGGAGGGATAATATATGTCTTCACTTGATATCTACCGCTCCGAGCTATTTCCACTGCCCAGGAACCTCTATAGGGCAAGTTTAACTGCTTTTCGTTATCACCCCTTCGCAACCACTGTTCCAGCTTTAACGGTATTGTCTTGTTGCCTGTAGTATCTTTTACCAGCCCCCCATATTCAGAACTGACAGTCGAAGGTTGCCAGTCCCAAAGAGCCAGACGTGTTGGATTACATTCTTCACTGCCTAAGATAATAAAAGTCGGCCCGAGCAAATTGTGTTTAATGCCTTTCCACCATTTTTCATATATCCTGCGCATTTTCTTTACTAATTCAGGATTCTGGTCAGCGATGTTATTTTTCTGAGCAGGGTCCTCATGAACATTGTAAAGTTCTTCGCCGTTTATCAACCTGTAGGAATGATTTCGTACGGCACATTTTCCATATTTCAAAGGTTCAGCATTTATATATCGCGGACCAAACCAACCAAAATCCATGCAAAGATACCTCTGTTGCCATTTTTTATCAGGGTTCTTCAGCCATCCCGCAAGACTGATACCGTCAATTTTCACACCATCGGGAATATTTAATCCGCAGATATGAGCCAGGGTTGGTAAAATGTCATAATGTGTTGATAACTGATCCACATCAACACCTTCTTTAAATTTCCCGGGCCAGGATACAAAACACGGAACGCGTGTCCCTCCTTCATGAATCTGATTTTTTTTGCCTAGCATACCAGCATTATATCTACCGAATCGAGGTCCTCCGTCAGTACCGTTATCAGTCAAGAATACAAGGATAGTGTCTTTTTCAAGATCCTGCTCTCGGAGAAATTTACGCAACTGACCGAGTTTATCATCGACTTTGGTTACCATCCCGTAAAAACCGGCTTCTCTAGATTTAAAGCCCATATCTTTGTATATCTTCTGGTATTCTTCGGGACAACTCCAGAAAGGTCCGTGCGGGGCACTGGTAGGCAGGAAAAGAAAAAATGGATTTTCCTTATTCTCTTTGATCCAATCCATCGCTCCATCGAAAATAACATCAGTAACAAACCCTTCTGTTTTTTTCCATTTACCGTTATGCATCAAATATAAATCAGATCTAGTTCCGCTATTTTGATAGTGACTTGGATTTTGATGAGGTATCGCACCCCACCAATTTAATGTCTCCTGAAAGCCCTTATCCTGAGGCCTTTGCGGGTAATTTGAACCTAGATGCCATTTTCCGTAAATAGCTGTTTTGTATCCTCCATCGGAGAAACAATTTGCCATAGTATAAGAATCCTGAGAAAGCATGCATTGCCCAAAACCAACATGTGTGACACCAGACCGCCATTCGTGAGCCCCAGTCATTAAAGCTGCTCTTGTAGGAGCACACATGGGACTTACATGAAAATTAGTCAAGCGGATACTCTGCTTATAAAGTTCATCCATGTTCGGCGTTTTGATAAAAGGATTACCGTGACATGCAAGGTCACCATAGCCCTGATCATCAGTGAGAATAACAATAACATTGGGACGCTTACCCAAAGATTTCGTCTTTGCAAGATTCCCCATGGCCCGTAAAGACCTTGAAAAACTAATGGATAAGGCCGCAGCTGAAACTCCCGCTGATTTTAAGAAATTACGGCGTGTCTGGTGTCTCATATATTTATACTCCTTTATAATACTTGCTTATACTTTAAAAACTAAACTTGTATATTACCATTTCTCTCTGCGAGCCTTTTCTGTAGGCAGCCATTCCTTTCGACGCTCGAGATGAGGGGCTAATCCTTTTTCACGCTCTTTTCGTATCTTATCCATTCGTTTACGGAATTTTTGTTTAACATCTTCCGGCACTTCATCTATCGGAGTCGGCTTGATAGGATAGTCCCGATATGCTGAATATGGAGGTGTTACCCGACGGAAGAACTGCTCCTTATCCGGATTTTCCGCCCATGAATTATAGAACCATTCGTAGTCACATAATCCCAACCAGCCTTTTTTCTCCATGTAACACATATCTCTTACATTCCTTACCTTCATTTGAGCAACTGGTAAAAGACTTTTACCGTCTATCTCCCGGTCCTTAGGTATTTCAGCACCGGCAGCATCAACAAATGTACTGAATATATCCACCGAACTCACAAGGGCATCGCTTATTCGATCACTCGGTATCTTTGCAGGCCATCTCATTATCAAAGGCACCCTGACACCGGCATCTGTTAATGAAGATTTACCTCCACCGGCTACAGGATGAGGCCCATTGTCACTCATGAAAATAAACAAAGTATCATCTTTAAGACCTTCCTCTTCGAGTGCATCCATAATCTGTCCAATATTTTCATCGAACGTAGACACCATAGCTCTGTATAGCTGAACCTGGTCCGGTCCCGGATGATAATTCTTTAGGCCGGGTCTTCCGATTATGTCCGCTCTTTCCTTTGCGATTCCTATCACGCGATTCAATTCACTTTTCATACATTCATCGATCGGATATTTTTTCACCCAACGCTCAGGTGCCTGAAAAGGTCCATGGACTTGTACATACGGCATCCAGAGAAGGAAAGGTTTTTCGTGATCTTTTTTAATGAACTTGACTGCTTCTTTTGTCATAACATCTGAATCATACTCTTTAATCCGACCAACAGGTTTGCCGTTTCTGTGCCAGAAAACGTTGAAATGATCATAGACTTTTCCACCGGCAGGTTTGGCTATTTTTAAATTTTTGGATTCAAATTCTTCCGGAGGTCTGCCGATGTACATAAATGTTTCATCAAACCCGTGCTCATGTAAAAGCCTAGGGTGCTTATAACCTTCATGATGTAAGTGCCATTTGCCCATAAAGGCTGAATGATATCCTTCAGATTTTATCGCATCCGGAACTGTTATTTCATCCGGCATAAGTTTTCTGCCGACCCCGCCAAGATCAGCAGCATTATTTATGATCCCGGTCCTAAAGCCGTGACGTCCTGTGATCATGGAAGCTCTTGCAGGAGAACACATGGGATATGCAGTTGCATGTGTAAAACGAACTCCTTCATTTGCCAGCCTATCTAAATTGGGAGTTTCAATATCATCACAACCATAACAACCGAGTTCGGCCCAGCCAAGATCATCTGCAAGAATAAATACCATATTGGGCTTGTTCTTTTTAAGGTTGGAGGCCATCGCATTAGCTGCTCCTGAGAGCCCTTTCATTCCTGCCATTGCAGCTCCGCCTGCTATGACCGAACTTAAAAAATCTCTTCTATTCATCATAAATCCTTTCTCTAAATATATAAATTATAATTAGTTTACTTATTAGCTTTAACCGATCTTCCCTGCCATAGGATCCTTCCACCTGTCTTCGGGAAGTTCATCGTAGAATTGCTGCAATTTGGCCTTGAGATCGGCTACTATCTGTGGATACTGAGAAGACACTTCATTGGATTCAGTGGGATCATTGACAATATTATAAAGTTCAGTTCTGCTGTCATCGGGATTCCACAACAATTTCCAATCACCGTCACGAATAGCCATAATCGGACTGTCGAATGAAGTATCAGGCCCCATTACCTCACCACGATATTCCCACATAATAGGCTTTATACGCTGCTGAGGTTGCCCCAGTAAAGCTTGGGACATATCTTCGCCGTCAATATTTACATACTCAGGCAATTCTATTCCTGCAATACTGCAAAGCGAAGGAAGCATATCGGTTCCTGCTATTGCAGATGTACTGTCGACCTGTCCGGGCTTTATATGACCTTTCCATCTGAGGATAAAAGGCTCTCGAATTCCTCCTTCATATAAACTTCTTTTCTTGCCCCGAAAAGGACCGGCACTGCCGCAATTTGTAGAACCTTCAATCTCCGGTCCGTTATCGCTGGAAAAAAGAATTATCGTATCTTCTGAAAGACCAACTTCTTTTAGCTTATCAATCACCCGCTGAACCTGCTGATCAATGTAAGTAATTACAGAATAGTATGTCTGCTGAGGTTCCGAAAAGCTTGAATATGGCTCTCTCATTTCTTCTGTCGGCAGTAAAGGTTTATGTGGATCATAGGTCCATAAATTCAAAAAAAAGGGCCTTTCTTTGTTTTCCTCGATAAAACGTATACCCTCATCTATTATCAATTCTGTGGATATCGGCCTGTGAGTTTCACGCTCCCAGTCCTCCCATATCGCATAACCGTCGGAACCATGGGCTGTTTTAAAATCATCAATACCGTAGTCATCTGGAACTGGAATATCATAACCATCAGGATTCTTTTTAGTAGTGATATGCCACTTTCCAAAATGACCTACTCGATAGCCTGCATTCCGGAATAGTTTGGTTATCATAGGCGCATTGGGATCTATATAATGAGGAACATTTCTTTCGACATCGTCGGAAGGATTACCGATGATAGTATGAAACCCCAACCTGCTCGGAAATTGTCCGCTCATTAATCCTGCCCTGGACGGCGAACAAACTGGAGCAGAAACATAAAACTGTTCGAATTTTATACCTTCCATTGCAAGCTGATCCAGATTCGGTGTCATAATATCGGGATGCCCGTAACAGCCGAGATCCCCCCAGCCCTGGTCATCTGTATAAACAAATACCACATTCGGCGGACGTCTGCGATTAAATTTTGCACTTAACCTGCTGGAAGCTGACACCAGTCCCTCGCCAGCTAATACGCCGCCACTGACAGCTATCATATTTTTTATAAAAGTTCTTCTATTCATCATAAACTCCTTGTTTTTTATCTTTTTTATTGGTCTAAACAGTTAAGGCCACATAGTTTCTAAAAGCCATTGCTGAGAAAGACGTTCGAAGTCCGCCATATTGATTATATTATCACTTTTAATATCAGATTCGGAAAGTACCTGCTGATATACCTGGCTCAAATCTGCAAGCTTAACTATTTCAGAATGAGTTAATGCTACATCATAAACTCTGAAGTCATCGATCCTGCCCCTGAATGCATTCCCTCCTTCTGTGACTCCGTTTTCAGAAAAGGCCCTTCCGATAACAAAATCAATAACTGCACCTGCCGTTGAAGCGCTTTGGCTCTGACCAATAAGCTCGCCATTGATATAAATTTTCTGAACACCTACCGAATTGTTTTTCACAACAGCAAGATGTACCCATTGACCGTAATAATCCGAATCCAGAGTGTCTTTTGAAAATAAGTTATCCTGGTTACTTGTAAAATAAATACCTTCTTTGAGCCACGGCATTTGAATATCTTCTTTCAAATTCAAATTGTTGCTGTCAAAAAGCACCATTGGCTCAGTTGAATTGACATCCGGTTTAAACCACAATGAAACCGTGATCTGATCTCCTGTAATATTCGAAAAGGCACCATCCGGCACAGAAACTACTGCAGCGTCATTGAAATTCCCATTAAAATATAAACAAGTTCCGCTTAAACCATTTAAATCCCAAGCCGAGGGCTGCCCATTTGAAATTACCATTGCATTATATCCATTGCTCAAATCATCAGATGCAACTGTTCCGCTCCCTTCATCAAACTGATAGCTGAGTACTAACCCTGCCGGCTCACTCCCGGATGCAGAAACGAACCCTGCACCCTGTTTAAGCCAATCCTCAGTGATTGATTCCAAGTCAAAAAAATCTACCCTGCAGTCATTATTAATATCTCCTGCGGATGAATGCTCGGGTATGCACCTTTGCGGATACAGTCTCAAATTGTCTAACAACACTGCCCCCTGTGCCGCCGGGTATCCTGCTGCATTTTCTACGCCAATCTCGATATTATTAACTGAAGTAACATCTATTCCCGTTAAGTTTTCAATTTCGATATTCCATTCATCCCACGATTTTGACCAGGCCGGTTTAACCAGGGCTTGTGGGTAACCGTAGTAAACTTTTGTATAATCGCCTGAAGAATCTTCGATCCCAACAAAAATGTCACCCGGAACATTGTTGTGATCACCTTTAAAATACAAGGTAAGGCTCTTACTGTCCCATCTTGTAATATCAACAGCTGAGCTGAAGGTGTACTTTGCTTTTGATTGGGATTGGCTACTGTTATTATAAATAAGCTCCATTGCCTGATCACTGTGATCATGATAATTATGTAATCTTTCTTTCAACTCTTGTACATAACCGCTTATAGCAAGAATCTCTTGCTGATTCAAAGCCTGGTCCCAAACCTTAAACTCATCGATCTTGCCCTTGTAATTCTGATCTCCATCGTAAGAAGCTCCGATCTTAAAGGAATTCATTCCTGTCGTAGAAATCGTGACACTGCTGTCTGCAACTAATTCACCGTTATGGTAAATTCGAATTTCACTTGTGTTAGCGTCTTTTATAAATGCATAATGATTCCACCTGCCTTCCCAGTCATCAGGTTCAGAATTATCCCAGGATGACTGGTTACTTGAAGTGGAATCTCTTACGGTAAATACAACAGAACCTGATTTATAGGGACATCTAATATTTATCTTACCTACCCCCGTATAAGTACCGAATGGCATTGCCGGCGGATCCTGAGGCTGGGCTTGAATGTCTCCATTGATCCAGAATGACACGGTAAAACTTTCACCAAAACCTGTAAATACAGAATCCGGCACACTTACATAAGAATTGCCGTCAAAATCAAGACAATTACCTTCATATCCCGCTGAATCCCAGACAGAACTATTAAGAGTACCGTTATACCCATTTCCACTTTGGTCATAAACAGTACTTCCACTACCTTGTTCAAAATCATAATATAAAACCGGTAAAGGAGGCCTGTTCGGAGCTATTTCCATAATATTAGCAGCTAATTTGACAACTGTATCATCACTGTTGGATATCCAGTGATCCCTAAGATCATAAGAATCCTCATAACATTCGAATTCTTCTATCGGATAATTATCATTTGTCTTAAAAGACCAGACATCTCCCTTAGCAAACCCATAAGGACTTAACTCATCGACCCTCCAATAATAAACAGTGTCATAAGCCAATCCGTTAGAGGGTAAAAAATTCACATCATTCACACCTTGAGTAACCCAGTAAACATCTGAATAAATATCTGCTTCATTAACTTCGTTAAAATCGGTACCGAGGTAAAAATCATGCTCTGTTGCATAAGGGCCCGGTGTCCAACTTAATTGTGCATCATTCAAAATTTCCTGGCTCCTTATTCCCCATCCATTGAGTTTTATATAGCCAAAATCTAATCCGCTTATTGGAGGATAAGGATCATTTGCCTTATTTTCATCTATTGTAAAACTCCAGACCTCACCTTTGTAAGATTCTGCCCCATCTATAGAATCGATCCGCCAATAATAAGTATCCCCGACCTGCAAAGTCTGAGCGGGAAACCAGTTCGTGTCGGAGACGTTAGCTTTCCATTCATAATCTCCATAAATTGCACTATTCACATCCGCATAACTCTGCCCAAAATAAACATAATAAGCATCTACATTGTAACCAGGTGACCAACTAAGTGCCGTTTCCGGATTCACCCCTATCTCTTCATCTGCGGGCTGGGGAACTCCGGCATATGGAGAACCAACCTCAATACCGGTGACTTCCGTGTATCCCCCAGTATAAACTACATTTACATCACCTGTCCCCCCGTAGGCGGTTATATTACCTGAGTCGATATAATCATTTACATCACTTGTAAAGTCACCCTGAATTTTCAAAGTGCCTGCGGCTATATCTATGACACTGTTAGGTTCTACATAAAGAGGATTCGATGCCTGGATCTCTATTGTTCCGCCATCCAGATTCACCTCTCCTGTTCCACCCCGATCAGCGTAACCTACCAGTAATTTAGCTCGCAGATCCATAAATCCGTTGGTCATGTTCAATGTTCCATGACCTTTTAAGCCAACGCGCAGAGCACCGCCTACACCCCCTGAATTTCCATGCGAAAGTATAGTGCCCCCCGACATTTCCAAAATTCCTTCAGATCCTGTGTCCTGGGCCATGCTTATTGTAGAGTCAACTTCTAAACTGCCGCCAGTGATCTGAAGATAAACGTCCGTATTTGAATACCCTGGGCCGTAAATAGTGCTCGCGTAAGCCGATATATTATCCTGAATTATCGCACGATTATCATAACCTGAAGTATTCAATCGTACAGTTGATGTAATATCCGGAATTCCATTTGTCCAGTTAGATGGTGTGCTCCACAGCAAATCCGTCCCGCTTGGCACAAAACCTGTATCAGAATATCCTGCGCCACAAAAGAATACACAACAAAACAAGGTCAAAATCAGCCTTACTTTATAAATATACTTAAATCTCATGTCACCTTTCTTCATAAGATATCACCTTATTTATAACCATCTAATACAAAAGTTGCACACCTTGCATAATTTCCCCTAAAGTCCTGACTGTATTCTTTCAATATCTTTTCGCCGAGACCTTTATAGTCACCACAAAGGTAAAGACTTCTGGCCAGCAGTATTTCCCTGAAATTAAAGTTTCTTAACTTTTTTGCACCACCGTATTTATCGTAGTATTCATAAAGATTGGATTTGTCTTTTAAAGCATATCCGCTAACACCTTCTTTTTTCAGAATTTCATAAAGAACGGGTGCAAATCTCTTATTACCTATATTCTCGCAGGCACTTGCCAATGCACAGAAATGAGAAAAGTCACTTTCCGTATCGAGTTGCATTGCTTTTTCTATTATTATATCCACGGCTTTATTACTCTTGGTATAACCGGCAGCAATAATAAAATTATCAAGTCTGCTGAAAGTACTTTTGAACTGACCACCTCTATCTGTGAAATTCCAGCCTTCATCCCAGGCCATGGATGCAATTTTATTTACCAGAGCATCGATTCCAAAATCATCTCCCAAAATTGCCAGTATATGTGCATAAATAACTCTGGCTTCTTCAGAGAAAGTATCAACGTAAGCCTGTTTTAAAAATTCAATACTCCTTGATGGATCGGTAAAAAAGATTTCCACACCTTCATAATTATTTGCAGCCTCTGCAACGGCTCTCTTTAATTTGAAATCACTGACTGGAAAATTATCTTTTTGAGAAAGAACATCTTTTGAAAGTAAACCGATTTCGATCATAGCCTTTTGAACTTTTGCAATATCAATATCTCCGGGCATAATGCTGTTTTTCACAGCAAGACTCGCTGCAACTCCTGCTGCATAACCCTGATTTTGTAAATCCGCCTGCATACGAAGCACCGGCATTGCATCACGATGAGCACTCATTCCTAATCCTGTCACAATTATTCCCTCAAGCCCCTTGGGCAGCATACATCGATAAGGAACATTTGCATAAATAAAGTCCCCATGCTCCGGTGAAACTATCTTAAACATTGGGTGAATTGCATACCCATGGGTATCAAAATTGCTATATGCTCTTACAATAGTATCAGAGTATGTCCTTTTGTTGTAAATATCAACTGGACTGATCACAAATCGGCCTTTGATTCGTCTTCTTTCTCTTGTGTCAATCAACTGCCCGATATCATAGCTGCCTTTGAACTTTTTGCTGTTTCTGAACTTTTCTTTTGCAGAAACATGCATTCGCCATACATCCATGATGTCACTTTCATCAACAAAACTGTAATCAGTATTCGTATATCTTGCCCCTAACCGTTTAGGTGGAAGTCCGGTACCCTGTATCTCTACTGTATTGGCATCTGTGTAAAAAGTATCGACACCGGCCGCAGCAGCAATGTCGCTATTTCCGGTAGAGTCTATAACAACATCTGCTTTTACAACCACTCTGCCATAAGGCGTAGCAACTACAGATCCTTTTACAACACCATCTTTTAACAGAGCCCCACATCCTATAGAACCGAACCATATATCACAATCATTCTTGCGAAGTTCCCGCCGATACCATTCCTTCTTTAATTCTATGTCCCAGGGAGTTCCGAGACCTTCATTATCAATGACATATTCATAACCCCCAAGATCTGCCATCCCCCGATCTACTTGTTCGGTAAACCCCTTCCTGATACCTAAACAGTATCTTCCTATCAGCCCTTCGGTTCCAACTCCTCCCAAACCGTCAAGATATTCAATTACGAGAGTTTTTGCTCCGTGTCTTGATGCCGCAATACCTGCAGGTACCCCACTAGTTCCTCCTCCAATAATGACTACATCATAACCTTCTATTACAGGAAGTGCTAATTGGTCTGATGAAATCGTCTTGTAGTTCTGATCAAAAGAACGGGGACCATTCAAAAATTCTTTAATGTCACCAGTAATTAAATTTCCGGTCCCATTTAAATGAACTCCATTCGTTACTTTAAAATTACTGATTTTCTTACCGTCTGACTTCTTTCCGGCAAACCCACTCAGATACTTCCCGAATCTTTCTGAAAATTCAAAAAGTCCCACCGTGTTATCAGGCTGTTGAGAGCTCCCGCTTTTGCCTAAAATATATAAATTATTGAATCCTTTAGCCAGTAATCCGCCAAAATCTCCGTCCTTTTTTGTTTTAACTTTTCTTGGCGAATATATCAGCCGATCCGAAGCATCTACCTGTCCAGGCGACCATGTTCTATCCCTGGCCAACTGTTCAGCCCTGCAATATTCGGAAAAAGTATCGGAATTAATTTCAATATCAAGACTGTATCTAACCGCTTCGTATTTCCCCTCTACAAGTTGAGGTAATTTCTCATAATCAATTTCAGTATTAATATATTTTCCACCAATTACAACTCTTTCAAATTGTTTCCTATTTGAAAAGTTTTTAAATTCTGCCCCGGCAAGACGGGCCACAACTGCATTGAATGAAGTGTCGATTATATTATCTGCCAGTATAGCCTGCCTTCCAGCTCGGTTTGTCACTACTACTCCACACAAACCGCCGGAATCATTCTTCAATACTTCTGTCGGATAACATCCGTAAAGAAAAGTCACGCCTGTATCCATAAGCAATTTATCAAGATTATATTTAATATCGAATGGACGAACCGTCTTTATTGTTTTAAGGCTAATAGATTCCTCTGTCTCAACAACAATTTCTCCAAGCAGAATTCTTGAAGCTTCCTTTTCAACCTTTAGCTTTAAGTATCTGGCTTCAAATGGTTCATCGTAACACATCTGTATTCTGTCAACTTCTTCCTTAAGATATTCGTTGATCACTATATCCTGTTTTTGCCATTCACCTTCATCTATCTTGCTTAAAAGTTCATAATCGGAAACAGCAAAATCATCTTTTCTTTGAAATGCATGAAGACAAACCTTTTTAACTTTTTTAATACCTTTTAGATCAATATCAACGCTGACATCTTGGTTATACTGAACTGAATCTTTAGCTGCGTTTCCAAATATACCGTCATTGAGCTTTGAAGGTTGAGGAGTGTCGGAGTGCTTCTTGCTTGCTTTTACATTACTTGAATAATCAAAATCTGCTGCCTTTAAGTTTAAATGATCGGTTTTAAAAACACGTTTGCTCATATCTGTCTTAGGAGATTGCTGAAACCAGAATTCTCGCGTACGACAAATATCTGCTCCAAGATACGGCCTTTCTGCAACAAGAAATACTTCTGCTCCATTTTGTGCAGCAGCGGCTGCTACAGCAACTCCTGAGCTGCTTCCCCCAACTACAAGTACATCTACTTCATCAATGACAGGAATTTCTCTTTCGCTTTCATGGAAGAAACTGTCTGCAAAGCAAAAGTTAAAAAATACCAGTTGAAATATTATTATTAATTTCAATTTCATATTAATAATACTCCATCATTATGTGAATATTAAATCTTTTATTTAGGCCATGGATAATCATTATTGCCAGCCTCTGGGTCTATAGGTCCTTCAGGAAGTGACTTATGAAATTTTATAAGTTTCGCAAATAAATCTTTTACGATCTTAGGGTTTTGTCCAGCTTTATTATTCACTTCCATCGGGTCATTTGGAATATCATAAAGTTCTACCCTGCTTTTATCCGGATTTGCAAGTAACTTCCATTTTCCATCCCGGATTGCCAGCATGGGACTTTTATGAAGTGCTTCTCTGGGCTGACCGAACCGCCACTGCCACATCAGCGGTTTCTTTCTTTTTTGACTTTTTCCCTTTAATGCCTCGGAGACATCCTCCCCGTCAAAGTGTTTATCTTCGGGGATTTCAGTTCCCGCCATACTGCAGAAAGTCGGCAGAAAATCCACGCCGCTTATTATCGAACCACCATCAACTTTGTCAGCGGGTACTGTACCAGGCTTGCGAATTATAAAAGGTGTCCTGATCCCGCCTTCATAGAGACTTCCCTTTTGCCCTCTGAAAGGTCCGTTACTGCCCGTGCCAACATAATAATCGTAAGACCTCGGATTCGCGGCACCATTATCACTTGTAAATATTATATATGTATCCTCAGCCAGCCCCAGCCTGTCAACAGCATCGAATAATCGGCCCAGCTGTTTATCCATCTCTGTTAAAACAGAATAATATATCTTAGCAGGATCAAGATCAGGATTTTCATTATAAGGTTGACGGGTTTTAATATCGTCGTAGTGGTTCATCTGATCTTCATCGGGTATCAAAGGTACATGAGGGTCAAGAAGCCACAATTGTAAAAAGAAAGGTTTATCTGCTTTCTTTCGTTCATTTAGATAATTGACACTCTCATCTACAAAAAGTTCCGTTGATCGTGCCCGGTGTGTCTTCTGGCTCCATTTCTCACCATATTTGGTTTCCGGCCAATTTAAATACGGTAGCAGATATTCATCGAATCCATATTGATCTGGTCTCGGTACATCAGGATTCCTGTGCTGCCAGACACTTAAATGCCACTTGCCAATATGCATAGTATGATAACCTGAATTTTGCAGAAGTCTTGGAAGCATGGGATACTTCGTGTCCAGATAATGAGCTGAACCCAAAGACTTCATCCGCTCCTTAGTGGATATCTGGGAATGCATTTTTACTCGAGCAGGAAACTGTCCGGTCATCATAGCTGTCCGGGTTGGAGAACATATGGCTGCATTGCAATAAAAGTTTGTAAATAAAGTCCCTTCTTTTGCCAGTTTATCTATTTTCGGAGTTCTAAGTGTCGGATGCCCATAACAGCCGAGATCTCCCCAACCCTGATCATCAGCCATAATCACTATGAAATTAGGTCTTTTGGACTTATTTTCTGCAAAAGTTTTTTGATTCATAAAATTTACACCTGCTAAAGCGATGCTTGAAGTAACAGTTTTTTTTATAAAACTCCTTCTATCCATATTATATTCCTTTCTTTTAGTATTTTACTCCGGAATTATTAACTTCCATGTAAGAAGTATGGTCTTTAATTTTTCAGAAATTTCTGGATATTTCCCAAACACGTTTTTTCGCTCCTGAGGATCGGTATTTAAATCGTAAAGTTCAACTTTAGTTCCATCAGGATCACACAATAATTTCCACTTACCTTTTCTTACCGCCAACTGTGGCGGCTTAAAAGATGGATTGCCGACAACTTCGAATTTCCATTCCCAGAAGATCGGCTTTCTATGGTCACGCTGATTTCCAAGCCAGGCTTCGCTTACATCCTCTCCGTCTGGACGATATGCTATCGGCAATTTCGTTTTCGTGACCGATGCAAGAGTAGGCAAAAGATCCACTCCTGACCATACTGAATTATTTACCTTTCCCGCAGGTGTTTTTCCCGGCCACCGAATTATAGCTGGCATGCGAATTCCGCCTTCATATATACTTCTTTTACGGCCGCGGAATACTCCTGTTGATCCAACCCCGGCATTGGCGGCATTTCCTACATGATAATCCTCCGGGCCGTTATCCGAAGTAAAGAAAATAATGGTGTCATCTTTCAATCCAAGTTTATCTATATGAGCAAATAATTTACCTAATCGTTTATCCATTTTAGTTACTGATGCACAGTATGTTTTCATCTGATCCTGCAAATTTTCGGCATCTTCTAAATATTCTGTCATCCAAGAATCAAAATCATTCGGATCTGCTTTCAAGCCTTCATATTCTTTTTTGGCCTCTTTGCCTGGTTTAAGGTATGCGTGCGGCATGTGGGTCCAAAGCTGAAGAAAGAACGGCCCATCTTTATTTTTGTCTACAAATTTTATGGCTTCATTTACAAAATCTTTTGTAGAATCGTTAAACCATTCAAGATAATTATCGGGTCGCCAGTCCTGCCAATAATTGCGATGCCCACCGTCTCCCGGTCGGCTGAATTCATATCCGTACTCTGGAGGTTCCGGCGATTTCATTCTGCCTCCAAGGTGCCACTTACCAATATGAGCAGTAGCATAGCCGGCTCTTTTCATGAGATCACCAAAAGTAAAAGTCTCCGAATTTAGGTAATCAGGCACGCCGTGTTTTTCATTATAATCAGCATTATAATAGATAGTATGAACATCATGCATCACAGGATATTGTCCTGTGGTAAAACCTACACGACTTGGAGCACATACAGTACTGTTTACATAAAATTGATTGAAACTAGTCCCTTCTCTTGCAAGACGGTCTATATTAGGCGTTTTAATATAAGGATGGCCATAGCATCCCAGATCACCCCAACCAAGGTCATCGGTAAGAATGAAAACTACATTTGGCTTATCCTTGCGTTTCTTTTTCTCAGATGCTGCCTCGGCTGTCATTCCACCGAAAAGCAAGGTATTAACTACAGCACAACCTGCTCTTGAAATAAAACTCCTTCTATCCATATTACATTCCTTTTTAAGCATCTCTTCGCAGTTCATGAAGTTCTTGAGAAAGCCAGGTTTTAACCTTTTTCTCTTCTTCGGTTGGATTTTTAATTATTCTTGGGCGGTACCTGTTCGACATATCCGCAAATTCACCGTTTTTTCTCAACCTGTATTTTTTGCTTCGAATATACCACTTGTTTCCAATTTGACGATATGTCCACTTTCGACCTGTATCTTTGCCCTCTTTAAAAAGTGGCAGAAGACTATAACCGTCAAATTCATATCTCTCGGGAAGTGGTTGCTGTGCGGCATCGGCTAAAGTCGTATAGAAATCACTGAAATCTGCAATCTGCTCTGTGACCTGACCCTGCTTGATCGTACTAGGCCAATATGCGATAAGAGGTACCCTGTTTCCTTCTTCACTTAGCTCAGTCCTACTTTTTCCGCCAGTGACTTTTTTGCCTTTTAACATAGAGGTCACCCTATGGTCCGTTCCATTGTCACCTGTAAACATAAGAATGGTATCTTCAGCTATGCCGAGTTCCTCTAATTTATTAAATATTTTGCCGACCAGTTTATCCATGTATTTAACCATTCCTGCAAACTTATCTGTCCCTTTGATATCATGGTCCTTGTTGTCAGGGGTTTTAACAAGAGGAAAATGAGGCAAACACATAGGATAATAAATAAAGAAAGACTCTCTTTGCTTATCGCAACGTTCTATAAAATCAAGTGCATAGTCATTAAAAATATCAGGTCCGAATTTTCCTTTTAAAACCTGCTGATTTCCGTTCTGATAAATATTTGGGTTCCAGTAACGGGAACTGTTCTGTCCTCTATTATTTGAATCATCATTCCAGGGTTCATCTGTATATTGATAATCATCATCCCCAAACCAAGTCCACAAAGAATATTCATCGAAGTCAAAGTCCTTTGGTTGATCCGGATAACGATAAAAATATCCAAGTTGCCATTTGCCTAAGATGCAAGTTTTGTAACCGGCTGATTTCATGAGAGTACTAAACAAAGGCTCATCCAGTTTGTGAGGTTTTTGGTCTTTCCAGTAAGGAGGATTTTCCAAAGCCTTTTGAAGTTTATCAGCCGGGAGTATATTTCCGTTAGGCCCAAAGAAATCACCTAATTGAGTACTCTCTGTTCGAAATGCATAACGACCGGTCATTATCTCTACTCTTGAGGGAGTACAAACAGGACTGGCATATGCATTTTCAAATCTGATTCCCTTTGAAGCTAATTTATCCAGATTAGGTGTTTCATAACTCTGTCCGCCATAACAACCAAGACATTCTGCACCTAAGTCGTCAGCCATTATCAATATAATATTGGGCTTATCGGGTTTTACGGTCTTTCTCTTCGGCGAAGCCATAGCAAAACTTTTATTCAGAACAGCAAAACTGAATGTACTCATCGCCGCCTTTGAAATAAAATCCCTTCGATTCATTTTAATCCTTTCTATTTTCGAACTTAATAAACTTGGCTTTATAATGATTTTTAATTTTTATTGCTGATGCGGATAACTTCCTTTCGGCGGGATCTTCGGGGGTTGATAAAGTGGCCATTCTTTTTGGTTCTTACCTAATTTCCTAAAAGTCTTCACTTTTGATTCTATGTTTTCTTTAGTTGCAGTAATAGGCATCGAAGCACTCACTCTTTTACGCCAATCCTTCAGCATCTTATGCATCTTTTTCACCATTTCCGGCTTTTCTGAAGAAATATCCTTGGTCTCGCCTATATCCTTTTCAATATCGAATAACTCCAGCCTTCCGTCCTCGAAGTATTCATAAAGCTTATAATTCTTGTGCCGTATGGCACCGTAAAACTGGCCGAAAAAATTCAAATGATGAGGGACATGCCAGAAAAAGGTCTCTCTAACCGAACCGTCCTTTCTCTTGATAACGGAACTTTCCTGATTAAGTACAGGAGTTATTGATTCTCCATCCAGGACTAAATTTTTAGGTATATCAGTCCCCGTCATCTCTACAATTGTAGGAAAGAAATCAACACTTGATACAGGAGTACCACAAACGGTCTTAGCCTTTACCTTTCCGGGCCACCTGACTATAAACGGCATTCTCACTCCTCCTTCATAAATACTGGCTTTGCCTGCATAAAGTGGAGCAGCAGTAGTGAGCCTTGAATGAACTTTGTAATGCTTTTCATAAAATTTCCCGATTTTTATCCTTGGTCCGTTATCAGAGAAGAAAAAGATAATGGTATTATCGTAAACACCTGTTTCCTTCAGTTTATCTATCAGCCTGCCTATCTTCCAGTCCATGGAGGTTATCATCGCTCCATAAGTAGGATTGCCCTGCAAACCGGTCGGATCCTTTTTCTTTTTATATTTCTCTACCAGCCAGTGGTTTCTGGTCATAATCGGTTCATGCACAAGGTTGTAAGGCATGTAAAGAAAAAACGGATCGTCTTTATTTTTTTCGATAAAATTAAGAGCCTTATCGGTTTTACAATCAGGGTAATATTTCCCTTCTTCAGTCGAACCATGATTTATGTATTCCTCGTAACTCCATACAGTGTTATTTTTTTTGTCTTTATAGTGTTTTCCTTTTATTACTGAACCAAAATCATGAACCATTACATCAAAGCCGAATTCATCAGAGTTACCGGGCCTTTTGGTAGCCCCCGTTTTTCCAAATTTCCCGGTCTTATATCCATTTTTCTTTAGAAGTTTGGCTATGGTAAGAGGAATGTTGTTAAACTGGTCCAAATTTTCTTTAAATTCAGGTTCTATTAATTTCTCACCCTCAAAATACGAGGGAGAATTACGTCCCATTACATGTGTCAATTGCAATCTGGCAGGATGCTTACCGGTTAATATAGCAGCCCTTGTTGGAGTACATGAGGGAGCATCAGCATAAGCCTGGGTAAATCGCATGCCTTCAGCAGCAAGTTTATCTATGTTTGGCGTCTCAAAATATTTGCTTCCGTAACAACCGGTATCAAGCCAGCCAAGATCATCAGCCAAAAGAAAAACAATATTGGGCTTCTTTTTAGGGTTTTCAGCTTTTAATGTATTTGAAAAAGTACCTGCTAATCCTGTAAAAGCAAGAGAACCCAAAGTTTTTTTCAAAAAAACCCTGCGTTTCATAACAATTCCTTTCGTTTTAATATGTTCTCCTATTGATAAAAATCAAATGCCGATTTGATTCTCAAATATTGATCTGATTTCTTCAGCTGATAATTCATAATCGTATATCCTGAAATCATCCAATAATCCATTTAGATATGAATTAGTTCCCGATGCATCTGAACCGATTTTAATAATGTCTACAGGATAAAACTTTTGACTGTTATTATAGCCGATCGCCCATAATTGACCGTTAAGATATATCTTCATTTCACGCGTGCGGGCACTTTTAGTAAAGACCCAATGGTTCCACTGCCCTTCATATTCACTGGGTATTGCAAACTTTTCCAAGCGGTCATAATTGCCCCCGTTAGGGTCACTTCCTGCATCCCATATCACATTTTCACTACTCCAGGGAAGATGAATCCCCAGAACCCTGCCCCCAGAAGCATGTGCCTGAATTATACTGTCGGCATTCGGCTGAACATCTGTGTCACCATATTGCCAGAACATAACCGTGATCTCTTCATCCAGACTTGAAAATATTTCTTCAGGTATTGCAATATAAGAGTTTTCTGAATTAAACTTTACTGCGTTTCCGTCAACTCCTGAAACCCATTCTATTGCACTGGCAGATCCGTCATACCCATTTCCTGATGAATCAGGCACATTTGTGCCCTGACTCTGATCGAATTTCCAATGTCCTAATAAATTTCCAGCTGGTTCCACATTTAACTGCTGCTCATCAAGCCACTTTTCAACTAGAATCTCCAGATCATTGAAATCAACCCGGCAGTCATAGTCCAGATCCGATCGAACATAATTGCTGCAACGTTCAGGATTAGGTATATGCACGGAACCATTGAATAAGGCCTGGATATCACGCCAGTCAAGGGCATAATTGTATATCCTGAAATCATCGATCCTTCCGTCATAATTATTAGAACCAGAACCGCTTGCACCAATCTGACAAGTATTTATCCCTTCGAATGTCTTAGTCGTTCCTTCTTTAGATGCCCACACTGCTCCGTTTAAATAAATACGCATGTGCCCTTGAGTATCTTTTGTAAACGCCCAGTGATTCCACTGACCCTCGTATTCTTCCGGAAAAGCTAATTGCCCCAGTCTGTCATAATTGGAATTAGCGTCTATACCCGCATCCCATATAATTTCTTCAGTACCCCAGGGTAACAAAATCGCAAGAGCCTTTCCCTTCTCATTGAATGCCTTAACAATATAATCGTCTTGAGGTTGTATCGCAGTATCACCATACTGCCAGAAGGTAATTGTTATCTGGTCACTTATATTTGTAAATACTTCGCTGGGGACATCAACATAATCCTGCCCCTCGAATTCCAGTGAAGGCCCTATTATCCCGCTTGCTGCAGCAGCTCCTGTGACTGCTGCATCGTAGCCGTTTCCGGATGAATCATAAGCGATCCCCCCTCCTCTTTCATCGAATTTCCACCAGGCAACTAATTCACCAGGCAGTTCAGGTCGATAAAGATTATTTATCCCCCACTGCCCAGCAAATAAAGATATGTCCATCAAATCCACTTGTCCATTGCAGGAAATATCTTCCGGCCTGCCAAGTCCTGCACAGTCTAAGACATGATCCAAAGGCTCAATTCCAAGTTGCGATAAAGCCGGTGAATCGGCCTGCAATTTCAGGTCACCTGTTATAATATTTACAAAATTAGGGTCTACCGCAATACTGTTGATATCGGAACCCTCACCCTGCAAATATGCCAGGTAATTTTCTGCAACACAAGGATCCTGCCTTGAGTAAAAAATATTTTTGTCACTTATATCATCATGATCGGCCCAAGGGACAAAATCAGGAAGTTCTTTATAAAAGTTTTCGAAATTATCCATACTTTGACTGTGATAATAAATATTTCTTTTTATCGAAGTTCCGGAGTTAGGACCATCTTTAAGTGCCATATATCCCTGAGTTCTACCCTCCGGAGGTTGGAGAATATCTACAATGAAATTATTAACAGCAGTGTTTCGATATTTAAGTGTAATTCCACGACCAAAAACCTTATATATAATATTTTCTTTGAAATAAGTATCGTTCTGCTGATTATCTGTCCTCAAACCGCTCACCTGGGCGTCATAAGAATGGTGAATATAATTCCGTTTAACCACATTGCCCTCACCGGCAGATGTCACTTCTACTCCGGAACCATCTTCTAACTTCTGAAGCATCTTGGTGATCTCATTGTACTGTATGAGATTGTAGTTATTATGAAAAAACGGAACAATCTCTGGCCAGTCATTTATCCCTCCCAATTCATCGAATCTTATCGCACCCACCTCACGACTTTGGCGATTAGGATTAAAATATGGAGAACGATGGGTACTTACTTCCATACCACCGCGAGGCAGATCATGCAAATAATTGTGAGAAATAACATTATACCCGCTTTGATAAACAAAAACTCCCATACCTGTCCAATACTGTTGGCCGATATGATGAATGTAATTATTAATTATTTTGTTATGGTGATTTAGATCAACCACACCCGGCCCATAACCGCACAACACAATAGCTGATCCGCCGAGGTCATAAAAAGTATTGTTTACTATCTCATTTCCGATACTTCTTAAATCAAACCGAACACCGACTCCACCGCTTGTTGCAAAAGTACAGTCTTTTACGGTACAGTCTTCGGTTGTTCTAAAACGCAGCATTGCATTATTAGCATCATAAAGTTCGTAATCATGTTTTAAGCAAATGGTATTATCATTCCAGGTAATTCGCTCTCCGCGTTTAAAAGTTATTCCTTCAAATATTAAACCATGAACCGGCCGATCTAGCCCTTCATCACCCTCTACTCGAATATATTCTTGCAAAGAGGGGACTACTATTTCATCACTGGGTTGACCTTCTTCTGGCCAGTAATATATTTTACCTTCCTGCGTATTGACTATCCATTCTGATGGCTCATCGAGAGCATCCGGTACGTTCTCAACCCAAACCGTATTACCATCGTAAACCGGATCCTGGGAAATATCGTACGATGAATAAACTTTGACTTTGGCAATATTACGACCTTCAAGAACATAATCTAAAGGCAGTATATTCATAGAAAACCATATCGGGATTATTTTTATCTCTACATCTTCCATATTATTATAATCTCGCAAAGCACCATCTGGAAATGGTAACATCCACTGATCCTGATCAGGGTCTTCAGGCGGATTAGTAGGCTTAAAACCTTCCCCAATGGCACGGGGTAATATATCGTTGCCGTCATACATCATTTTAGGTAGATCTATACCGGCGGGAATATTCGCAGACCACAAATTTCCGCTGGCCTCGGAAGCTAAACCATAAGGTTCATCTGCAACATTCACTGAACTCCAACCGGTTACGGAAACATCTGAAGTTATTACAGGAGTCTCACCTTGATAAGCCTTGTAAATTATCTTGTAACCCGGTTCAGGAGAATCCTCTGGACCTAAAACAAGTGTATCTGCAAGTTTGTATGTTCCTCCCCTTAGATAAACCGTGAAGTCCTGAAAAGCATTTTGCTGTTTTATATTTAATATTTCCTGCCGTGCACGTTCAATACTGGCAAAAGGTGAATTGAAACTTCCATCTCCCTGGTCTGAACCCCAGGACGCTACATAAATCTCTGCACTCTGGGCTATAGAAACAAATGAAAATAAAAATAATGAAACAATTAAGGTTATTTTTTTCAAATTATAAATACTCATTAAAAGCTTTTCTCGAAACATTCATCATTAATTAATGTAAATCCCTTTTACTGTAGCCTTCCTTATTATCGCCTCTCACCATAAACTTTTTCGTAACGATCACCGTAAGCATCTAAACCTTTTTCCCGTCTCTCTTCGAGTTTTCTACGATGCTTGGCCATCAATTTATTCCTTTCTCGTCGATACTTACTGGAAAGTTTCTTAAATCTCTCTTTAACATCTTCAGGAACTAAATCTCTCGGCACTTCCGTTTGAACAGAATCAGGCGGTGTTACCCTAGCCCACATTTGTTCGAACTCTTCATCATCTGCAGAAAAACCGTAAAACCAGTTATGATCATATAGTCCAAGTTCTCCCCTCAGACAAGCAAATCCATGATCACGAGGCCCTTCACTTTCCGGGGCACTGAGGACATCTAGAAAACTAATACCGTCAAACTTAAGTCCTTCTGGCATTTCACCTCCCGCTGCTTCTACAAGAGTTGGATAAATATCAACATTGTCTACTAATGCATTACATTCTTTACCCGCAGGTGTCTTCTTTGGCCAACTGATAATAAGTGGAACCCGAACGGCTGCATCACGCATACTGGCTTTGCCCCCGCCAGCTATCGGGTGGGGACCATTGTCACTGGTAACGATCAAAATTGTGTTTTCAGCAATCCCGTTTTTCTCGAGTGCTTCCATTACTCGACCAATACTTGCATCCAAAGCTGAACCCATAGCCAGACGATTCCTGTACTTTTCAATGGTGGGATTATAATTTACAAGTCCTTCTCTGTTTTGCCATTTACCCCTGATCCTGGCTTTTCTTACATTTTCTGCCAGACTAGCTTTCATCTTACCATCGATCGGATACATTTTTTTCCATTTATCAGGTGTCTGGAAAGGTTCATGTATCGCGAATTGAGGAACCCATGCAACAAAAGGACGGTCTTTATTTGTTTTTATGAAATCATTAACCTTATCCGTTATAAGATCAACATCGTAACCTTTTTTCACCCCTATACGTTTACCGTTATGTACCCATTTTACATTAAAATGGTCGTGAACCATACCTCCGGGAGGATCGCCTATCTTCCAGTAATCATCTAAATCCTCACTATATTGTTTGCCGCAGTAGTAAAAATATTCATCAAAACCCATTTTACTCGGAAGGGCAGGAATATCGGCATTGTTCCAGTGCAGATGCAGTTTACCAAACAAACCTGTTCGATATCCCATCTTTTTAAATGTTTCAGGTAAAAGTTTCTCATGATCGCCCAACTGATGATTCATTCCTCCCGGGTCAGCAGCATTTGCGTTCATGCCGGTACGAAAACCATAACGCCCCGTTAACAATTGAGCTCTTGCAGGAGAACACATTGAAGCACCTGTTGCATAAGTAAACTTAACTCCTTCTTCGGATAAACGGTCGATATTGGGTGTCTTCATTCCGGTTCTGCCGCCGTAGCATCCGGGTTCATCCCAACCAAGATCATCTGCTAATATAAACACAATATTGGGCTTCTGAGCTTTGCGACTGATTCTTTCAGATTGTGCCATTAATGTCATATTTTTTAAGGCTGAAGCCCCTAATGCACTTATTGCTGTCTTTGATATAAATTCTCTTCGATTCATAAAACCCAAACACTTATTTTAAAACCAGGTTATTAAAAGAGGCCGGCCGGTTGATCCAGCCAGCCTCTGAAATTAACAGCTATTTACAAAACACTACGGCCATACAACAGTTTCAAGAAATTCATCTGCAATTACTGAATAATCCTGGAAATCTACCGTACCGTTTTCTACGATTTCTGCTTCGGTGAGTAATTCCTGATCAACAGAACTCTTACCTGCCAGACCTACGATCTCAGCTTGTGAAAGAGCTCGGTTGTAAATCTTGAACTCATCGAGCTTACCTTCATAGTAAGTTTTTGCTAATGCAGCATTCAATTTAGCTCCTACTACAAAGTCTGTTATACCTGCCTCAAATGTTAAATCTGCACTAAGATTCTCTGCAACTTTTTCACCATTGAAGTAAACTGCCTGGAAATCCTGACTTGCATCTTTAACAAAAGCGTAGTGATTCCACTTACCTTCGAATTGAGACGAACTCTCAGGATAGAATGTTGCTCGATCCTGGGTATTCGTAACAGGTAGTGTAATACCTGCATCGAAGGGTACAATAACTTCGCCGTCAGCAGTTTCAAAAGGAACTAATGCAGAAAGCACTCTGAAGTAAGTTCCTGAACTATCAGGAGTAACACCTCGGAAAATTGCCTGGGTATCAGTAGCCGGTTGCGCTGAAGTATCTCCGTTTACCCAAACTGAAATGGTGATCGCATCATCAACGTTATTGAATACATCGTTTGGTACATCAACTGCATAACTGCCGTCAAAATCCAGACATCCACCGTCATATCCTCCGGTAGTATCCCAGACAGGAGTATTATCGATAGTACCATCATTACTGCCTGCTTCATCATTTACATTTGTACCTGAAGTTTCATCGAATTTATAATGTAATAGTAATCCATCCGTACTTGGTGTTTGAGCAGAAACAGTACCGCCCTGCTGTAGCCATGCACTGGATAATACTCCCAGATCAGCAAAATCACAAACGCAGTCACCGCCTACAATATCAGATAGGATCATACTGGGTACACATTGAGTTCCACAAAGAATGAGATTGTCAATGTAAATTGTACCTGTACCACCGGTATAACCTGAATCTTCCGGATCACCTATTCCAAAAGCTATTGTCTGAATATTGGAAAGATCGAGAGATGGAGCATCATCTGTGAACTCTTCAAGAGCAAAGTATGCCGTCTGCCAGCTTGCGCCAAACTCTCCTGCATAAGTAGCTTCACCATCTACATTACCGAAGCGGTCTGTAATTCTTACAATACCGGTGTTGGTACCGTCAGAAAGTGACATATAAATCGGTTCTGAGCTATTACCACTTTGAGTAAGATAAGACAAGTATATAGCTTTTTCACCGTCTGCAGTTAGATCACTTATAAGACTGCTTGAGTCTACCTCAGATATATTTACTGAAGTATTATCGTAATCAATTTGCATTGAATTACCATCTTCAGCTTCAATTTGTTCGACGAAGAACTCTGAACCACCATTATCACCTGAATCAATTCCATCGTCCCAGGCAGCAGCTAAATCTCCAATAGCGGGATATCCATCAAAATCATCTATAATTGTACAACTTGTTGTGAATTCCCAGATATCACCTTCCCATGGGCTATTAGGTTCTAAACTATTTACTTCATCTACTCTCCAGTAATAAGTAGTACCGGCGAGTAGCTGTCCCGGATCATAACTGTTTGAATCAAGAGCACCTACAAAGGCACTGGCATCTCTATCCTCTACCGCTTCATAATCTGTACTTAGGTATACCTCATGACCTGCAATATCAGCCGCTTTTTCACCAGCTAACCAGCTTAAAACAGTACCTGTTATCGATACTTCCTCTGCTCCTGTATCAGGGCTCGGAAAAGCTGCTTTATTAACATCAACGTCTGAAGCTGTTATTACTGTATTGCCGTCAACAACCTCATATAAAACTTCTCCACGATTACCGCCCCACGCGACTAGTCTTCCGTCGGATATCCAGTTTTCCACATTACTGGTTAAGTCACCGCCAAAAATAAGCTTGCCGTCATAGGTTATATCTATAACAGAGTTTCCTGGTTGAAGCGACCAGTTAGCTCCGGCAGCCACTTCCAGGATACCACCTGAAATATTGAATTGAGCATTTCCTCCATTAGCACCACATTTGAAAGCAGTTCTGACATATAGCTTTCCGCCGCTAATATTCACTGTACCAATCGAACCACTGTTATGGCCTACAAGCAGTGTTTTAAGTTCCATGTAACCGGTTCCGCCTACATTGATTTCACCGGTAGCATCAGCACTGTAAGGCACAAACTGGAATTGGTTAGCTGTAGGCCATATTGCACTACCACCTGTTATAGTATAAGTACCGTTGCCTTTATCACCGATTCTACCCCAGGTTGACATCTCAACAGTTCCGCCGGTCTGGACAACTTCACCAACACCGCTGGCACTGCCGAAACCGCCAATCATAAAGTTTTTACCTGTAACAGTTCCGCCGTCAATGTTCAAAATTCCCTGGTCATTATGTCCAACACTGAGATTTGCACCGGTAGTATCCAGCGTTCCGTCAGTCATATTGAACTCACCATTAGCCAAGAAACCACTCTCTGCACCGATATTCATGCCGCTTGGAGCAGTAAGTGTTCCGCCGTCTAAGTTATAGACACCGTAACCGCGTTTACCCAAAAGAAGAACAGAGTTACTTGTTACTGTTCCTCCATTCTGGGTAACAACCCCGTTAACGTCGCTCGCATTGGCAGCACAAACCCAAAGCTCACCTGCTGTCAAGACCCCGCCGGTGATATCAAGATTCCAGGTTCCAGCATCATTAGTACCGACTATCAGTCTTCCTGCTACAGCCTCACCTGTTCCTGTACTGGTATGATTGGGATCAATCAACGGACCGTTTACATCTGCAGTCAAGCCGTCTGCACCAATTTTTACCGTCTCACCAGTTACAGGCACTAAATCTGTGTCCCAGTTGAGACCGGAATTCCATAAACGATCGGTAGCTCCTGAATCCCAAATGGCAGCTGACGCTCCAGCTGTCCATAAAAAAGTAACCAGAATTGCCATAAAAAATAATTTCGTTTTCATCATTCAAATCCTCCTAACCAAATTCAATTGAATTGCTATAATTTCATTTTCCTAAAACCTATACCAAAAAAATAAAACAACTTTTTTATAACCCCATAAAATGTTGTTTTACTATTTTACCAAATGAGCAACCTTCAACCAAATTAGAAAACATTTTTTAACCTTAACAACATTACTGAAGAAATATACAAATTGTTCCTAATTATGATTATCAGCAAATTTCAACACTTAAAAAAGGACATATTGCGAATAACAGTAATCAAATTACGAAGTTTCTAAGCAAAGTCTTTTGTTTATTTTAAGCTGTTTTTGTTAATATATTTAACCTATTTTGAGTTTACAGGGCAAATCGTTCTCTGTGAGAAAATAAATGCTCTCTCTTACAAAACCTAAAACCATGAAAGTACATGTAATCCAAAAAATAATTAATTTGGTTTTACAATTACAAAATTAAAAGAGTAAATAATAATCAATGAAAGCTGACGATTCGATTTAATACAAGTATTGTTTTAAAGGCTTTTTTTACTACTGTCCTACTACTGTCCTATTTTTGAAGTCACAAATAATAATTTTTTGTAAAGAATAGTAACGAATCGTAAGACATAAATTCTTTAAATAAAACTACTTATGCTATAAAGGCTTATTATTTAAATACTTATAAAGAGAGGGGGTTCGAATCCCCCCCCTCTCCGTTTATTTTATGATAATCCGGTTATCATCACTTGTTCCCAAGACAGCAGATTTTAATTACCCCCGCAAAAGCAGATTTAAGATATTTCTTGCCTGAACATTCATTCTGTTCTATTATACCCCATCGAATGCTTTACTATGAATTTTTTATAAACATTTTACTGTAATTTTTAAAGGAATAACAAAATGAAAAGAAATACCATTTTTCTAAAACGTATATTAACAGTAACTTACATTATTTTATCAGCTACTTTAATCCTGGCTTCTCCAGCCTATTCTGATTTCAAAAAAACAGTCGATGTAAAAGATTCCTGGCCTGAAAGACCAAGACGAGAAGAAAGTTTTCTGGGTATTCACTTTGATTTTCATGCAGGCTCCGGCGATAAAGAAATAGGAAAACGTGTCACCGAAGAAATGGTACAGACCATTATCGATAAGGTCAACCCGGATTATGTGCAGATCGACTGCAAAGGCCATCCAGGCTACTCCAGCTATACTACCGATGTGGGCAATCGAGCAGGTGGTTTCGTAAAAAATCCACTTCCCATCTGGCGGAAAGTAACAGCCAGAAACGGCGTAGGATTATACATGCATTATTCAGGTGTATGGGATACAAAGGCCATAAAAGAACACCCGGAATGGGCTGTAGTAAACGCCGACGGCAAAAGAAACAAAGACAAAACATCGGTTTTCGGCCCATATGTCGATAAACTGCTTATACCGCAGCTAAAGGAACTTAGAAGGGATTATAAGGTGGACGGTATGTGGATCGACGGGGAAGTCTGGGCGGTCGAAGTGGACTATTCCAAATGGGCAGTAAATGAGTGGAAGAAAAGTCATGACTACGATCCACCGAAAAAAGGCGACCCTAACTATCACGAATATGTTGAATTCTGCCGTCAGGGTTTCAGAGACTACGTCGATCACTATGTCACTGAGTTGCATAAGTTCGATCCCGATTTTCAGATAGCAAGCAACTGGGCCTATACAGGCCTTATGCCGGAAAAACCGACTATAAACCTGGATTTCATTTCCGGTGACTATTCGCCAAGAGAAAGTATTAATACGGCGCGTCACGAAGCCCGGGTTATAAGACATCAGGATATGCCCTGGGATCTTATGGCGTGGGGTTTCGGCTGCAACCTGCAAGACCGCCCTTTCACCAGAGCGTCTAAACCCGTTATTCAGATGAAGCAGGAAGCTGCAATGGTCCTGGCACAAGGCGGCGGTTTTCAGGCATATTATCCGCAGGAGCGTGACGGCTCGGTGGCACTTTATAAAATGGACATAATGGCAGAAGTCGCAAAATTCTGCAGAGAAAAACAGGAATTTTGTCACGAAGCCGAAACCGTGCCGCAGGTTGCACTTTTCCTTTCATCTTATGCATCTTACAAGATGCTGGATAAGCCTTTCAACCCGGGCGGATTTTATCTTCCCATGAGGGGTATAATGCATTCCCTGTTGGACAGCCAGTATTCGGTCGACATTTTCATGGAGCACAGTTTAAAGTATAAAATAAGTGAATACCCGGTGGTCGTTTTCCCTCAGTGGCTGTATCTGAAACCGGGATATAAAAAGGTATTTACCGATTATGTTAAAAATGGAGGTAACCTTGTTTTGATCGGGCCGAAATCTGCTGAATTATTTAAAGATGAGATCGGGATCTCCAAACTTGACAACCCTGTCAAGGCTGCAAAATACTATGAATCTGACGGTATATGGGCGGGAGCTGCCGGTTTTGCCGCCAAAGACTGGGAATTTGCACAAAAGGCAAAAGTAATTGAAAAAATGCATACTATAAATAATCCCGATTCACCAAGTGACGTTGCGGCTACTTTGACAGAATACGGTGACGGCAAGATAGTTGCTGCTTACCAGGATATCGGTGAACATCAATATAAAAGATATAACACGATATTAAGAGATTATATAGCATCACTCGTAAAACAAGTTTTTCCGGAACCTAAAGCAGAAATTACCGGTAGCAGAAATGTCGAGGTTCAGATTAACAGGATAAACGGCGATCTGGCGGTAAATCTTATTAATACCACCAATCCCGGAAACGATCTGAGAACATATACTTATGACCAAGTGCCGCCTGTTGGCCCCCTGAACATCAAGATCAGGGTTGATGAAAAGCCCGAAAGCGTCACTTTGCAGCCGGCAGGAAAAAAATTAAATTTCATATACAGTGACGGAATTATAAGAACGAAAATAGATGAGCTTAAAATACATCAGGTTATAATTGTAAAATAGAAGAAAAATGAAATTTTTAACATTTAAAAATAAGGGGCTGATAGTTTTTGCTATCGCCCTTTTTTTATCTGGAAATTGTTCCGCAAGAGACAACGTCGAGGGTTGGGTCATATTGTCTAATGATATTAAATCTGCAGATACCTTATTAGAATCTGCAAGAGATTATGATATTGATCATATTGAACTTTCCCATGAATTTATCAAGGAACTGCGCGACCTCAGAAAAGACTATAAGAGAAAAGCTGTAGTAGAATTTCTGGATAAGGCAAAGAAGGCACGAATAAGTGACGTTTTTCTCTGGGATTATTGCTTGTATGACAAAGAATATTATCCCGATAAATATTTTCTTGAGAATGGTAAACTTAATCTCGATAACCCTGAGTTCTGGAAAAGGTTTCAACAGGATTACAATCAGTTACTCTCACTTGCAGATTTTGATGGCGTTGTTCTGAATTTTATAGGTATGGGTTTAAGGGTCGAAGATCAATTTTCAAGCAGGTTCAAAAGTAAGGAGGCCAAATTATCATATCTGGTGGACAAAGTAGCAGATGTAGTTTTTGGAAATGATATGGAACTTTATATCCGCGGCTGGGCATACAGTGACGAAGAGTTCGAAAGTTTGATCAGGATATGCAAATTGATACGGCATGATGACGTTAAGCTGGTGTTTAAGGACAATTATCATGATTTTTTTATAACCCAGCCAAGTTGTGAGAGATTAAAAAAAATAGACAGAGATATTATAATCGAATTTGATGCAGCCAATGAGTTTCTAGGGCAAGGGGTAGTTGCGAATACTTTTGGTGGAGTTTTTGCAGATAAGTTGCGGTATTATCTGCAGTTCGATAATGTGCAGGGGTATATTGCCAGAACGGATCGATTTGATAATACCAGTATAATTGACACGCCAGCGGAAATTAATCTATTCGCCCTGAATGAAATAATGGATGATAAAAACACTGATAATGATGAGGTGTTCAAAGATTTTATCTATGAGCATTACTGGTACGGAGCAGTTAATGATCTTGAACCGGTATTTAAAAGTGCAAGGGATTTTGTATTGTCAACGTTTTATACTCTTGGGATCAATAATGACACAGGGTCGCGGCTTGCATATGGTGATGTTAGCAGTTTTTCAATTCATATCGAGAAGAGGAGAAAAGATAACAGTTGCTATTTAGTTGAAAACGGGATAAACAAGAAATTCTGCTATCCTGACATTTTGAAATATCTTGCAAGTGACGAGTTCAAGAAAAAGGTATGTACTGATAAAAGGATTGCAGAAAGATTTAATAATATTGACTGGGCAAATAGTGACACGAAAATGACACCAGAAATCTATAAAGCAATAATCAGAGAGAATGAGTATGGGGTAAAAATAGCAAAAAAGAACTTCGAGATCGTTAAAGAGGTTTATGAAGATTATCATTTCGATAACAGCTTGAGGTTTAATGATGAAGAATTGCGAAGATGGACAATGAGAAGGGAGAATTTACATACTACCTTTTCGAGGTCAGTTTTAATAGCAGAATTAAGGAAAGATGCTGCGATAATTTACTTTGGCAGTGGACTTTTGGAAGATCAGCCAGATACCAAGGTAGTGTCGGATGAGGAGATACGAACAGCTTATGATCGTGCCATGGCAACAGGGAAGCTTTTAAAATCTACAAGGCGGATCAAGAGAATGGGCAACTGGAGATGGGATGAAGAATATAAGATAGTAAAGGAGTATTTTAAAGATGCAGAAAAACATATTAACAATTTGAAGTGAGGAATTTATGGTAATTAGAAGATATGTAGTTGTTTTATTATCGATCTTAGTATCAACATTAGTTATTGCAGGTGAAATAAAAATTCAGGGATGGAACATTCTATCGGATGATGTTGATCACGGGATAAAGGCTATCGAGAAAGCGAAGGAATATAACATTAACCATCTGCAATTGTCACATGCGATAATTCGTGATCTTAAAGATGTGAGGGAACGAGAAAATTTTGATGTTTACAGAAAACTCCTTGATAAGGCAAAAGAAAACGGGATAAAGGAAGTGACTGTCTGGGATCATGCTTTGTATGACCTCGATTATTATCCAGATAAATTCAGGACGGGGCCAGGAAGAAAAATAGACCTTGACAATTTGGAGTTCTGGAAGTGGTTTAAGAATGATTATCGTGATATGCTGGATAAGGCAGGTGATGGGCTGGATGGGATAATACTGACTTTTATAGAGACCGGTGCGCATGTAGAAGATCAGTACTCTGAAAAGATGAAAACAGAAGAAGAGAAACTGGCGTATTTAGTCGATCAGGTAGCGGATGTTGTGGTCAAAGAGAAAGGATTGAAACTTTATATCAGGACGTTTATTTATACGCGGACGGAATTAAAGTCAATATTGAAGTGTCTTGATCTGATAGAAAGTCAGGAAATTATCGTGATGATGAAAGAGACACAGCATGATTTTTTTTTGACGCATCCGAACAGGCAGGATATTGATAAGGTCAAAAGACCTGTGATAATCGAATTCGATGCGGCAAGAGAATATGAGGGTCAGGGAGTAATCGCCAATACGTTTTCCGATGCGTTCAGAAAGAGATGGAAGTACTTTTTAGGAAAGGAAAATGTAATCGGGTATGTGGCACGGACAGACAGATTTGGTGATACAAGCATTATTGGGAGGCCTTCTGAAATTAATCTGTATGTTTTGAAAAGACTTATCGAAAGACAAGGTATAAGTAACGATAATCTTCTGGAAGAATTTATAACTAAACGGTATGGAAAAAAGTCAACGCCATATTTAAAAGTTGCCTTTGATAAGGCAGAATATATTGTTAAATCCAGTATCTATACGCTGGGACTTAATACTGCAAACCACAGTGACTTCGCCTTCGATTATATTTCCAGCTATACGAGATATGTTTCGGGCAGATGGATGGCAAAGCCTGTTTTCTATATCGGGCATGGAGTTGACAGGGAGTTTCATTATTACAAGGACGTAATGAATATCCTGTCGCCGGGGAGATTTAAGACGAAGGGGGAAAGGCTGGAACGTGAAGACCCATGGCTTTTTGAAAAAGAATGGCTTGATCTGAATGAGGAAAAGATGAATGAGGAATATTATGAAATGATCCTTAAGGAAAAAATTTACTCGGTAAGTCTGGCTAAATCAGCACTTGAATATGTCAAGAAGGCAAAGCCCTATTTGAGTAACGAAGATTATAAAAATGTTTACCGGACTTTTGAGAAGACTTTGCTCACAGTTAAACACAGAAGAGCAGGTGCAAAAGCATACTACGGCTACAGAATTTGGTGCAGAGGTAAGAAATTTCAAAGCAAAATACTGCTGGATAATATATGGGACGGGCTCAATGAATTGAAGAAAACAGGCAAGAAAATTAAGAATTATCCCGGTAAAGTTCCCTGCGGAGAATGGGACTGGCGTGATGATTATAAAAGAGGCGAAAAATATTACAAAAGGATAGCGATAGAAGGCTGGGATCAGTACGGCGGACCGATACCCAGAAAATAATTCCAGGTTAATACAAAGAAATAATGATCCCTTTAAAAAGCTTATTACCTTAATTAAAGCAGCTGAGGGAATTTCGGGCTGCTTTTTTATGCAATTTCCGCTTCATTTCGGCAGAAAAAATCCCGATTAATTTTTAGGTATGAGTTTTGTTTATTATATTTTAAAAAATGTTATTTAAAGAGGAGCCAGATTTATGAGCAGGATATTGCTTTCCCTTATTATAATCGGAATTTTATGTAATATCGCAGCAGGTTCAACAGTCGGTTTTACATTTTCCATAGATGACCCAACAGGCAATTACGATTCGCCATTCATCAAGATAGTGAACGACTCCTATTCTGCCGAGATAACAAGTATGCATTTCACTATCGGTGATGCAGGTTATAATTTCGATGAAGCGGGTTCTTATACCAGTTCGGCAAGTGATCTCTCAGTAGAAACTCTTTACCCTGACGATGTTTCAGGAGGGGTGAGAAGCGATATGATCGGGTTTAATTTCACCGGCTTCGCCCTCGAGGATTATTTCCAGTTCAATGTCGATGTTGACCCGGATTCCTATAACAGCACGGTCGATGCCAGGAATGTATTCTTCAATAATTCCGGCATGCCCAACAGCTTGCTTTACATAAGATTTTCAAATGACATTATAGTAAGCGCCACTCTGCCTGATTTTACGACAGATGATTACAGCATTTCCGAATCATATCAGCTTTTTGATAATCCCGATGAACCTGATGATGATATCGAAATACCTGAACCGTTTACAATTACTTTAGTTAGTCTCGGCGGAATAATCTTAAGAAAAAGAAGAAAATAGCATTTTTCAAAGTTTGATTTTTAAAGGCGGTTTGTTTAATACAAACCTCTTTTTTATTTCTAATTCATTCAGCTAGCCAGGATTTACCGGTTTCGACGTCGATCTTTAATGGAACTTCAAGATCAATGGCGGTGCTCATTTCTTCGGTGATCCATTCTGCATGATTTTCCGATTCTTTTTCCGGGAGTTCGAAGACCAGTTCATCGTGTATCTGCAGGAGCATTTTCACGGGAAGGTTTTCTTTTTCGATCCTTCGGTGGATGTTTATCATGGCAACTTTTATGAGATCGGCGGCTGATCCCTGGATGGTAGTGTTTACTGCGAAGCGTTCAGCCTGTGACCTCTGGAAGTGGTTTTTGCTTTTGATGTTGGCGATCTTTCTTTTCCTGTGGAGTATGGTTTCGGCGTAGCCTGTTTTTCCTGCCTTTTCGATAAGGTCATTCATGAACTTTTTGATGGAACTGTACCTGCTGTAGTACTGGTCGATGAAATCCTTTGCTTCCGTGCGGCTTATGCCGAGTGACTTTGCAAGTGCAAACGGTCCCTGGCCGTAGATTATCCCGAAATTAACCCCTTTTGCCTTTGCCCGCATATCCTTTGTCACTTTATCGAGCGGTAAATCGAATACCTGGGATGCAACGAAAGTATGAATATCACGCCCCTCTTTAAAAGCGTTTAACAGAGCTCGGTCTTTTGAAAAATGGGCGAGTAGGCGCAGTTCGATCTGGGAGTAGTCTGCTGCCAGTATACAGTTTTCCTTGTTTCCCGGCACAAAGGCAGCACGTATCTTTCTGCCGAGTTCGGTACGGATGGGAATATTCTGAAGGTTGGGATCGCTTGAGCTTAGTCTGCCGGTGACAGTTCCTGTCTGGTTGAAAGATGCGTGGACGCGATGGGTTCTCGGATTAATCAGCTGCCCCAGTTTGTCAACGTAGGTATTCTGGAGCTTGGTCAGCATTCGGTATTCCAAGATCAGATCGATGATATCGTGCTGGCCCGAAAGTTCATCAAGAACGGAGGCGTCGGTGCTTCTTCCGGTTTTGCCGTATTTTACCGGCTCAAGGCCTATCTTATCGAAAAGTATCTCTGCAAGTTGTTTCGGCGAGCCGATATTAAAAACCTCCCCTGCCAGTTCATAAATTTCCTCCGATATTTCTTCTACCCGATTGCTAAGCTCCAGTGACATTTTTTTGAGCAAAGGGACTTCTAGTGCTATACCGTTTCTTTCCATTTGTGCAAGGCAGGAGACAAGGGGCATTTCTACGGTTTGGAAAAGTTCTTTGGTGTCGGGATGTTTGTCGAGCTGCGCGTCGAGGTATTTATAAAGCAGGAAAGTAATGTCTGCGTCTTCTGCTGCGTATAGTGATGCGGATTCGGTGTCGACCATGTCAAACGAGAGCTGGTTTTTTCCTTTGCCGATGAGTGATGTTATGGGCATGCATTCGTAGTATAGGTATTCTTTTGCCATTTTGTCCATGGAATGGTTTCTGCGTTCCGGGTTGAGACAGTAGGATGCGATCATGGTATCAAAATAGATACCTTTAATATCCAGAGATGCGTTCTTAAGGATATTAATATCGTATTTTATGTTCTGGCCGATCTTCTTTACTTTTTCGTCTGCAAGGATCGGCCCGAGTTTTTCTTTTATGTTTTCAATAGGAACAAAGTTTTGACCGAGAGGCGCTTTTATCGGGATATAAAATGCCTGGTGCTTCTTCCATGAAAAGCTCAGCCCGACTAAATCCGCTTTCATTGGATCCATGGATGTGGTTTCGGTGTCTATTGCGAAGATTTTCTGTTTTTTCAGCTCTTTGCAGAAGTTTTCAAATTTCTCCTCGGTATCTACTAGCTGGTAATCACAAGATATATCCTCCAAACTCGCAGTTTTTAGGGGAGTGCCGAGAGCATGATCGTTTTGGTTTTTTATCTTATTTTTTTTCAGCGGTATGTCCATTTCCTTAGCAATGGCCTGAAAACCCAGTTCGGTGAAGATATCGGAAAGTCTTTTCTTGTCGGGTTCTTTGAGTTTGAATTTTTCGTAGTCGATATTCATAGGGATATCGGTTTCGATAGTAACAAGTTTTTTGGAAAGAAATGCCTGTTCCTTGTTCTCGCGGAGGCTTTTTCCCCTTCTGCCTTTTATTTCATCTGCATGTTCGTAGAGGTTTTCCAGCGAACCGTATTTTTTTATCCAGTTTACTGCAGTTTTCGGGCCGACATCAGGAACTCCGGGAATGTTGTCTGAACTGTCACCCTGCAGTGCAAGACAGTCGATGAACTGATCGGGACGCATGTCGTACTTTTCGACCATTTTCTTTTCATCAATTATATCACCCTTCTGGACATCAATGGTAATAACATGATCATTTATCAGCTGAAGCATGTCCTTGTCCTTAGAGCAGATGTAAACTTCGTCGCCTTCTTTGGCGGCTTTTTTGCTGAGTGTACCTATAATGTCATCTGCCTCGAACGTCGGGTGACGCAAAACGGGGATGTGGAAGGCATCGAGGATCTCTTCGATGCGATCGATCTGTTTGGGAAGGTCTTCCGGCATCGGAGGCCGGTTGGCCTTGTAATCCTCGTACATCTCTGCACGGAAACTCTTTGTTTTTGTTTCCATTGCCATAACCAGCATATCGGGCTTGTAGTTTTTTATTATCGATTCCAGTGTCCTGGTAAAGATGTATGTTGCCTTGGTCGGTTCTCCGGTGGGGCTTTCCAGTTTTTGCCTCATGGGTGCGTAGTAGGCTGCGAATATGTGAGCATGGCCGTCGATTATGAACAGTTTTTTCTTTTGTTTTGACATAATTTTACATATATTTAAAAGGGTTCGAAAAGTTCTGAAAAATGATTTTACAGTATTTCGGCAGAGAATAAAGAATAATTTACCGGAGGTTTTTATGGCGAGGGATTTAAGGCCTTTTGCATTGTTTTCAACGTTTTTAATTTTGCTCGCAGCGGCAGCGGGTTTCAGTGAAGAAAAGTTTAATAAAAAGATCGAGATAGAACAGATCAATTACAGGCCGGTAAGTTACGAAACTGAAAAGGTGACTGAATATAAGAACGAGATACCGAATGAGGGAGGCCTGCTTTTGGTTTATTTTAAGAATATAAGCGATGAACGGGTTGAGTTCCGCAACTGGCACGTAAACAGGAAATCGGGAAGTCACTGGAGGCTTTCAAAGAAGGTAAGCTGGGACAGGTTTTTGAATAAAAGTGTCAATCCGGGGAAAATGGGTGTTCTCGAGATAAATGCGGTTTCCGAACATTTCGCTGAGGGTGAGGAAATTGAATTCGCCCTAACCGACAGAAGTTACCGCCCTGTCGGATATATGAAAACAAAAAAACTTATCAAAGAACCGGTACGAATAACTTACATGAGATTCATGCCGAACCGCCGAACCGTCCAACTGCATCTTAAAAACGATTCGGATAATAAAGTGGCTATAAAGAATATCGAAATTGACGGCCGGGAGACGAAAAAAGTAAATACCGTTTCTGAAAAAATAAATCCGGGCAGGCGAGGCTTCGCCGAAATCAGCATTAAAGGCAGGTTTCGGGAGGGAAAGTACGTGATTGTGAAAATAGATTACGAAAAAGGCGGAGAAGAAAAAAAGGTTTATGCACACCGGAAATATTTCGTAGATAAATTCCCCGTGGGGACATGGGGGCTTGATGATGACCGGCTTAAGGAAGGTAAAGGGTACGGTTTCGATGCTTGCGTAAGAGGCGGTTCTGCACATAGTGATTTTTATAAATCTCTTTATAAAAAATACGGAATAAATACCTTATATCACAGCGGAACGGTGCCGAAGGTCGAGATGATACAGCAGTTGAAGGATCATCCCGCGGTCTTATGCTGGCAGATAACCGATGAGCCTGACTGGAAGCACACTGCACAGAGAATGCTGATGTCCGTCGAGATTACCGAAAAGTACGGCCCCAAAAAGCCGACCTTCATTACTTACTGCAGGAATGTTAAATTCTTCGAATATGCGTACCTGGTGGACATACCCTGCCATGATCATTACTGCGTGACAGCACCATCTACCAGCAAATGGCCTTACGAATACGGCACGCATCTTGAGGAGACGGCCTATTATACAAGGGACTTAAAGATCGCTTCGGAACCTAAGGGTATCTGGGTATGGACGCAGGGATTATTCGACTGGGATCAAAGGCCCAAAAGGCCGGTGCCCACCGTTTCAGAGGCAAAGGTTCAGCTGTTTTATAATCTAAGCCGCGGTGCCAAGGGAATACTATGGTTCACGTTCCGGAAAGGCGTGGGAAATGAATATCCAGACCTTAAAGAATGTATCGGAAAATGGAACAATATCATTCAGGTGATCAAGGATGACCTTCTGGGTTGTGAGCCGGCGGTTTATGAACATGACAATGAGGATATAGATATTGCAGGACTCCTGGGAAAGGACAAGGCGTTTGTATTTGTCACGAACAAGGATTACAGGATCGATGACAAGGCCTATCAATGGAATGAAAAAGAAAATGTAAAAATTTCCATCCCCCTGCCTGAATGGTTAAACCCTAAAGCGGCTATTGAATTAAATCCCGGAAAATTCGAAAATGTTGAATATGAATTGAATGAAGGCAGTTTAAGATTCGAAATTAACAAATTAAAGGATTGCAGGCTGTTTGCTTTCTTTGAAAATCCAGGTGCCAAAAAGGACTATCTGCAAAAACTCAAGTAAAATATCTCTACTCATCCATAAACCTTTTTAATCGAATATTTATACTAAATCATAGGATAATGATGACCCGCCCACAGATTCATACCTGTTGGTCAGATCATCGACGGTATAGGACTGATCGGAACTGTCCTTTAAGTTCACGTTTCCCCTGTTACCAAGTAAATCCATAGTAAATGCCTCATTGGCATCATCAACGCCGTAATATGCCAGCGTCAGCCTGTCTAAGGCATCATAGCTGAATACATTGCAGGGGTCATTTGTTCTGTGGTCATATTTCATGTAGTCGATATTATCAATTAATAGTTTTTAGTATAATTTTGAATTTCTAAAATATCTCTATACTGTTCGGTCAAATCAAAAAGACCAAATAATTCATAAAACTTATATTTATCCTTGTGTTTCTTGTAAAGATTTTCTGTTTTATTGCAATTTCTTATATCCATAGTTTCTGATAATTTGAACAATTTTTGCGTATATTCTAATAAATCATCTATAATCTCGTTAGGGCTCTCGTCTAATAATTGTTTATAAAACTTTTTTTCAGCTGAAAATGGTAATTCTCGTTTAACCTTTTGCTTATCAAAATGGACTTTTGTTAAAAAACTTAATTCTGCAACTTTTTGAATTTTATCAAATAGCATTGCCAATTCCGATAAGGCTGTTTTGTAATATGAATCCAACAAATCCTGAGAAGATTTTTTAATTGCTTTTTTAACAATCGTTACATCTTTCTCGTTAAGCAATTTTTCCCTTAAAGAATAATTGAAGATTTTGTGGGCTAATTTTAATTCTTTTAAAGCCAATCTGAAATTCATTTTACAATAAAAAGACTTTCTAATATGCTTGGAATGGTTGAAAACAGCTATTAAACTTTCTTTTCTAGAATTTGACTTAATATCATTTCTTAAAACTGAAATTAATATTGTCTTCGTTAAAACTTCGCTATTACCCGTATAAGGAAGTAATAATTCTTCAGTATCTGTTATGAAATATTTGAATTCCTTAACTTTTGAGCCATTTATATAGTAACTAAAATAGGGGGAGATTTTTTTTAAGTACTTTTCGAGTTCGTCATATTCGCTTTGATCCCAAATAATAGGATTTTCGAGTATCTCATCTATTTGTTTAACTATTTTTTTATTTTCACATTTAAGATATTTATAACCAAGCCTTAATCCCGGAATATTGAAAAAATGCTTATAGTACAACCCTGCATTTTCTTCAACATAATAATTAGAAAGCTGATCAATCCAAAGTTTGTAATCAAATTTGCTATCTAACTGAGGTTTAGGAGGAAAATCATTTTTCTCACCAATAATAAAATTAGTTATACATAAAAGAAAAAAACAAATTGGCAAAATCAATTTTTTACTTAACATTCTATTCTCTCCTACACCATGTATCACAACCTATTTGGCAAGCTGCTTTAGCGGTTATTGCAATTGCTTTGCAAGCCCTCTTTGCTTGAGGGCACTTGAGCAAATTACATGCTAATTTTGCTGCCTTATACGTTTTCACACAACCTGATCTACAATCGCTTCTACTACAATCTCTTCCAGGTAAATCTTCCTCAATGTTATAATATCTATGGTGAATATAGGTATCCTGGCACTCACCAGCTTTACGACCTTTTCGACCTCTAGTTATCCAACAACATAAACTAGTTGACCATTTTATTTCTACAGGACCATTTATGTCTAATGTAGGAACATCGTCACAGCCATAAGCACCACCCGGAATTGGAATTCTTGATTCTGGAATTTCAAAACATCTATATGTACATCTTTTTTTGCAACCACCGTAGCCTGGAGTGCTTGACACTTTATAGCATCGATAGGAAATTTTGCACCCTAGCCCTTGTAAATCACTATACTTTATTGAATTAGACTTGGCATAATTATAGATGTTCAGGCCGTCGGTGAATTGTTCTGTCACTTGGAAATTGTTTGTAAATTGGCCGTTCGGTACGATGCCGAGTGGGTCTTGTGTCATCCATCTGCCGAGGCGGGAACAGTAGTAGCGGTTTCGGTTGTATTGTAATTTCAGTTGGTCTGAGTGGATGAAGTCCGTTTCTCTGCCGGTGAAGAGGATATTATTATTGTAATTCGTAGCCGACCTCGGGGTAAAGTTTGCATCATAGATGTTTACCTTGCCGTAGGCATTATATTCGTAGCGTTCCAGGACGTTGCCGGTATTGTAATTTACCAGTGCGGCAGTGTTATACAGATGGTCATGCAGGTAATAATAGTAGCTGCCCGTTACGCCTGCAAACACCGGCTCATCGATGAAATTGCCGTAAATAACGTATTTAGACAGCGTACCTGAAGAGGCCGATTCCGCTATCACCTGCCAGCTATAGTTGTTATGATTTTTTCTGTTTCGGTATTTCATTTACATCTTCAATTATTAATTTTTCGGGTATATCTGCTTTAGGATAAATTTCCTTAAAAGCAGGGATTATATCTTCGGGATAGTAAACTTTTTCTTTATCCAAATCGACAATGCAGCCGGGGATAATTGGTATTTCAGAATAAAGAATGTCGACGTAAGACATGCCATCATGATCGTCCAAGAGAACTGCCCAGGTTTTAAAATCTTTTGGGTCCAAAGGTTTTTGAAATATTTTTGGGTAAGTATTATAAGCTAAATATCCTTTGTTTTGTTTGTAACGTTGAGTATAAACAACAATACGTACCTCCCAACATTTAATATTATTTTTAGCAATTCTAATGCTTCGAACTGGGTTGTATATAAACTTTTGATTTATTTTTAAATTTTTGAAAATCAATATTCCCTGTTCTTTATAAGGTTGAGCCATTAATATAGTAATGTTTTTAAATTGGTCTGTGATTTTGGGTATTTCAGGCCAAGGCCAATATTTCTTTAAGTTCCGTTCGTAATGTATAGCTATATCACCTAAAAAATCATATGAACGATAATATGGTGGTTCTGGACGTATGGGTGGCAGGTAAGAATAACCCTTTTTCTTAACCTGTCTGAAACTTATATCCATATATAAAAAAAAGAGTAGACAAACAATTATAATAAAACCAATAGCAATAACTATTTTTTTTATAACAGAACTAAATATTTTTTTCCTTTTTGTCATATATTTACCTATTAAAAATTTCAACAGGCCAACCCCAAAACATTCTTTCCACAGAGCTACCACTTCCCATGGTGGTAATTACACAAGTATCAGTCCATTCAATCTTTATAGGAAAATCTGTTGGATGTATGAATGGATTATTTATATAAACTGGCAATGTAAACTCGTAAAACCTCAAAGCGATATCTGCAAAATGTTCATAGTTTAAGTCTCCTTTATCAATCCAAGTATATTTTAACCTAAAAGAAACTGTACAGGCACATTGATTATTACTTCCATATTGATATTTTTTTGCAATATACGATCCCTTTGATTTAAAATTATGAGGACCGTTTAATGTTATTTCCATCCATATTGTGTCATTAGCCATTCCTGAGTGTGAATTATTATAATGGTTCATCTCGTCACATGACCCATTATTTGGAAGAGATTCACAAATTTGACTAGCTTCTGAAACTAAATCTTGCGCTACTGGCAATTTTATATTTTCCTGTCTTTTCAAATTACTTACTCCGCTCGTCCACAGTCTTCCACGGCCAAAATATCTGTGCCTTACAAACGAGTAAGCAAAATAAAAATCTCTTAAATCCAATCGACTTCTTAATCCTGTAAAATCAGATGCTTTGATTGGATTTGATTTTGTATAATTGTAGATATTTAGATTAACTGACATCTGAACAACAGGTTTGAAAAAATTATATTTATATGAATTCGGTGTAATTCCCAGTGGGTCTTGTGTCATCCATCTGCCGAGGCGGGAACAGTAGTAGCGGTTTCGGTTGTATTGCAGTTTTAAGTCGCCGGAGTCGGGGGTATCTAACTCCCTGCCGGTGAAGAGGATATTATTATTGTAATTCGTAGCCGATTTTGGGGTAAAGTTTGCATCATATATATACACCTTGCCGTAGGCATTGTATTCGTAGCGTTCCAGGACGTTGCCGGTATTGTAATTGACGATCGCGGCGGTGTTATACAGATGGTCGTGCAGGTAATAATAGTAGCTGCCCGTTACGCCTGCGAAGACCGGCTCATCGATGAAATTGCCGTAAATAACGTATTTATTCAGCG
>CAZDVM010000018.1:0-69380 GCA_964508925.1 uncultured Pirellulales bacterium | reverse complement strand
ATATTTCCATCCACCAGTTTTTCACTGGTGGTATTGAAATCGGAAGAATAAAAAACCCCGGTTTAAAACCGGGGTTTAAACTAAATTTTAGTACAGTTATTCTCTTACTTTGTTCCTTATCAGTTCATAGCCGTATTGGGCAATGAGATTATCCAGAATAACCATAGCGGTATAATTCTCAGCTACGGGCCAGATTCTCGCTGCGATAGTAGGATCGCGTCTAGTAATAGCTGCAAGGTCTTTATTCTCCAGTGTATATTTATCGATCGTATGTTGAGGCTTATCGATAGTTGGAGTCGGCTTGACCGCAATTCTTGCCACTATATCCTGGCCTGTAGATATTCCGCCTGTAATACCCCCTGCATTATTACTGTCAAAGATGACTTCATTGTTCTCGCTTTTCATTTCGTCATTGCATTCGCTGCCGGTCATATCCTTAACGTTAAATCCTGCCCCGATTTCTACGCCTTTGACCGCTCCGATCCCAAGCATCCTGCCGAGTTCGCCGTCTAGTTTATAAAATACCGGTTCCCCTATTCCTGCAGGAACGCCTGTTGCCACGATCTCAACGACTCCGCCAGCAGAATCTCCTGTCGCGGAAATTTTGTTGCAGGCTTTTACCATTTCATTGGCCGCTTCAATATCGGGGCAGTTCAATATATGGTGAACTCCGTATTTATCCTTTACTTCTTCGGGACTTAGCTTCAAAGCCTTATCACGTATTTCGTCGATTTCATTTTCTATTTCTGCAAAAATCTTCATTTTTTGCAAAAATCTCATCTCTTTAGTGATCCTTTCGTTTACATATATTTGCTGATAGAAAGGATCAAGATCACATCTCATTTCTTTGAACCTGTTTTCATAATCCAGAGCTTTCAGGTGATCAACTTCGGGGCATTCCACACTTGCAAGTTCTTTGATATATGAGAAAACTTCAATGCCGAGTTTTTTCAGAACTTTCTTAGCCACATAACCTGCACCAACAAGAGTTGCAGTATACCTGCCGCTGAAAAAACCTGCTCCGATCGCATCATCATCTGGGCCGTATTTCTTAAAAGTGGCATAACTTGCATGGCCGGGCCGTGGTGTACGGTTCGTATCCTGGTACTGCTTAATGTGAATAAAATGTCTATCCAGGTTCGGTATAAGAATAGTGAAGGGAGTACCGTTCGTATGTCCTTTATTACCTGCACCTTGAACCGTATCCGCTGAATTAACTCCACTGTAAATCACAGGCAGGTCAGGTTCTTTTCTGGGGCTGCTGAGTTCATCTGCTCCCGGTTTTCTCAAAAGCAGATCGCCGTAGATTTCCTGTTCTTCTATTACCATGCCAGGGGGGCATCCGTGGACAATAGCTGTTAATCCATCCTGATACGAACCTCCGCTTACGGTCACCTGGAAATTTCTTCCTATATGACAACCTATCATCGCTTAAAAATCTCCTCATTAAACTACATTTGAATTTTCATTTTTGCTCCGATACTATGCATTAACTCTACATAATTCGGAAAAGTTACACTTATTGCCTCTGCAGATGTAATCTTACTTGTTCCATCGATTCCCATACCTGCAAGGGACAACGCCATTACTATTCTGTGGTCTTTTCTTCCGTCCAGTTCAGCTGCTTCTAATTCCTGCCCGCCTTGTATTTTAAGGCCGTCTTCCATTTCTTCAACCTCTGCTCCGAGTTTTTTTAATTCCTCCGCCATACATCTTATTCTGTCGGTTTCTTTTTTTCTTGCCTGGGAAACATTATATATTCGTGTATTACCTTCAGCGAATAATCCCGCAATCGCCATTGCAGGAAGGGCGTCGGGAGTTCTGTTAAGATCAAGTTCTGCTCCTTTTAAACGGTTTCCTCCTGTAACGATTATCGAATTTTCAGTTTTTTGAATATCCGCTCCCATTTGCTCCAAATAATCTATTACCAACTTGTCAGGTTGGCTGTCTTTGAAGTCAAGTCCCATTATCTCCACTCTGCCTCCGAAAAGTGCTGCTCCGACGAGGAAAAAGGTGGCACTGGAAAAATCAGCAGGAATCTGTTTTTGGAAACGGAAATATTTCTGCCCGCCTTTTATCTTAAATTTTTTTAAATTTTTATTTTGATATTCAATTCCCTGTCTGTCCAGCCAGTCGAGGGTGATCTGAACGTAATCCGGTTCATTTAAAAGAGTTATATCGATTTCGCTGTTTTTTTCCGCAAGGGGAAGGCACATCAACAAGCTAGTAAGGTACTGGCTGGTCCAGCATTCTATTGTTGTTTTACCTCCTTTTAAGGTTCCTTTTACTTCTACCGGAACTTTTCCGCTGCCGTCAAAGCTCTTGCATTCTGCGCCAAGTTCATTCAGTGAATTAAGCAGATGGGCAACGGATCGGGTCCTGATCTGCTCATCTCCGTCGAATACGATACTTTGCTTACCGGAAACCAATGCCGAGCTGCCCAAAGCGATTCGCAAAGTAGTGCCTGAATTACCGACATCGATTTTATCCTCTTGGAAGCTTATTTTTCCGCCGTTACCGTCAATTATCCATTCTTTCTCGTTTCTGTTATCTATCTCTGCCCCAAGCCTTCTGTAGCATTCTACTGCAGAAATAGTATCATTGGAAACCAGCGGATTTTTTATAATACTTTCTCCCTTGGCAAGTGATGCTATCGCAACCGCACGTATAGTATGTGATTTTGAGGCCGGTATAGCCACAAAACCTTCCAGCTTTGATTTTCCAGTATAAATTTCCATTATCAGCGCCTCTATTCGAAGAAACTATAGCCTTATTTTTTTACCAAAAAAGAGAAAAAAATGAAAGCCTTTTCCTTGGAACTTTTAAATCTTATCGGAATTATCCGAAAGAATAAGTAAAAGAAAACAATTGAAATAGTCTTTTGTAAAAAAAACTTACAATAATTTTAAATTATTTAAACATTCCTTCAGTTTTCAAAGCCAAAAGCTTACTTAAAAGGCTTCTGAGCCTGTTTTATTAAAATGTCGTTCCTTTGGCATAATTCTTGCACCGTGTAGCTATGTTTTGCGAGTTTTATTAAAACTTATCGATAAGGAAATTTTACGGGTTTTAGATGGCTGACAACTTCAAACAAAATAATGAAAACTTGCCGGAAGATTCAGAGCTTTTTGCTTCTGAAGTAAGCGAAGAGTTATCTGAAAAAGACGTTTTCTCTGGAGATGATGAGTTCTTTCAGGAAATCTCAGAATACATAAATTCCCGCAAAAAAAGCAAAAAATCCTCAAAAAAACAAAAAAATCAATCTTTTAAAACTACTAATTCAGGCTCAAAAAAACCAGAGGATACTCAAAAATTATCCTTTGAGAATTTTGTAACTGAAGATAATTTAAATCCTTCAAGGAAAATTTTCACACTTCAAAATGTTCTGGCGGCCGGGATAGTCTTTTTCGCGGCCTTAATGACCTTTTTCGTATTTAACAATAATCAAACAAATGTAACCGCAAATAATGCAAAACAAAATTATCCCCCAGAACCCGTTTCATCCTTTAATAACGCGCAAAACGAAAAAACTCTTCCTCAAAAAGCAAAGATAGCTTCCGCTGAAAAAGAAACCGCAATTAAGCAAGAAAAAATTGAAAAAGAACCTGTCGAAAAAAAAGTTGCAGTTGGTTCAAAAGTTCAAAAAGAATCAGAGACTGGCAATAAATCTTTTTCTCTTTATCTGGCTGAAGAACTGTTTAATTCTAAGAAATTTAAAGATGCCCAGTATGTGTACACCAAACTTCTCGCCAATTTTCCACCTGATCTGAGTAAAGGTACCATAAAGGATTACCTTAACTTCAGGATTGCTCAATGTGCTGAAGCTCAAGGCAAAGCAGATGAAGCCTATGAAAAATATCGCTCACTTCTTAACAGTGAATCTCCTGTCATTAAAACGGCAGTTAATTACAGGTTAAGCATCTATCAGATGCAGCGAAGAAACTACAATAAAGCAAGAACAAGGGCGTATTCTGCAAAAGCCCTTTACCGTGCACTTAATTTGAAAAAAGAGATGCAACAGGAATTCAGGGAAAACTGTGATTTCTTGATCACATCATCCTTAACTAAACAGATACTTGCGCTAAATGATGCCGATCAGGATATGCCTGTGAAATTCTGGATTAATCCCGGTGAGTTCAGGATTTTCAAGAGTGTTACTTCAGATAATATTTCAAAAAAAATTGAAACTGGTATTGATAAAGTGAGACATGCCTTCCTGGGGCCGAAGATAGAAAAACTCAATACAATCGGAGATATCGATTATTATAAAACCGTCAGCAACCAGGCGTCCATAGAAGAAATACTTGCTCGGCTTTCCGCAAAAACGAATAAAGAATTGATTTGGCAATTCGGTAAAAATGATGAAAGGCCGCAGTCAAAAAGGACTGTTTCTGTTTTCATGCCCAAAGCTGATGAAAAGGACATAGCTGATGTCTCTGCAGGAGCAGCAGGACTAATGGCAATACTGGAAAATGATCAAAGGATCAAAGTTTATAATCCCCTGAATTATGAGTCCCTGACAGAACACCTTAAAATTCTTACAAAAAAAGCTATTTCTTCGCTGCATAGATTTATGGTCTCTTACCCGGAAAGTGAGAAAATTGCAAAGATAAATTTTGCTCTTGGTCTGTTATATGATCAAAACGGCAAAGACATGGAGGCGGTTGCAAGATATCACATGATCGCAAAAAAATACCATCGAAATGATCTGGCTCCTTATGCATTGTTAAATTCCAGTAAAATAAAAGCCAAAATTAAAGACCACAAGGGAGCAGAAGAAGACCTAAGAATACTCGTTGAGCAGTATCCGGATATTGATATTGCAGGAAGAGCTACCTTGAACCTGGCCGAAGAAAGCAAAAACGCAGGCATGCATAATGAAGCTGCACGTCTTTTTAAGAAGGTTTATTTCCTTGAGTCATCCAAAGAAATGCAAAAAAGATCGAGTTATGGTGCGGGTGTAAGTTTCTATGAATTACAAAAATATGATAAAGCATGCAATTGGTTGGGTAAATATCTGAAAATAGCTGAAGATAACACTGAACAGGATTTTTACAATGCCAATTTTATAATGGGCAAATGCTTTATGGAACTCGGCAAGCCCGCTAAAGCCTGCCGAGTTTTTGAAAAAGCAATGAATGGTAATCTGGCCAAAGATGAATATTTTAAAACTTTAGTTGAGCTCGTAAACAGCAATATTCAAAGAAATGATTTCTTAAAAGCATGGGATACTCTGCAGTCGGTTAATAATACAGGTTTTTCAATCCAAAAAACTGTAGGACTTGTTTGCCTCAAAGCCAGAGTTTTAAGAAAAATGGGGCTTAATGAAAAAGCCGTCTTTATGATAAAAGAAAAAGAAGATTACGTTAATAACTATTCATTAAAAGGATATTTGCTTTATCAGAAAGCTCTCTGCCTGTTTGAATCCGCAATGGTTGAAGAAGGTGAAAAAATATTGGACGAACTTTTTAACAGGCTTGAAAGATCTGACCTTCGGTACGATACAGGTATCAAACTGGCAGAATTAAATCTGGAAAAGGAAAACAGCGAAAAAACTGAAACCATCTGTAAAAATATTCTAGATGGACATTTGGCCGAGGACCAAAAAATAAAGGCTCTTAAATTACTTGCCAGGTCATATAAAAAACAGAAGATGTTCGATAAGGCTGCTGTGACAATCTTAAAAATTGACAGCAGCAAAGAGTTTAAAGAAAATCTGGTTGCAACAAATACAGAAAAAAATCTATGAATGGAAAATTAAAAAAAATTCTTGTCATCTTACTTTTGATCCCTGTAACTGCTTTGGCAGGTTCAGGGAACGGAGATCTAATGGACCCTGCAGTATTGCTTGTTGATCAACTTCAAGAGCAACCTCCGGAGACAGTTTTAAAACCCAAGGCCAAGAAGCTTAAAGATGATTATTTGCATGCCATGAACACTTATAAAGTTTCTGATAAACCAAACACAGAAAAATTTAATTTTGCTGCTTCAGTAGAAGCTGAAGAAAAGCTACCCGGCGATTTAATAAGTTCTTTCAATAGAACAAGTAAAGAAATTAACAAAATGCGTCTCACTCCTCCCAAAGACGTCCGGGCAAAAGAAAAACAGAATCAGCTTAATAAAATAATTTCAAGGCTCAGAGCAGTTAAAATGCCTGAGAAAAAACCGCAAAAAAAATCTCCTGAAAAATCTGAAACTGACCCCAATTTGCCAAATGAAAAAGGAGTTAAAAAAGAAAAAGAAGAAAATCCTGAAAAAAAGGACCCATTCGAGATTTACGGTTATGAACCGTTATCTCAAGATACCCTTGAGACGATTGACAACCTGAATTTAAAAACTTTTGACACTGAGGCTATCTTTGAAATGGCAGAAATTCTATATAAGACGGAAAACTATAAAAGGGCAGCCAAATTTTACAAAAAGACCTTAAACAGGATTGATGAAAAACAGATTTCTCTTGGGTCAAGCAAGGACTGGATACTGTTTCAGCTCGCAAATTCCTGCAAAGAATTTGATAAAAAAACGGCTGAAGAATATTACCAGAAAATTCTTATGCAGTTCCCTAATTCACCTTGGGCAGGTTATGCAAAGAACTACTATGAGATTTTAAAAATTTATAATGCCGAGCAACCTGAAAAATTATTGAAACATGAGATAAAACAAAAAGGAGTTTCATTGTAGTGGGACGCTATAAGAATGAAAATATTATTAATATAGATTCCGGGCAGGATAAAGCTCCGAACATTTTACTTGCAGATAATGATCCTGAAATGTCCCGGGTCCTGTTGAAACTTCTTGCAGAAAAGGGTTTTCGAGGCTTTGTAGCCGATGATATTGAAACTGCAGTAAGGCAGGTGAAAATCAGAAAATTCGATATCATATTCACATGTAATTCACTTGAGAAAAAAACAGGCTCCCCATCAGTGATCAGCAGCTTTAATTCTCTTAAAGAAATTGCTGACTCTTCTACTCATTTTGTTTTTCTGGTTGAAAAAGATAGCCCGCAAGTAATCGAACTAACCCGGGAAGTCATGAAAAACGGCTGTGAAGATATCTTTCAGAAACCGGTAAAGGGAAAAGAACTAAACGAACTGATCGATAAAATAATAACGGCAAAAACCGGTATCAATAAAACTTTTGGACGTGAACAGAAAATAATAGGCAAAAGCGAGAAAGTCACTAAGACCGTTAAGATGGCACGAACTGTGGCACCGACATCTGTTTCAGTGCTCATAATGGGAGAAAGCGGTACAGGTAAGGAGTTAATAGCTGACCTGATCCACAGAAAAAGTAAAAGAAAAGATTCACCTTTCATAAAGGTTAATTGCGCAGCGTTAAGTGAGTCACTTTTGGAAAGTGAGCTTTTCGGCCATGAAAAAGGAGCTTTCACGGGAGCTGATTCAATCAGAAAAGGCCGTTTCGAACTTGCCGATGGCGGTACCATCCTGTTGGATGAGATAACCGAAACTCCTCTGAGCTTTCAAGCAAAACTGCTTCGTGTCCTTGAACAGCAGCAATTCGAAAGGGTAGGCGGTCAGGAAACTATAAATGTGAATGTGAGAGTTATAAGCACCTCCAATAAGAATTTAGTTGAAGAAATCCAACAGGGCAATTTCAGACAGGATCTTTATTATAGACTCGGTGCCGTCCGGATAGTTACTCCTCCTTTAAGAGAAAGAACTGAGGATATTGAGGAACTGGTCTGGTATTTCGTCGATCGTTTTGCCCATGAAAAGAAAAGAAATATCACAGAACTTGATCCCTCGATGATAGAGATATTTAAAAATTATGCCTGGCCGGGAAATATCAGACAGTTAAGGAATGTGGTTCTGACCTCTGTAATTCTCGGTTCAGGAAAGACGCTTTCCCTGGCAGATGTGTCCTGGCTTTTCGATGAACTGGAAATGTTGCCTCAGCAGAATTTAAATAATATGTCCGATAATGACGATAACAATGAAGGATTGTCTGATCTGGGAGGGTATTCTTTAGAGGAGATAGAAAGACAGGCAATTTTCGATACTTTGCAGAAAACTGAAGGAAATCAAAAGCAGGCTGCCGAATTTCTCGGAATCACCGACAGGACATTAAGAGGAAAACTGAAGAAATATCGGGAAGAAGGTTGCTTGCAGGTCTAACTGAACGGAGTCGATAAAATGGCTGAAGAAGCTAAAGAAAAAAAGACAAAAAAAGAGCAGCAGGAAAACAAGTCAGCGATGTCTAAAGTGTTGCCTTGGGTGATATTTCTGGTTGTGGTAGTCATCTTTTGCGGAGGCGGATTCTTTCTTGGGAATTTGCTTGCAGATAAACAGGGTGAAAAGAAACAACAGGAACAAAAGGAAAATAAAAAAATCGAAGAAATAATCGCCGATCCAAATACCGGAAATTTCGTTGATACTGAAAAATCATGGTACCACGAATTGGAACCTGTAGTAGCTTTTCTTAATGAACCGGATGTCACCAGACTGGTCAGAGCTAACCTTGTGCTGGAAGTGAGCGGTGAACTGCCCAAAAAAGATGGCGAGCAATTCCTTGAGGATAAAAAGCCCCTTATCGTAAACTGGCTTACCATATATCTTTCCGGCTTGAAAATTTCTGATATCCGGGGTGACAGAAACTTAAAAAGAATCCAGCATCAGATTAAAGACGCGTTTAATGAAAAATTTTTTCCAAATTCAAAACCGATGATAAAAAGAGTATTGTTCAAGGAATTTGCTATACAATAATGAACAGTATAGGAAAATATATAAGTAAAAATAAACTTCGCCGGCTTTTGAATGCTTCAAAAGCAGATGGCGGTTTTGCTTTTATGAATATCTCTTGTGAAGATTACGATTTCGGCAAGCCTTATTATTTCAACACAAAAGACTTTGAAAATATAAAAGCTGAAAGTTTTCGTTTGTCAGAAGTGATCTCAAAATCCTTCAGTGAAATGTGCAATGGGGATTTTGATGTTAAAGTTACCTCTTTAAAAGAAAATTATCTTAAAGCCCTTATTGAAAACACTGCAGAAAATGAACTTCTAATGCCCATCCTGAATCCGAAACAGGAGTTGGTCGGTGCTTTAAAGTTTGACCTTAAAACTGCAAAAAACTGGGCCGGTCAGGTATTCGGCGATGAAAATGAAGATCAGGAAAAGGATGAAGCGACAATAACTGAAATTGAACAGTCACTGATAAATGATATAGCACAAAAACTGGCAAGTGTCTTTGTAAAATTCTTTCAATTGAAAAAATGCAGCATCCCGGAAGAAGTTCAAAATGATATTGATGAAATCGAAGGAAGTGAATTTACAGGATGTCTCGAATATAGCCTTGCAGTGACTAAAGGAGAAAACAAGCAGGATAATAATTTTAACTTTTTTATTTTGTGGAATATTGTCGCAGAATCTATTGGAAAAGAAATTACTGAAAATAAAGATATATCACTTGAGAAAGTCACTGCTGCAATAAGGAATAATTTTGAAAAAATGCCGGTCGAAGTTATATCTGATTTCGGAAATGCAAAAATGAATTTTCAGGATGCAATGAATCTTGATAAAGGGGATATCCTCATAATGGATAAAAAGGTCGGCGACCCATTAGATATTAAACTGGATAATCGGATTATTTTAAAAGGCGATCCGGTAAAATGTGAAGAAAAATATGCGGTATCTATAACAGAAGTTATGAACAATAAATAACAGGATTTGATATGGAAGAATCAGCACAGGCAGTTGAAGAAGTTAAAGAGGAACAAAAGGCCGATGATCAAAAAGCCCAAGTACAGGGCGTGGAGTTTTCAGATGCGATAGACAGCCCTTCCACCGGGGAAGGAAGCAGCCTGGATATTCTGCTTGACATGCAGGTACAGGTAAAAGTTTCCATAGGAAAGACTGAAATACCGGTAAGGAAATTACTGCAAATGGGTCCGGGCTCTGTCCTAAAACTTGAAAAATCCATCGATGAACCTGTCGATCTTTACCTTAAGGATGTCAAATTTGCAACAGGAAGGATCGTTGTGGTTGAGGATAATTTTGGAATAAAAATTGAAGATATTGAGGGACTACCGGAAGACCAGCAACCTCAAAAAGCTTCTCAGCAAAACGAAAAACAGGAAAAGTAAAATTTAAAAATGGCCAATCAAAATAAAAACATTTTAAATAATGCTGTTTTCAGAGACGGTAATACTCTGCTTGTGGTAGGTCTGGTCACTATTCTTGCTACTTTGTTGATACCTTTACCGACGGTGGTACTGGATATTTTGCTGGCATGCAGCATATCCCTTGCGGTAGTGGTTTTGATCATCACTCTGTCCTCCACCGAAGCCCTTGATATGTCAACTTTCCCTTCGCTTCTTTTATTCGTGACATTATTCCGACTGTCACTGAACGTTGCATCTACCAGGCTTATCCTTTTACAGGGTTCTGCCGGAAGGATCATACAGACCTTCGGTGAATTCGTTGCAGGGGGAAGTTTCGTAGTGGGACTTGTAATTTTCCTTATCCTTGTAATTATACAGTTTATCGTTATTACAAAAGGGGCGGAAAGAATAAGTGAGGTGACAGCACGATTTACACTTGATGCGATGCCCGGTAAACAGATGGCGATTGACGCAGATTTGAACGCAGGTGCGATAACCGAAAAGCAGGCAAATGAAAGACGGCAGAAGATCGTAAAGGAAAGTGAATTCTACGGTGCCATGGACGGTGCCAGTAAATTTATAAGGGGAGATGCTAAAGCCGGTCTTATCATAACTGCTATAAATATCATTGGCGGTATTGCAATGGGATACGCCAGGGGTATGGATGTTACTTCGGCTTTAAAAACCTACTCCATTCTTTCGATAGGTGACGGCCTGGTAAGTCAGATTCCTTCAATTGTTATTTCCGTGAGTTCAGGTTTTTTGGTGACGAAAATTTCCTCAAGCGAAAGTGTAGGCAAAGACTTTACCAAACAGTTCTTCAGGAACGGACAGCCTTTACTGGTTGCCGCAGCGATAATTATTGCTGTGGGGATGGTCCCGGGCTTGCCTGTTTTACCTTTCCTTGTACTTGGTGGGATTGTAGCATTCTTGGGCGTAAATATTTCTAAAAAACAGTTAAAGCAGAAAGAGCAAGAAAAGATTGATCCTGAAAAAGCTACAAAAGCGGAAAAACAACCGGTGGAAGACCTACTGGATGTTGACAGGGTTTCGGTTAATGTTGGTGTCAGATTGATTTCAATGGTCGACCCCCGAAGAGATTCCACGATTTTCGATCGCATAGGTGCTCTGAGAAGAAGGTTTGCACAGAAAATGGGGATCATAATTCCTCTTGTCAGGTTAAAGGATAACGTCGATCTTGAGCCAAATGAGTACGAGATAAGGATATTTGACCATGTAGTGGCAAAAGGCAGATTGGAGCCTGAAATGTTTCTTGCCATGGATTCCGGGGTGGTTGTCAATAAGGTAAAAGGTATCGAAACAAAGGAGCCGGTTTACGGACTGCCGGCTTTGTGGGTTACCAGCGAAAATAAAGAACAGGCCGAACTAAATGGCTATACTGTAATCGACCCTGAAAGCGTATTTATCACTCATCTTTCGGAGACATTGAGAAAGCATGCTGAAGAACTTCTGACACGTGAAGATGTTCAAGGGCTCGTGGAAAGGTTGAGAAAAAGCCAACCTTCTCTAGTCGGTGACGTTGTAGGTGAACTTGTACCTCTAGGCCTGCTTCAGAGGGTTTTGAAAAACCTGCTTTCTGCAGGTATTCCGATCAAGCAAATGAGCCTTATTCTGGAGGCGCTCGGAGAAAATGCAGGCAAAACGAAAAATCCTGATGTGCTTACCGAAATAGTAAGAAAATCTCTGGCAAGGACTATTACTGAAATTCACACATCCTCAGACGGAAAAGTTTCTGCCATAACTCTGGATCCGTCACTTGAAAATTCACTTTTGGGGGCATTGAAACAGGAAAACGGCAACTTGAACTTGAATGTAGGTCCTGAAATTGCCATGAACTTTTCCAGGCAGGTTGCAGAGGCATGGAAAAGGTTGATGGATGCGGGAAAGGAAAAAGTTATTCTTATCTGTGATTCCAGATTAAGGCTTTCAATTGAACAACTGCTGAGTAAGTCAATTCCTCAACTGTCAGTTCTTGCTTATGATGAAATTGTAACCGGGTCTGAAATCGAACCACTGGAGACCGTCGAGCTGAATCAGGATGAGATAAATATGAGACAGCAACAGGAACAATTAGCAACTGCAAAATAGTGTGAGGTGTAACTATGATTATTGATGAAAAACCTGCTGCAATAAAAGTTTCTGTTTTATTCTTTTTTATTGTTTCCGTGATCGGAGCCTTCAGTGATGTTTCTTGTCTGGAAATAACCAAAAGGGCGCTTATTGCCGGCGTTATTACGTATTTCGGAACCGTAATTACTGTTAAAATTATAAATTTTATATTGATCACTTCCATACTTTCTGAAAAACAAAATGATTCTCGAACAGAAGATCAGGAGAAAGATACTGAATAATGGCCCTTAAGAATTCTAAAATTTCAAAACAGGAAAGGAACAAAACTGCTGGTAAGGAAGCTTTAAGGGCATATTCACAAAATTCAAAACGCAATTTAAAACAGCAAAGAATAACGGACTTCCTGCCAATGGTTACAAGTATTGTAAACAGGGTAGTCAGCTATTTGAAGCCGCCTCTTACATTCGAGGATTTGGTTTCTGCAGGAACCGTGGGACTTATAAAAGCAGCAAGAGATTTTGATCCTTCCCAAAATGCGGAATTCAAAACATATGCATATATCAGGATTAAAGGAGCAGTCCTGGATGAACTCAGGGGATGGTCGTTTGTACCGAATACGGTTAACAAAAAGATAAAAGACGCTAGAGAAGCAAGCATAAGGCTCACCGATGAAAAAGGTAATCAGCCTACAGAAAAGGAACTTGCGGATGAACTGGGAATACCACAGAGTGAACTTCAGCATACATTCCGAAGCATGAGGGTACGCAATTTTCTCTCAATTGACAGTTCGGTAGGAGATAAAACCGACGAAACGACCTCCTTAAGACAACTGTTGGCAAGCACAAACGTCAATACACCCGATCAGCAGGTCGAAAAAGCAGAACTTATAGAAATGCTGAGTAAGGCAATTAGATCCTTGCCCGAAAAACAAAGGCAGGTTATCCTGCTTTATTATCAGCAGCACTTGACAATGAAGGAAACTGCCGAAGTTTTCGGCATAACAGAATCCAGGGTAAGTCAGCTTCACGCAAGTGCATTATTTAACCTTTCAGTTAAATTGAAGAAATGGAAAAATGGCGGATAATGATTTCAAAATACAAAGATCGTGGGATTCTTTAAATAATCTTCAGAATACAGATCGTCTCAATAGAAGAGAAGAAAAAAAGGACCGGAATAAAAAAGAAGATAAAAAAAAGAAAAATAAAAAGATCGTAGAAGAACAGGAACTGGAAGAAGTTATAGAAAAAGAAATTGATGATATTGAAGGCGTAGATTTTCGTGCTTAAAAAAGGTGATTTATGGGAAAAGTATTAAAAGCGAATGATGTAAAAATTAGTGAAAAAATAAAACTGGAAGCCGGAACTGACAAACAGCCTGCAAAAAATATTGATAAACAGGCTATGCACAATTCAGGTGATACAGCTTTGCCGGCAAATGTCATCGTAGTTGAGCAAAATGATAAACATACAGTACTTCAATTTACTTGTGGTTGCGGAAAGAAAACCTACATTAAGTGTCAGCATAATAATTGAGACTTCAGAAGGAGAATTTCATGAATAAAAAGTTACTGAAATTGACCATGATAATACTTTTAACAGCTTTTCTGTTAGTTGCAGGGTGTCAATACGATCAAAAAACAACCGAAAACCTGAAAGAAAAAATCAAACCTGATACCGAGAATAAACAATCAAAAAAACTTAAAACCAACAAGAGATTCGAAGAGCAGCAGAAAAAACAAAGCAGTGTAGTGGAATCCGCCATGAAACTCTCGGAAAGATATGCAAAACTTTCAAATGAAATGTCAGAACTGAAAGACAAAAATGCAAAACTTTTGAGCGAAAATAAAAGGCTCAAAAAACAATATGAAAAAACAAAGATGGAACTTGAAAGAACAAACAAGGAGCTAAAAGAGGCAAATGATCTGCTGATAGAAATGAGAATGGAACTCAACAACTGGAAAGCGGATGTACTGGGTTTCAGAGACGAAATGAGGGAAGCCAACAGTGCTCAAATGGAGGCATTGTTTAAGATATTGAAACTTCTTGGAGGAGAATTTGAACGAACGGAAACTAAAGATGTGAATGATCCGAACAGAACCGGAACTGGGAAGAGCGAAAAGGATGAAAAATGAAGAAATATTTGGTGATAATTGTTTTAACATTTTTAGTCGGCTGTAATTCGAAACTATTTGATCTACCGCCGCAGCCTGTTCCTGCTTATCACTGGGTAAATCCGCAGAAGAATCTTTACAGTACCGGCAGGGTGGTTTTCCTTGAACTTTACAATGATACCGATGCTCAGAATATTACCATAGAAATTACAAAGAACCTGGCAAGAAGGATTCAAAAAAAGCAGATATTCGGAATAACGGTTGTTAAAAGAGACAGCAGTAAATGGAAAAGCCTGCAGATAAAAGAAGGGGAAACACTGGATCTGCCTAAAATTGCAGCTATTAACGATATTCTGAACTGTGATGCATTGATTATTGGTAAAATAACGGAATATTCCTCTTTCCCCCACCTTGCGATAGGTCTTGACATGAAGATGATCGACTTGCATGACGGGGAAAATATATGGATGCTTGAGCAGGTCTGGGAATCAGATGACAGAAATACCGAATACAGAATAAAACAGTATGTTGAAGAAAAAGAAAGAGAGGATTCCGTCAGTTTTAAGGATAAGATAGTTGCAATGAGCAGGTATGAATTTATGAAATTCATTTCCTATGAAGTGGCGAATACTTTTGAATGATACAAAAAATTGATTAAAATTGAAAAAAAATTAAAGTCTTGCTTGAAACCTGCGAAAATAAGACTGATAATCAAAGACATTAAATGAGAAAACAAAGATCATGGTCGATAGAATAAACAATAATCAAATAACTCATATTTTTGAACGAAACCTGAATAAGGCAAATAAAAAAGGACAGCAAACAAATAGTAAGCCTGTACAGGATATGGTAAACCTTGAAAGTGCTGATATCATCGATAAAGCAAAAGAAACTCCGAAAATCAATACGGAGAAGGTTGAAAATGCTAAAAAACTGCTGGAAAACGGCCAGCTTGAAACAAAAAAGAATTTCCGCGAGGCTGCGGAAAATATTTTAAAATACGGAATTTAAATCGCTATTATAGGCCGACCAAGGATGGTCACAACAGTGCCTGAAAGGATTTAAAGGAACTCGGCGAGGTAAGGTTAATAATATTAACCCCTCGCCTTTTTTATTTTATGCTAAAAACTCAGCACTTGATTCCATCTGATTTTCACAAAATACTTTTCCACGGCAGTCATAGGTACTGAAAATCACACTTTCCCGGCCGTTTGAGATATTAATCCCTTTTCTGTAATTTTCTGACTTACCCTTTGTCCTTTTGGCGTTAGTATTTCTCGACAGAGGGACGGATTTCAATATCCTACAACTAATCTTCTTAGTCATCTTTTCAACACCCCCAAATTTCATTTATTATTATATTGAGCTTGAACTTTACAATCAAGTGGAAGGGGTGAGGTTGTGGATTAAATATTAAAATTTTAATCCACAACCCTTATTTTTAAAAATTATCCCCTTTTTTATAGGACAATTACATGAATAAATTTTAAAATAATTGTAAATTTTTTATGAAATAACTTGCATATCAGTATTGCAAATGAGGATTTTCAAATGAAAATAATGGTTAGATGCCCGAAATGCGGTAACATATGGCTTTATGATAAACAAGCCGCCGACAGAAGGATCACCTGTCCTAAGTGCAGAAAATTATTTAAAATTCCGGAAATTCAAAATGACAGACCCGGCCTTGATATAATAAAAATGTCCAGAGGAAGTGTGTTTGTTGATGAAAATGGAAATATTTACGGCTAGGTTAAAGTCCCGCCCAGCTGGCAGTCAATGTCTGAGTTGCCGTATAATTACCTGCATCAGGAGCTTCATCTGCCGGAGTGGAGGCTTCAACACCCAGGGTTATTACCACCTCGTCGTCGTTTAAAACATGTGTGATTTCTTTGCCTGTAGGGGTCAAAAAACTATCCCAAGCTATATAATCGATGTCATCTGTTCCCCCTGTATCAGAGACACCATCCCCGTCAAAAGTTAGCTTATACTTTGTAATAAGGGTATCATCACTGCTTCCCGTTGTATTCTGCAACTGAGCGGCGTTATAAGTGTTGTCAGCCGTTATTACTACATCTCCAGTAGTAATTAGCGTAGCAGAAGAATTTCCCGTTACGCTCTGTCCTGTGGCTGTTAAATTGGAAAGTGAAATTTTCGAAAAACTTGTGCTCCACTCCATTGTATCCTCCGAAAATATAGGAGCACAGAAAATAAAAACAGCAAAAATGATCAACGAAATTGTCTTAACAGCATCCATTCTATCTATTTGAAATCTGCATAAAATTTTTCATTATTTTCTTTTAAAGTATTTGCAACCTCTGTCAGCAGTTCAATTTCTTTTTCTATGGCAATCCTTTTATGTCCGTCATTAATCTTTTCTTCCTCATCGGTCTCTCTGCTCTGGTAAACTTCTCCTTCTTCGGAAAGAAGTTCCAAGATGTCCTCTCTCAAATTCACACCCTCTTCGATATCTACTGTGTCGCTCCAGTAATCCTGAATTTTCTTTTCCTTCTGATTGACGTACTTAGGCGTAATAAATATCACAACTTCTTTATTTACCTTTTCCTTCTTTTCCGATTTAAAAATATTGCCAATTACCGGAATATCCCCGAAAAATGGTACCTTCTTTTTTTCCTCTTCTTCAGTCGATTCAACTAGCCCACCGATCACGATAGCGTCTCCATGCTTAACCCTGACGGAAGTATCTGCCCGTCTCCTGCGTATTACAGGCAGTTCTCTGTTAGTAGATTCTCCGTTCCCGTTATTAACCTTTTTCTGCCGTTCCACAACATCGCTGACCTCTGTGAGCACATCTACGGTAATATCGCCCTTATCACCGATCTGAGGTGTGATTTCAAGCAGCACACCAGATTTGATAACTTCAAGTTCAGTTCGCAATGAATTGCCATAAAAGTCCGTTGCTATACTGAAATATTCATCCAGCGATATATCTATGCTTGCGGTTTCGCCATTTAAAGTTGCAACCCTGGGCCTTGATCTGATCTTCGCTTTGTTCTTTTTGGCAAGAGAACGGATGGTGGTCATAACCGTCCTGAATTCCTTCTGAGGAAGGCTGGTGTATTTTGCAATATTCGTAAAAGCTCCTAGACCTTCAGTTAAACTTACTGAAGTTTTCTTACCCGCATATTCCCAGTCTATTCCGAATTCTTCTTGGTCTTCTTCTGTAACTTCCACCACTAGAACCTCAAGAACTACCTGCTTACGCGGTACATCGAGCTTTTTGATTACTTCCATTATACGTTTCTTTATTTCCGGTATCGCATATATAAGTATCTCATTAGGCCGGCTTCCGCTGGTTACATAGGCCTGCAGGCTTCTGGGCAGACAGGAACACAAATGTTTGGCAGAGATATATTTCAAATGGATGCGGTCAGAATTTGCTACTTCTAAAAATCCCGGGCTGTCAGGATCCCCGGTACTTATAAGATAAAAATTATCACTCTTTTTAAACACATAAAGACCCTTACCTGCAAGGATCTCTTCAAGACATTGCTTCAGGGGTTTTCCCGTTCCTGCATCCAGCGAGATAATATCATCCGGAACCGTTGGCCCCAAAGCTATAACTATTCCCGTCTCTACGGAAATATCACGCAAAACCTGTGTTATTGGCACATCTACCCAGACATTATGCACTACCGCATCTGTATTTATAGCAGGATCAAGCTGACTTTCCGCGCATAAAGCAGCTCCCCCCAGCACAAATAAGATCAACAGGAATATCACCCCTTTTCCTGCCGAAGAGGTTAGATTAACAGATTTTGCTTTTTCTGATATCATCTATTGCTACTTTACTTTTATACTTATCGGGATTTCTTTAATTTCTACATTTTTATTGTTGCCTGTAAGACCTGATCTTTCCATCTTAGCCGATATTTTTCCCTCATAGCTGCCTCTTTCTGCATCTACAGGTATACGGATATAACAGGTTGCGTTTTTTCGATTATTTTGAGAAACCGTAAAATCTGAATGTTTCAAAGTAACCCAGGTTTTAGGTATTTCACCGCTGTCAAGTTCGAGATCAACGGATAAACTGTTAAAACTGTTGTTGGATGTAAGAATTCGTTTAGTGGTAAACCTTCCCGGTACTGCCTCCAAGTCTATCTTTTCCGGTTTCAATTCGAATATACAATTTTCCACAAATGGCGTTGCATCCGTCCACTCTTTAGAAAGTTGTTCATCGATCTCAAATGTCAGCTGCTTAGTGAATTTTCTGCCCCTTTTGAGGTCTGAACCAAAAAATACTCGAGCATAATATTTACCTGCAGGCAAAGGCTCGCTCATCGTTCCCTCGAATATCCTGCTGTGAGTAGGAAAAATTCTTCTTCGATTTGAAGAAAGGGGGATAGTTGCGATTTTCCGCCAGCCTTCCGTATAAATAAAGACCTCACCTTTTGCTATAAATGATATAAAACCGGTGTTCTCAACCGTCGCTTTTATCTTTAATACCGATCCTTCATCATTTTCGGAGTTATTAGAAGTTACTTCAGGCATTATAATTTCTGCACCTTTTATCTTTGCACGTTCGATGTAATTTCTCTTTTTAACCCTGATGAAGACCCCCGAGGCCGTTCGAAGATTAAGCTTTACTCCCTGTTCGCCTTTATCTCCATTATCTAACCCTATCATAACTGCTGCCCAGTAATCACCGTCACAATTCAGCGGGGCTTTTACAGTTCCCTTAACTTTCTTAGATTCTCCCGGCTGAAGTATGAAGGAATCTGAACTAAGTTCGATCCAGTCAACCGCAGAACGCTCACCCTTGAATTCTTCCCCGAACTGAAGCTTTCCTTCCTTGCTGACATAAAAATCAATAGGTTGTACCTTAACTTTACAAGGTTGAGTCTGTGGTCCGCGATTGTTATTGGTTACATTAACATAAAACTCTGTTTCTTTACCTGGCCTTACAGTTATTTCCTGTTTAAGAGGGCTTACAGCCATCCCCCCCAGCAGTTGTCCTGAAAGAATCAGTAAAGAAAATAATATAGACAATTTGTAAAAGAGATTCCTTTCCATAACTGTATCCTTTAAAATTAACCTCGATTAATCACTCGTCCATGAAGCGGTTAAAGTCTGAGTAGCTGTGTAATCACCGGCATCTGCAACCTCACCACTGGGGTTACTTGCCCTTACTCCAAGCGTAGCGACAACAGCACCGTCATTGTCTACATGAGTTATTGAAGAAGCAGTTGAAAGAAAGGCGTCATATTCTGCATAAGCTTCAGATGAACCACCGGTTGCTGCTGCACCATCACCGTCATAACTTAAATTATATTCTGTTACAAGGGTATCACTGGTAGAGGCAGTTTCCAGCTGAGCTGCAGCGGTATTATCTGCACTAATCTCAAGATTACAGTTGGTGTAAAGGGTCATATCCCTGGTACCTGTAGGCTGATCACCGTATGCAGTAATATTCGCAAGGCTTATCTCTGCATAAGTGGCCGATGACCATTCCATGATGGTCTCGACTGTTACACTGATATCAACAGTCGCTGAGTCATCACCCGGATCGGCACCTGATGCCAGCTTAGGCATCAAAATCAGGCCGACAATAAAGATAATTTTTGCTATTTTCTTCATTTTTTTCTCCTCGAAAAATAATTTTCAAAAAAAGCACATTTTTTCACGTCAAGTAATATCGACTTTACAAATCCCATCTTTAAGTAACTATCGATATTTCTAAAAATTAACTCCTTTTATATGGTTTTTTGGCTGATTATAGGACCTGCGTGTTTTTTATTGGACTCAAAATCCTGAAAATAACAGTCCTATAATATTTGCAGAAGTTTTGTTTTCCTATTTTACTGGAATTTTCGTCCGGAATTTGTTAAAATAAGATGAAGATTTTTGGAGAATTCGGGTGATGGTGAAGTTTCAGAATTTATTAATTTTTTTTCTGGCTATATTTTTAGTGTCGGTATCTTTGGCAAATAGGCCGCCTCGTAATTTTTCTGTATCCGCATCCTGCTCAATTAAGGCTACGGTAAAACCGGCTGCAGAGATTGAGTTATCCGGAAAAAATAAAAATAGAAGGAAAAACAGGCACTCATTTAAAATATTTTCCAATTCCGATTTGACCTTAACTAAAGATAAAACTTCAATACCCCTTAATATAAAGGTACATAGTTCAGGTACCATCTCTGAAAGTTTTGCCTGGTCTGATTCGAACCTGCTTTTAAAGAAAAACATTCTTACCAATGACATAAGTGTTAACTCTCAGCATGATATCTCATTTTCAGTAAACCCCGCTCAAAAACAGATCGAGCTAAACAGCTCATATCATACCGAAAAGAACCTCCAGACTATAACGCTTTGCTGGAACTCCTGATATTTCTAAATACTTGACATATCAACCATTCCAGTTTATTTTTAAATTTTTAGTCTTATGTAAGAGGAGATTTTCTTATGGAGTACAGAAATTTCGGGAGAACCGGTGTTAAGGTTTCAAAACTTTGTCTGGGTACTATGAATTTCGGCGGAAAGACCGAAGAAAAGCCCTCGATCAAGATCATCGAAAGGGCGATCGATGAAGGAATTAACTTTATCGATACAGCGAACGTTTACAGCAGGGGAATAAGTGAAAAAATAGTAGGAAAAGCACTCAAGCAAAGCGACAAACGCCGGAGAATATTCCTTGCAACTAAGGTTCACGGCACCATGGCAGATAACGATCCCAACATGAAGGGTAACAGCAGAAGGCATATTATTCAGCAGTGCGAAGCATCTCTTAAAAGGCTTCAGGTTGACCATGTTGATCTTTATCAGATCCATAGACCTAGTTCACAAGTACCCATCGACGAAACACTCAGGGCATTGGATGACCTTATCAAGGCAGGAAAGGTAAGATACATCGGTACAAGTACTTTCAGCGCATGGCAGCACACAGAAGCCCTCTGGGTAGCTAAAGAACTGGGGTTGAACAGGTTCGTATCCGAACAGCCACCGTATCACCTGCTTGACAGAAGGATCGAACGAGAACTCGTCCCAATGGCGTTAACCTACGGCTTTGCCATAATACCATGGTCACCGCTGGCAGAAGGTTTTCTTACAGGAAAATACAAAAGAAATGAACCGCGACCGGAAGGTGCAAGATACAACGTGAATGAAAGAAGCGAGTGGGCGGACAGATGCTTTACCGACAAAAACTTTGATATCGTGGAAACGATTGAGAAGCTTGCTGAAAACAAAGGCTGTACTCCTTCTCAACTATCTCTGGCCTGGAACGCAGCTCAGCCCGGCATAACTAGCCCCATCATCGGTCCAAGAACAATGGAACAGCTCGAAGACAACCTCGGTGCTCTCGACGTCGAATTAACTGAGGAAGATAATTGCATTATCGACGATGTGGCTCCGCCGAAAATGTGCACAGCCGACTATTACAAAGCAGACTTCGACCCTTCCATGTACAGATGGTAAGGATAAAATAAGGAAATGTACATGGAACAGGGACCTGAACAGATCGGAAAATTTCTCCTGATCATTGGAGTGGTTATCTCAATCATAGGACTGCTGATGATTTTTTTACCTAAAACAGGACTGTTTAAGTTGCCGGGGGACTTTCGCTTTGGAACGGAAAATTTCAAAGTTTATTTTCCCCTGGCAACTTCAATAATAATATCTTTGATCCTGACACTGATTTTCTGGCTAATTCATTATTTCAGAAATTAATATGAGATTCAAAAACCCCCAAGCAGCACTAATTGCACTTTCTAAATCGAATTTCAGAAAACGTTTTAATCTCGAAAAAAAAGAACTTTTCTACATCAAGGAAAAAGGTTGGCCGCTCATTAAAAAGCACATACAAAAGCTGGCCATAACAAGAATTTCACCTGCAAAAGTAAAAAATGACGGCAAACAAACCCCTATGAAAGGCCATCCCGTTTTCATTGCACAGCATGCCACTGCAACCTGCTGCAGGAACTGCATTCAGAAGTGGCATCATATTCAAAAAGGGAAACCGCTTTCAAAGAAAGAAATAAGATATGTCATTCAAATTATAGAAGCATGGCTCAAAAAAGAATACGAAAAAAATGCTGGTAATATCGGTCCAATCCGACAGCAAAAACTCTTTGATATCTGAAGCATTTATGGATATAATTTCAATTTTCAAAGGATTTAAGGGGAATATTTATGAAGCTTAAAAGATTTAAATCGATTTTAAATGTCACTGTATTTTTTGTTATCATGTCAACTTCGATTATCTTCGCAGCAGAAGATTACGAATATCCATTCAGAAATCCAAACTTGCCTGTAGAACAGAGAGTTGAAGATTTGCTGTCCAGAATGACGCTGGAAGAAAAGGCAACTCAGATGTGGAATCGGGGTCCCGGCATCAAAAGACTCGGTGTGCCTCCTTACGGCTGGCACAATGAAGCACTTCACGGGGTGAAAGGTGACGGATTTACCGTCTTCCCGCAGGGCATTGCAATGGCAAGCACTTGGAATCCCGATCTGATTTTTAAGGTTACTACTGCAATCTCTGATGAAGCAAGAGCAAAATGGCCTAATATGAGAAGGGGAGCAAACTTCTGGTCTCCGAATATCAATCTCGCCCGTGACCCGAGATGGGGAAGAACTCAGGAAACCTACGGCGAAGATCCGTACCTGACCTCACGGATCGCAATTGCATTTATTAAAGGACTTCAGGGTGACCACCCCAGATACGTCAAATGTGTATCTACTCCAAAACACTTCACCGCAAACAATGAAGAATGGCGAAGGCATAAGGGCTCTTCCAATATGTCAGAAAAGCTGCTCCGCGAGTACTACCTTGCACACTTTAAAGACTGTATCATAGAAGGCGGTGCGAAAGCCGTCATGTGTGCATATAATGCAGTCAACGGCGTGCCGTGTTGTGCTAACAGAAAACTTCAGCAGGAGATATTAAGAGACGAATGGGGCTTTGATGGTTATATTGTTTCCGACTGCACAGCAATAGATGATTTCTATCTCGACCATTTCTTTGTTGAAAATCCTAAACAGGCGGCAGCAGAAGCGATAAAAGCAGGCACTGACTTGAACTGCGGGAACACTTATAAAGACTATCTCGCTGATGCAGTAAAAGAAGGTTATGTCACCGAAGAACAAGTGAACGTCTCACTGAGAAGGGTCTTGAAAGCAAGATTCGAAGCCGGCTCCTTCGATCCGCCGGAAATGAATCCTTATACAAAGATTCCCAAAAGCGTTATTGACTGCAAAGAACACCGGCAGCTTGCTTTGGAGGTAGCGAAACAGTCTATGATTCTGCTTAAAAACGAAAACAACTTTCTACCCTTTGATAAAGATAAAATAGAAAAGCTGGCAGTAATAGGCCCTAATGCAAACATTTACCAGTTCGGCAACTATTCAGGAACTCCAACCAAGGCTGTAAATCCATTGGAGGGGATAAAGAATAAAGTCGGTGACGATATCGAAATTCTCTATTCCAAAGGCACCGGCGTACTCACCGATAACACAGAACCCATTCCTTCAAAATATCTCGTTCCGGATAACGCTGAAAAGGGACAGCACGGCCTGAAAGCCGAATACATGAATCACAGGAATCTGGGCAGGGCGGATACTGTGATGACACGCATAGACAAACAGATTGATTTTGACTGGGCGGTCGGCTCACCAGATGAAAAAGTTCCTGCAGATAATTTTGCCGTAAGATGGACTGGAAAGATCATCCCGCCTAAAACCGGAACATATCTACTGGGAATAAAGGCTGATGATGGATATCGGATGTATATTAACGGCGAGCAGGTCATAAGAAAATGGGACATAACAGACAGCCAGACAGTTGACACGGCAACCTATGATTTCAAGAAAGGTAAAGAGTATCATGTTGTTGTGGAATATTTCGACAGGAGCAATAATGCACTTATCAGCTTGATGTGGGATCCCGATTATGAGGTTGGAAGCGAAATGAAAGACGCTGCTGAAAAAGCGAAACAGGCTGACAAGGTCATTCTCGTACTCGGCCTTGACTGTCACAATATCGAGGGCGAAGGAAAAGATCTCGATGAGATCGAACTGCCCGAAGATCAGAAAAGACTTGCCTGGAAAATTTACCAGGCTAACCCGAATATTGCAGCAGTACTGGTTAACGGAACTGCCTTGGCGGTGAACTGGTTGGATGAAAATGTTCCTGCAATTCTCGAGGCATGGTACTCAGGTGAAGAGGGTGGCACTGCTCTTGCAGACATTCTTTTCGGAGACACCAATCCTGGTGGAAAACTGCCTTTGACTTTTTATAAATCAACGTCACAACTCCCGCCTTTCTACGATTACGACATCACAAAAGGAAGAACTTACATGTACCTTGACGAAGAGCCGCTTTACCCATTTGGATATGGTCTAAGCTACACCACTTTCTCTTACGATGATATTCAACTTGACAAAGACCAGGTCAGTCTTTCCGGACAAATAAAGGTATCTTTCAAAGTTAAAAACACAGGCAGCATGCAAGGCGATGAGATCGCACAGCTTTATGTAAAGGATTTGGATGCTCCTGAACCGAGACCGATAAAAGAACTCAAGGCATTCAAAAGAATATCCCTTGAACCCGGTCAGCAAAAAACCGTCCAACTCACCGTAAAAGCCGAGGATTTGGCTAAATGGGATGATTGCGAAAAAAGATTCATTACATCTCCGGGAAATTTCAGGGTTATGATCGGTAGCTCCTCAAAAGACATAAAACTAACCGAAAAATTTAAGCTAGTCATAGGAATTTAAACTTTTTAAGCCCCTGTAACCCTTTGCAGGGGCGTTTTTACCTAAAAATACTTCATTCGGCGATTTTAGTTCAAAAACTCTGCTCCTTATTGCCGTTATATACAATAAGAGAATTTATGAGGTTAATATGTGTAGAGATAAACAAAAAATTATTTTTGTTATCAGTTTTCTGTTATTGTTTGAAACTTTGTCAGTATTGTCGGCTGAAAGTTCCTCTTTAAATTTTAAATTTTACGGGGTTGTCCTGGATCAATACGATGATCCTGTGTCGGATGCAAATGTTGAAGCTCAGGTGTCATATAAAGGTTCGCTTGGTAAAAAACAGTACAGGTATTTGCACAGTATAACCGATTCCGAAGGAAAATTTACATTTAAAAGTGTCGGCTCGGTTCTTTTCATCCTCGATATCGTAAAAAAAGGCTATGAGTTTAGATTTGAAAAAAATCCCCGACAGAGCTTTTATTTCCGGGGCATATACGAAAAAGCGATTCACGACCCTGAACCCAACAGGCCGGTTATCTTCAAGGTAAAAAAGAAAAATGAACCTGCATATCTGATTCATAGACCCTCTCTTGAAAGGAACTTTTATCCTAACGATACCAGAAGTTTTGCTCTCAGTCTCCTGACTACCTGGATCGATGAATATGGAAATTTAAAACAGCCAGAACAAAGGGGCTATTCGGATTTAAGGATTTATTGCGAAACCGATTATGATGATAAAACATATAGTCTTAGATTTGTCGAAATGGATACAAACAGCGGCTTGGTTTTAAAAGAGCAAAAATTAAATGAAGCTCCCGAATTCGGTTACAAAGACGAGATCATAATAAAAACTCCTATCACTAAAAACCCTGAAACTATAAATAAATATCTTTACGTAAAAGGAAGAGGTGGGAACATTTATTCTCGTTTGGATGTCGAGCTTATACCACGTTTAAGTGGCCTGCACGTAAAAATCGATCTCTGGACGAATCCGGAAGGCTCTCGGAATTTAAGGTATAACGAAAAATTCCAGGAATTCGAACAAATGAGACGCTACGATTTAAGAGACAGGCTCTATCTGAGAAAAATGGACGAGCAAAAAAGAAAAAAAATACTCTCCTACAAACCAAGAAAAGATACTCGAAAACAAGTTGAAGATCCCAACTCAGGGGCTCAGAAAGAAAAAAGTGAAAACAAAAAAGGAATGTATTTCTTTGATCCCTATGATTAAAAATTCTGTGTTAATTTAAGTTCCCGTGAACCTGTTTTTTAAAAAAATTAACCTTTACTTGAAATTCCTGCACGCTTCCACATAAGCCTCAATATTTTCCCAGGGAACTTCCGGTTCCAGCATATGGGTAGGGCAGCATAACAGCCCGCCTTTATCCCCTGCAATTTTCAGATTTTTAACGGTTTCTTTTTTGATATCTTCTGTGCTGCCGAAGGGCATCAGTTTCTGAGTACCCAGCGTACCGTTAAATGATATCCTGTCACCGTATTTATCATGTATTTTCTTAAAACCCATACATTCAGGCTGAACCGGATTCAGCACATCCACCCCAGCTTCGATAAGATCATCTATGAACGGTTCCACATAACCGCATGAATGATACTGGATGATAATATCCGGCTTTATGTCTTTAGCCTCCCGGATAACCCTGGTAAGCCTGGGCTTAAGCCACTGCCTGTAAAGATCGACCGACATTAGCGTCGATTCCTGCATGCCTATATCATCACCTAACGCAAGAATATCGACCCCTGAATTTGCAAATTCCCTTGCCCTGAATACAGCAAGATCGGTTATTTTATCAAGAAGAAATACCGCTTTATTATCCGCAGTTGCCATATCCATCATCAGATTTTCCATTCCCCTCAAATACCATGCTGTCTCCCAGATAGTACACTCCATCCATATATGACACGCCAGCTCTTTTTTATGAACATTCTCAACTTCAGGTTTTAAAAAGCTCCAGTCTGCTTTCTCAAACTCTGGCCATGGATATTCCTTTAATTCTTCCAGGCTCCCAGCGTTAGCAAGGGGATGACGCATATGTGTCATATGCCGTGCTTCTTTGCTTCCCGGCTCATGTACAATGCCCCAGATGTCTATCCTGGAACCTTCTTTTATTTCCTTGTCAAAATATTTATTCCATTCAAATTCCCTGTCCGGTACGAAATTTTCATAATCATCTGACCACGGAAACCCAGGGTCGGTCATCACCTCCATTGGAAACTCGAAATATTCGCTATAGCTCTCGGCCTCAGGATATTTGCCCTTGAAGACTTCTTCCAGATAGGGACTTAAAACGAAGTATACAGGGGTTTTTTCATACCCCACTCTTCTATAAAGACTCAATAGATTTTCTCTCGAATTCATAATTAACAACCTTTTAAGATCAGCTGAGCATAATCACTTTAAAGTGACAAATGATAATTCAATATCAAAATACCTTCCTTCTTTCAAAATATTAACTGCTTATCTTAGTTCCTATTTTATATGCTTTCTGCATCTTTTTTTCAGAAAGTGAAAGCTCAGCGGAACTTGGGACCATACCAACATAAAAAACTTCTATATCTTTTACCCCTGTTGCCTTTAATGCATCTTTCATTATCGATATAATCCTTGCTCCGAATATCCTGCCCAAAAAAGCCGGCACCGTACTAGACACGACCACCACACCTTTTTTATTTCCTCCCTTGATTCTCTTTTTAGGAGCTGCAACCTTTCCAAGCTTCCATTTATAATAAACCGCGAGTCTTTCAATAAATTTCTTCATCACAGCCGTAACCGTCCCGAAATTCACCGGCGAAGAAAGCACCACCACGTCACTTGCATCTATCCTGTCCAGTATCGTTGCCGTATCATCATTGATAATACACTTACTTCGTTTCCCTTCGATTTCAGATGTTGTACATTTCCTGCAATTCCTGCAAAACTCGATTTTCTTATCCATCAAAAATATTCTTTCAGTATCTGCACCCTTGCTCTTCGCACCCTCAAGTATTTTTGATACGAGAGTATCTACGGTCTTACCTTTCCTGTAGCTTCCCACTAGTGCAGTTACTTTCATATTATTCAACCCCTAATTTTTTTCTTAAAACCTTTAAATTAATTACGTCTTCGCTGTTGTAAAGCAGCAATTTCCGAAGCGCCTCCTCATCATAACCGTTTACATACTGCCACCACAGTCTGACTGCTTCGGCACCGTCAACATCCTTCAACTCCCTTTCTATCTCAAGCAGTTTCTCCACTTTTTTCAACCCACCTTTTAAATTCTTTTTCCAGCAGTCATACATCAGGTCCCGGTGCTCGAATTCTTTATTAAGATCGATTCCCATAGAAAACTTTATAAACGGAAGATCGAATCTGGAGCCGTTATAGGTATAAATTTCGTCTACTCCTTCCAGAGCCTCGAAAACCCGGACATCATTTAAATTTTCATTATATAATTGAACCATTTCCATCTCTTCATTTCCGGTCTCAAGAGCGATCCCTATAATGGTAATATTTTTCGAATATCTGCTGATACCTGTTGTCTCTATGTCAAGATAAGCTCTCTTTTTCATTTACCTTTCTGCCGCTTTCATCAGTATAAAGCCACTTCTTTGACTTAAAATCAAAATTATAATGCTCTCGAACCTTAAAGACCGCCACCTCCTCAGGCAGTTGAAGAAAATAGTTGTCAGTATCATCGAAAAGTACCTCAACATTGTTTTTCAAAATAAAATCGGCCTTTTTCTCGGTTATAACCAGTTTATCATAAGTAATACCATATTGTTCTAATTCCTTTTTAACAATATCCTCCGTTCCCTGCATCCTGTCCGTAATTACGATTATCTCGTGTCCTTCCGAAGACATCGCTTCGGTGAAATTTCTGAAAAATTCCGGGTATGCACTGATTGTTGCATCAAGATCAATACTAATTTTCATATTTTCCCCTTTAAATAAATAGGTAAATTTGCACTTCCCGATAGGATAATTTAAATTATCATTAAAATATATGACAGTATTTTTTAGAAGTTCCTTTTTTGGTAAATATTACGATGTCTTTAAAAGATTTTAAAAATGCCATAGCTTTTATGGATACCCTTAAAATAGCTAATTACCCGGTTGCTCTTACGGGTGCCGGCATCTCCAGGGCATCCGGGATTCCGGATTTTCGCAGTCCCGACGGCCTGTATTCTTTCATATCTCAACAGACTTTCGATATTGAGTTCTTCTATTCAGACCCGAAGCAGTATTATAAAATAGCACGAAAACATATTCACCAACTTGCGGAAAAGCAGCCTAACATAAATCATTCCATACTCGCAAAACTCCAGGAAAAAAACTATTTAAAAACTATAATCACCCAGAATATCGACGGCTTACACCAGAAAGCGGGCTCCAAAAATGTCATAGAATTTCATGGTAACGTACTTGACTTCCATTGCACCAGCTGCCAGAAGTCTTTCGATATTAAAACCGTAAATGAAAAGATCGACAAAAAAAGCATACCTCTTTGCTCCTGCGGCGAACTTATAAGGCCGGATATCGTATTTTTTGGAGACCCCATACCACCAAAAGCGATCCAGGCTTCACAGGAGTTGCTTGAAAAAACAGACCTCTTTATTGTATTAGGCTCTTCATTATCCGTTGAACCGGCAGCCAGCCTTGCAAGAGCAGCTAAAAATTACAACGCTAAGCTTATAATAATCACACTTGGCAAAACAATTTATGATAAATATGCAGACCTCAAGCTCGATGTTAATCTCGAAAAATTCTCGAGTAAATTATCTAAACTTATAAAATAACCCGGCAAACTTTTGCGAGGATCAAAAAACTATTTCATTTCCTCAAAATTTCTTATAAAGTATAGACTTTATAAAATATCCCGGGTGCAGATGGAAAATTTCGAACTTAAAATTAATATAAAAACAGGAAAGGAAAAAGGGTTTACAGCTTCTGTGCTCTGCACCGAAAATCTGCGCAAACTGCCTGGAAAAAGGGATGTATACGATGCATTATATGACGGCAAGCAGGTAATTTTGAAAGTTTTTAAATCCCCCCTGAAATCACGCCTTCACTTAAGAAAAGAGTGGAAAGGCCTTTCAAAATTAAAGCAACGAAAAATTCTCGCCCCCGAACCCCTTTTCTACGGTCAATGCGAGGATCGCCGCTGGGCAGTTGTAGAATCAAAAGTAAACAATTCAACGCCGTTAATTGATATTTATAAATCTCTGGATGACGAAAAAGAAAAGATGCAGCTTATTTATAAGATCATTCGGCATGTCTCAAAAATAAATGAAAAGGGCGTGTATCAGACTGATCTCCATTTGGGTAATTTCATGATGAAAGATAATGAAATATTCACTCTTGACCCCGCAGAGATGGTTTTCAGAGATAAACCTTTATCTAAGAATAAGAGCCTGGTTCAACTAGCTATTTTCATTGCTTCAATCGGTGACCTTACCAAAAAAGATCATGACGAAATTATCAAAGAATATTTATCCAATCGTAGCTGGGAATACAACAGATCGATTTTGAAGAAACTGGAAAAAATCTTGGAAAAAAGAGCGAGGAAAAATCTGAAAAAACACCTCAAAAAATCCCTCAGAACATGCAGCTCTTATTATACATTTGAAATAGATAATTACCGCGGCACTTTTGACAGAAAATTCTTTGACCGGGAACAATTTGAAAATTTCATTCGAAACATTGATTATCTGATGCAAAAAGGGGATATACTGAAAAATGGAAATACAACTTTTGTTTCTAAGATAAAATATGCGGACACTGACATGGTCGTAAAACGCTATAATAATAAAGGACTTTTGCACTCGCTTCGCCATATGATCAAAAGATCCCGTGCCTTCTGGAACTGGCTGCACTCCAAAAAACTTATATTCCTTAACATTAAAACTCCGGAACCTGTGTGCTATATAGAACATAAAAAAGGTCCTTTACTTTATAATTCCTATATAATAACGCGATTCATAAATGGCCCCGATCTCAGATCTGTATTAGAAGACAAAAGCATCCTTGACTCAAGGAAGACCGACTATTTGAAAAAAACCAGGAAACTCATAGCAAAAATGCACGAAAATTCAATAACTCACGGCGACCTCAAGCATTCGAACATAATCATAAACGAAGATGAACCAGCCCTTATAGATCTCGACGGTATGATAGTGCACAAATTTCCCATTATATATCAGATCAAAAAACATAAGGACAAAGAAAGGTTTTACAGATCTCTGTGATAAATTTCTTTCGATAAAAAATTATTTCGTAAGCCCTCGATTTCTATTAAAATAAAATCTCTGAATTCTTAAAGGAATTAATCATGTTAATAAAAAGATCGCAGGCAAATTCGGTAAAAATTGAAAACTGTCACGAAGGCTCCGGAATCGTACATTGCACTGATTACATCGGCGATTATGAAAAGAAAACCCCGGGCTTTAAATTCGTCCATGATGACATCATCGAACCCGGCACGACTATCGGAGAACACACTCATACCGATGATGAAGAAATTTACTTTATCGCAGAAGGTAACGGAACCATGGTTATCGACGGAGAAAAAAAGCCTGTCAAAGCAGGTGATTTCATTATTACCCGTAAAGGCCACAGCCACGGTCTTATCAACGACAGCAAAGAACAGATGAGAATATTCGTCGCCTGCACTGCTCTCGGAGAAGAGAATGATTAAAACAGTCTTCATCGGGGCAGGTTTGATCGCCGGTACACATTATAGATCTGTAGAGAAAATAAAAGAACTGCAAGTAGTCGGGGTTTGCGATTTAGACCTTCAAAGAGCCAGGAAACTGGCAAAGAGAATAAACTGTAAATACTCGGAAGATTTTAGCGAGATCATCGAAGACACAAACCCGGATTTCGTAATGCTTTTAACACCCCGCAGATACCGTCTTCCGGTTATAGAATACTGCACCGAAAACAAAATACCGATATTCATGGAAAAACCTCCGTGTCATAATATAAAAACCGGTGAAAAAATAAAGGAATTGTTTAAAAACGATCCCGTCCTCCACTCTGTAGGGTTCGTAAACAGGTACAGCCCTGCACTTAATAAAGTTCTAAAGAAAATAGACACCTCCTCTATAACGACATTGTCTTTTTGTTTTTCAGGGCCTCTTGCAGCAGATCCGGTTATTGAATCATATCCCGATGCTTATCTCGTTGAGCGTTCAGGAGGCATCACCGGCGACCAAGGCATTCACTACATTGACCTGGCAAGGTATATAACTTCTTCTGAAGTCAAGAAAATCACCGGTTTTGCGAACAATATAATACTCCCCAGATCAGAAAAGGTCACTACCTTCGACAACGCAGCATGGATTATGGAAATGAAAAATAAAGTACTTGTAACTCATAGTCATACATGGTCAAGCCGAGATTGGCAATGCACACTTTCCATAAAGTCAATTGGTGCAGATATTGTCGTCGATTTTTATGCCAACTCCGCTTGTGGAAAAATAAAAGACGAAGACTTTTCATACCGGGGCAAAAAGGATTTTGAAGATTTCCACCAGGAACTAAAAACTTTTGTCGAAGCCTTCGAACAAAAAGACCAGTCTGTCATTCGCTCGGATTACAATGATGCCTTTATATCATTCGAAGAGTCCGAAAAATTGAAAGACATTTTATATCAATAGCGATAAACCAATTAATCGCTTGAAAAGTATTAACTTTAGGCTAAAATACCTCAAGCTATGAAAAAATTATTTACAGGAGGTAGCCATGATAAAAGTCAGGTCTCTGTTAATCTTAATTACTATATCTTTACTCTTTAACCCAAATTTTCTGGTTGCAGCAGAAAAGACAAACTACACTTTTGAAGTTGACTGCTCCGCCGAGATAGGAAACCTCGATCATTTCTGGAACGCATCAGGGCTCGCCATGGATTACACCGACTCTGTTCAGCAGCAGAATATGTACCTCATCGGCTCAGTACCTCATCAGGGTATGCTCTACCAGCGTCCGCATGATCTTTTGGACCTGGTAACGGTAAAGAACATGAATTCAGAAAATCCGACTTACGACTGGTCCGAAATGGATAATTTTATCGATGCGATCATAAAAAGCGGTCAGAAAATGTTTTTTGAAATTATGGGAAATCCTTCCAATCACTTCTCCGATTTCAACGATGACAACCAGCTTCGCCAATGGAAAAGACTCGTTAAAGACCTCGCCCTCCATCTGGAAGACCGTTATGGCAAACAAGAAGTTCGTAGCTGGTACTTCGAAACATGGAATGAACCAGACGGCGATTACCATTGGGATTGGGACAAGGAAGAATTCTATAAATATTACGATGCATGCAGCGAAGGCCTCAAAGAGGCAGACCCTCAACTGAAATTCGGCGGCCCCGGGGTTGCAAACAGGCATTCTGATTATGTTTTCGGTCTGATCGAGCACTGCATGGAAGGGGAGAGCTATTTCGGTTCGAAATTTGGTGTCGGAGTCAAAGGCGTTAGAATGGATTTCATCTCCTACCACAATAAAAAATGGCAGCCTACACAGGTAGAAAGGGACATTGAAACCACCGAAAAAATAATCTCAAAATATCCCCAGCTCATAGACAAGCTTTTTGTTAATAATGAATCTGATGTTAAGTGCTGTTGGAGGGACTTCGATAAACCCTACAGAAAAGACCATTGGTATGCATCTTACGTTGCAAGACAGGTTACCGACCATTGGCACCGTCTAATCCATAAAATGGGCATTAACTTCCGGCTGGCAAACGACAATGCGTTCATCGGCGACTGGATCAACAGGACAAATTTCAAATGGTTCGGCGACGGCGAAGAATTTGCCCTGATAAAACAGCCTGTCCACAATCAGATGATCCTCATGTCACTTTTAGGAAACAGTGTCTGCAAAACAGAAGGTTTTGATCCCGAAAAAAATGTCGGTATTTTTGCAACAAAAAGAAATGATAACCAACTGGCCCTGATGATTTACGCTCATGAATCCGATTACAAAAGACAGCAGAATTACAATATCATTTTAAAATTGAAAAACATCCCCTTTAAAAATTCTAAAATAGCTCGTTATACCATCGACTCCGGTCATGTAAACACATACAAACTCTGGACCCAAATGGGAAGTCCCGCAGAACCCGAAGATGAACACATAGAAAAACTCAGGAACGCCCAGGAAATTCAGCCGGCAGAAAAAATAAAAGACCTTGACAGAACCGAGCTTACTGCCAATATCGAACTGCCGCTTCATACCGTGACCTTCTTTTGTATAAGCAAAGACCCCGGCAAGTCGCCTGAAAAAATAAAAGGCCTGTTTTCAGAAGTTTATCCCGGTCTTGATGATGACGACGAAGATGTCCTCATATTCTGGGAAGAGGGCTCAAGGTTCATAAAAACTTATGAAGTACTTCATTCAGACTCACCAGACGGTCCATTTAAAAGGATAAACAAACCTGACCTTCTCTGCACTTCCTTCATTCATTCAAGAGATGAGGACGACACCGGCTACTACAGAGTCAGAGCAGTTGATTTCTGGAATAGAAAAGGCCCTGAAAGCAAAACCATAAAAGTTAAATAAAAAAATTATTGTTAATTTGAATTTTCATAAAAAATAAAGCCGCCCACCATGAAAGATGGGTCGGCTTCTTCAAAGGAGGAAAGGTATTTAAGACTCTTTAGTCTTGCTTCCCTTTAGTTGCGGATTTTTCTTAAGTTTATCGGGGTAAACTTTTTTATATCCTTCGAATTCGGGGTTGTAATTTTCAAGATATTTTATAAACCATATCCTCTGGTCAACTGTGAGGTCGGGACATGGGAGTTTTTTCAGAATTTTATCAAATTTCTTTCTGGCTTTTACATGTTCTGGATTATCTGAGTCAGTGACGTTTTCGTATTTTTCGAAATCATGGTAGCCGTTGGTGTAGTAAAAGTCTCCTTTATAGTCAGGGCATTCCAGTTCAAGCAGGTAGTTGTCCGTTCTTAGTATTCTGAACTGTCCCATGTAGCTGAAGATCCAATCGCGGTGATGCTTTGTTTTACCTGTCAGTACTGGCATCAGGCTTTTGCCGCTGAATTCATATTTAGAGGGAAGCTTTGCGTTCGCAAGATCAGTGAATGTAGGTGTCAGGTCGGAAAAATCCGTTAAGGTGTCAAGAGCTCCCTGATCTTTAATAAGGCCGGGACAATTTGTAATAAGAGGTACCCGTGCTCCTCTTTCAGTGGGTGTGTTTTTGCCTCTTTTTTCCGTTCCGTTGTCACCGCCGAAGAAAATTACTGTTTTTTCTCTCAGTCCCAGCTTATCCACAGCTTTTGTGATCCTGCCGACTAATTTGTCCAGGTATTCGATGTTACATTTAAGTGCCTTGAAGGTGTTTTCGATCGGCTGGTCGGGATCGTCCGGTGTCGGCCCTGTCGGTCTGTGGGGCAGACATGCAGGATAATAAAGCAGGAAAGGGGCTTCCCTGTTTCTTTTCATAAAGTCAATCAGAAAGTCTGTGTACATATCCGGGCCGAAATCGCTGGGCTTTGTTTTCTGCAATTCGCCATTCTTCTCAATAGAAGGGTGATAGTATCTTGAACCTGCTTTCGATGTTCTTCCTTCGGGATGTTTTTCTCTTCTGCCGTAGCCTTCTTGGTGACCTATGCGCCACACGCAGTATTCATCGAAGCCCGCATCATATATTTTTTTGAAGGTAGGCGGTACAAGCTGCCATTTACCTGCGATCGCGGTTTTGTAGCCATTGTTTTTCAGTATTTTTGCAAATGTGGGCTCAGTGGCAGTGAAATCTAGGTGTGGTTCAAAGTTTTTCGGCCCGCCAGGCCTGGAACCCATGTTGTAATGTTTAGTGAGTTGGCCGTATCTTCCCGTCATTACAAGCACCCTGGAAGGGGCACAGACAGGGCAGGTGTATGCAGTATTGAAGTAAGTACCGTTATTTGCGAGCTTATCGATGTTTGGCGTGTTTATTTCTTTTGAGCCGTAACAGCTTAGTTCATCAGGACCGAGATCATCAGCCATGATAAAAATTACATTGTATTTTTCTTTCTGCTGGTTATGCGCATACAAAAAACTCGAAACGGCCAAAGTGCAGCCAAAAGCACTGGCCTTCTTTAAGAAGTGCCTTCTGTTCATTTGTTACCTCCAATTTTTCCGGACTAAACTTAAGCTTATATATAGGAAAAAAGCTTCAGCAAGTCAATGTTAATTTATTTATTAATTCCGAATTCAGTTTTAAATAGGTTCTTTGACGGCCTGATAGGTCTTTTGTTTATTTTAGAAATTACCGGTTTATCTTTATATTCAAGGAATACTTCGTCATAAAACGCCGAAGAATGGGAATCATTTGTCTTGCCTGCAAATACCCCCAGTTCGATCAGGATTCTATTTGCGGTGTATGATTTATATATGGATGATGCTTGCAGTGACTTTTCATAGAGGTCTTTAATGTCGAAGGTTAGGGTGTGAGTTTTTCCGGTATCTGAAGGAAGTTTATAAAAAAGTGCCTTGTGGTCTTTTCCCATTTTTGAAAGTGAGGCAGCAGATGAGTTTTCATAGGTTGCATTATAGTAGAGTGATCTCGGAGTGTATTTCACTTTTCTGTCGTCACCGTAGTAGAAAAGCATCAGGCAGATAGGCTGTTCATCTTTATATGATATAGCACAGATGTATGCTCCTGAAAACTCTGAGATTTTCTGCGGGCTGTATTTTAATTTCAAAACGGGATGTTTCTCCGGCTGGGGTTTTACGATCTGGTAAGCGCAATTAAGTTCGTCAAATGCCCACCTTCTTCCTTTCAGCTCAGACTGCAGGTAGAGGGCATTGTTTTTATTTACCGGGTTTTGAACGGTTTTGGCAATGAAGGCAGGGTCGTTATCTGTTTTGTATCTGTAGGGGGTAAACCAGTATTTCATGCCTTCTTCGAAGGAACCGTTCTTTATGGTTGAATAAGTATCTCTTTTGATGATCTTTGTGAGCCATTTGGGTTCAATCTCGGGTTTGAACTCATCGAATTTATCAGGATATTTACGGATGGTATTAACATGGTTTAAATGGCCGAAGATTGAGACATCTCTCCCCTTTACTTTAAGTGTCAGATAGTAACCTCCTTTTTCAAATCCATCTTCGAAAGGCGGATATTCTTCGCCGAAAGGACGTGGAGGCACGGTAGTGGGGACAAGTATGAAGTTAGCTCCCTTGTAATGCCATGCAGTTTTAACTGAAGTTTGTATTCCGTTGTGGACATGACCCATGAAGACATATTTTACGTTGCCGTATTTTATTATCGTTTCAAGGATGTCTTTTCTCTGGCGGTAGGGGTGGTTGTAAAACTCAAGCTGGGTGAGACCGATAGGCAGCATATGGTGATGGATGAAGACCATAGTCGGCCGGTCTTTATTTTTAAGAAGATCCATGTCGAACCAACTGAATATTTCTTTTTCTTCCGGACTCTCCTGGGGTATAAGTGAGGGAAATGACACAAAGTGCCATTTTCCGCAGTCGAATGAATAATATGTCCTGTCAGCCGGTGCACCCAATTCTGCCTGTGTTCTGAGGTATCCTTTCCAGGGGAACCTTCCGTCATGATTTCCGTGTACCGGAATAGGAGTACCTTCGAATTGTTTTGTCAGTTCGATAAAGTTATTGAATTGAGCTTCTTTATGACTTCCAACGATATCGCCGACCACTGACATGAATTTGCATTCATGGTTTCGATTGATCTCCTTTATTGACTGTTGATAGGAGTAGTATCTTGAGTTTTTCCTTGAGCCAATGTGCGTGTCAGCCAGTAGGGCAAATTCAAAATTATCTCCGGTATTTTGTAATTCAGAAAAAAGTTCATTTTCAGAGGCAAATAAAGTTGCTGTTTTAAGCATCGCACCGGCTAAAAAAGTGCTGCCTGTTGTTTTAAGAAATTTTCTTCTGTTCATTTTATGCCTCCACAGCTTTTTGTTTTTATTCAGCCTACGCTTATTTCTATGGTTGCGGGTTTTGAGACTTCCAGCAGCGCATATTTATTAATTTGTTTTAACGAATCGATCGGGCCGGTTACTTGTATTTTTTTCCCGAATGTGGGGATCAGGATTTTTCCCTTCGGTGCTGCCAGTTTCATGATGTCGATCTTTATGGTGTCATTTCGCCGGTTTAAAGGTGACAGTGAAACTGAGTCTATGCCGAAGAATTTATTTACATACGGTGTATTTGTCGGCTTTGTCGGGTTGATTATTATCTCTTTTTTATGAGAGTATTTATTTCTGATCGGTCCGATCTTAAGTGAGTCGCCTTTGTCCACTACCGTTGCGTTTCTCACCTGCCAGTCAGAACCTTTCTGCCTGATAAGAAATGAGGCCGTGTGGTTTCCTTTTGCCATTACTTTGCAGGTTGACCTGTTTTTTGAAGGTTTGGGAATGTTGAATTTTGCAAGCTGTCCTTTTTTAATCGTACCCATTTTCTGGTACTTGCCTCCGTTGATGATGACACCGGCATCTTTTGTTTTACCTTTTGCATCTGCAAAGGAAAGTTCGACCTTGTTTATTTTTACGGGATGTTTTATTTCAGAGAAGGTGGTGTCAACTGATAAATGGATGCTTTCATCGCTTTCTGCATCAGAATAAATGTCCTTATGTTCACTGAATGAGGGTAGTTTTACCGTTGCCCGAAGATTTACTTTGCCTTTTTCTAATGTGAAATTTTCTGTGGGGATGGTTTTTAAAAGATTCCCCGCTCTGTCGTGAACTTTAAAAGTGACATCCATTTTCTGTCCGCCTTCATTTGCATCGATATCGTAAGTGACTTTATATTTTCTGTTCGGTGCTACGCGGTAATAGGTGTGTCTTGAGTGATTTCTTTTTGGGACAGTTAAGGTGATATTTTTGTCTGTTTTAAAAATTTCGACCCCTGGGTGATTGGATTTCCAGGTCTCATCGTCACCGTCAAGGGTTTGCCCCATGAGCATGTGCTTTATATCGACCTGGCCGGTTTTTCTGTTCTTCTTTTCTCTTGCATAAAAAAGTTCGAATTCGGGGTCGTCATTTATGACTTCTGAATCTGTACCGGTGATGATCAATTCTGCTGAACCCCTTGAGTTTGCATGGTGATTGAATACGGGAATTTTCTGGCCGTCTCTTGCCCCCCCGTAGCCGTAACTGTAAACATGAGGCTTTGACGAATCGAAAGATGTCTTTGTAGGCAGTGTCTTTGTAAAGACTGCATCTCTTCCTAATTGGTCGAGGAAACATTCTTTTTCAGCACTGTAGCATTTTACGGTAAGTCCTTTGTTTGTCACTTCGAAGTATATTCCTCCGAGATTCCCCTGTCCGAATTCTCCGTCCCATCCGGTTGGGTCGAATCCGCCGATTCTTCCGTTTGACACGAAAAGTTTTTGGTGACTCTGAACGATCTCATAGGTATGATGGTGACCGTGCATCCATGAAATGACATTTGGATATTTGTTCATGATCTTCATCAGCTGGTCGCTGTGAATTAGACTTCGGTAGTTGTACGCTCCCTGATCTTCTGTGGTGCCTCGGATGTTATTATGCGAAAGAAGAATTGTTGTTTTGTCTTTGTTTGCCTCCAGGTCAAGCTCTAGCCATTGCAATGCGTCCTTAGGGATGTATATCGCTCTTACCATTTCCGGAAGAGAGACGAAATGAATGTTCTTAATATCAAAACTGTAATAAGGCCTGCACGAAATTGAGCCGAAAGTCGAGCAGATGAATTCATCGTCGCCTGCAGATGTATGTGTGATCTCGTGGTTTCCGGGAACGTAATAGAAAGGTATCTGAGAAGGTGTTCCCTGTATGACATCTGACCATTGTCCTCTTTCTTTGTCCCGGTCCTGCCCGTTATGGTGAGCATCGCCTGTATCCAGAAAAACATCGAGGTCGGGAAAGCGTTCTACGATATGTTCCATAAGCCGCAGCTGTGTATCGAGTGACGGCTGATCAGGTTTTGTCCATCCGATATGAGCATCAGAAACGATAAAACCTTTTAAGGCATTCTTATTCTGTACAGCAGAAGCTGTATTTATGAATTTTGGAATAAGCGATGAACCTATTGCAGCTGCTGCGGTGGTTTTTAAAGAATTATTAATGAATTGACGCCGATTGATTCCTTTTTTACTCATAAATCCTTTCTCCTTGATAAACATTATGCCCTTCCTCTTTGTTTTGGAAAAAGGGCATATTTAATAACGTAACTGATTGTAATTTATTTCAGTTTAGAATGCAATTTCGGATATTTTATTTTTGCCCGGTTTGATCATCAGGATATTATCCTTGTATTTCCAATCCTCGGCTCCTTTTACGTTTTTGGGCTTCTTGTAAGAGATTACTTCTATATGCGGATTTCCGCCCGCTTTTGCTATTTCTATCTTGAGGTTCTTATTACCCCTGTTGATGGGGTAAACTTTTGCCTTTTGGATATCTTTCAGGCGGTTGAAATAAGGCTCTAATACATGTACCGAAGGTGAAATAACGATTTCATTCTGTCCTGAGAACGTATTTCGCAGCGGGCCTATCTCAAGGTGGTTATCTTTATCTGCTACGGGAGCGTTCCTGACCTGCCAGTCAATACCGCTTTGCCTTATCAGCCAGGTGACTTTTTTGGAGCCTTGTGCATTGGCGGTTATCGCGTACCTTTCTTTCCGCAGATTGGGTATTTCAACCTTAGCTGATTCTATCCCTTTCAAGCTTCCGTTGTGACTGTATTTTTTACCATCTACTGTAAGAGCCGGGTCTTCAGTGTTCTTGTATGCCTTATCTGCTGTAAGTTCGAAGGTTTTCAAAAGTATCGGAGAGTCCAAATCTGTGAAGTTCACTTCAACGGAAAGATGCAGAACATTGTCAGATTCTTTGTCGCTATAAATGGTTTTTACGTCTTTTATCTGTGGGATGGTCCATGAAGTTTTCTTGTAGTTCAGGCCCGGAGCGAGCCTCCAGTTCTGCTTTTCGGATCTTTTTATCTCCTTTCCGTTTCGGTCGTGCAGGAGGAACTGAAGCTCGACATTCTGTCTTCCGTTATTCGCATCCAGTTCCATGTATGCCTGGTATTTATGGCCGGGGGCTGTGCGGTAATATGTGTATTGATCCTGCTTTCTTCCGGGTATCTTCATTCTTACTCTTTCGATCTTCGGATTTGATTTGAATATTTTTATGCCGGGGTCCATCCATTTATAACCTTGATTTTTCCCTGGAGCATGGAATGATGATCCCATCAGTTGCCAGTGTTGTCCCCGCCTTGATTCTCTTGCCATGAAAAGTTCGAAGCTGGGGTCGTCATTAATTATCTCGGTTGGGGTACCTGCAAAGAAGAGTTCCGCATTTTTATTTTGTGATGCGTAATGGATGTATGCAGGTATTTTCTGACCGTCTCTTGCTCCGCCGTAACCGAAGGTATATGAAGGAAGCTTAGCAAAGTCCAGGGTGGTATCGGTTTTTATGGACTGGGTAAGTGACTCATCTTTTTTCTCGAGGTACTGGTCGAATTCAGCACTATAGCATTTTACTTTCAGCTGATCTTTTGTGATCTCAAAATAGACGCCACCGAGTCCGTATTTGCCGTGACTTGGGTCGAATCCTCCGATCCTTCCGTTTGAAACAAACAGCTTATTGAACTTTTTTACGATTTCATAATTATGATTATGACCATGCATCCATGAGATTACATTTGGATATTTGTTCATGATCTCTGTGAGTTCTTCACTGTTGACAAGGCCTCTGTAACCCTCTTCGAAAGGCCCGGTGGTTCCAATTATATTGTTGTGGGAAAGCAGGATGGTAGTTTTGTCTTTATTCAGTTCGAGGTCGGCTTTAAGCCATTCAATGGTTTCGTGGTTTACATAAACAGCTCTAACCAGTTCCGGGATCGAAACGAAATGAATTCCATACATATCGAAACTGTAGTAAGGCCTGCAGGAAAGGCTGCCGAGTTCGTTGCATATGAATTCGTCGTCACCTGCGGAATTATGTGTGATCTCATGGTTTCCCGGAACGTAATAAAATGGCAGTCTGCTTGCTATGCCCGGGATTATCTCTGTCCATTGCCTTCTTTCGTCGTTGCGGTCTTTACCGTTGTGATGAGCGTCACCCGTATCGAAGAAGATGTCGAGATCAGGAAATTTTTTAAGTATCATCTGCATCATAGCTGCCTGTTTTTTAGGTGCCGGCTGAGTGTCATTGTCCCAGCCGAAATGTGCATCGGATACGATAAACCCTTTCAGCACTTTCTTTTTATGGGGCGGAGTCGGGGGTGACTGCATCCCCAAAAGCAGATGTGGGTAAACTGCTGAAGCCGCTGTTAATGCCAGAGTTCTTTTCAGGAATTGCCTTCTTTTCATGATATTAAACCTTCCTTGCTTTGAATAATAACCAAAAACTAATTTTTCAATTCATCAATTTTAGTTAAATTATGCTGAATTTGCAAGTTTTGCTAATTTTTAAACAATTTATGGACGATTTTTATTGCATGAGGTTTGTTTTGTGGAGAATGTTTTCAATACTTTAATTAAAGGGTTGCTGAGGCAAGAATCGATCCGAAATTAAAGTTTTTGGCGGAGGATATAAAGATGGCGCCTAAAACTATACTTGTAATTGATGATGACAAGTCATCGGTAAAAAATATTTCCCGAATTTTACGGGATGCCGGATACTGTATAATGACCGCTAAGTCCGGCGAGGATGGAATAGAACTTGCTAAGTTCAAATCACCTGATCTCATTCTAGTAGATATATTGATGACCGAAATGAACGGGTTTGTCACTTTCGGTAAATTAAAAGATTGGCCGGGTACAAAAAATATCCCGGTTATTTTTGTATCGGCGCTGGATGGAGAATCGATTCGAACCACTGCTTATGAAATGGGCGCAAGAGATTATCTTTGTAAACCGATCGACCGGGAGGTACTGATTTCACGGATCAAAAGAGAATTCCAGGACAGTGATGCATCTTTTGTTCAGGGCTGATCATTTTTTTCTCTTGTAGTGGTTGATATCTATATCCAGATCCTTGACTTTATACCTTATAACTCTCGCGGTGGCTCCCAGATCCCTTGCAGCGGCTGCGACATTTCCGTTAGTTCTCTTCAGGGCATCCACAATGATGTCCCTTTCGAATAATCTCGTCCTTTCCTTTAAAGTGCCGGTGCCTACGGTGTCAGTTGCATCCGAAGTCTGGAGCGTAGGAGGCAGGTGGTGTCCGTGAATAACACCGTCGCTGGAAAGCAGGGCGGCCCTTTCGATGCAGTTTTCCAACTCCCTGACATTACCGGGCCAATGGTACGCCACCATCATGTTTATCGCCGGGGTGCTGATCCTGCGGACGTCCTTGTTCATCCTATTGGAGTATTTTTCGATGAAATAATCTGCAAGCAGAAGTAGATCATCTTTCCTGTCTCGCAAGGGCGGCAGAAATATTGGAAAAATATTTATCCGGTAATAAAGATCCTGCCTGAAATCGTTATTTTCAACGTCCTTTTCAAGGTCTCTGTTAGTTGCGCAGATAATTCTTGCATTAGCCTTTAAAGTTTTGCTGCTTCCGACCTTCTGAAATTCCTTTTCCTGCAGTACCCTAAGTAGCTTTACCTGCATTGCAGGAGAAAATTCTCCGATCTCATCAAGAAACAGCGTTCCTCCCTCGGCTTCTTCAAGCCTTCCTTTTCTCTGCTGAACGGCTCCAGTGAATGCTCCTTTTTCATGGCCGAAAAGTTCACTTTCCAGGAGGTTTTCGTTCAGGGCGGCACAGTTCACTTTTACGAAAGGCCCTGAATTTCGATGGCTTGTGTAGTGTATTGCATGAGCCACCAGTTCCTTACCGGTGCCGGATTCTCCTCTTATTAAGACAGTAGTGTCCGAAGGAGCGACCTGATGTATCTGGCGGTAAACATCCTGCATTGCGTTGGAGTTTCCGATGATGTTTTCGGGACGGAAGCGGTCCTCAAGCTGGTTTCTGAGTCGGATATTCTCATCTTCCAGCATCTGATTCTGGATTGCAGCTTCCCGCCTTGTTTTGAGATCGTTTGCGATCATACTTGCTACAATGGTAAGAGCCCTGACGTCTTCATCTAAAGGTGCTGACTTGTCGTAAGCTCGGTCAACGGATATAGTGCCGATGACGTCCTGATCTATCTTTATGGGAACACAGATAAAACTGATCTCTTCCTGTATCTTGCTGGGCCTGTCAAACCTGTTAAGAAAATCCGGTTCCTGAGATACCTGGGGGACGATCTTGGGTTCACCTGTTTGAATGACCTGTCCGGTAATACCTTCTCCCATTTGGTATTTGATCCTGAGTTTTTTTGTTTCGGAAAAACCGTGGGTTACGTCAATCCATATTTTTTTTCTATCCGGCGAAAGTAGTGTAATCACTCCTCTTCTCATTTTAAGATCGGCATCGAGAGTATCGAGTACTTCGGCAAGTACCTGTTTCTGATTTTCACCGGCAGCTATGATCTGACTGATCTTGAAAAGTGTTTCCAGTTCCTGTAAGTGCCTGTTTTTTACCTTGTCCATTGCTTGAGCCTCAAAAATGTGCTTTATTTTTTTGTTTTGCAAAAAAATGTAATTTATTTCTTTTAATCTTACATAATTGTAACATAATAAATTAATATAAACAATAATGTGGGATAATTTTTTTCAATAAATAAATAATAATTTTATAAGTCTTTAATATAAAAGAGCTTACGTACCACACTAATTTAACTGGCATGCCCTTTGTTATAAATTTTTCAGACCCGGCCGGTCAGAAGTTTTTAAAGTTTTTTGTTTTATTGTTTTTAAGGGGAATCAAAATGTTAAGAAAGATTATTCTAACGGCAATGTGTCTGCAAATTACTTTTCTGGCAGCAGGAAGTTTATTTGCAGAAGATGAAGTAAATGTCGATCTGACGGCGGATTTTTTCGGAAAGTATATCTGGCGAGGTCAGAATCTGACCGATGAGCCCGTTTTTCAGCCCGGAATTACTATAGGTTATGGGGGATTTTCCGGCGGAGTATGGGGAAATATGGATATGACCGGCGAAAATGGCGAAAGCGGTGAGTTTACTGAGCTTGATTATTTCGGTGGATATTCATTTGAAATTACAGAAGTTATTACCGCCGAGGTAGGTGCGATCAATTATCATTTTCCAAGTGTGGTGCCGGATACCACGGAACTTTACTGGTCGATAGGTCTTGATATGACCTTAAGTCCTTCTGTTACGGTATATCACGACATAGATTCTGCCGACGGTACTTATGTGAATCTCGGGATCGGTCATACGGTTGAACTAGGTTCTGAAATGCCCGGTCTGGAACTCGGCGCAGGTTTGGGATGGGGCAGCAGCTCTTATAACGAATTTTACTGGGGTGTGGATGATTCAGCTCTTAACGACCTTGCATTAAATGCATCGCTGCCTTTCAGAGTAGGAAGTTTTACGATCGCTCCGAGTGTCAATTATGTAACATTGCTAGATAATGACATCAAGGACTCCGATGCTTTCGATAAAAAAAGTGACTATTTTTACTGGGGCGTGAGTCTGTCGACAAGTTTTTAGTTAAAAAATATTAAGAAGTTTTTTCACAAAGGATAAGAAAATGAAAAGGTTAATAAGCGGTTCAATAGTGTTAATATTCTTTGCCGTGCCATTGATAGCGGAGGGCTCGGATCCGGCAGCTGTAGAAGCAGCAAAAGATGAATTGCAGATGAATCTGAACATAGTTTGGACATGCATCGCAGCTTTCCTGGTGTTTTTCATGCAGGCGGGTTTTGCAATGGTAGAGGCTGGCTTTACCAGGGCAAAGAATGCGGTGAACATCATAATGAAGAACCTGATGGATTTTTCAGTGGGGACGATAGCTTTCTTTCTGATCGGATTTGGTTTGATGTTCGGTAAAAGTAACGGTTTGTTTGGAACAACCCTTTTCGGACTTGCGGGAGTAGAAGGAGTCACTAACTGGAACTGGACCTTTTTGATCTTCCAGACTGTATTCGCAGCCACCGCAGCAACGATCGTATCAGGTGCCATGGCAGAGCGTACGAAATTCGTGGGCTATCTTGCTTACAGTTTTGTCATCACAATGTTTATCTATCCCATATTCGGCTCATGGGCCTGGGGCGGATTGCTTGATGGCGGAGGATGGCTGGAAAATTTGGGTTTCCTGGATTTTGCGGGATCAACTGTAGTTCACTCAGTAGGTGGATGGCTTGCTCTTGCAGGTGCCATAGTTCTGGGGCCGAGATACGGAAAATACGGAGCAGACGGCAAACCCAAAGCCATTTTAGGTCACAATATACCTCTTGCAGCCTTGGGTGTGTTCATCCTGTGGTTCGGCTGGTTCGGCTTCAATCCGGGAAGTACAACAGCCGGTGACGGTTCGATAGGTTACATTGCTGTGACCACTAATCTTGCTGCTGCAGCCGGTGCCATAGTTGCCATGATCGTTGCTTGGATCGTATTAAAAAAACCCGATGCTTCCATGGCACTAAACGGTGCTTTGGCGGGCCTGGTATCCATCACCGCTCCCTGTGACGGAGTTACTCCTGCAGGTGCGATCATGATAGGCGCATTTGGCGGAGCTCTTGTAGTTTTCAGCGTTATATTCATCGATTATGTTCTCAAGGTTGACGACCCTGTGGGGGCAGTGAGCGTTCATGGGGTTTGCGGTGCTTGGGGAACCATAGCGGCAGGGCTCTTTAATATGGAAAGCGGACTGTTCTATGGCGGAGGAGTCAGACAGCTCGGTGTTCAAATATTAGGTGCTGGAAGTGCTTTTGTCTGGGCCTTCGGTGCCGGCCTTATAATGTTCATTGTGATTAAGAAGACTGTCGGCCTGAGAGTATCTGAAGAAGAAGAACTCAAAGGACTTGACATCGGTGAGCATGGAATGGAAGGCTATAACGGATTCCAGATATTCAGCACAACCTAAAAATCACAAGGAGGCAATAAGATGAAATTAATAATAGCATATATCCAACCATACAAGCTGGAAGCGGTAAAAAGCGAATTGATGAAGGCAAAAGTTGCAAAAATGTCGGTTACCAATGCCCTCGGCTGTGGTGCTCAAATGGGCTACCAAGAAAGTTATCGCGGCGTTAAGTTCGAAGTCAATTTGTTGAAAAAGGTACGTCTTGAAATTGGAGTAAACGAAGATTATGTGGAAAAGACCGTAAATGCGATAATTCAGGGGGCAAGAACCGGGGAAATCGGCGACGGTAAAATATTCATACTCGATCTGAGTGAATGCACACGGATCCGTACAGGTGAAAAAGGGAATGAAGCTATAGGTTAGAAATTAAAGTTTTACCCGACTTTATCAAGGGTTAATCGGCTGACCATTCCTTTTAACTCACTGCAGACATGCCTCACTTTAGTGGGGCATGTTTTTTTACAGATTTTATTTCCTACTTTTTATAAACTGACAAAAATGTAATTTAAGTTTATGAAGTTACAATAATGTTGCAAGTCTTAAAACCAAATATTTAGCTTATCAGAATATAAGTACTTAATAATTATAGGTTTATAATATTTTTCCGTTTTCTGGCATGGCCGTTGTTAAGTGTTGAATACTTCAATATTACAGGCCCTGGCCTTAACCCTGTAACTTTTTGAAGTTTAGATTGGAGAAATAACATGCTGAGAGTTAAAAAAGGACTGAGTATTTCAGTAATTTTATTGTTTGGATTTGCAGCAAAAGTACTAGCAAGTGAAAATGTAGCGAATTCGCCTGAATTAAGTACAAACTTATCCAATTTGACAACAGGCTTGAATACAGTCTGGGTGTTGTTGGGTGCTTTTCTTGTATTTTTCATGCAGGCAGGTTTCGGAATGCTTGAGGCAGGTTTTATTCGTGCCAAGAATACCTGTAACATTCTGACTAAAAATTTCCTTGATTTCTGTATGGCATCTGTGGGTTTCTTTCTTGTAGGTTATGCATTGATGTTCGGTGGCGGAAACGGCTTTATTGGAATAAAGGGTTGGTGTTTAGCCGGTCTTGATCCAATGGTTGGAGACGTTCCTCTTTACGCATTCTGGCTTTTTCAGGCGGCGTTTTGCGGTGCAGCTGCCACCATCGTAGCAGGGGGAATGGCAGAAAGAATGAAATTCCCTGCATACCTTGCTTATTCATTTATTATATCTGCGTTGATTTACCCTATTGTGGGTCACTGGGTATGGGGTGGCGGATGGCTTGCGGGTATGAATTTCGCTGATTTTGCGGGTTCATCGGTAGTACATACTGTTGGTGGATGTGCAGCTTTAATTGGTACGATCATTTTGAAACCCAGAAAAGGGAAGTACAGTATTGACGGTAAGCCCAATGTCCTTGCAGGGCACAGTATTCCTCTTGCATCCTTGGGCGTTTTTATTTTGTGGTTCGGCTGGTTTGGTTTCAATGCCGGTTCGACACTTGCCGTAAGCGATGGTTCTTTGATAGGCAGGGTCGCCATTAATACTAACCTTGCCGCGGCTTTGGGTGGAATAACTGCAATGGCCACAGTCTGGAAGAGAATAGGCAAGCCTGATCTTTCAATGGCAATGAATGGTGCTCTGGCGGGTCTTGTAGGAGTTACTGCTCCCTGTGCTTTTATAGAACCTTGGGCTGCTTTAGTTATAGGTGCGATAGGCGGATATATTGTTGTTCGCGGTGTCGAGCTTTTGGATAAGCTCCAGATCGATGATCCTGTCGGTGCATTCCCTGTTCACGGTATGGGCGGTATATGGGGAACGATTGCCGTTGGGATTTTCGGCAAAGAATCGCTTGGATTGGCTCACGAAGGTTTTGTTTACAGCGGCAACCCTATGCAGATTGGAGTTCAGATGGTGGGCATTGTTTCAATAGCAGTGTTTATCATAGTAAGCATGGGTATAGTTTTTAAATTGATCGATTTGACCATAGGTTTACGGATAACCAAAGATGAAGAACTTCGCGGATTGGACATTGGGGAACACGGTATGGAAGCTTATGGCGGATTTCAGATTTTCAGCACAAGTTAATTTTTTAAGATCGGAGATAATCAATGAAATTGATAATAGCATATATACAGCCGCACAAACTGGAAGCAGTAAAAAGTGAATTGATGAAAGCAAAAGTTGCAAAAATGTCGGTTACCAATGCCCTCGGCTGCGGTGCTCAAATGGGCTACGAAGAAAGTTATCGCGGCGTAAAGTTCGAAGTCAATTTGTTGAAAAAGGTACGTCTTGAAATTGGAGTAAACGAAGATTATGTGGAAAAGACCGTAAATGCGATAATTCAGGGGGCAAGAACCGGGGAAATCGGCGACGGTAAAATATTCATACTCGATCTGAATGAATGCATACGGATTCGAACCGGTGAGAAAGGACAGGAAGCAATAGGTTAGATACTATTTAATGGCCAAACGGGTTCCTTTCAAGATCCGTTTTTCACCCCGGTCATAAAAATTTGGCCGGGGTGTTTTATTGGTCATGAAATCACAAATATGTAACAAAGAATATTAAAGTCACAAAAATGTAATTATTTTAAAATCTAGCTTTTAAGAGATATTGTTATAAATAATTGTTACAAAAGAGTTTACGGTTTTTTTGCTAGTTTTTGGCATGCTTATTGCTCACTGAATTGTGAAAGTTTGGCCGAAATTGTTAGAAAAGGATTTTGAAAGGTTGATATGAAAAACAGCAAATTAGAAATTAAGAGTATTTTAGATATTGAACTCAAAAGGTGCGATTTTCAAATCTCGGAATCGAATATCGTTTCAAAATTCTCGGATACATTTTCGGGGATTTGTGCAGATGTTTTATGTGTATATAGATCGGCCAGGGTCTAGTAAATTTTAGTTTTAGAAAGATAATGTTGCAAATTGACATTAAGGGGATTAAAAAAGATAGATATTGAATGTTTTTTGATTCTCGGTTTGTCGGAAAAATTAAATTAATTCAGATATAAACAGGAGATTAACAAATGAGTGATTCTTACGAATCTGTAACCGAACTTTTCGGAAAGAATGTCTTCAGCGATTCCGTGATGCGGGAAAGATTGCCAAAGAGCGTTTATAAGTCTTTTAAAGAAACTGTAAACGGTGACAAGGCTCTTGATATTCATACAGCCAACGTTATCGCCAATGCCATGAAGGACTGGGCGATCGAAAAGGGAGCAACACATTACTGTCACTGGTTCCAGCCGATGACGGGACTTACCGCTGAAAAACACGATTCTTTCATAAACCCCATGGAAAACGGAAAGGTTATGATGGAATTCAGCGGAAAGGAACTTATAAAGGGTGAACCTGATGCTTCCTCTTTTCCATCGGGTGGATTGAGACAGACTTATGAAGCAAGAGGTTATACTGCATGGGACTGTACTTCACCGGTATTCGTTAAGGAAGACGGAAAGAATATAACTATGTTCATCCCGAGTGCTTTTTGTTCCTATACGGGCGAAGTACTGGATAAAAAGACACCGCTATTAAGGTCGATGGATGCATTGAGCAAAGAGGCGATTAGAGTTCTAAGGGCATTGGGAAATACCACTTCAAACAGAGTTACAGCGACATGCGGCCCTGAACAGGAATACTTCCTGATCGATAAAGAATACTTCTTGAAAAGACCTGACCTTATACTTACAGGAAGAACCCTTTTCGGGGCTCCTTCACCGAGAGGCCAGGAAATGGACGATCATTATTTCGGAACCATCCATGAAAGAGTGGCATCGTTTATGAATGAAGTTAACTGTGAATTATGGAAGCTCGGAGTTTCGGCGAAAACACAGCATAATGAGGTGTCACCCGCTCAGTATGAGCTTGCTCCGATCTTCGGTACTGTAAATGTTGCCACCGACCACAATCAACTGGCGATGGAAACCTTGCAGAAGGTAGCTAACAGGCACGGGCTTGTATGTCTTTTGCATGAAAAACCATTTGCGGGCGTGAACGGCTCGGGTAAGCACAACAACTGGAGTATAGTGACGGATGACGGCAATAACCTGCTCGATCCCGGTGATACTCCTCATGACAATATGGTGTTCTTGGTGATGCTTTGTGCGGTAATAAAGGCAGTGGACAAATATGCAAAGCTGCTGCGTGCTAGTATCGCCAATACCGGAAATGAACACAGGTTAGGAGCAAATGAGGCACCGCCTGCGATAATGTCGATCTTCCTCGGTGACCAGCTCAACGACATATTCGAACAGATAGCAGCCGGTGGTGCGAAAACTAGCCAGAGAGGCGGCGAACTAGTACTGGGAGTATCTACTCTTCCGCCGTTGCCTAAGGATTGTACAGACAGGAACAGGACTTCACCTTTTGCATTTACGGGAAACAAGTTCGAGTTCCGGATGGTTGGTTCATCGCAGTCGATAGCAGGTCCTAACTTCGTGATGAATACTATCGTTGCAAAGGTACTTTCCGAGATTGCAGATGAACTGGAAGGTGCCTCGGATGTAAAGGAAACTGCTCAGAAACTGCTTGCAAAGATTGCGACGGATCATAAAAAAGTGATTTTTAACGGTGATAATTATACCGAAGATTGGGTCAAGGAAGCGCAGGGACGTGGTCTTCCCAATATGAGGTCAACCGTGGAAGCTCTTGGATGTATAACCGATCCTGAGCATGTAGAAGTTTTCGAGAGCATGGGTATCCTTAGAGAAAAGGAGCTTGAGGCAAGAACTGAGATTTTGATGGAAAACTATGCTATGACCATGAACATCGAGGCAAAGACCGCGCTTCTGATCGCAAAGAGATACATCCTGCCTGCTGCGGTAGAATGTTCTACCAACTACGCGAAATCGTTTAAAGCGGTTTCGGATGCAGGCGTAGATGGGGAAGGCTACAAGGAAATACTTTCTAATGTTTGTAGCCTGACCGAATGCCTGAAAGGCGGAATAACTGCTCTTGAAAAAGCTCTCGAAAAAGCTAATTCTATTGAAGAAGCAGAAGAAACCGGAAAGGCATTCCGGGATGAAGTGATACCTGCAATGACGGAAGTGCGAAAATGTGTCGATGACCTCGAAGTGGTAGTCGATGCGGACCTTTGGCCATTACCGACTTATGCGGAGATGCTGTTTATAAAGTAGATTTCGGTAAAAAATTAGAATTTTAAGCCCCGGCTGGGGTTAATTATCTCAGCCGGGTTAATTTACGCTTGGAAATGAATTTTAAACTTTAAATTTTTTTGCGCACAACGGGTTAGCTTATTCAGTATAAATGTTGGCCATTTTTAAGCGGAAATCGGATTTTGAAAGTCTGACAGGAGTTTGGTTAAAAAATGGGACAATACATAAAAGATCGAGGATTGTACGAATCCAGGTTCGAACATGATGCCTGCGGTATCGGTGCAGTTGTAAATATAGACGGCAGCAGAAGCCACAAGATAATCCAAAATGGCAAGGAGATTCTTCTGAATCTTCATCACCGAGGGGCAGCTGGTGCCGATGAAAAGACAGGTGACGGGGCAGGAATACTTTTCCAGATACCCCATGGATTTTTTAAGGAAGAAGTAAAAGAGCTTGGTATCGAACTTCCTGAACCTGGAAGTTACGGCGTGGGTATGGTATTTAACTCCAAAGACCCCGTTAAAGCCAGAAGATATGAAGAGATGTTGCACAAATCCGTAAAGCATTACAAACTTCGTATAATAGGCTGGCGTGATGTACCGGTCGACAATGATTGTCTCGGTGAGATTGCACTTAAATCAGAACCGAGTGTCAAGCAGATATTCGTAAAAGGTGCAGAACTCAGCGGTGATGAACTTGAGAGAAAACTTTATTTAGCAAGAAGAAGGGCGGAAAAACTGGTCAGGTCTTACTACGGCGAGGAGGCGGAGGATTTTTATATTTCCTCACTTTCCTCTAAGACGATCTGTTATAAGGGCATGTTCATGGCATGGCAGCTTTTCGCTTATTACCTTGACCTGGAAGATGAGCGGATGGAAACTTCACTTGCCATAGTTCACCAGAGATACAGCACCAACACCTTTCCCAGTTGGAAGCTTGCGCAGCCTTTCCGCTGTGTCGCTCATAATGGAGAGATCAACACCTTGAGCGGAAACAGAAATACTGTCCGGGGCATGGAACAGAACATGAGAAGTGACCTTCTTGGCAACCTTCGTGACGTCAAGCCGGTTATCTTTCCGGATGACAGTGACTCGGCAAGTTTCGACAGTATGCTGGAGCTTCTTGTAATGGCGGGAAGAAGCATGCCCCATTCCATGATGATGATGGTTCCGGAGGCTTTCGGCTCTGCATATCATATAAGCAGGGACAAGAGGGCGTTTTATGAGTATCATTCTTCGATAATGGAGCCGTGGGACGGACCTGCTGCAATGGTTTTTACCGACGGCAGATTCCTCGGCGGAATGCTTGACCGGAACGGCTTAAGACCCTCTAGATACCTCGTGACTACGGATGGCATGGTTGTAATCGGCAGCGAGGCAGGAGTAGTGCAGTTTCCAGATGAAAATATCCGCAAGAAAGGACGCCTGCATCCGGGTAGAATGTTTCTGGTTGACACTCAGGAGGGCAGGATAATTACAAATAACGAAGTTAAGGGTAAAATAGCTCGGAGAAGGCCTTACCGAAAATGGCTTGATGAAAACAGGATAGAACTTCGCGGAATATTCGATACCCCCGAGCTGGTTAAATCCGACCCATCTGTAATTTCCAGAAGATTGAGAACGTTCGGCTATTCTGCCGAAGAACCTGATGTGCTTCTTGCCCCCATGGCGATTAACGGTCAGGAACCTATAGGCTCTATGGGCAACGACGCGTCACTTGCGGTTCTTTCCAAAAGACCGAGACTTTTATTCGATTATTTTAAACAGCGTTTCGCTCAAGTGACAAATCCGCCCATCGACCCGTTGCGGGAAGGACTTGTTATGAGTCTTATGCAGTTCACAGGTAAGAAAAGAAATGTGCTGGAAGAGACTCCCGAGCACTGCAGGCAGCTGAAGATACCCCATCCTATATTGACGAACGAGGACATCGAGCGACTGAGAAATGTCAAAAGAGACGACTTCAAGGTTGCTACCGTAGATGCCTTATTCAGTCTTGATGGCAACCCGACACGGGAATTGGAAAAAGGTATTGATCATATGGTCAATGATGCTGCTGATGCGATCAGGGAAGGGGCCTCGATCATAGTTATAAGTGACAAGAATTTCGATGAAAATAATGCTCCTATACCTTCGCTCCTGGCCGTTTCTGCAATGCATCACGGCCTGATCGAAAAAGGATTGAGGTGCGAAGCGGGATTGATCCTTGAAAGCGGAGAACCTCGTGAAGTGATGCATTTCTGTCTTTTATGCGGGTTCGGGGTAAACGCCATAAATCCTTATCTTGCTTTCGAGGCACTCGATGAGCTCAAGAGGCAGGGTGACATCCCGGAAAGCCTTGAGCCTTCAGATATTGTCAGCAATTATATTGCTGCGGTTAAGAAAGGTATCTTGAAGACCATGAGTAAAATGGGAATATCCACCTTAAGAAGTTATAACGGTGCCCAGCTTTTCGAAGCGGTCGGCTTGAACCAAAAGGTAATAAGAAATTACTTCACCGAGACTCCCTCCAGGATTGAAGGTGTAGGTCTTGAACAGATCGCCGAAGATGCCGTTGATCGGCATAAAAACGGCTTTACCGACAGGCCTTTGGGTGCTCTTGATCTGGATTACGGCGGTGACTATAAATACAGAGCAAACGGTGAAAACCACCTTTGGACTCCTCTTGCAGTTGCGAAACTGCAACATGCGGTGCGTTCCTATGATAAAAAGAGCTACGAAGAGTTCGCCGAAGAAGCCAATAATCAAAGCAAAAAACTTTGTACTTTGAGGGGACTTTTCGAGCTGGATTATTCAAAAGAAGAAGTCCCCATAGAAGAAGTCGAATCTGCAAGCGAGATAGTAAAGAGATTCTGCACTGGTGCCATGAGTCACGGCTCTATCAGCAAAGAGGCTCATGAGTGCATGGCTATCGCGATGAATCGTATCGGAGCTATGAGCAATACCGGCGAGGGCGGTGAAAGTGCCTCCAGGTACATACCCGAAGAGAACGGTGACTCTAAGAACTGTGCGATCAAGCAGGTAGCAAGCGGCAGGTTTGGAGTGACAATTAATTATCTTGCCCATGCAAAAGAAATACAGATTAAGATGGCACAGGGTGCAAAACCCGGAGAAGGCGGTCAGTTGCCTGGACATAAGGTGACAGAAGAAATCGCGAAGATGAGGTTTTCTACTCCTGGAGTTACTCTGATATCTCCGCCCCCTCATCACGACATATATTCGATCGAGGACCTGGCACAGCTGATCTACGATCTTAAGTGCAGCAATCCGGGGGTTAAAGTTTCCGTTAAGCTTGTGTCCGAAGTCGGTGTAGGGACGATAGCTGCCGGAGTCGCCAAAGGTAATGCCGATGAAGTTTTGATAAGCGGCCATGACGGCGGAACAGGTGCAAGTCCCCAGTCATCGATCAAGCATGCGGGATGTCCGTGGGAACTGGGTCTTGCAGAAACTCAACAGACCCTGGTAATGAACGGTTTACGAAGCAGGATCAGGGTACAGACAGACGGCGTCTTAAGAACGGGCCGGGACGTTGTGGTCGGTGCCTTGCTTGGAGCAGATCAGTTCGGATTCGGAACAGCAGCATTGGTTACTCTTGGATGCACGTTGCTTAGAAAGTGCCATGAAGGGGCATGTATATTCGGCATAGCAACCCAGGACCCGGAACTGCGGAGCCGGTTTGCAGGAAAGCCTGATTACCTTGTCCGATACATGATGTTCGTTGCAGAGGAAATCCGGAAATATATGGCAAGGCTCGGTTACAGAAAATTCGAGGACATGATAGGGCAGGTCGAAAGGCTAAAGATGAAACCTGCACTTGATCATTATAAAGCCAAAGGCCTTGACCTTTCGGCGATATTTACAAAGCCGGAAACTGAAAATGTCAATGAATTGAGATTGACAAGTAAGCAGGCTTATAAACTGGCAGATCATCTTGACTGGCAGATAATTGAAAAAGCTGAACCGGCACTTGAAAGAAAGGAAAAAGTAAAAATAAAGATGCCGATCAGAAATATCCACCGGACGGTAGGAGCGATACTGAGTAATAAGATCGTGACGAAACACGGCCCGGAAGGTTTGCCTGAGGATACCATCGATATAACCTTCAACGGTTCAGCGGGCCAGAGCTTGGGTGCTTTCCTGACTCCGGGAGTAACATTAAGACTGAACGGTGACAGCAACGATTACCTCGGCAAAGGGTTGTCGGGCGGAAGGATAATAGTTTCGAAACCTCCCGAATCACCTTTTATGGCCCATGAAAATATTATCGTGGGAAATACTTTGCTTTATGGCGCAACTAGTGGCGAGATATTCGTCAACGGAATGGCAGGCGAAAGGTTCGGCGTTAGAAACAGCGGAGCAACTGCGGTCGTCGAAGGTGTAGGTGATCACGGCTGTGAGTATATGACCGGCGGACTGGTTGTTGTACTGGGAAGTACCGGTTGTAATTTCGCTGCAGGTATGAGCGGTGGAATTGCTTATGTACTGGATGAAATGCAGCTTTTCGATACTTTGTGCAACCTTGATATGGTGGAACTTGAAAATGTCTGGAGATCCGAAGATAAGCAAACCTTGAAAAAACTTATTGAAAAACATCTTGAATATACAAAAAGTAAGCAGGCTGAAAGAATACTCGAAGCCTGGCCTGATATGGTAGGAAGATTTGTTAAGGTTGTTCCTATCGATTACAAGAAGGCACTTGCAAAGATGATGGCAGATGAAAGACGTGATACGGAAACTACTCCAGCGACTGAGGAGGTATTTTAATGGGCGAAAGTAAAGGATTTTTAAAATATAAAAGGCAGGAAGTCGGTTACAGGCCGGTCGAAGAACGGATAAGGGATTTTGATGAGTTGAATCTACCCTTGACTCCCGATGAAATACATCAGCAGGTGGCAAGGTGTATGTCCTGCGGCATTCCGTTTTGTCACGGCATGGGATGCCCGCTCGGAAATCGAATACCGGAATTCAACGAACTTGTTTATAAAGGTAAATGGAAGGCTGCCTGTGATAATCTTCATTCGACCAATAACTTCCCTGAAATAACTGGAAGGGTGTGCCCGGCGCTTTGCGAAGCGGCATGCTGTCTTGGGATAAATGACCAGCCGGTGCTGATAAGGCATATTGAATTCCAGATCGTTGAAAAAGGATTCGAGAAAGGCTGGATAAAACCGCTTGTTCCCGAAAAAAAGACTGGAAAAAGGGTGGCCATAGTCGGTTCCGGCCCTGCAGGTCTTGCAGCAGCACAACAGATTGCACGGGCAGGACACGAAGTACTGATTTTCGAAAAAGAAGATAAGCCGGGCGGACTTTTGAGATACGGGATACCCGATTTCAAACTGGATAAGAAAATAATAGAACGTCGGCTGGAGCAGATGCGGATCGAAGGTGTCGGTTTTCGCTGTGGGATACAGGTCGGAGAGGATGTTTCAACTTCATACATGAAGCAGACATTCGATGCATTGCTTCTTACAATGGGTGCAGGTAAACCAAGAGACTTGGATGTCGAAGGACGTGAGCTTGACGGTATTCATTTCGCCTGGGATTATCTGAAACAGCAGAATAAGCGGTGCTCTGATGAACTAATAACAGAAAAAATGATAAATGCCGAAGGCAAAAACGTTATAGTTATCGGCGGAGGCGATACCGGAAGTGATTGTGTAGGTACCGCAATAAGACAGGGAGCAAAGTTGATCCATCAGCTTGAGATTCTGCCGAAACCTCCGGAGGAAAGGCCGCCGGAAACTCCATGGCCTATGTGGCCGAAGATTATGCGTACATCTTCATCACATGAGGAAGGCTGTGAACGTCAGTGGGGCGTAATGACAAAGAAATTTACAGGAGAAGACGGTAAGGTAAAGGAACTTCACGGCTGTGAAGTAGACTGGGTAAAAGATGAAGAGGGTAACTGGAAGCTGAAAGAAAAAAGCGGTTCGGAATTCGTTTTGAAAGCCGACCTTGTGTTGCTTGCGATGGGTTACGTGCATGTAGTTCATGAAGGAATTGTAAAAGATCTGGATTTAGAACTGGACAACAGGGGCAATGTTCGTGTAAATAATTACCAGACTAGCAAACCTTGGGTTTTTGCTGCAGGTGATACCGTTGACGGAGCTTCGCTTGTGGTAAATGCCATCGATGGTGGAAGAAAGGCTGCCGAAGCTGTGGATAATTGGCTGAAGAAAGAAGAATGACAAGCTGTATTTAAACGGATTTTTTGATAAGGATCGCGTGTGCGAGTAGCATTGTGCCAAACAAACTCCTCTGTAGGTGATATAGAGGGCAACATTCTTCGCCTTCGCAGATTTTATGAGGAAGCGATATCTGCGGGGGCGGATGTGGTGGTATTTCCTGAGATGGCAGTTTGCGGCTATCCTCCAGAAGACCTCGTTTTAAAAGATCATTTCCTCAAAGAAAATCTCGATGCTGTTGAAAATATTGCCGAAACCTGTAATAAAAAAATCGTTGTTGTCGGTTTTGCCGCTAAATATGATGGAAAACGTTACAACTGCCTTGCATACATAAAAGACGGAAAGATCGAAAAAGTTTATAAAAAGGGTTTACTGCCAAATTTTGGTGTATTCGACGAAAAAAGGTACTTTAAGGAGGGCAGCGAACCTGTAGTAGTTGATATCGACGGATTGAAAGTCGGATTGACGATTTGTCTTGATATATGGAATTTGAACTGGATGAATAGTTTCTTTGAAGATGCCGGAGACATAGACGCATTCCTGAATATCTCAGCTTCTCCTTTTCACAAAGGTAAATTAATAAGAAGACACCGGGTGATAAAAGCCTGTGCAAAATATTATAATTCTGCCGTATTTTACTGTAATTTAGTAGGCGGCCAGGATGAACTCGTTTTTGACGGCAGAAGTATGGCGGTTGATCCTGAAGGAGTGATCGTAGGCAAAGGCAGGCCATTCAACGAAGGTATATTGATCACGGATATCATCAGGGGTAAAAAGGCCATAGAAATTGAAAACGTAAAAGCCTGGAAGGAATATCCCAAGATCGAACAGATAGACCCGCTTGAGGAAATCCACGGCGCTCTTGTTCTCGGCTTAAAAGATTACGTCCGGAAAAACGGATTTGAAAAGGTCCTGATCGGCATAAGCGGCGGAATAGATTCGGCTTTGACCGCGGTCCTTGCAGTTGAGGCCCTGGGAGCCGAAAATGTAATTGGAATTACAATGCCCACCAAATTTAACAGCCCGGAAACTGTATCTGATGCAATAAAACTGGCAGAAAATCTTGAAATTGAATTTCATGTGGTAGAAATCGCAAAAACTCTCGAACAATTCAGTGAAACCTTAAGTGTAATAGAGGGATGGAATGAGCAGGGAACCGCTTACGAGAACCTGCAGGCCAGGATCCGAGGTACCATACTGATGTCTTTGAGCAATCAGTTCGGAGCAATGGTCGTAGCAGCGGGAAATAAGAGCGAAATGGCGGTAGGATATGCAACTTTATACGGCGATATGGTCGGCGGATTTGCATTAATTAAAGATTTACCTAAAACAGGGGTTTACAAATTGTCAGAATATGTTAATAAATTATCCTCAAAAGAATTGATTCCCCAAAGCATAATCGATAGGCCGCCAAGTGCTGAACTGCGCGCAGGGCAGATGGATACGGATTCACTGCCGGATTATGACCTGCTAGATAAGATTTTGAAAGGATATGTAGAACAAGATAAATCTGCGGCTGAACTGATAAAAGAGGGATTGGAAGAAAAAGAAGTTAGAAGGATTATAAGACTGGTAGATAAAAACGAATACAAAAGAAGACAGGCTGCTCCGGGCATTAAGCTTACTCCGAAATCCTTCGGCAAGGACCGGAGAATGCCTATTACAAACAGGTATAGTTATAAATAGAAAAAAATTTTGTAAATAGCAAAGGGATTTGAAGTGCCAAAACGAGACGATATCCACAAAATATTGATCATCGGGTCCGGTCCCATCGTGATCGGGCAGGGTTGTGAATTTGATTATTCTGGAGCACAGGCTTGTAAAGCTCTGAAAAGAGAAGGTTTCGAGGTCGTACTGGTAAACAGCAATCCGGCAACGATAATGACAGATCCTGAGATGGCCGACAGGACATATATTGAGCCGATCTGCCCGGAAATGGTAGAAAAAATAATAGAAAACGAAAAACCCGACAGTCTGCTGCCGACACTCGGTGGACAGACAGGTTTGAACGTGGCCGTTGATCTTGCAGAAACTGGCGTTCTGGATAAGCATGATGTAACCTTGCTGGGTGCAAACCTTGAATCGATTCAAAGAGCAGAGGAAAGGGACAAGTTCAAGCAGATCATAGAGGATATCGGGCTGGAAGTGCCAAGTAGCGGATATGCTCATTCCTGGAAAGAAGCGAAAGAGATAATCGACCGTATCGGTTTTCCGGTGATAATCAGGCCTTCTTATACACTTGGAGGTATGGGCGGAAATGTCGCTTATAACATGGAAGAGTTCGAAAAGTATATCGAATGGGGATTGGGCTTAAGTCCAAGAAATCAGGTACTGATTGAAGAGTCTGTAGTAGGATGGAAGGAATTCGAGCTTGAGGTGATGCGTGACAGGGCAGACAACGTCGTGATCGTTTGTTCCATAGAGAATATCGATCCCATGGGGATCCATACCGGTGACAGTGTTACCGTGGCACCTGCCCAGACCCTGACGGATAAAGAATATCAGATAATGCGTGACGCTTCTTTGAAGATAATCCGCGCAATAGGTGTTGAGACCGGCGGCTCTAATATTCAGTTTGCAGTCAACCCCGACACCGGAAAGCTCTATGTCATCGAGATGAACCCAAGGGTCTCGCGTAGTTCTGCACTCGCATCCAAAGCGACAGGCTTTCCCATAGCGAAGATAGCATCTCTGTTGGCGGTAGGTTATACCTTGGATGAAATACCAAATGATATAACTAAGAAAACCCCGGCCTGCTTTGAACCAACAATAGATTACTGCGTGACGAAATGGCCCAGATTTACATTCGAAAAGTTCCCCAAGACCAGCCCGGAACTGACGGTACAGATGAAATCTGTCGGTGAGGCAATGTCGATCGGCAGGACCTTTAAGGAATCCTTCCAGAAAGCGATAAGGTCACTTGAGATAGGAAGATTTTCACTGGATAACAAATATATCAAGGAATATCTTACCGATGAACAGCTGGAAAGCAGGCTGAGGATAAACCGCTGGGATAAGATCTGGTATGTTGCCGAGGCGATGAGAAGAGGATTCAGCGTCGATAAGATTTATTCCTGCTATCAGATCGATAAATGGTTCTTGTATAATATAAAGGAGATAATTGACCTTGAGAAGGAACTGAAGGCGGTTGACCTTGCCGATATAGACGAAAAACTTATGCGAAAGATCAAGGAGTTCGGCTTCAGCGACAAATACATGGCCTCACTTTATGATGTGGAGGAGGCTGACTTCAGAAAGAAAAGGCAGGAGCTTTCGGTTAATGCGGTTTATAAAATAGTAGATACATGTGGTGCAGAATTTGAGGCCCATACACCTTACCTTTATTCTACTTACGAACAAGAATGCGAATCTAATCCGACCGATAGGAAAAAGGTGATGATCCTCGGCGGTGGACCAAACCGGATAGGGCAGGGAATAGAGTTCGATTACTGTTGCGTTCACGCATCTTTTGCTCTGGATGAGATCGGTATCGAATCAATAATGGTCAACTGCAACCCCGAGACGGTCAGTACGGACTATGATACCTCGGACAGATTGTACTTCGAACCATTGACGTTTGAGGATGTCATGTCGATCGTGGAAAAGGAAAATCCCGACGGTGTGATCGTGCAGTTCGGCGGACAAACCCCTTTGAAACTGGCAGTGCCGCTTGAAAAGGCAGGTGTCAAGATAATCGGAACGTCACCTGACAGTATCGAAAGGGCAGAGGACAGAAAGCGGTTCAACAAGCTGGTGGATAAACTTGGATTGAAGCAGCCATTTAGCGGAACAGCACACAGTTACGAAGAGACACTCGAAATAGCGAATAAACTCGGCTATCCGCTTTTGATCAGGCCCTCCTATGTTCTCGGCGGAAGGGCAATGGAAATAGTTTACGATGAACCTTCACTGAAAAACTGCGTGGCTAACGCTATCGAGGAATCAGGCGAGCATCCTATACTTGTGGATAAATTCCTGGATGATGCAACGGAACTGGATGTGGACGCAATATGTGACGGTAAGCAGGTCGTTATCGGTGGAGTGATGGAACATATCGAAGAGGCAGGTGTACATTCCGGAGACAGTGCTTGCAGCCTTCCTCCGGTGAATATAAGTAAGGAAGTCATGGATGTGATAGAGACCCAGACAAAACAGCTTGCTCTCGAGCTTAACGTAAAAGGACTTCTGAACATACAGTTTGCAGTAAAAGACGAAGAGGTTTATATACTGGAGGTAAATCCAAGGGCATCAAGAACGGTGCCGTTTGTCAGTAAGACTATCGGAGTGCCATTGGCAAAACTGGCAGCTAAAGTAATGGCAGGCAAGACACTTGATGAACTCGGATTTACCGAAGAAGTTTACAGGCATCATTTTGCGGTTAAGGAAGCGGTATTTCCGTTCCTTAAATTCCCCGGCAGTGACGTATTGCTCGGCCCTGAAATGTTATCCACCGGTGAGGTAATGGGATTGAGTGACGATTTTGCCCTTGCTTTTGCCAAATCGCAGATAGCCTGCGGCAATAACCTGCCCACAGAAGGTAATGTGCTGATAAGCGTCAATGACAGGGATAAGAAAAAGGCCGTAGGTGTTGCCAGAAAACTTTACGAAATGGGCTTTAAGGTCACTGCTACCAAAGGTACATGTATCGAATTGATAAACAACAATATTCCTTCTGAGTTCGTTCTGAAAATGTCAGAGGGAAGGCCTAATGTTGTCGACAGGATAATTAACGGCGAATTCGATCTTATTATAAATACGACGGTAGGTAAGCAGTCAGTTGAGGATTCTTTTTCTATCAGGCGAAGCGCCTTGGACAGGCATATACCTTATGTCACTACAATTAGGGCTGCTATGGCCGTCTCGCGAGGGATCGAACTGATAAGGAAAAAAGAAGTCACTGTTAAACCTATACAGGAATATTATCAGAATTGAGGTAATGAAAGTGAAAGCTATTTTATTGCTCGAAGACGGAACGGTATTCGAAGGTGAATCATTTGGTGAAAAAGGTGTCAAGTGCGGCGAAGTTGTATTTAATACTGCAATGAGCGGCTACCAGGAGGTGTTGAGTGACCCTTCTTACCATGAACAGATTATTACGATGACCTATCCTCTGATAGGAAATTATGGTACGAATGACCTTGACTGGGAATCCAAGCAGATATTTGCCAGCGGTTTCGTGGTTAAAGAAAACTGCGACAATCCATCAAACTGGCGAAGTCAGCAGACCTTTTCGGATCATCTAAAAGAACACGGCATCATCGGGATCGAGGGTATAGATACCAGAAAACTGGTCAGGCATATCAGGATCGAAGGAGCAATGAAAGGTATTATCTCCTCAAGCGAATATGATATCGAAAAATTAAAAGAAATGCTGGATGAATACCCGGGACTTAAGGGCAGGGACATTGTTCAGAATGTCACGGTTGTAGATGAATATAAATGGGACAAAGGTTTTGTTGACGTTATTAAAAACAAAGAGATAAAGCCTGAAATAAAATATCATGTAGTGGCAATGGATTTCGGTATGAAAAGTAACATCCTGAGACTTTTGCGATCCCATGGCTGTGAAGTGACAGTCGTTCCCGGCAATACCTCTGCAAAAGATATCCTGGCAAAAAAACCTGACGGGGTGTTCTTAAGTAATGGTCCGGGAGACCCTGCACCTGTTTCATATGCGGTTGATACAGTTAAAGAGCTTTTAGGGAAAGTGCCGATATTCGGAATTTGCCTTGGGCATCAGCTTCTCGGACTTGCTCTGGGAGGTACAACTTATAAACTGAAATTCGGCCATCATGGTGCAAACCATCCGGTTAAAAATCTTAAGACCAATGTGATAGAAATTACCAGTCAAAATCACGGTTTCTGCGTGGAAATTGAATCTCTCTCGGATAAAAACGTTGAATTAACGCACCTGAATCTCAATGATAATACTGCAGAAGGTTTGAGGTGTGAAGAACTGAAGGCCTTTTCGGTTCAATATCATCCGGAAGCGTCTCCGGGACCTCACGATTCATCGTATCTTTTCGATGATTTTATCAAATTAATGGGTGAGTGAATTTCTCTTGGTATCCCGGAATCTTCTATAAATAAATGCTAAACCGAAAATGAAGGTGCTTGCAATAACGATACAGGCACCGGTGGGCAGATCCAAGTAAAACGATACCATAAAACCCGAAATAGTCGATAGTGTTCCAAAAAAAATGGAAGTAATTACAACGGTTTTGTGGCCTGTGCATATCTGGTAGGCAGCAGCTGCTGGGTTGGTAAGCAGGCTGAAAAGAAGCAATCCCCCGATAAGTTTTACATTAATCGCAACGATCAGGCCGGTTAGAATAAGAAATAAAAAATATACGATTCCCTGGTGCACTCCGGTTGCTGCTGCCATAGACCTGCTGAAAAGGATCACTTTAAGCTGTTTATTAAAAACTGCAACGAACAAAAGTAATACAACGGTAAGTATCGATATCGTTATCGCGGTCTGTTTTGTCACGAACAGTAGACTTCCCCATAAAATGGCGTTAAGTTCAGCCCTCGAACCTTCAGCAATTCCAAGACCCAGAAATGTCAACCCGAGCATCATGGAGAATAATATCGCAAGCCCGACATTTATATCTATCCTCGATCTGCTGGGATGTATCGCAGATAGTGACGCTGCAGTTAGCATGGAAGTTGCTGTCGCTCCTAAAGGGGTGGGTATGCCGACTATCGATGCGAACACAATACCTGCCATGGCAGCGTGAGAAATACAGGTTCCTATGAACGGAATTCTCATTCCGACAATATAAACCCCTAAAAGGGAAATGCTTGCTCCCGCAAGTACTCCGGTAAAGATTATTTTATAAAAAAACGGGTCCATGTCCTTCTCTTCGCCTTATGAAATCATTTCGTATTTACTGTATTATCTCTCAAAGTGTAATATCTTCCGTATATGTTTTTGCATTCGACCTCGCTGTTGTAGGCTTCTCTCATTTTTGCTGATAAAAGTATTTTATCCGGTGAACCGTCTGCAATGATTTTCCCTTCGTTCATCAGAATAAGCCTGTTGCAGGCGGGCGGAAGCAGATTAGTCTCATGGGACACAAATAAAATAGTCAGGTCGTTTTTCCTGTAAAGGTCTTCTATGATCTCGGTGGTCTTAAATTTTGCATTAAAATCCAGGTTTGCGCAAGGCTCATCGAATATAATGATCTCCGGCTGCTGACACATAGCCCTTGCGATAAGGGTTTTTTGTCTTTCACCACCTGAAAGCGTCCTGAATATCTGTTTCCTGTTTTTAGAAAGATCCAGAGCATCTATCCATTTGTCAATTAGTTTTCTGTCCTCGGAATTGAATTTTTTAAACAGCGGCTTTACGCTGGTTCTACCCATGCCTACGACTTCTTCCAGGGTCAGAGGCAGCTCTGAGTTGTATTCAGTTACCTGAGGTATGTAGCCGACTTTTTTCCTGAGATTCGTTTTTTTCCACAGACTCAGAGAAGAAAGCTCCCTGCCAAATAGTTTGACATTTCCTGTTGATATATTTTCCAGTCCAAGGCAAACCTTTAATAGTGTTGTCTTTCCCGCGCCGTTTGTGCCTATAATACCGGTGAACTGGCCATCGAAGATGTTAAGTTTATTGATGTCGAGAATATTTCTGCCTGACCTGTTAACCTTTATTTCTTTTAATTCAACAGGTGAATTCATTTACTTGCCTTTAAAAGTCTGTTCAAGTTAGTTTGCAAAAGCTGCTGAAAATTATTTTTCGTTTTTTCCGTTTTTGGGAAATTTTCGAAAACTGCCATTTTAACCTTGAGATGATCGGAGAGGGTTTCAGCAAGTTTTGTACCTTCGGGACGGTTTGCAATAATCAGATCGATCTGGTTTTCCTTTGCCTTTTTTATCAGTTCATTCAGGGAATATCCTGTTTCCAGATCTGAGCCTGTAAAGGAGGCTATAACATTAAAACCCAGAAACTCGCAAAATTTCTGCTGGTGTATCGAACAGACAACATTTTTACCTTCCAGTTCATTATTTTTGATTTTTTGCAGTATTATATCAGCAAAATCCTTCAGATCATTTCTTAAGGAAGACAGATTTTTTTGTATAAGTTCTTTTTTCTCAGGAAAACTATCTATAATAATTTCTGCGATATGTTCACAGACCTTGATATAGGATTCAGGCACACACATACCTCGCGGTGCAGTAATATTTTCTCTTCTAAGTTTTTCTGAATCAAGAGTTTGCGTTGATTCGTTAAGTTGTTTCTGAAAACCGAATTGCAGCATAATTTCGGCGTGATTAATTATCTGTGCCTGTCTCGGGGTTATATCGAAATGACCGGGACACATGCCGGGCGGGGAAAGACAGTATGATGATATATTATTTCCTGAAAGGTCCAGAACAGCAGACTGGAGATAAGTATTCGTAACTACGATATCTGCCTTTTTCGGCGGAGATGATTTCTCACAACCAGCCATTAATGCAAATAAAAAAATAATAATCAAAAAGTAAATTTTATTTTTCATAAGATATTATTATAATAAGAGTCAACGAAAATCATTAAAATTCCATTATATAATTTTGGTTTTACTATTTAAAGTAAATTTATGTTTGCTGATTTAGAATGCGGTTTTAAATTTAAAAAGGATTATCTATGCAGGGAAGGAAAATAAAGGTTTTGAAGCTTAACGGAGAAAGTTCATATCAAAGATTACTCGGAGGTAAGCCGGAAACCCATGGTATGAGATCAGGAAGAGTTTATCTTCAACCTGGTGAAGAGTGCGGGATTCACAGTACAAAAGATCATGAAGAAACCCTTGTTTTTCTAAAGGGATCCGGCAAGGCCTGTATTGGCGAAAACGGTGAATTTCACGAAATAGGAGAGGGTAAAGTTACCTATATCCCCCCTCATACAATTCATAACATAAAAAATACCGGTGAAGGAGAATTGGTTTATATTTTCTGTGTCGCTCCGGTAAACGGTGAAAAGACAGTTTGATTGTTATCAAAACTTTTACTTTTAATTTACTTTTTATTTTTCACTTCGGAGATACGATGGATTTTTTTACTGAATAAATTTTGGATTAAAAAGAAGAGCTTGCTTTGAGTAGAAAAATTGACGAATCCATTATGGTCGGAGAAAATGTTGAAATAAAAGTAGTTGCGGTATCGGGCAAAAAAGTAAAATTGGGAATAACACCCCCAAAAAATATTAAAGTCCATCGAAAAGAAATATTCAGGAAATTCAAAAAGAGCGGAATAAGAATTAGCCGTTTAAAATAGAATCCCCAATAAAATCGAAAATCCATTCTCTGAAAAAATATTAAGAAATTTGGTAAAAATCATTTCTTGACAATAATTTGCCAATACCTGATAATATATTATGTGTTTTTGAGGGATTGGATTATGAGGCTATTCTTAAAACATCCTGATGGGGTTGTTAATGAATTTCAATTCAAAGATGGCCCGATCACCATAGGAAGACATGTAACAAATAACATCTTCATTCCAAACAGGGCGGTCTCAAGGCAGCATGCTGTTATCTTCAAGTCCGAAGAAAATAAATGGATGGTCGAAGATTTGAAATCATCGAATAAAACCTATCTTAATACCGATCCAGTCTACCAGGCAGAAATAAAAGACGGGGACAAATTAAGAATTGCTTCCTATGAAATAGAAATAAAAATGAATGATTTAAAGTCAGAGGAGCAGTCTATCGATATGCAGGATACACTGATCAATGAAAAAGTTCCAGATGGTCAGGTAATAATTAGAAGGACTCGTTCGAAACATTGCCCTTCGATAAGGCTGCCGGGTAAAAGGATCAAAGATTATGTAGAAGCTACAGAGGAAATATGTCATTCCCACGGCCCTGAGGCGATTCTTAATGCACTTTTGCATCTGGGATTTAGACAATTCGGCTGCTACAGGGTTTGGTGCGGAATTCGAAGCCAGATTTCAGGCCCGATGCCTCACCAGCACGGTAAGATAATAGACGGCAGGGGGGTAGATTTTGAAGAAATTGAATTTAAGGAAAAAATAAACGAAGCCTTGAAAAAGAATTACTTTATTTTAGTGCCCAAAGTAGAAGAACGTAATTATGAGAGAAACTACCAGTCTTTAATGGCTGCACCCATTTTGAGCGAAAAGGGGTGTTTCGGCGTTATTTACATGGATAACCTTGGTAACCACCCGAAATTTACAGCATGCGATTTGGATTACCTTATGTTTCTTGCAATTCATACAGCTGTTGTTATCGAGAATTTCTGATTCAATTAATGGCTTATCAGCTTTAACTTCCTTATTTTTGTCTCTGATATTTTCCCATTAACTCGCCTTTTGCGATGATATGTCCTTCCATTTCTTTTTGCAGGGTTTTCTTATCTATTGTTGAAGTGGTGTCGATCATTTTATCAAGCGCATAAATTCTGAAGAAATACCGGTGAGTACCGCTTGGTGGACAAGGGCCGCCGTAACCTAAATTCCCGAAATCATTTACTCCCTGTCTCGCCTCATTTTTTAATGTTTCATCATCCGGTACATTTTCCTGAAGCTCATTGACATCCGAAGGTAGGTTATAAAGAACCCAGTGAATAAATGTGCCCATCGGTGCGTCAGGATCTTCGCAGATAAGAGTTATACTTTTTGCACCATCCGGTATATTGTCCCAGCTTAATGGGGGAGATACATTATCTCCGTCACAGGAATATTTTTTCGGTATCATTTCTTCAAAACCGAATGCCGAACTGGTAAGTTGAATGTCCATTTTTTTGCCTCCTTTTGCAGATTCATTTTTTTCGCATGAAAAACAACAAAACAAGAAAGGTATAAGAATAAATATAAGTTTAATATTTTTCATGTAACCTCTTCCCGTATTTTTAATACTATCTAATTGACAATAATCTATTTTTAATAAATTCTGTTTTTTTTCAAATATAAAATTGTTAATTTGCTATATTAAATGAAAATGAATAACCGTCATAGAAAAAACAATCACAAAGCAGCATTCACCCTGATAGAGCTTCTGGTGGTGATCGGCATAATAGCTCTGCTGATAGGAATAACGCTACCTGTAACAAGCAAGGTCAGAGAAATAACCAAAAGAACTGTATGCAGGTCTAATTTGAGAAATATCGGCTTGGCCTTAAAAATGTGGCGTGACCCCCTGAAACTGTACCATTGCTAATTAGAGAGTATTCGATAG
>CAZDVM010000017.1:0-70214 GCA_964508925.1 uncultured Pirellulales bacterium | reverse complement strand
GCAGGATTGATTAAGGAACAAGTTATTGTTACAACTTTTAATCAGGACTTGACATAAGGAAGATTGCTTTCGCAATCGGCTTTTTAGCAGATTCCTCACGTTTGTTCAAAGCGACGGCAAAAGAAGGGATGAGGAGGGTTAAATATGTTTTTTATCCGGCCGGTTCTGTGACTCGGAAAAACATAAAACAACTATCCGGCTCCTTCCGGAGCTCGGCTTTTGGGTTTATACACAAATTCCAAGCACAGGGTTAATCTAATATTATCCGGCTGCTTGGAGCAGCTCGGCTTGGAATGAAAAGGATCATAACGGCACTGGGTGGGAGAGGGGTATTTAAGTTTCAATTATTTGCGCGGGGGCGGTCACTTAAAGGCGGAAAAAATTTTAAAATTTTATAGCTTCATGCAAGTAAAGCACTTAGCTATGTCACTGTATCAATAAAGGAAAGGCTGGATTTAAAAACACGCGCAAGTTCGGCCAAAGGTGAAGACATGAAAAAATATCGGAGGCTGCAAAATGGCATTTGAACTTGATGTTTTTAAGAGTAAAAAAATCGAACCTGAATTTATGGACTGGCTTGTCGATGAAAGGTCCTTTGAGATCCGGAAGCATTTTTCGAAATTATGGGAGTATTACAACAACAAGCTTTATGACACCAACGGCATGTCCCCGAGCGGGAGAAAAGTGAGCGAGCAGGGCAGGACATACATGCAGGCTCAGGAATACGGCTTGCCGAGCAGGATAACGGGCGTCGCACATTCGATCGAGGGGGGAGTTGCCGGTGCCCGTGCGGTCAAAGATATCGCCAGGAAGGAAGTCGTGATCGAAAACGACATCGCCTGGCGGATCAATTCTTCGATGGATTTTCTGTTCGGCAAACCTATCACATTCGTTTCAAAGTCACCGGATGCAGGGAAAAGCGAAAAAATAGAACAGATATTAAAGGCGCTGTTTTCCGCTAACGGTGACATAGGATTTCTTCAGGATATGGCTGTTCTGGGAGGCGTTTACGGTTTTGTAGACTGTTTCGTCAGGCCTGGCGAAAAGATAATCAACCGTTTCCATTCTTCCACACCCGTACCTTCATTCAAAGACGTGCTTCACCTGGCACGCGATATTGAACTGGAACTGATAGACGCCCCCAGGGCACTGCCGGTCCTTGAAGAAAACGATTACAGGAACATCGACTTTTACGTGCAGCATTTTTATCAGAAGAAAAATTCGGTATGCAAGAAGAACACCTTTCTTTTCAAGATACTTTCCAGCCGCAAGTACAAAAGCGACAGTCAGTATAAACGGCAGGGGGTCGAAGTAACCGAGATCACCTCGCCGGATGTCTGGCAGGTATATGAGGACAAACAGCTTGTAGATGAGGGGGTAAATCCCTGGGGATTTATCCCGGTGGTTCACATACAGAACATGGCACAGCCTTTTTATTACGAGGGACAAAGTGACGTTGAGCCTTTGATACCTTTGCAGGATGAGCTTAATACCCGATTAAGTGACAGGGCAAGCAGGATAACCTTCCAGTCTTTTAAGATGTACCTCGGAAAGAACATCGAGGGCTTTGAGAGCAAGCCGGTCTCGCCGGGGAGGATGTGGCACACCGACGACCCGGATGCCACCATTGAAGAGTTCGGGGGAGATATAGAGGCTCCCAGCGAGGAGTCCCACGTTGCAGAGATAAGGGAGGCCATGGACAAGGTCAGCGGTGTCACTCCCCTGGTGGCTGGCGTGCTTAAGAATAAACTCGGAAATCTTACAAGTGCGGTCGCATTGAGACTGACGCTGATGGGGATGCTTTCAAAGACCGAAAGAAAGCGGTTCACTTACGGGCAGGGGTTAAAGCAGATCGCAAAGACGGCACTTGCCATGCTGGATAAGGCGGGGATTTACGAGACCAGCGTCGAGGACAGGGAAGTGGATATCATCTTTCCAAGCCCGCTGCCTGAGAACATGATGGAAAAGCTCGAAGAGGCGAAGATCAAAAAGGAACTTGGAGTACCTGATCATCAGGTGCTCAGAGAACTGGGATATGAAATGAAAGAAAAGGAGTAAGATATGAGTCAGAATGACCGCGTAAATCTGTCTGAGACAGAAGAGGAACCCAAGGACGATCAGAAAAATAATGATGTCAAGATGGTTCCTGTCACCGAATCTATACGCTATCGCAAAAGGGCACAGAGTGCCGAGAAGAAATGTGAACAGCTGGCGAATGAAATGAAAAGCTTCAAAGAACAAAAACAGAACCTGCAGAAGGAAGTCGAGAGTCTGAAGTTCGAAAGTGACGTAATGAAGAAGCTTTCGCAGGCGGGGGCGATCGATATGGAATCTGCCGTGCTGGTGACCAAAGAAAGGCTGAAAGAAAGCGATGATGCGGATATTGACGGTGTGATCGAGGATCTGAAGAAAAACAAGGGCTTTATATTCGGTTCTTCGGATCAGAAAGTTAAGGCTGCAGGCAAGACTGCTTTTGCCAGGGACAAGATAAATCCCGGAAGCAGGAACTCACTGGGCAAGGCTGCAAAAAAGGCACTTGCCAGCGGAAGCAGGATCGACCTGCATGAGTACATGAAACTGAAACGAGGTTTATTGTAATTATTAAGGGAGATTAAAATGGCTTTTACAGGAAAAGCGACATATTCGGCGGGCACGACCCTGCCTGAACTGGCGGAAGATATTTCGGACCTTATCGGCATAGTGTCACCATTCGAGACACCGCTGCTGGATGCGATAGGCGACCCGTTGAGGGAGGCTATCAGCCCCCATCATGAATGGCTGGAGGACAGTCTTCTGCCCAACAAGGATGTGATCAATAACACGTTCGTTGATCCGTTGGGGGATACCAGCTTCGATGTTGAAAACGGCGACCGGTTCAGAGTGGGCGACCAGGTACAGGCAGAAGGATTTTCAGAGCTTATGCTGGTTACCGGTATTTCAGATGACACGCTGACGGTTACAAGAGGCTATGCCGGCACTTCACCTGAGGAACTGTCCGACGGCCTGGTAATAAATATCCTGGGCAATGCGGCCCTTGAAGGCGGAGAAAGGCCTCAGGCAAGGTTCACAAACAGGACCCGAAACGGCAATTACACCCAGATATTTACAGCAGCGGTTGAGGTATCCGGCACGGACATGGCGTCCAGTCAGCTGGGACTTGCCGATGAAATGGATTACCAGAAACAGGAAAGACTGCGGGAACTTCTCAGGGACCTTGAAAATACGGTGATCAACGGAGGACTCAGGGCAACGGACCCGCAGGGAAGCTCAACGGTAAGAAGGACCATGAAGGGGATCATTCAGCATCTTTCCACCAATACCTTCAATACCGGTGACACGGGTTTCCCTTCAGGTGAGGATCTGGATGAGGAAAAGGTCAACTTCGTGTTGAAAAAGATCTGGGAAAACAGCAACGGCAATGTTGACCTGATACTGACCGGCGGAAGTCAGAAGAGAAAGATCAACGGCTTTGCCTCTTCCAACCGTACCTTTGCAGCAGAGGACACCACCTTTACCAACATGATAAATGTTTACGAAAGTGACTTCGGGATATGCAGGGTAGTGACAACCCGCTGGATGCCGCAGGATGCGGTGCTGTTTCTGGATTCATCGAGAATAAATGTTCTTCCGCTTGCCGGCAGGAATTTCCATTTCAAACCCCTTGCCAGCACCGGGGATTATGAAAGCGGCGAGATCATCGGAGAGTACACTCTGGAGATGAAAAACGAGGAAGGTCACGGCCTTATCCGGGGTCTGAGCACTGTTTGATATGACCATTGAAAACCGGGGTGCTTTATACGGGCACCCCTTTTTTTACAGGGAGAAAAATTATGATCACTTTTTGCAGAGACATAGACATTTTAAAATACGAGCCTTCGCTGTTTTTCGATAACTGTCTTGAAGACCAGGTTCTGGCGGCAGGTTCTGCAGGCGATCTGACCGGCACTGCATTTACCGTAACCGGGGCTGATTTTATTAATGCCGGTATCGAGTCGGGAAATGTGCTGACTTTGGTATCATCTGCGGACGGAAGCAAAATAGGGAGTTATGAAGTAGTATCAGTCGATTCGGCAGAGCAGCTTACGGTTTCCGTTTTAAGGGCAGATGATGCCCGGGATCCGATCGCACCGGGTGATGTCACCGGAGCTGACTACAAAATAGTCACTTATACTCAGCAGATCGCCCAGGTATCTTACGACCTTACCGAATACTTCGGAATTCAGCCGGGACAGCCCGCAAGCGAGATAACCGCAGATAATGTGACAAATGACCAGGCTCTTAAGCAGTCGGCTGTGCTGGCGGTGATATCATGGGTTTACGTCACGCTCGCATCTTCTATAGATGACACTCACCTTTGGGAGAAGAGCTATTACTACAGGAAGCTGTTTAAAAAATGCAGGGAGAGCTGCCAGCTTCATATCGACGTGGGGCTTGACGGCAATATTGATTTTACCATGGTCGGGTCGTCGGTCCGGCTGGTCAGGGATTAAAAAGGAGCGAACACATGCAAAAAAAGCAGGACAGATGGCAGCTTAATAAGCAGGTGAATCTTTCGGTTATCGTTCAGCTTTTACTTCTGGCGTCACTTATAATCGGAAGCTGGGTCAATATCGAAAATCAGCTCAGCCTGCTTAAACACGATGTGGAAAATCTTTTAAAGCAGTATGAAAAGTTCGAGGCAAGGCTCAGCGATGTGGCGGCAAAGAACGTGACGTTTGAGTATCGGCTTAGACTCCTTGAGAGAATGAAACAGGATAATGATAATCATAAAAAAGAGAAAGGAATAAAATGAAAAAGATGATATTTTTACTGGTGGTGTCAGCAGTTTTGTCGGGAGGCTGCGGGAATCTGCGGTTTGCACCTTCAGAGCAGATAAAACAGAACGCCTGGCTTCATGAAAAGACGGCAAGGATGGCCAAACAGACGGCAGTAAAAGAAAACTCATCGGAAAAACTGAAAGAACTTACCGAATTAAGTCACGTCCAGAGTATACCTTTTGTGAGCTACTGCGGCCTGCCTGATGAAATGCCTGACACCTCCGGATTCGATGAGATAACAAGTACTGAAAACGAGACTATTACCAAAAAGGCACGGGCGAACAGTATTCAGCGGCCCGATGTTTTCGATGTTACCAATACGGCAATGGATATAGGGCTGGGGATCGCGGCAATTCTGGGCGGGGTTTACGGCACCAGGATTGCTAGATTTATTAAATCGGCAAGACAGAAGACCACCGCCTTGAAGGAGATAATCGAAGGTAATGAGATATTTAAGTTCCAGAACCCCGATGCGGCAGGAAAGTTCAAAAACGCCCAGCAATTGCAATCACCATCCACCCGCAGAATCGTTTCAGAAATGAAGACGTAAATTAAGAATTAAAGCAATACTAAATTACGATCAAAGGCCTTGGTTTAAATCCGAGGCCTTTTTTTATTATTATGTTTTACAATGAGTTTGTAATTTAATTTTTTATTTAAATTAATTTCTAAAAATTTGTTTTTCGAATTATTACTAAGGTTTATTGCTGAAATTCGAAATTCGCATTCTTTTAAAAAAAATCTGGATTTTTGTGTATATGATAAATCAAGTCTTTCATTGTTTGTCATTGAGCTATGGATTTTCTTTCCTTTGTTATATTTTATTTTATGGCCTTCAATTAAATAGGATAATTTATTTCTGAATAGATAGTCATTAATTTCATTTGCTAAGAATTTTGGTTTAATTATTTTTACAATGAAAGGACCAAATTTATTAGAAATATAATCTAGGCTAACATGGGGTAATGAGGTGCTTAAGATAAAAACATTATTGTGTAAGCTTATTTCACTTTTTCTGTGATACTTTTTGTTTTCAATAATTGTTTTTTCTTTAGGGTCGGAGGAAAATGAATAGGCAGGCCATATTCCGAATTCTTTTATAATACCGATTCCTTCATATGAATCGCGTCTACTTTTGCATTTTATTTTTGGGTAAGTTTTAATATTATTTAATCTAAAACTACCATTTTCTATAAATTTTTTTGCATATTTGAGTTTGTCAAAAGCTCTAAAACAAAATTCTGGGAAATTTCCAATAACTTTTTTCTTCATAAAATTACGTTATAAAATATTAAAAATATTCCATTTACTATTCTTCTTTTCTTTGGATGGGTTTAGCTTTTTCTGAAAGTATGAATTTTCCCCAGGTGTTTTCTTTGTCGCCGCTGCCGTAGATCAAAAGATGTCCGCCGTAGTCCCCTCCGTCGGGGTCGGTATGTACGATCATCATCCTGTATATGTCACCTGTTTTCGGGGTTTTAAAGTCAAGGCCGTTGGCTTTGAATATCTTTGCCATTTCGACCTTACCTTCTATTATGTAATCGGCCTTGCTTCGGTTCCAGGGGTTCATGGTGACTTCATACTCGACCGCATTTTCGGGCATTGGTTCGAAGATATAGGATTCTTTACCTTTTATAGAATGTCGCCAGAAAGCACCGTGTTCGGGTTTGTCAGCATCTGCTATAAACCACAAACAGTTGATTTCGGGGTCGAACTTTTCGTTTTTGTCATCTGCCGGCATTTCGAGATACCATGCGACTGCATCCATAAAGCACATTTTGTGCCGCAATCCGGGAGGGGAGTTTACATCGTTGAAGTTGTCTTTTACTTCTGCACCGAAATACATGTATTTTTCATCCCAGCCGGTGTAATATCTTGCGGAAAGGTCATCTAAGAGCATGTCATCGGGATTTTGCCTGGTGAGGCGGTTTCTTTCGCAGAACCAGCTGCATTTTGAAACGCGGAATATGTCCCAGACGCCGTCGGTGAAGGACAGTGTTTTCCATTCTGAAAGGTCGCCGTCGATTTTTACAGGTACCTCGATCTTCGGAATCCTGCCGGTTATATCTATATCCTGTTTTTTGCTCTTATCCTGCGGGCCTGCAAAGGCAGTCGAACAGATAATCAAGGTCAAAACAGCATTTCTTAAAATTCTTATCATCATTTTTCTTTCAAAAAAGGTTATTAAGACTAAATTCTACAGCCAATTGATAAAATATCAAATATTTTAATAAAATCCGGCCCTGTGTCTTGATCTTCCATGCCGGCGGATATCATTTGTTTTTCTTGCTTTGTTTGGGTGAAAATTTTATTAAAATCGGCACAGATGACGATAATTTAAAGGCGGGCAGAATGGTATAACTGGAAAAGGCGGAATTATCGGACGTTCGGTTGCCCGCTTTGCTTGTTTTGTGTTAATATAAGTAAAAAATTTGAGTACAGGGATAGTTTTTGAGATAAAAGGGACACCAGGTGGCAAAGAAGAAAAAGAAAAAAGAAAAGAGATCGGTAAAGATAGCCCTGCAGTTTCTGGCGATGATTGCGTTCGTGTTTCTGCTGTTAAGCTGTTTAAGTTTCGATATAGGCGACTGGCCGAGCAGTTACGTTTACCCGCACAATGAACCGGTGGAAAACTGGTGCGGAGTGGGCGGATCTTTTTTGGCATATTATATGCTCTATTACGTCGGGCCGGGGGTGTTTATCCTGCTTATAAGCGGGATCGTGTTCGCAGCTGCAAAGATAAAAGGAGCAGAGATAGGGCAGATGTTCTTAAGATCTACAGGCCTTATTTTGCTGACCGTGGCGGCATCGGCGAGTTTTTACTGCCTCTGGCCGGATGCGGTATTTAAGTTCCCTTCAGGTTCAGGTGGAATGCTTGGTGTAGCGACCGCCCAGTTTTTAAACGACCAGTTCAACCTTTTAGGTACATTTCTTCTGATCCTTGCGACCTGGCTGGTGGGCGTGGTGCTTTTGGCTGACACGTTGATAATATCCTTTCTTGCGAGTTTAAGTCACGGCCTTTTGAAGTTCTTCGGGTTTGCAGGGCCCGCCATCGGGGCGGCGAAAAAGCATTCCGATGCCCTGGGTAAGATATGGCAGAAGCTCAGCATTAAAGAAAAGCAGGAAAAAGAAAAGAGCCTTGCATTCGACAAGGATGCCCACATCGAAAAGACCATCGAATATGTGAGGGAAGAGCCCGAAGAAGAACAACAAAAACAGCAAAAGCAGGAGAAAAAGCCGCTTAAGATCAGGCGAAAGAAGAAGAAAAAGAAGAAGGTCAAAGTCACCGAGCAGAAGCCTTCCGCACCCAAAAAGAAGTACGTGCCGAAAAGTTACGAGGATTATCAGCTTCCGCCGCTGGAACTGCTGGAGGAGCCCGAGGAAAATTACGAGGAGAACCAGAACCAGATGGTCAAGGAAAAGGCCTCCATACTGGAACGTCTGCTGAAGGAGTTCAACGTGGATGCTCAAGTGGTAGCGGCCGATACCGGCCCGGTTGTTACCATGTATGAACTGGAACTGGCGGCAGGGGTAAAGGTCAGCCAGATAAGCTCGCTTTCAAATGATATCGCAAGGGCACTGGGTGCCGGTGCGGTGAGAGTGGTTGCTCCCCTTCCCGGAAAGCACACCATAGGCATCGAGGTGCCAAACAGCAGGAAGGAAAAGGTGAGATTAAAGGATCTTCTGCAGATGTCAGGGGACAAGTCAAACAAGATGTCACTGCCTCTTTTCCTGGGCAAGGACTCAAGCGGCGAGGCACTGGTCAGCGATCTGGCGGCCATGCCCCATGTCCTTATCGCAGGTACCACCGGTTCAGGTAAGAGTGTGTGCATTAACAGTATCATAAACAGCATGCTGATGCTGAGAAGACCCGACGAGGTCAAGATGATACTTATCGACCCGAAGATGGTGGAGATGAGCATGTACAATAACGTTCCCCACCTGATGTGCCCGATAGTCACGGAGACCCAGCGGGCGGTTCAGATACTGGAATGGGCGACTGTGAAAATGGACGAAAGGTATGCTCTGCTTGCAGAGGCCCGTGTCAGAAACATCGCAGGTTACAACAAGCTCTCCCGCGAGGAAATAATAGACAGATTCAATCCCACAACCCCCGATGAGGAGGCAAAGATCCCCAAGAAGCTGCCTCATATCGTTATCGTAATCGACGAGCTAGCCGACCTGATGATGACTGCCGCCAAGGAGATCGAAAGCTATATCGTAAGGCTGGCCCAGAAAAGCCGTGCCGTGGGAATCAACATCGTCCTTGCAACCCAGAGACCGCAGGCCACAGTAGTGACGGGACTTATAAAATCCAACATGCCCTGCAGGATAGGCTTCCGGGTTGCTGCCAGGATGGACAGCAGGATCATACTCGACCAGAACGGGGCGGAAACCCTGCTGGGGCAGGGTGACATGCTGTTCTTAAAGCCGGGGACAAGCGACCTGGTAAGGGCACAGGGGACTTTTGTCGATGACAACGAGATCCGTGCCGTAGTCAAGCATTTAAAGGAGATCGCAGAGCCTCAGTTCCACCCCGAGCTTCAGCAGCTTGGCAAGGTCGATCCTTCCGCGCTGCCTAAGGATGACCTGTTCGACGATGCAGTGGAGATCGTGCTGGAGACCCAGAGGGGAAGCGTGTCACTTTTGCAGAGAAGGCTGAGCATCGGCTATGCAAGAGCGTCACGGATAATCGAGAGCATGGCGAATTCAGGGATACTCGGCGAGTACAAGGGAAGCCAGGCCCGGGAGGTGCTGATGACAAAAGACGAATGGGAGAACCTGCAGAAGAGCATGCGGGCAGACAAGGCCGCCGGCTTTACCGATATGCAGGATGACGAAGATGAGGAAGAAGGCGTCGTCAGCGAAGGCCAGCGGGAATACATGGCACTTGAAGATGAAGAAGACGAAGATTACGAGTACGAAGACGAGGACGAACAGGAGTACGAGTACGTCGAGGAAGACTGATTTCTGAATCATATTTTCAAAGAAATCATGGAGCTTATCAGAGTTTTCTGATAAGCTCTTTTGTTTATTGCAGAAATTTTAAAGGTTTAGATAAACAGTAAGCGAAATATGAATGCAGCAGGAATAATACTGGCGGTGCCGTTCAGGATAACTGCCCATGCACTGGAGATACTGCCCGTGGGAAACAGCCTGTTTTTCTGGAAATGGGCGTATAACTTGAGCAAGAGTCCGCAGGATGCCTCCAGATACATAAACACCATCAGCAGACAGCAGGGCATCGAGGCAGCAAGAGAGCATTTCGACCGGCTTATGGATACCTGCCCGGACGGTGAGCTGGCATCGGTAATGGCATGGCTTGAGATCCAGGCGGGAAGCGATGAAAACGCCTCGCAGATCATTCAACAGGCAAAGGAAAAAGGCTTTAAAAACAGGCATATGATGCTTTATACGGAATTGTACCTTTCCGGCGGGAACAATTACAGGAGTTCCGAAGTAGTTGATACCATAATGGAACGAAACGATCTGCCCATGGAATTTACGCGTGCTGCCCTGGTAAGGAAGATGTGGAGCCTGGCAGAGAAAAAGAACATCAAGGAAGCTGAAATGCTGGCCGACAGGATAATTGAAATAGAAGAGCAGCCGGATGCAAGGTTCGTTAAATGGATCGCCTGCCAGAATGCCGGCCTGGAAGATCAGGCAATGATGCACCTTGAATACGCAAAACAGGGTATGAGCGATTCAGTGTTTAATATGCTCTGTGCCCAGGGATGGCTTTACATGAATGACAGGGAAAGGGCCATGGACAGCTTGAAAAAGGCAGAAGATTCGGGCATGAGATTCGCCGGCGAAAATACGGCCCTCGGCAGACTCGCAGAAAGCACGGATTACAGGAATAAATATAAGGAAATATAATGAATTTACAGATGGCATTGCTTTTTATACCCGGACTTGTGATAGGTCTGACCTTCCACGAAGCCGCCCACGCATTAAGTGCCAAGTGGCTGGGGGACAGGACGGCAGAAAGAATGGGCAGAATAAGCCTTAATCCCTTCAGGCATCTGTCACTTATGGGAACGCTTGTGCTGTTTTTTCTTGGCTTCGGCTGGGGAAAGCCGGTGATCGTGAACCTTTACAATTTCAAAAAGCCCAAGCTGTATTACCTTTTAAGTTCGATAGCCGGCCCGATAGTTAATCTTATCATTTCAGCGATCGCTCTGGGGCTGATATATCTCAGGCCGCCGGGATTGCTGGAGATCATCTGTTATTCGCTTTTTTATGTAAATGCGATACTGGCTTTTGTAAACTTGCTGCCGATACCGCCGCTGGACGGAAGCAAGATCTGGCCGTGCCTTATCCCCGGAATGAGGCCGACGATCTCCGCAAAGTGGACCAGGATCTGGATGCTTATCCTGGTGGTACTGATCATCTCAGGCAAAATAGAACTGGTAATCGCTCCGGTCTTCAATTTCCTCAGTTCCCTTCTACCTGCATAGATAAAGGCTGACTTGCACTTTTTATTCTAAAAAGAAAACGAAAGCTGCCGCCGTCCACGTCATTTCGACTGAAGTGAGCGAAGTGCAATTCCCCCCTACGTCATCTCGACCGGAGACCGGCTTTGCCGGTCGGAGCGGAGAGATCTTTACCCGCATTGAACGGTCAAGAACGTAAAAGATTTCTCGACTCCGCTTTCGCTTCGCTCGAAATGACGTAAGGTAGAAAACGTTTTGCAAATAGTGTATGTAATCTTAACCGTAGTGAGCGAAGTGAACACCCTTGTCATCTCTTACACAGTGAACGAAGCGCAATTTCCCCCTCTGTCATTTCGACTGGAGTGAGTGATAACGAACGGCATTGGTTCGATTCGGCTCCCTGTAATTTCTGTAGAAGTTACGTAATTTGTTGACAGAATTCTGCGAACAGACGGCATAAAATCAATGATTTTAAAAATTTTTTAATTTTTTTCTATTTATAACCAGTCAGAAAATGCCCGTTTTCAGCCAAAAAAACGGCATTAGTTCGGATTATATCAATAATAGGCATAATTAAAGATTACCTTTCAAGATTATTTATCTTGACATAAAGATTTTTTTAATGTAACTTAATACTTGTAATATCAGAAGAAAAAAGGTGTGATGAAAGGGGAAAGAAAACTCAAAAGATATGGCCCGAGAAACCATATCTTATCCTCCTTTTTAAAACACCCATAAAAAAATTAAACCCAAACTTTTTTTGGAGGAGTTAAGAGATGAAAAGGGTTTTGTTTTTCACTTTAATTTTGTTATTGTTTATAAATGCCAATTCGTTTGCAGTTGCTGACCCGAATGCGTTTTATTACAACGATATCACCGGAGTGAATGTAAAGTACACCAATCTCTGGGAGATATCCGGCACAGACCCGGGAACGGCGTTATACAATACCCCCACCTACGGCGGAGGAGACTGCATTGAATTTGACGACCTGTTCTTCAGCGCATATGCGTCAGGGGCAAGCGGTTCAGACAGTACAGACGGAACTCTAAACGGCAAGATCGAGTCAAAGCCCAACCATTACATTGACGTGATCCAGTTCGAGGAGTACGGGGATTACGACTTATCGGGGTTTTCAAATGATGCCTACGTGTCCGTGACCAATAAGATGTACATCAAGGTCAAAGAGATAGATTTTCAGGATGTCGAGGACTTCACTGTTGTAGTTGACATGGTGATTACTCCTTCCGACGGGACTTGGTCTTTGTCATCTTCTGAGGACAATCCCGGTTCAGCTCCGGAAATAACAGACGACTGGAGTGGCATACTGGATGTAGATGTAACCCAGATAATCAGGGATGAAGGCTATGCAACCGGTTTTGCAACCGAGGTGGACTTTACCATGGAAAACAACCTTACCGCTCTGAGCCAGGACGGGACTGAGGCCTTTATAGCGAAAAAGGAAACCGACGGAATGAAGATAACCACCTGTGATGTCCCCGAACCGGCAACGATTGCAGTGCTGGGTCTTGGCGGATTGTTCTTTAGAAGAAGAAAAGCGTAAAAGCCGAGCTGCGGAAGCAGCCGGATAAAATAGATTGAGAAGAGAGGTGTGATCCTAGCGGGGAAGAAAACTCAGCGTACGGTCTAGCCGTATCCACACCTCTCAATTTTTAAATTATCCAAACCTTTTGGAGGAGTTAAGAGATGAGAAATGTTACTTTCATGCTAATTTTTTTAATTCTTGTTGTTCCAGCTCAGGCTGATGTGGTGTTTTCAAATTATGCAGACAGTTCCTCAACTTCCGATTCGTGGAATGATACAGCTGATCCGGTCGAAGTAGTTGAAAACTTCACTACATCTGAAAGCTCTTTGGGACAATGGGAAATAAGTTCCATCAAATTCAGTGCTTATGGCGGAGGTATTCTAGGAGGCACTGGACCTGCAAATGTTAATTTTTATTCTGACAATTCCGGCTCCGCAGGCAGTTTATTGCTCTCTCTGCAGAATGTTGATTTTTCGGGTTCAGCGCCCGGAGAAGATAATTCTTTCACTGTTGAAAATCTTACACTTGATGCGGATTCCGTATATTGGGTAGGTATAGAAGCATTGGGAGGCAGCAGTAATGCTGTCGGATGGAGGCGTACAAATGCAAACTCTACCGGGCCAAACGGAACAGGCTATCAGCAAGACGGCAATGGACATGTTTTTGAAATACAAGGCACAGAAGTTCCCGAACCGGCAACGATAGCAGTACTGGGTCTTGGCGGATTGTTCTTTAGAAGAAAAAGAAAATAACTGACAAGTTATACCAAAGCATTTAAAAGGGCTGCATTTCAATGTGCAGCTCTTTTTTTATCCCAAACATTTATAATTTCAAGAAAGATATTTCCCGTTAAAATACAGAGTTGATAAAAGATAAGTCCTTTTCACAAAAAAGCTAAAAATTTTATAAAACAATTTTATAGACTTGACATATTAAGTTAATAATTTATAATTTGTCGGCAAATTGGGGGTAAGTAAAAGGCATAGTAAAAACTTTTGAGAACTGGTCAACCTCAAGAAATCTAATATAGCTGATTATTTATTGAAAGGATTTAATATGCCTGACTTCGAAGGGTTAAGGGAACCTGTGAAGGAAATTCTGAGTGAAACACCCGACCGGTACTGGCTTTCCTGCCAGATAGTAAATGAACTGAAAGACAGGTATCCCGAAATAATCGAGCAGTTAAAGTATGATAATGGGGCTGGCCGGGAAAACTCCGAAAAATTCAGCCCGGAAACCGCCGTCTCTCACTGCCTTCGCAACTGGAACAAGATCAATATCCAGTTCTTAAACGGCAGAGATATTTCCATTGAAGACCCCGTATCACCCGGCAGCAAACTCGGTATTTACAAATGGATGGAATAATCCCGATTAATTATATTTACCGTAATTTAAAAGATTCCATCGGCTAAATTTAAGTCAAAATATCTTCACCGGTTCAAGGTTTTCCACTCCGCCGCTTTTTCATTTTGCCGTATGGATAAAATAAATTTTGTTTATTCTGCTGTCAGCCTGGAAATAAAAAGGGGATGCGGACACAGAGCCTCGTACATCCCCTGATATCTTTTCTTATTTATGCGGGCAGTTTTTCAGACACAAAAACCAGTCAAGGCACTTTGTATCCTCACCTGACTGTTCCATTCTCTCTTTTGCAGTGCCGCACGACCCCGGCGGAGGCACGATAACATCGTCGCCGATCTCCCAGTTTGCGGGCGTGGCAATGTTGTGCTCATCGGAATGCTGCATGGCCACGAGGATCCTCTTGATCTCCGGGATGTTCCTGCCGTTTGAAAGCGGGTAGTACAGAATGGCACGGATAATCCCCTGCGGGTCTATCATGAAGACCGCCCTTACCGCCTGGGTACTGCTTGCAGAAGGCTGAAGCATACCGAAGGCCTTGGAAACTTCCATGGTCAGGTCGCTTATTACCGGGAAGTTCACCTCAACATCTTTCATGCCATTGTATTCGATCTTTTCCTTAACGGTCCTAAGCCAGGCGATGTGGCTGTAGGTGCTGTCGATAGAAAGTCCCAGCAGCTCGCAGTTGAGGGCCTTGAACTCATCTTCCATGGATGCAAAGGTCATAAATTCCGTGGTGCAGACGGGGGTAAAGTCGGCTGGGTGAGAAAAAAATATCACCCATTTACCCTCGTAGTCCTCGGGAAAATTTATCTCGCCCTGTGTGGTCTCCGCTTTAAATGAAGGAGCTTTTTCTCCTATCAAAGGCAGGCATCTGGCTTCATCATTCATTTTAATTCTCCTTTCAGATTAAATTCTATTCATAACTATAATTATATTTTTTACGGTCGGGCTTTAAAGCTTAAAAAACCCGGCATTTAGATAATAGTTAGTACTATATAGTAGTAAATCCTAACTATCAAGTATTTTTTTAAATTTTTTTCACATTTTTAAAATACCCAAAAAACCGGACTCTTTTCATTTTCATTCACCTGCCCTGCTGTAATTCAGAATTAAGATGTCAGGCGGTCAGAAAAAATATAGGGAAAGCTGTTTATCATATTTCTCATTTCGAAGAAAATGCCAGCCATACCACAGCCTGCCCCGAGTCGCTGGCCCTTATGCTGCATTTACACCAGGATGTGCATAATGCACAAAAGACACCTGCCGAAACAATTGCCCGAGGGGTCATTTCGAGTGAGGCGAAGCCGAATCGAGAAATCTTTTACGTTCTTAACCGTTCAATGCGGGTAAAGATCTCTCCGCTCCGACCGGCAAAGCCGGTCTCCGGTCGAGATGACGTAGGGGGGAATTGCACTTCGCTTACTCCGGTTGAGATGATGTGATGGTGGTGACTTCACTCACTCCGGTTAAGATTAGCTACATGATTTGAAAAAGGTTTTCTACCTCACGTCATTCCGAGCGAAGCGAAAGCGGAGTCGAGGAATCTTTTTGCTTAAGGCACGTTAATGGGAGTATCAATTTAAAAATCGGGAGTCTTTACCGCAGAAAGATTTCTCCATTCCGTTCGCTGCCGCTCACTCCAGTCGAAATGACATAGGTGGGGGTCACTTCGTTCACTCCGGTCGAGATGACATAAGGGGAATTGCACTTCGCTTACTCCGGTCGAGATGACATGGAAATGGTTTGGAAAAAATTTAAAAAAATTTCGAAAAAATACTTGCCAAATAGGAACTACTACTATATAGTAATTTTTACAGATTGGAATTCCAGTTTGAGGTATATACCATGGAAACAAAAATTGAAAATTTAAAAGAGGAGTTCAAAAAGGCCGGGCTTAAGGTAACGCCGCAGAGGCTGGCAGTTTATGAGGCATTGATGTCGACGACTGAACATCCATCTGCGGAGATGGTTTACCGGAAAGTAAAAGAAAAGCATCCGACTATTTCGCTGGATACGGTAAACCGGACTTTGCTCAGTCTGGCCGAATTAGGGCTCGCGTTCATTATCCCGGGCTCGGGTGATGCCAAAAGGTTCGACGCTGATCTCAGTACGCACCAGCATTTTAAGTGTATTAAGTGCAAACGGATCATCGATTACGAATATGAGCCTTATAATGACCTGAAGGTACCGGAGGAAATTGAAAAAAGGCATAAGATACTTTCGAAAAGTGTTCTCGTAGAGGGCATTTGTGATAAGTGTCTGAAAGAAGAAAGTGAATAATTATTAACAGTTTTATTTTACGGAGGTAAATAAATGGAGCTTAAAGGAAGTAAGACAGAACAGAATCTTTTGACGGCGTTTGCAGGAGAATCCCAGGCAAGAAATCGTTACACTTATTTTGCAAGTCAGGCCAAAAAGGACGGGTATGTTCAGATAAAGAACATTTTTGAGGAGACTGCAAACCAGGAAAAAGAGCATGCGAAAAGACTCTTTAAGTTTCTCGAGGGCGGGGATGCCGAGGTGCAGGCTTCGTATCCAGCCGGTAAGATCGGCAGTACATTAGAGAACCTTAAGGCAGCTGCCGCCGGGGAGCATTACGAGAATACGACGATGTACCCGGAATTTGCCGAGGTAGCCGATGAAGAGGGCTTCACAGAGATCGCGACGGTATTCAGGAAGATCGCAGTTGCTGAAACCCGGCATGAAAACAGATATAATAAACTGGCATCTAATATAGAAAATGGTAAGGTGTTTAAGAGGGACCAGGAGCAGCGCTGGGTCTGCAGTAACTGCGGCTATGTCCATGAAGGGACGGAGCCGCCGAATCTTTGCCCGGCATGTGCTCATCCCCAGGAATACTATGAGTTGGAAGCAGTGAATTATTAATCTTTTTGAAACGGGAGGCTTAAAAATGGAAGAACGTAAAGATCTGGTAACCTTCAAGGGCGAGCCTTTGACATTGCAGGGCTCGCCTGTCGAAGTCGGACAGGAAGCTCCGGATTTCAAGGTCATTTCAAATGATCTTCAGGAAAAGACGCTTGGTGATTTCAAGGGAAATGTCTGTGTAATCGCAGCGGTTCCTTCGCTTGACACTTCGGTATGTTCTACCGAGGCGGGCAAGTTCAATAAGGAAGCGGAGAACCTGCCGGAAGATGTGAAGGTTTTGACGATAAGTATGGACCTTCCTTTTGCCCAGCAGAGATGGTGCGGGCAGGAGAATGCGGAGAACGTGATCACCTTATCCGATCACAAGTATGCGGACTTCGGTGAGAAATACGGCATATTGATCAAGGAACTGAGACTTCTTGCGCGTACGGTTTTCATCATCGATAAGGAAGGCAAGGTTCAATACAAGCAGCTGGTTAAGGAAGTTGCCGAAGAGCCGGATTATGATGAGGTGATGGCGGAACTGAAAAAGCTGATGTGATTTTTGAATCAAAGATTCCCCCATAGAAATATAGGGGGGTAGTCTGATTGACTTGTCAGATGCGGGAATTAACATAAACCTTTTAATTTACAAGGGTTTACAGATAATTTGCAAAGAAAGGCTATCAATGAGGCAGCTTAAAAAAGATGTTATAGAGGTTGGTGCCCGGGACTGGGACAGAAGGCTGTTCGATGAGCTTATTCCGCTGCCTGACGGTACCAGCTATAATGCATATGTTGTCAAAGGGAGCAAGAAGACGGCGCTATTGGATACGGTCGATCCGCCGAAGGTCGACAAGCTGATACAGAATCTTTTAAAGGCGGGCGTCGATAAGATCGATTATGTGATATCTCATCATGCAGAGCAGGATCATTCAGGTTCGATACCGGATATTCTTACACTGCATCCTGAGGCCAAGGTTGTCACCAGCCCTAAATGCAAATCCATGCTGATGGACCTTCTGCATATCGATGAGGATAAGTTCATCGAGGTTGAAGACGGGGAGACGGTGTCTTTAGGCAATAAGACGCTGCGGTTTCTTTATATACCCTGGGTTCACTGGCCGGAGACGATAGGGGCATATCTCGAAGAAGATAATATCCTGTTTCCGTGTGACTTTTTCGGTTCGCACCTGGCGACATCGAATCTTTTCGTAGAAGATAAGCCGAGGGTTTACGAGGCGGCCAAGCGATATTATGCGGAGATCATGATGCCTTTCAGGCTTCCAATCAGAAAGAATCTCGAGAAGATAAGCGACCTTGAAATAGACATGATAGCCACAAGTCACGGCCCGATCTATGATGAGCCGGAATTTATAATAGATGCATACAAGGACTGGGTAAGTGACGACGTTAAGAACGAAGTGCTTGTTCCTTATATTTCCATGCACGACAGCACAAGGTCGATGGTGGATTATTTCGTTGACACGCTGGCTGAAAAGGGCATGAAGCCGATACCGTTCAATTTGACGGTTACGGATATAGGCAGGCTTGCGGTTTCGATGGTTGATGCTGCGACGATGGTTATCGGTTCGCCGACTGTTCTTGGCGGTGCTCATCCGAAGGTCGCCTATGCAGCGTACCTTGCAAATGCACTCAGGCCCAAGACGAAATTTCTTTCTATAATCGGTTCTTTCGGCTGGGGAAGCAGGATGATCGAGCAGCTTAAGGAGATGGTGCCGCATTTGAGAGTGGATTTGATAGAACCCGTTCAGATAAAAGGACTGCCGGAACCGGAGGAATACGCGAAACTGGACGACCTGGCAGATAAAATAGCTGAAAAACACAAAGAGATCGGAATTTTATAAAACTTTAAAACAGGAGAGGACATTTACTATGGCTAAGAAACTTGAAATTTACAAATGCAATCTTTGCGGAAATATCGTTGAAGTAATTCACGGCGGAGACGGCGAGCTTGTCTGCTGCGGTGAGCCGATGAAAAAGCTTGTTGCAAAAACAGCAGATGAGGGCAAGGAAAAGCATGTTCCGGTTATCGAAAAGCTCGATATCGGTTACCGGGTCAAGATAGGCGACGTGCCGCATCCTATGGAAGAAAGCCATCATATCGAATGGATAGAGCTGATTGTTGACGGCAAGGCGTTCCGTCAGTTTCTGGAAGCAGGCGATGCACCAGAGGCGGTATTTAACGTAGATGGTAATAACATAAGTGCAAGAGAACATTGTAATGTTCACGGCCTTTGGAAAGGTGAATATAATGATTAAAGAAAAGATACAGAAATCGATAAACGACCAGATCAATGCCGAGATGTATTCGGCGTATCTGTACCTGGCGATGGAGGCATATTTTCAGTCGGAAAATCTTGAGGGATTTGCCAACTGGATGAGGGCCCAGGCCCAGGAAGAGATGGTTCATGCCATGAAATTCTATGACTACGTGATAGAACGAGGGGGCAGGGTGACACTTGATGCCATCGAGAAACCCGATGCCGAATGGGATTCTCCGCTGGCTGCCTTCGAAGCTGCCTATAAACATGAGCAGTATGTAACCAGCAGGATCAACGATATGGTGGATCTTGCGATAACAGAGAACGACCATGCCACCAGGAATTTTCTGCAGTGGTATGTAGATGAACAGGTGGAAGAGGAAGCGAGTGCAGATGCCATAGTTCAGAAGCTGAAGATGGTACAGGGCGCACCCGGAGGGATGTTCATGATGGATTCAGAACTGGGAAAAAGAAGTTTAAGTCCCGCCGGGGATGAAGGAGAATAATTATGAGTGTGACATTCAATGCCGATGAGATATTCGAAATGGCAGAAGAGATCGAAAGAAAGGGAGCCGCTTTTTACAGGGAGGCTTCCGAAAAGACGCGTGACGATGCCATAAAGAAGATGATGCTGGATATGGCAAAGATGGAAGATAACCATCTTGCGATATTCGAGGAAATGAGAAAAGACCTTACCGAAGCAGAAAGGGAACAGACGACCTTTGACCCTCAGAATGAAGCTGCAATGTATCTGAGAACTTATGCCGATGCAAGGGGATATGAGGGCAAGATCGCTCCTGATAAAAAGCTGACCGGTTCAGAGAGTATGGAAGATCTGATCCATATTGCCCTGAATGCAGAGAAGAATTCGGTTGCTTTTTATGTCGGTATCAAAGAGCTGGTGCCTAAAGACATCGGTAAGGAAAAGGTACAGAAAATAATAAAAGAGGAGATGTCTCACATTGCAACCTTAAACGAGAAGCTGGCAGAATTGACACAGTAAAGGAGTTTTTTATGAAGCAATATCAATGTATAGTTTGCGGCTACATTTACGATCCGGATGAAGGGGATCCGGATAACGGTATAGAGGCCGGGACCAGCTTCGTAGACCTGCCCGATGACTGGGTATGTCCTGAATGCGGAGCTACGAAAGAGGAGTTTGAACCTTTGGCTTGATTTTATGATTTCTGTTAAGGTCTAAAATGGCTGAAAAAAATAAAATTTTCAAGCCACAGCCCATAATGCGGAAGGTGATACTGGCTTTAGTGCCATGTATCGCCGGAAGCATTTATTTTTTTGGATGGAGGTCGCTTGCCTCCATAGTTGTTGCATGCGCGGTGGGATTTGTCACCGAATACCTTATCAATAAAAGGATAAACGAGCCGGTATCGGAAGCGGTGTTCGTCACTTGTGTTTTGTATGCTCTTGTGATGCCGCCGCATGTTTCCTGGATAGTTCTGATTGTCGGTGTGGTTTTTGCGTGTCTGTTCGCAAAGGGTGTATTCGGCGGTTTCGGAAGGAATATTTTCAATCCAGCTATAGCGGGAAGGGCTTTTGTGTATATCAGTTTTCCCGTTGCCATGACATCGACGTGGCCCGATTCTGCGCCTTTAAAGGGACTGGGGGCATTAACCAGGTGGACGACTGCAACCGGTCCGGAGGCGATAAGCAGGGCGACCCCGATGGCACTTATGAAGGCAGGGGAGGCGTCACCAGAGATAACCGATCTTCTGTTCGGCGGTATCAGCGGGACAATGGGAGTAACTTCTGCTGTGCTTATATGTATCGGCGGATTCTGGCTTTTCTATAAAAAAATAGCGAGCAGGGTGACGATACTGTCAGTTATCATAACTTATGCGATATGGTGCCAGATACTGATCTGGGCGGGGGTCGATACCTTGACCGGTGTGATCCCGGCGATACTTGGAGGCGGGTTTCTGTTCGGAGCCTTTTACATGGCCACGGACCCGATAAGTTCTCCCAAGACCAGGGAGGCGAAGATTTTTTACGGGATGATAATCGCCACGGGAACGGCTATGATAAGGAATTTTTCGATATTCAACGGTGGGCTTATGTTTTCGATACTGCTGGGTAATATGTTTGCACCGCTGCTGGATCATTTGGTCAGAACGCATAAAAAGAAAAAGAAATTAAAGGGACAGAAAGCGGAGGCATCGGAATGAAGAAAACAGGATTGTTTCCGGTTATTTATATGTTCCTGGTCACGGCCTTTTTCAGTTCGATAGTTATCGGTTTTGCCAGGTACACGCAGGAACGGGTTGAATCCAATCAGCAGATATTTTTCGAGGCGGCGGTTTTAAGGTCCCTTAATATTGCAGGTGACCTTTCGAACCCCGAGATACATGAGAAATTTAAAAAGGTGATAGAAAAGCCCACGGAGGACTCACATGGAGCTTATCTATACCGGCAAGACGGTGTGCTCAGGGGTTATGCACTGCCGGTTGACGGCAAGGGTTTCTGGGCCCCGATAAAGGGGTTGATAGGGATAAAACCTGACAAAAGGACGGTTATCGGGATCGCTTTTTACGAACAGAACGAAACGCCGGGACTCGGTGCGGAGATAAAAACAGAGGATTTCAGAAAGCAGTTCGAGAATATAAAAATAAGTGTCGAGGGAAAGCCCATTCAGATCAAGCCGGTGGGCACTGAGCTGGGTGAAAACGATGTGCAGGCGATATCAGGAGCCACGCAGACATGTACCAGGCTCGAGGATCTTATAAACGATGATATAAATAAATGGCAGGAGAAAATGCAGGGTAAATAAATTATGGCACAGTCGCAGCTGGCACAATCGAAGAAGGTTTTGAAAGAAGGGCTCTGGGATAATAATCCCATCTTCAGGCAGGTGCTTGGGATATGCAGTGCCCTTGCGGTGACGAATGTTGTGCTCAATACGATGGTGATGTGTGTGTCACTGACATTTGTAACTGCGATGAGCTGTCTTACGGTATCTGTAATCCGGACGTTTACGCCGGGAAAGATAAGGATGATGGTGCAGGCCCTGATAATCGCATTTTACGTGATAGTGGTGGATGTGATGCTGAAGGCATACTGGCCCGAGATGAGCAGGAACCTGGGGCCTTATGTGGGACTGATAATAACCAACTGCATTATAATGGGAAGGTGCGAGGCGTTCGCAAATTCCAATAAGCCTTTGCCTTCGCTGGTGGACGGTTTTACGAACGGGCTCGGTTATTCTTTCATTTTGCTCTGCATTGCCGTGATACGTGAGATCATGGGAAGAGGGACATTGCTTGGTTATTCGATCCCTTACTTTACTGAAAACTGGCTGAACTGGACTTTGATGGTCATGCCGCCGGGTGCGTTTTTCGTTCTGGGGTGTATGATCTGGCTGTTCAGGAGCATACAGATAAAACGGGAGGAGCTTGAATAATGGAAATAGGAGCTGAACTTTGGACAGCTGCGGTCACCGCATTTGCGGCGCTTTTTACCAATAACATACTTTTGACATATTTTCTGGGTCTGTGTCCCTTTACTACGGTATCGAAAGAAGTAGACACGGCGTTCGGGCTTGGGCTTGCGGTGATATTCGTGATGACTTGTACGGCACTTTTAAACTGGGTGGCTTATCATTATGTTTTAGTTCCTTTGAACCTGGAGTTTTTTAGATTCATAATGTTTATCGTGATAATAGCGGCGTTTGTACAGTTGGTTGAGATGGTCATTGACAGGTATTCGCCGCTGTTGTATCAGAACCTTGGGATATTCCTGCCATTGATAACGGTGAACTGTGCGATACTGGGAGCATCGTTGTTTATGGTGATAAGGGATTACAGTTTTATTGTCACGATAGGTTTCGGCCTGGGTTCCGGGGTCGGGTGGTTCATGGCTATTATGGCGATGGCGGGAATCCGGCAGAAGCTGGATCATTCCCGGATCCCGAAGGGACTTCACGGGCCGGGGATTACTATGATCATTGCGGGAATGATGGCACTTGCATTTATAGGATTTACGGGAGTTTTGTAAGATATGTGGGAGATCGTAATAGCAGTATTGTCCATAAGTGCCATAGGGGCGGGGCTAGCTGCGCTTCTGGTGTTATCAGAGAAATATATCGCGAATTACGGCGAATGCAAGATCAACATAAACGATGATAAGGAGTTGAACGTTCAGGGCGGAAATACTCTTTTAGAAGAACTTACAAATGAAAAGATATTTATCCCCAGTGCCTGCGGAGGGAAGGGGACATGCGGTTACTGCAAGGTGAAGGTTAAAGAAGGTGCAGGCCCTTTACTTCCGACTGAAAAGCCGTTTCTGACAAAAGAGGAGATAGAGGATAATGTTCGGCTGTCGTGCCAGGTGAAGGTAAGAGACGATCTGGATGTGTCCATTCCGCAGGAACTTCTGGAGGTGCAGGAATATGTCGCGGAGTGTATCGAGATCAATGATCTTACGCACGATATCAGGGAATTCAAGTTCAAGCTCACGGAGCCGAAGGAAATAAAATATACGCCGGGACAATACATTCAACTTTTGACGCCGGAATATGAGAAAAGTTCAGAGGAGGTTTACAGGGCTTATTCGATGTCTTCGGATCCGGCTGATAAGTCGGTCATAGAGCTGGTTATCAGGTATGTACCCGGAGGAATATGCACTACGTATTGCTTCGAATACCTGCAAGTTGGTGACGAGATGAAGATGAACGGTCCTTACGGTGAATTTCATCTGACTGATACGGATGCCCCGATACTGTTTATTGCGGGCGGTTCCGGTATGGCACCGATAAAATGTATCCTGCATCATATGAAAAATACAGACAATCAGAGAAAGGCGACATACTTTTTCGGTGCGAATAAGGTCAAGGAGCTTTTCTATCTTGACCTGATGGAGCAGTTCGAAGAGGATCTGCCGAATTTCGAGTTCGTCCCGGTGGTCGCCCAGCCGGAAGAGGATGAACAATGGGACGGCCAGACCGGTCTTGTTACGGAGGCATTGGAGAGGTCGGTGGATTCGGCTGGAAATTGTGAGGCTTATCTTTGCGGAAGCCCCGGCATGATAGATGCGGCGGTAGAAGTACTGAATAAGCTTGGAGTGACAGAAGACAGAATATTTTATGATAAGTTTGCTTGATCATGACATATAAAAAATACAGAACGCCAAAAGGTAAAAAGCTCGATGAACTGCTGAGGTCATCGCAGATCGCTTCGGGAGGATTCATGGGCAATGACGAAAGAGAAGTGGATGAGGTTATCGAAGACGATCTTGAAACACTGGCTCGTTTGAATCTTACCGCAGGCAGGGTTGCCGAAAGGATGAGAGAGATAACCGAGAGGGCGAAAAAGAATTATGAGAACTGGATAGATATAGATGGCAAGAGTTCTGCAATGATATACGAGGTAAAGGGTACGATCATCTGTCCCTGGCCTCATAAGGGGAGTTTTGCAAAAAGAGTCACGGTTTTTTATCGAAAGGACCTGGACAAGACAATAAAATGGTCTGACCTGAGTATTCATATGATAGAAGAGCACGGCTTTTTCGAAGGGAAAGGTTCACAGTTTCGGGTCGAGCCAAAGGAGCTGGCAGAATATTTGTTCGATATCAAAATTGAGGAAGAGAAACTTTCCAGCTATCGGTGCCTGATGTGCACTTACATTTACGATCCTTATGATCATAAGAAAGTGCCCTTTGAGGAACTTCCCGATGACTGGACTTGTCCTGTTTGCGGAGCGGGGAAAAACAGGTTTGAGAAAGTGGAATAAAGTTTATGGCTGAAGAGAACAAAGAAATCGGAGCATTTGTTGATGATGCGGAAACGGTCTGCGAGGAGGCAGTTGCGCCAGCTAACGGGATAATCGTGTTCGGTGCCTCCGGTGACTTGACACTGCGAAAACTTCTGCCGAGTCTTTATAAACTTTACAAGGATGAATTAATAACCGAAAATTTTTACCTTCTCGGCTGCGGGAGGACAGAATATACAGATTCCGATTACAGGCAAAAATCCAGAGAAGCACTGCGGAAATCCGGAGAGGCGGAAGAAGAAAAATTAAATAGTTTTCTCGAGAAGATACATTATCAGAGCGGGGATTACGGAGACCTCGAATTTTACGAGGCCCTTGAAAGCAGGATGAAGGAGCTGGATGGTTCTCATGGTGTTGATGACATTCATCTGTTTTATCTCTCTACGCCGCCGATTTTGTATGAGACTATAGTAACCAATCTGGGAAAGTCAAATCTTTCGTGCAAGGAAAGAAAGAGGGCAGAGAATACCAGGCTGATAATCGAGAAACCTTTCGGAAGAGATTACGGTTCTGCCAGGCAGCTGGATGAAACGCTGGGAAAGTGTTTCAATGAGTCGCAGATCTACAGGATAGATCATTATCTGGGTAAAGAGACGGTTCAGAATATTCTGATGTTCCGGTTTGCCAATACGATCTTCGAGCCGATCTGGAACCGTAATTATATAGATAATGTTCAGATAACCATTGCTGAATCTGTCGGTGTCGGTTACCGGGCGGGTTATTATGAAAAGTCCGGGGCACTTCGTGACATGTTCCAGAATCATATGCTTCAGATGCTTGCCCTTGTGGGAATGGAACCGCCGGTATCCTTCGAGGCAGACCGTGTCAGGGATGAAAAAGTGAAGTTGTTAAGATCAATCCGTCCCATCGATATAAATAACTGGAACAGGCAGATAGTTAGGGGTCAGTACGGGCCGGGAAAGATCGACGGAGAAGAAGTTCCGGGATATCGCCAGGAGGATAATATCGACGAAAATTCCCGGACGGAGACTTTCGTTGCTGCCAAACTTTATGTCGATAACTGGCGGTGGCGGGACGTGCCGTTTTATCTTCGGACAGGAAAGAGACTTGCCGCCAAGAAAACAGAGATTGCGATAACCTTTAAGAAGGTGCCTCATACGATGTTTCTGGCTGCAGGGATAGAAGAACTGCCCCGTAATGTGCTTGTGTTGAGGATTCAGCCGAACGAGGGTATATCGATGAGCTTTCAGGCCAAAAGACCTGGTTCGAAATTGTGCATGAGCACGCTGAATATGGAATTCGATTATAATTCGATATTCAAGGTGAAGATGCCGGAGGCTTATCAGAGACTGATACTTGATTGTATGATAGGAGATCAGACTTTATTTAATCGCTATGATGCTGTAGAATTGTCGTGGAAACTTCTCGATCCGGTGATCCAGAAATGGGAACAGGACAGCACCGCCCCGGAGATTTATCCTGCAGGCAGTGAGACCTTTCCCCTTGCAGACAGTATCACTGTACCGGATGGAGTTACATGGAGAACTTTGAAATAATTTTTGTTGGGAGGTAATCATAATGGATATTTATGAATTCGCTATGGAAAAAGAACAGTATGCACAGGACCTTTACAGTCAACTTGCCGGAAAGACTCAAAATGAAGGGTTGAAGAATATTCTCAATATGCTGGCAAACGAGGAGTCCAAGCATTATCACATCATCGAAAATATGAAGGAACAAACTCCGGAGAAGGTGACAGACACAGACGTGCTTAAAGATGCCAAGGCAGTATTTAAGAAGATGCACGATGGAGCGCAAAAGTTCGATTTCGATATCAGTGAGATCGAGCTTTACGGCAAGGCACGGAAGATGGAGGAAGAGAGTATTTCGCTTTACCAGGACAAGGCCGACCAGGTTGATGATGAAGATCAGAAGCGGATATTTCAGATGCTGGCCGATGAGGAAAGAAAGCATTACAATCTCATCGACAATATAAGGGAGTTCGTAAACAGGCCTAATCAGTGGCTCGAAGATGCCGAATGGTATCATATTGAAGAATATTAATTTTAGCCGAGGGAGGGCACAAATGAATAAAGAAGAATTATTCAGCCGGATAGATTATGTTATCGATGACGCCAAGACCGCGATCCTTGCAACGACTGATGAGGACGGCAGCCCGCACATGCGCTGGATGACACCGATGATATTGCCTTACAGGCCCGGGATAATATTTGCCTGTACGGTGCCGGGTACGCCGAAGGTCGATCAGATCAACCAGAACCGTGAGGTGGAGTGGATTTTCCAGACGAAGGATTTAAGGGAGGTTATCAACATCAAGGCAAAGGCCGACATTATCGAAAATCCGTCACTTAAGGCAGAGCTCATGGAATCGGCAGGTTCAAGGCTCACCGCATTCTGGAAGGCTAATATAGGCAAGGAGGATTTTGTGATCATTCAGTCGGTGATCGAAAAGGCGATGTATTTTCTGCCGGCTAAAGGCAAAAGAGAATTTGTTGATTTCCAAGGGAAGGGTTAAGCAATGGCTCGGCAAAAAGAGGATATCAAAGAATACGGTAAGGATTTTCTGCAGGAACTTCTGACCAAGATGATCCTTATAAGAAGGTTCGAGGAGAAGGCGTCGCAGATGTACGGCCTAAAGAAGATCGGCGGGTTCTGTCATATCTATGCAGGCCAGGAAGCGGTGGCGGTCGGTTCTGTATCGGCAGTGGATCTTTCAAAGGATTATATAATAACCGCTTACCGTGACCATGGTCACGCAATTGCAGTGGGCATGGAGCCGAAGGTTGTCATGGCGGAGCTGTACGGCAAGAAGACCGGATGCAGCAGGGCAAAGGGCGGTTCGATGCACATGTTCGATAAATCTAAGAACTTCTACGGGGGGCACGGGATCGTAGGTGCACACATACCGTTATCCGGCGGGATAGCTTTGCGAATAAAGTACAAGGATGAGCCGGGGGTGGTGCTTTGCTTTTTCGGTGACGGTGCCATTCACCAGGGTTCCTTTCACGAGACTCTGAACATGGCCAGCGTATGGAAGCTGCCGGTGGTTTTTATCTGTGAGAATAATCATTACGGCATGGGGACGGATTTCAGGAGAGTGTCATCGGTGCATGATTTTTCCAAGATGGCACCTGCCTATAATATACCGGGAAGGCAGGTTGACGGGATGGACGTGCTGGAAATGCATGAGAATATAAAAGAAGCTGCTATTCTGGCACGGGAGGAAAAGACTCCGACATTGCTTGAGGCACTGACTTACAGATATATGGGACATTCGATGTCTGACCCTGCAAAATACAGAACGAAGAAAGAACTTGAGAAGCAGAAAAAGCAGGACCCGATATTGATACTGAAAAAGAAAATGACGGATGCGGATATGATCGATGATGACGAGTATGAAAAGATCGATAAGGAGCAGAAGAATATCGTTAAAGAGGCGGTGGATTTTGCAGAGGAAAGTCCCGAGCCGGAGACAGATACACTTTACGAAGATGTTTTAGCATAAAAAAAGGGAGCGGATTATGCCTGAGATAACGTATAGAGAAGCATTGAACCAGGCCCTGAGGGAAGAGATGTCACGAGATGAGGATGTGCTTTTAATGGGAGAGGAAGTTGCCCAGTACAACGGTGCCTACAAGGTGAGCAAGGGTTTGCTGGATGAGTTCGGCGAACGTCGAGTGATAGACACGCCGATCACAGAAGAAAGCTTTACCGGTATCGGGATCGGCGCCGCCATGGCGGGATTAAAACCGGTCGTAGAATGGATGACCTTTAATTTTTCCATCCAGGCCCTTGACCAGGTGATAAACAATGCGGCGAAGATAAGGCACATGTCGGGAGGCCAGTTCGAGGTTCCGGTGGTGTTTCGCGGGGCAAACGGCCCGGCAGAGTATTTGAGTTCACAGCATTCCCAGAACCTTTCTGCGATCTATTCGCATATTCCGGGGCTGAAGGTGGTGGCCCCTGCAACTCCTTACGATGCTAAGGGGCTTTTAAAGTCCGCAATAAGGGATCCCAATCCCGTGGTGTTCATGGAGGCAGAGCTTTTATATTCATTGAAGGGTGATGTCCCGAAAGAAGAATACCTGGTGCCGATAGGAAAGGCGGATGTTAAAAAAGAGGGAAGTGACGTAACTATATTGAGCTTCTGTAAGGTGGTTAACCTTGCACTGCAGACGGCTGAGAAGATGAAGGAAATGGATATCGATGCGGAAGTATTGGATATTCGTTCACTGAGGCCTCTGGATGAAAAGACAATCGTGGATTCGGTTAACAAGACCAATCGCTGTGTAATAGTCGATGAATCCTGGCCGGTGTCAAGTTTCGGGGCGTACCTTGGATGGCTGGTGTCAAATAAATGTTTCGATATTCTCGACGCTGAAGTTGAGCTGGTGTCGAGTATAGATGTCCCCATGCCTTACAATCATAATCTTGAGCTGGCGGTGCAGCCTTCGCAGGATAAGATAATCGACGCAGTTAAAAAAGTAATGTACATAGAATGAGGTGTAGAAATGGCTGAAAAAATACCGATGCTCGCTTTGTCACCGACTATGGATGAAGGTGTTATCGTCAAATGGAACAAAAACGAAGGGGACAGTGTAGAACAGGGTGACGTCCTTTGCGAGGTGGAAACTGACAAGGCGACCATGGAGCTTGAGTCGCCGGAATCCGGAACACTGCTTAAAATACTGACGCCGGAAGGTGAAGGTTCCCCGGTCGGGGAGACAATCGCCATTATAGGAGAAGAGGGGGAAGATGTAAGTGAATTGGCCAAAGAAGCTGAAGAAGAGGCAGAGGCCGAAAAGAAAGAAGAGCAAAAAGAACAGCCCGAGGAAAAAAAGCAAGAGGAGCCAGAAGAAAAAGAAGCCGAAGAGAAGGAAGTCGAAAAGGAAAAAGAAAAAAAGGCTCCGAAAGAAACAGCAGAAGGTCAGATCAAGTCAAGTCCTCTTGCAAGAAAGCTGGCTTCAGAGCACGGTCTTGATCTGGAAAATATAAAAGGTACCGGTCCCGAAGGCAGAATAACGGAAAAGGATGTCAGAAAAGCAATAAAAGAAAAGCCTGCAGCGGTAGCTGAAGTTAAACTTAAAGAAAAAAGGATCGAACTTACCAATAAGCAGAAAGTCATCGCAGAAAGGATGACTTCTTCGAACACCTCCGTCCCTCATTTTTATCTCAAGTCCTCGATAGCAGTGGACAATATTATCGAGGCAAGAAGGAAGATAAATAAAAAAAGAGACGAGAAAGTTTCATTGAATGCTTTTGTAATCAAGCTGGTGGCAGAGGCATTAAAGAAGAATCCGCTTATCAATTCATCACTTGAAGATGACACTGTTATTCAGCATGGCACTATCGATATCGGTCTTTCGGTTTCGCAGGAAAAAGGCTTAATAACTCCCGTGATAAGGAACTGTCAGAATAAGAGCATTCTGCAGATAGATTCGGAGCTGAAGGACCTTGTGCCCAAGGCCAGGGAATCGAAACTTTCCAAGGAGCAATATTCCAATTCGACATTTACAATTAGTACGCTGGGTTCGATGGGTATAGATGAATACACTGCTATTATCAATCCGCCGAATTCTGCGATTTTGTCAGTGGGGGCGATCAGAAAAATTCAGACTTTCGATGAACAGAACACCCCCCGGATACAGAACATAATAACATTCACCCTTTCCTGCGACCATCGTGTCATATATGGTGCAGAGGGGGCTGAATTTCTGGGAGATCTGAGAGATATAATAGAAAATCCGATTAATGCGTTTTTATAGGAAGGTGATATTTTATGGCAGAAGAAAAACTGGCTAAACAGGTATGTAAACCATGTACAGAGGGCACTCCCCCTTTAAAGCCGGAAGAGATTAATGAATTAAAGGACGATCTTCATGAAGACTGGGAGGTGGTGGAAAACCATCATCTGAAAAGAAAGTTCAAGTTTAAGAATTTCAAACAGGCCCTTGAGTTTACAAATAAAATCGGGGCACTTGCGGAAACTCAGCAGCATCATCCTGATATTCAGCTTGGCTGGGGCAGGGTAGTGATAACTCTGCATACTCATAAGATCGACGGGTTGAGCAAAAGCGATTTCGTCATGGCGGCGAAAATTGATGAGCTGGACGTACCCGGAAAATAGAAGTTTTAAACTAAGGGTGGAAAAATCTGCAGGATATTGTAAAGTGGGACAAAAACTTAAATCAATAAGGAGTCAGCAATGCTTAAAGACGGCGAAAAAGGTGTGATCATTCAAAGAGACAAGAAGACTTATGCAGTGGCACCGCATTTGCCCTGCGGGGTGGTGGCACCTGATACTTTAAAAAAGATCGCATCCACCGCAGAAAAATTCAATATTCCCGCACTCAAGGTAACCAGTGCCTCTCGTATCGCCATGGTGGGGATCAAGGAAGAGGATGTGGATGATATCTGGAACGATCTTGATATGTCACCGGGTGCAGCAGTAGGACTTTGTGTCAGGAGTGTAAAGGCATGTCCCGGCACGACATTCTGCAAGAGAGGTCTGCAGGACAGTTTAGGGATGGGGATGATGCTGGATGAGAAGTATCACGGCATGGAACTGCCGGGTAAATTCAAGCTGGGAGTCAGCGGATGTCCCAACCAGTGTGCCGAGACCTGCATTAAAGATGTTGGGCTTGTAGGCCTGAAGAAAGGATGGAAGGTTTATGTAGGCGGTAACGGCGGAGCAAAACCAAGGCTCTCAAGAGAGATCGCAAAAGACCTAAGTGACGCAGAGGCCATGGAAATGATCGACAGGGTGATACATTATTACAAGGAAAATACCAAACCGCGAAGAAGGATCGGTGCCTTGATCGACGAGATGGGATTCGAAGAGTTTAAAAAAGATCTGCTCGGTGAATAACGACTTAAAAAAAATCAAGGCTGTCTTAGAGACCCTTTACAACAAGTATAATCATTTTGAAAACATTAAGCCGGATCCGCTGCAGTTCGCATACAGCTATAATGAGAAAAATGACAGGGAGATCGCTGCTTTTATAGCGGGGATATTTGCTTACGGCAATGTTTTTCAGATCGAAAAGAATGTATCTTGGGTACTTTCCAAAATGGGAGATTCGCCTTTTAAGTTCGTAAAAGATTATGACGAGTCGAAGGATAATATTTTCAGTGATTTCAAGTATCGGTTCAATAAGCCGGAAGATGTCACTGACCTTTTCAAGCTGCTGAAGACCGTTTTCTTGGAATATGCATCACTTGAGGAATATTTCCTGGAGTTCTACGATCCAAGGCAGAAGGATACGGTTCCCGCGTTAATTTGTTTTATTGACGGTTTGACGGCAAGGCATAAGCAACTGAACGGCGGGACGATCAACAAGGGATTGGGTTATCTGCTTCCGAACCCGAGGAACAAAAGTGCATGCAAGAGGCTTAATCTTTTTTTGAAGTGGATGGTCAGGGATGATGAGGTTGACACCGGGCTGTGGAAATCGGTTTCACCTGCGAAACTGCTTATTCCGGTTGATACTCACATCGCCAGGCTATGCAAGTTCCTGGGCTTATATCGGCAAAAGACCGTCTCTTTGAAAACAGCCATAGAAATTACCGAGAATTTTGCTAAAATAGAACCCGGCGACCCGGCGAAGTACGATTTTGCCCTTTCAAGGATAGGCATTGTCGAAAACTGCACGGGCAAGCCTAACGATTATTGTAAAGATTGCGAACTTTATGGATTTTGCGTTAAGAAAAGAGAGTTTAAGACATGAACGAAAAAGAGCTGGAAAAATATTCATCGGCGATAACACTTTCGGATATGGAGATATTCGTATTTCCGGAGTTGATGTACAGCCTGGTACTGGCGAATATCATGAGCCCTATCCTGTGGAAGTGGCTTAAGACCGATACGTTTAAGAAATATGCTAACAAGACGCCTTACAGAACGCTTCAGAGGATGAAGCAGTATGTGATGGATGAGTACGAATTCAACCTTGACCTGGAAACATGGGGGCTGACCAATCAGAAGACCGAACTGAAGCGTTTCAGGGATTTTATTTCTCCCGAGGATATTGCAAATTCCAATGCTCTTTTCGGCTATCACGGTGACGAATATTATTTCGATGTTGATATAAGAAGGCATTTCGGGCTGGATAAATATGACAGTGACATAATCCCTTACTGGAAGACCGAGACAGTGGAGGCGATGACGGCGTTTCATCATAAACCCGATTTCAGAAAGGGCGGAGGGGAATGTGTGTCACTTGCTGCTCTATACGCGGCAGCAGCATTTATCGTCTGTAAGATACCTCTTGAGGATATTTACATGATACTTACTCCCCTGCATTCACAGAATTATATCGATGTCAATGACGGGGTGCTGACCAATAACCGAAGAATTGTCACTAAGTCCATGTGGTTTAACGGCTCGGAGATATCCTACAAGGCCCAGCGTGCCCTTAGAAACGAGCAGGTGACTATTGTTGCCCATCCCACCGGGTGGATACACTGTTTTTATGATGAGGCTACCATCGAGCCGAAGGCTTATGATGAATTCATCGATAAACTGCATGACTTCAACGATTGTGAGCTTAACCTGTTTACTTTTGCGAATTTCCTGCGGTTCAAATCCAAGTACCACAAATATTTCCAGTACTGCTGTGAGAATGTAAGAGGCGGGCCGAAGTTCATCAAGGCGGAAACGCTTTATGCCTACGAACATGACAGTACTTACCGGATCGCAAGTCCGACTTATGATAAGCTTATAGAGGAAGTGTCGGATGAGGACATTATGCCTTATAAGCTGCCCGAGAGGATGTGCTGCAAGCAGTTTATAGATTTTATAGAATATGAAAATATTGACATAAAAACCGATGAGGGCAAAGCCAGGGCTAAAGAATATTTGAAGCCGGTGGTCAAGGAGATAGATGATTTTCTCGATGAACTGGTAGATTTTCTGCTGATCAAGCCTAAACTGCCTTCGAGGGAAAAGAAATTCAATGATACTCAGAATATAAAGATTGATCCGAACTGGTCAAGGGAGAAGATCATCGAGTATTTGAGCTCGATCAGGGATAAAAATACCACAGCTGACCTTGCGTTTTATGTCTATAGGGATATGGAAAACAGCAGCTGGAAGCCTTTTGTAAAGGCGGCGGTTGAGAGGAACCCGGTATCTATTGAAATGACCGATTCGATGTCCGAAGATCAGGCTTATGACTGGCTAAACAGGATGAAAGCAGAATCAATTTACGGGAAAAAGAGGCTGGCTCAGCCGGATGAAGTTGCGAATTTTAATACTGGAGACGGGCTGGAAAAAGCCTTTTTCATGGCCAATATTCTTAAGAAAAGAAATCCCGAACAAGAGGTGAGCATCCGGGTAGATAATGATGAGGTAACCGTTTCGCAGCAGAAAGAATATAAATTCAGCTCTGAAAAAGGTTTACAAAAGGAAATTAAGATATAGGCTCAAAAGGCTTAATATATGGATTACAGTACAATAAAGGATTACATACTTCAGGTGGGGATTGATTTCTGGCACACTTCACTTGATATGTCACCGTTTCTACTTTTCGGATTTCTGGTGGCGGGGCTGCTTTCGATTCTGGTTTCAAGACAGGTCGTGGAGACTCACCTTGGAGGAAGGGGGCCCTGGCCTTTGCTGAAGGCTGCCGCTTTCGGTGTGCCGCTGCCTTTGTGTTCGTGCGGGGTGATACCGGTTTCGATGTCACTTCATAAGCACGGGGCAAGCAAAGGTTCGACAATATCCTTTTTATTATCCACTCCACAGACCGGTGCAGACAGCATTCTGGTGACTTTGAGTCTGCTTGGGCCTTTGTTTGCGGTCTACAGGCCATTTGCCGCGCTTCTTACGGGAATATTAGGCGGGACATTTGTCAACCTGAACACCAAAAGAGAAGAGCCCTTGGAGCCTTGCCAGGAAGAATGCTGCAGTGAGGAAAAAAGATCGATGGGGTCTCGGCTTGCAAGCGGGCTTAAGTACGGTTTTGTCACTTTACCCAGGGATATCGGAAAGGCGCTTCTGGTCGGGCTTTTGATCGCAGCGGTGATATCCGCCTTTGTGCCGGAGAATTTCTTCAGCGAATATATAGGAACGGGGATAGGGGCGATGCTTTTGATGATGGTTCTGGGCATTCCGGTTTATGTATGTGCGACGGCTTCCATACCGGTGGCTGCCGCCATGATAATGAAGGGACTTGCTCCCGGAGCGGCGCTGGTATTTCTGATGACAGGGCCTGCTACCAATGCAGCTTCGTTTGTTACGATATGGAAGACCCTGGGAAAAAAGACGGCAGTTATTTACATCCTTACCGTGGCGATCTGTGCCCTTGTGTTCGGTTTCATTATCAACTTTCTTGCATACGAGTATGAGCTGCCGGTGGCAACACAGGCCCATGCAATGCTTCCCTACTGGATCAAGCTGGCTTCGACAGTCGGATTATTCGGGCTTCTGGTTTACGGGCTCTTGACCAGTAAAAAAGGTCATTAATATATTGCAAGGTTCACTTCTTTTTTCTAAAATCCACGGTTAAAAACAAAACAGGCTAATGAAAAAGGATAGAGATATGTATATTATACCCGCGATTGACATAATTGACGGCAAGTGTGTGAGGCTAGTGCAGGGCGAATATCAGAGGAAGATCGTTTATAACGATGATCCGCTCGACCAGGCACAGCAGTTTATCGATGCCGGAGCGAATTGGCTGCATGTTGTCGACCTGGAGGGTGCAAAAGTCGGTCAGCCGGTGAATCTTCAGACTATCCAAAATATTGTCAATTCGAAGGATATAAACGTCGAAGTCGGCGGAGGGATCAGAAACGAAGATTATATAACCCGGCTTCTGGACATCGGGGTCAAACGGGTGATAATAGGAACTAAGGCCGTCAGCGATTTTGAATGGTTTTCAAAAATGGCCGAAAAATATCCCGGAAAACTCGTCCTTGGACTTGATGCGAGAGGTTCGAAAGTGGCGACGCACGGCTGGACACAGGATTCGCCGCAGTCTTTATTCGATTTTGCAGAAAAAGCGGATAAGCTGCCCCTTGCCGCGATAATATATACCGATATTACGAAAGACGGAATGCTTTCGGGGCCCAATATCGAAAGAACTAAAAAACTGGCAGAATCGGTTTCCATACCCGTGATCGCTTCCGGCGGGATCAATTCCATCGAGGACGTGTCAAACCTTATTGAAGCAGGTTCGATCGCAGCAGCCATTACCGGCAGAGCACTTTATGAAGAAACGCTGGATCTTAAAGAAGCGGTTGAGCTTACAAAAAAGTAATAAACATACTCAAATAAAAAACCCCGGTGTTAATGCCGGGGTTTTGTTTCGGCTATTTTGCTATGGTTATTTTATTTCCTTGAATTTTTCTTTGGGTGAGCCGCAGATGGGGCATTTTTCGGGAACTTCGTCGATCACCGTGTTGCCGCAGACATCGCAAACGTATATAGTTTTGAACTGCAGGTCCTCGCCTTTTTTAACAGCAGCAAGTGCCTCGTTATAAAGGCTGTGGTGAACCTGTTCGACTGCCATTGCATTCTGAAATGACCTTAGCGCCTGTTTGTGTCCTTCGTTTTCTGCCTCTTTGACGAATTTCGGGTACATTTCCTTGAATTCGTAGCTTTCTCCGCCAGCTGCTTCCTGTAGATTTTCCTCTGTTGATTTGATAGCATTCATCGCCCGCATGTGCGCATGGGCATGGACGGTTTCGGCTTCTGCTGCTGCTATGAACAATTTCGCAATGTTATTCCAACCTTCGTTTGCAGCTTTTTTCGCAAATGCGAGATATTTCCGGTTTGCCTGGCTTTCACCTGCAAATGCTTCCTTTAAATTATCATTAGTTGGCATATTCCTCTTACTCCTTTCATGCTAAATTAAACAAAAAAATTCTCCCTTATACGGGTCATGCCATTTTATCAGTAACACGTTCTTTTTTAAATATTTTTCTCAAAAAACTTAACAGGGTTCCCGGCTCGAAATAATTTTTTCCCGGTTTTACGCAGACCTGTCTTTTATTAACTATATTTACCTGCCCCTTGACATCGGCGAAAAGCACGTCGATATCTTTGCCCGGATACCCGTTGAAGTTAAACAGCAGTTTGTCACCGTCGGTTATTACGCTTTTGATATCCCACCTGTCTGCGGATATTCTCAGTTCGGCAATATCGAACAAGGTGTCGACCTGTTCGGGTTTAGTACCGTAAACATCATCCAGTTCGCCAGCGACTTCCTCGATCTCTGCCATGTTCTTTGCCGCCATTATTTTCCGGTATGCCTCCAGCCGGTCGTTGTCGGTAGCGATATAGTTTTTGGGGATGTATGCCGAAAAGCCCAGGTCTATAACTGCGCGGGGTTCTTCTTCAGCCGGTTCATTTTTGAGCCTGCGTACGGCAGAGGCCAGCATGTCACAGTACATCTGGTAGCCGACGACCTGGATATGGCCGGACTGTTCCGGGCCGAGGATGTTGCCTGCTCCTCTGATCTCAAGGTCACGCAGTGCAATACGGAAACCTGCGCCGAGGTGAGAATATTCTTCGATGGCTTTTAGCCTTCTTCCGCCGACGGGGGTAACAGGCCTTGATCTGGGAAGCAGCATGTAGGCATAGGCACGGTGTTTGTATCTTCCGACCCGGCCTCTTAACTGGTGCAGTTCCGCCAGCCCGAAGCGGTCGGCATTATCTATGAAGATGGTGTTTGCATTGGGGATGTCCAGGCCGGATTCGATGATGGTGGTGCATACCAGGACATCTGTGCTGCCGGTGACAAAATTTATCATTGCATTTTCCAGTTCCCTTTTATTCATCTGGCCGTGGGCGATATCAATATTGACATCGATGTCTTCAATGGTTTTTCTTATCTCTGCAGCTTTTTTTTCTATGGTCTTGACTCTGTTATGAAGGAAGAATACCTGGCCCTGCCGGTTTTTTTCCCGGATTATTCCCCTTCGGAGAAGTTCCCTGCTGTGCCTGGTGACTTTTGTCACTACACTTCGCCTGTCCAGAGGCGGGGTGCCTAGTGAGCTTATGTCCCTTAGTCCCAGAAGTGAAAAGTGCAGTGTTCTCGGTATCGGGGTTGCGGTCATGGTCAGGACGTCCACATCGAAACGGAGTTTTTTGAGCTTTTCTTTATGCCTTACGCCGAACCTTTGTTCTTCGTCGATGATCAACAGCCCGAGGTCGGCAAATCCCACATCCTTGCTCAAAAGGCGGTGGGTTCCGATGACGATATCGACACGTTTCTTTTTCGCTCTTTCAATGATGTCTTTTGCTTCTTTAGTTGTTCTGAACCTGTTTAAAACTTCTATGGAAACGGGAAAATCGGCGAATCTTTCTGAAAATGTCCTGCCGTGCTGAACACTTAGAACTGTAGTGGGAACGAGCATGGCAACCTGTTTTCCGTTTTCGACTGCCTTGAATGCCGCCCGCATGGCAACTTCGGTCTTTCCGAAACCGACGTCACCGCACAGGAGCCTGTCCATGGCGATAGGCTGTTTCATGTCACTTTTAATCTCTTCTATGGCTGTCAGCTGGTCTGCGGTTTCCTGGTACGGAAAGCTTTCCTCGAATTCCACCTGCCATTCACTGTCCGGGCCGTATTTTATACCTCCCATGGCCTGCCGCTTTGCCTGTACCTCCAGAAGCTCTGCCGCCAGGTCCTCGACGGATTCTGCTACCTGTTTTTTCTGCTTTTCCCATTTTTTTGTCCCTATTTTGCTCAGTTTAGGCCGTTTGGGACTGGTGCCTATGAACTTCTGGACTAGATTTATGTTGTTTACCGAAACCTGGATCTTGACACCGTCGGCATAGCCGATGGTCAGATATTCGGATTTTACGCCATCTCTTTCTATGAACTTAGTACCCAGAAATTTTCCGATACCGTAATTAACATGCACAACATAATCGCCGACGGTCAGATCCGAGAGCGTGTCAACCGGTGCGCTTGAACGGAAGGCTCTTTGCTTTCTTCTAAGGGTGTACTGCCCGAAAAGCTCATGGTGACTTATGACTATGGTCTTTAGCTTTTCGACCTCAAAGCCCTGGGTAATGAAACCGAGGACCATCCTGAAATTGCGGGGAACTTTTCTGCTCTGCTCTATGATTTCGGTGACACGGGCAATTTCTGCCGAGCTTTCGCAGTAAAAGTTAACCTCTTTTCCTTTTACCGCCAGTTCGACGAGTTCTTCAAGAGCTTCTTTGTGGCTTGACCATACTGAGCCGCTTGTCTGCTGGTATTTCTGAATGCTTTTTACGCCAAGCCGGTATGAGTTTTTTTCGGTGCCGGTGCCGAACCTGCTTATGCGAAGCTGAGGAAAGTTATTCAGTTTTTCGTAAATATTCTGCCACGAAAAAAGCCGATCCTGTCTTTCCGCTCTCTGGTAGAAAACGTCAGCAACATCCTCAATGTCACCGGATTCTTCCATGATTATTAAAGTATTATCTTTTAACACGTTAAGCAGGTTTTCTTTGCCTGCCGACCTCAAGCCTGCTATGGAGGCAACTATGTCGATTCTTTTTAGCTGGTCGGTCGATCTCTGCGTATCGAGGTTTATCTGCCTTATACTTTCCACTGTATCGCCGAAGAACTCAATCCTCAGCGCCAGTCCCTCCGGAACACAAGGGCGCGGTTTGTTTTCCAGCATCTCTATATCGCTCACCAGCGGTGCGAAAACATCGATTATACCGCCTCGCATTGCAAACTGGCCGGGAAGGTCGATCTTGTCCACTCTTTCATACCCGCTGTCAACCAGCCACTGTGCCGCATGATCGGGTGACACCTCCCTGTCCAGTTGGAAACTAAGTTTATTTTCTTCCACGTGCCTGAGGTCGGGTATCATCTGGCAGATTGCCTGAACAGATGAAGTGACAACAGGCTTGCCTTCTGAATGGAAAAGATCAAGTGCCACACGCAATCTCTCGGAAGCTATTTCGTCGGTTGCGTCCGCGAATATATCCTCTTCGCCTTCCCATGAGGAGAACACCTCTGCATATCCCAGGCCGAATGACCTTAAGTCATCGCAGGCGTTATCCGCATCGTCGATATGCGGGCAGATGTAAAGTACAGGGCGGTCGATCTTTTCATATAACTGACTGACTAAAAGCCTGCCGAAACTGCCCCAGTTGCCTTCGAATGAAAAGACCTCTCCCGGGCTGCTTTGGTTTAAAGCAGTGAACAGTTCATTTATTTTTTTTATTTTCTTTAAATTCATCAGGCAGTTTGCAATCTCAAGCATCTATCATAATAAAAAACGACGGAATTGTATATACAATCCCGCCGTTTAATTGTTCTGTTTGGCAAATGCTATTTACACTTTTCGATAACGCCTTTTGCAACTTCAATCACGTTCTCAGACGTGATTCCGAATTTAACGAAGCAGGCCTTGCCCGGGCCTGATTCACCGAATGTGGAAAGGCCGACGAATTCGCCCTTGTTACCGAGCCATTTGTGCCAGCCGAGTCCGACAGCTGCTTCGATTCCGACACGTGCTTCTACTTCCGGCGGAATTACGCTGTCTTTATATTCCCGGCTCTGCTGCTCGAACAGTTCCCAGCAGGGCATGCTGACTACCTGTGCACTGATCCCTACATTCTGCAATCCTTCAGCGGCACACATGGCGACATTAACTTCCGAGCCGCTTGCCATCAAAATGATATCGGGGTCTTCTGCCGGCATGACAACATAAGCGCCTTTTTCGAGGTCCTTTGCTGAGCCGTATTTATTCTGGTCGATGGTCGGAAGCCCCTGCCTTGAAAACATCATGGTTACCGGGCCGTCGCAGTTTTCCAGAGCGTATTTCCATGTATAAGCCGTTTCGTTTGCATCGGCGGGTCGGAAGACCTTCAATCCGGGCATCGCCCTTAATGCAGGCAAGTGTTCTACCGGCTGATGGGTCGGACCGTCTTCCCCGAGTCCGATACTGTCATGGGTGTAAACGAAGATCGAGGGATAACCTGACAAAGCTGCAACCCTTACGGCTGCTCTCATGTAGTCACTGAATACCAGGAATGTCCCTCCGAAAGGTCTCAGTAGTCTGCTGGTGCTGATTCCGTTCATGATCGCCCCCATGGCATGTTCCCTGACGCCGTAGCGGATGTATCTTCCTTCGTAGTTGTCTTTCTGGAAATCGACTGCATCTGCCCATCGGGTTTTGTTAGAAGGTGTCAGATCAGCCGAACCGCCCATAACCATCGGAAGTTTGGGCATGACGGCATCAAGTACCTTGCCGGAAGATTTCCTTGTGGCAATGGATTCACCCGGTTCGAAAGTGGGCAGCATAGCCTCTAGATCAGGGAATTTACACTGAGCGGCATTGGTGAACTGTTTTGCGAGCTCAGGGTACTTTTCGCTGTAATCCTTAAACATCTTGTCCCACGCCTCTTCCAGTGACTTGCCTTTTTCTGCGACTGATTTCATGTGCTCTTTAACTTCATCGGGGACATGGAACTTCTTTTCCGGGTCCCAGCCGAACCGCTTTTTCATTTCCTTGATCTCATCGTCGCCTAGCGGAGCACCGTGAGCTGTTTCAGTATCCTGAAGTGTCGGGGCGCCGAATCCGATATGAGTACGAAGCTTGATCAGTGACGGTTTGCCTTTGGTGTCCTTTGCTTTTTGCAGTGCACTTTCGAATGCTTCCATATCGTTGCCGTCACCGCCTACCTCTTCGACGTGCCATCCGTAGGCTTCGTATCTTTTTGCAACTTTTTCTGAGAATGAAAGACTGGTGTCACCGTCAATGGTTATGTGGTTGTCATCGTATATAACGATCAGGTTGTCAAGTCCTAGATGTGCTGCCAGGGAACTTGCTTCTCCGCTGATTCCTTCCTGCATACATCCGTCGCCTGCGATGGTGTAAACATTATAGTCGATCAGGTTGAAGTCATCTTTATTGTAATAACTCTTGAGATATTTTTCAGCGATAGCCATACCGACGGCGTTGGCAATTCCCTGCCCCAGAGGGCCGGTGGTTACTTCCACGCCGAACTCGGGTTCGTATTCCGGATGGCCGGGGGTCTTGCTTCCCAGTTGTCTGAAGTCTTTTAAGTCTTCCAGTGACATGTCGTATCCGCAAAGGTGAAGCAGGGAATATAAAAGCATGCTTCCGTGACCTGCCGAAAGTACGAAGCGGTCCCTGTTGTGCCAGAGGGGATTTGAAGGGTTGTGTTTCAAGTGGCGAGTCCATAGAACGTAAGCTGCAGGTGCCATACCCAACGGCATGCCGGGGTGGCCGGAGCTGGCTCTTTGCACTCCATCGGCAGACAAAAATCTTATCGTCTCTATGCTAAGTTCATCTAATTTCGATAATCCGGGATTTCCTTTTAATGCACTCATTTTTAATCTCACAAAAACTGGTTATCATAAGTTAATTCATTTCCACAAAAGCGCATAAAATAACCGAATACCACGCTTATAACAAGCATTTTATTGCTTTCGGAAAGGCAATACGAACACAAATGAAACCGAAATAGCTTTTATTGGTGTTTTTTTATTTATTTTCGGGTTTGCATTCGTCAAGCCCGTCGTTCCAGTACATGGGAGAGAGGTATAGTCCTCCTTTTCCCCAGCCGCATTTGCTGACATACCATTTTCCTTCTTCGTCCTGAATGACCTCAGCAGCATGTGCGGAAATGTGCCCGACCTTGTCGTCAAGTTCCCACTTGAAAGTGTTCTTGCTTCTGAATACATCGGTACCCACGTATCCGCCTCTTGGGCCGATGAAAAGGTAATACCAGTCGCCTCTTTTGATGACGGTGGGAGATTCAGTTGGTCCGCCTACGGCACCTTTGTGTGGACTTTTGAATACGGTTTTACGGTTGCTCCAGTTTACAAGATCGTCGCTTTCCACACATGCGACGATGTAATTTCCGCCTTTTGGTTTGCTGGTTGCGGTATAGTACATCAGCCATTTATCGCCGTGTTTAAGAATAAAGGGATCCCGAGCATCGTAGCCGTCTATGACCATGGGATTTTTTTTGTGTCTTTTCCAGTTGTAAAGGTCTTTTGAGATAGTCAGGTTAATTCGGTATTCGTGATGTTTTTTTCCTCCTCCGCAGTAAAACATATAATAAAGTCCATTTTGTTCTATCACATGTGGTGCCCAGAGATGGGTTTCACCGGCTTCTTCCTTTACTGACAGGGCGAATTCTTCTTTTTCCCAGGGCTGCTGAATCAGCTTATCTGCTGTAGCATGGGCAAGGTTGTCTTCATCCAGGGGATTTGCCGGTTCTGCATGTGTTATCCCGAACATGTGCCATTTTCCGTCCTTTCCCTGTATAAAGCAGTGGTCATTAATATACCAGGCTTCGTCTTCTCCTACGCTCGGGTCATATATCTTGAAAAAACCGCCGACTACATTTGCAGCAGGAGCGGTCGAACAAAGTAAAAAAATGGTTATTAATGTGAATGAAATTAATCCGGACTTTTTCATTTTATTTCTCCTGAGTTCTTTTTAACATTTTTAAGCATGATAATGTTATATTAATGTAAGGGCAAGCCTGTGCTCAAAATGGTTATTTATATCTTCTCATGATTTTGCCTTTTAGACTTGATATAAAGTGCTTTTTTTATTCTAATAAAATTCTTGATATTTTTTAAAGGAGTAAATTAAATGCCCAGAAAAATTGCTGTTCTTTTAATATTCATCTTAACTGCTGTAAATTTCGCCGATACTGTCACAACTGAATCACTTTATGATGAGATGCTTGATCTTGAAAGGCTTACGGAATTTTCTCCAGAAAGCTTTAAGATGGTGCAGTATTCATCTTACTGCAGGTTAAGTGATAAGCCCAATGCGGAGGGTTGGTTCTGCAATGCAGATGGATTCGGCAATGAGCCGATACCAGGTTTTGAAAAAGTTTTAAGAAAGCCGGATGAAAAAGGCATAGGCCTGTATCAGGTTTGTGATATTAAAAAGCCGGGTGCACTGGTTCGTTTCTGGTCTGCGAGGATGGGCGGTACGATCAGGATGTATCTTGACAATTCAGATGAACCGATATTCCAGGGACCTGCAGAGGAATTTTTCATACATACCCACAGGCAGTTTGCCGAAAAGGCGGGAATAGATGAGACCATTTTCAGGAATTCGTTCAGGCAGAAATACAGCTGTTATTTTCCCATTCCTTTTGAGAAAAGATGCAAAATTACCTGGGAAGGCAGTATTAAGGACACCCATTTTTATCATTTGCAGGCCAGGATTTATGATGAAAACAAGGATGTGAAGACTTTTGAAATACAGGATCTGAATCGGCTTGAGGATAAGATCAGGAAAATCAGGGATGTATTGAGAGATCCAGCCGGTAATTATCAGATCGGAAGTGTTTTGAAGGAAAGAAGTTTTGATTTTACTTTAAAGCCGAATGAAAAAACTTTGCTTGCTCATTATACCGACGGCCCGCAAGCTATAAAAAAACTGGTCGTAAAAGTGCAGGCTGAGGACATGGTTGCAGCTTTAAGAAGTACGCTTTTGTATATTCAGTTCGATGATTACACCATGCCGCAGGTGCAGGCACCTATAGGTGATTTTTTCGGAGCGGCTCCGGGAATCGTTCCTATGAACTCTCTGCCACTTACGATAGAAAAGGACGGGACAATGACGTGCCGGTTTGTTATGCCTTATGAGGATAATGTTCGGCTGTTTGCACACAATCTCGGATCGCAGGATGTCAAGGTAAGCGGGAATGTAATGAGCAGTGATTATGACTGGAATGATGATTCGATGCATTTTTATGCTCGCTGGCGTATAGATCATGACCTGATCACAGCGGTTCCGAATTTTGCTGATATGCCTTACCTGATAGCACGGGGTAAGGGCAGGTTCGTAGGTACGTCTCTTACTATCTACAATCCGACTAACAATATCAACGGCGGCAGCTGGTGGGGTGAAGGTGACGAGAAAATATTTGTTGATGATGACGAATTCCCATCAATTTTCGGTACCGGTTCAGAGGATTATTTCAATTATGCATGGGGATCGAATCAGTTGTTTATCGATCCTTACTGCGGCCAGCCCCGATCAGACGGGCCAAGAACTAAAGGTTATAATGTAAATTACAGGTTTCATATTTTAGATGATATTCAGTTCGAAAAATTCTTTGCATTTTACATGGAACTGATGCATCACCAGCAGTTAGAGAACGTGTCCTATGCCAGAATATCTTATTATTACGGTCAGAACCTGGTTGATGATCATGTTTATATAACAGGTGAAGATGTAAGGAAACCCGGTTACCATAAATGGACTCCGACGAAGGTAAAAAAACTTAAAGAGGCCATTTTTTACGAGGCTGAGAATATTTATACCGGGGAAAATGTGAGTATAGATGAGGATAATTTCTGGTCAAACCAGAAGCTTCTGGTCTGGATGCCTGAAGATACGGATGAAAGGCTGGAACTGAAATTCGATGTGCCGGAAACACGCAAGTATCGCTTAAATCTTATAGTGCCTCAAAAACCGGGATCGGGGGCATTTAAAATTACATTGCAAAAAGACGGTGATATCTTATATGAGGGTGATAATTACAATCAAGATTCAGAGCATAACAGAATGCTGAGGACATACAGGGCTTCGAGGAAGGTTTTGAAGGAAGGTACTTACAGGGTAAAGGTAATTCCTTTGACCCGAAATAAGCCGATCGGTTTTGATCTTTTATACCTGAAGCCTTTGGATCAATAAGGGAAAAGGTTTAAAAATAGTTCAGAAAATTGTTTAAAGTCCAGAAAGGAAAATAGATGTTTAAAAAGTTGTATAAAGTAATTTTAATAACAGGTTTGTTATGCACTGCGGCTTTTGGTCAAAAAGTCACTACAAATTCACTTATCAGAGAAATGGTAGATCTGCACAGATTGACCGATGTTTCCAGTGCCGATTACAAGACAGTTCAATATTCTTCCTACGACAGACGTTCAGACAAACCAAACGGGCCTGGCTGGAAGCAGAACTCAGACGGTTTCGGCGGTGAGCCGATACCCGGATTCGAAGCAGTTATAGATGAACCTGATGAAGGCGGAATTGGCAAGTACCTGGTTTGCGATATTAAAGGACCGGGTGCTTTAGTCAGACTCTGGGCTGCGGATCATGCAGTAAAAGGAGATGTCGAGGTATATCTTGACGGCGAACTTTTATATGAAGGACCGGGGATAAAGTTTTTTAGAGAGTTTACGGATTACTTTGCAGAAGAATTAGGCCTCGAAAAGAGTTTGTTTGACGGTGCTTATCGGCAGCGGGATGCAGTTTATTTTCCCATTCCGTTCGAAAAAAGTTTAAAGGTTATTTACATCGGGGATATAAAAGAACAGCACTTTTATCACCTACAGGCAAGGCTGTATAACAAGGATACAAAACTTGAGACTTTTGAACTCAGTGATATAAGAGAAAATCTTCAGTTGATAGAAGAAGTTGGCGGAATACTTAGAAATCCATCCGAAAATTATAAGTATTCCGGTGACAGAAAGCATGAGTTGTCAAGTGATGTAAAACCCGGTGAAAATAAACTGATATGGCAGTCGGAGGATGCCGGTTCCATAGAAAAGCTGACTTTGGAAATTAATGCAGATGATATGGTTGCCGCTTTAAGGCATACTTTACTTTACATCATCTTCGATGATTATTCGATGCCCCAGGTGCAGAGCCCATTAGGTGACTTTTTCGGGTCCGGACCGGGATTGGTTCCTTATGATTCCTTGCCGTTTACTGTTGAGTCCGACGGGACGATGACGTGCCGTTTGCCCATGCCGTTTGAGAAGAATGTGAAAGTATATGCCCATAATTTAGGCGATCAGGAAGTGTTCTTAACCGGAGAATTGCTGACGTCGGGTAAAAAGCCCGAAGAAGAGGATATACTTCATTTTTATGCCAGGTGGCGTATAGATCATGATCTTATAAGTATGGACCCGGGGATTGAGGACCTGCCGTTTCTCTGTGCAAGGGGTGAAGGCAGGTATGTCGGGACATCTATTATAGTTAAGAATCCGAATCCCATACCGGCATTCGGAGGATGCTGGTGGGGTGAAGGTGACGAGAAGATATTCGTGGATGATGACAAGCTGCCTTCGATATTCGGCACGGGTTCTGAAGATTACTTCAATTATTCTTGGTGTTCCAATCGGTTGTTTAATTATGCCTATGCGGTTCAGCCTAGAGTTGACGGGCCGGGTAACAGGGGTTTTACCAACAATATAAGATATCATATTTTAGATGACATACCGTTCGAACATAACCTGTTTTTTTACATGGAACTTTGGCAGCATGAAAGGACGGAAGGAATTTCCTATGCCAGGCTTCCATATTATTACGGCAGGAATATAGTCGATGATCACGTTTACATAACCTCAGAAGATGTACGCAAGCCTGAGATGACCGGCAACTGGGATCCGGTCTCTAAGAAGCAGACTAAAAGAGCTGAATTCTTCCAGGCCGAGGACCTCGTTGAAACAGGGCAAAATTACTCTGTTAAAAGAAACGGTATGTGGGCAAAAGATAAACTCCTGGTCTGGAAGCCTGAGCAAAAGGGTGAAAAGTTTGAGTTTAAGCTTGATGTGACAGAATCGGCTGAATACAGGCTGCACTTTACCATGCAGATGAGCCCGGATTCAGGATGGTATACTGCGGAATTAAATGGCATTGATCTTGCTTTGCACGGCCACAGGTTAAGGCGGCTGAAAACCGAAAACATGACAATGGCACGGACTGTTTTTTCTCAGCGCTTGAAACTGCAGCCGGGTGAATATTCCCTTGTCTTTACAAATGAATCCAGAGAAAAAGGTGACGTTATTGGATTCGATTTCTTTTGGCTTGAAAAAATGAGAAAAATACCGTTGAAAGGTGAGGGCATTGTCCCCGTTAAAGAAGGGGAGGAAATGAACGTTGTTGAGGTTAGTGACAGTTCAATAGTTTACAGTGAACAAGGTCAGGGTAACTTTAAAGGCTCCTGGTCTAACGCGGCACATTTGTGGGTAAGATTCGTAAAACGAGGACAATATGTCGATCTGCTTTTCGACGTGAACGAGGCAGGAACATATGACCTGGTATCGAACTTTACCGTGGCACCTGATTACGGCATTGTTGAAATTAGCATCAATGACCAATTGCTTAAAGACGGTGTCGATCTTTACAATGATCATGTAAACCAGAAGAAGATTGAACTGGGAACGGCGGAACTGAAGAAGGGGACGAATATCCTCCGGCTGAAAGTTATCGGCAAGAACGAAAAGTCAACCGGCTATTATTCTGGTCTTGATTTTATAAAAATAGAACCGACTGTTGAAAATTAATAGCTGAGTGTAAATACCTGATTTGCGATTTATTTTACAGGTTTTATTAGTTGACTCCACTTTCGAATAAGATATAATAATTTTTATTATTACCTTTAAAAAGGGAGATTTTATGTCGAAATTGAGGGTTTCGAAAAGCAAGCTTCCGTGGTGGCTTACAGGACTCATTCTGGCAGGGGTGCAGATACTGGCTGTTTCCATGGTAAAACCGCTTGGAGTGTCAACTCAATTCGTTGTGGTCGATTCCAGGGCCATACATAAAACCGCTCCCGAATACGCCCAAAGGCATCCTCTTATAAGCAGGGAGAAATACAGGAAATTCAGTTACGGGTTCTGGCTGGATGTCGGCCTTGTGGTAGGGGCCCTGGCTGCTGCGATAATGATCGGATCATGGAAGCTTCGGGCAACTACAGTATGGTGGCGGCAGAATTACGGCAGCAGCCCGTTACTTAGATTTATCGCATGTTTTATAGGAGGCTTTTTTATATTACTGGGGGCAAGGCTTGCTCACGGCTGTACGAGCGGCCAGTTTGCAAGCGGGTGGGCTCAGCTTTCTGTGTCGGCGATACCATTTACCATAGGTTTGTTCGGTTTCGGAATCATAACTGCATTTATATTTTACAAAAATTCACCTGATATTGAAAAATAGGGAGTGGACATGGGTATAGATTGGACAGGTGTTTTGATAGGATTTTTATTCGGGACCGGGCTTGTAATTTCGGATCTTGCCAACCCCGATAAAATAATAGGTACTTTGAAATTCAAGGATTTTCATGCCCTAAAGGTGATCGTGACTTTTATAGTGGTGAGCATGGTTGGGGTGTGGATACTTAACCTGGCAGGTATCGCTAAATTCAACGTCAAGCCGGCTATAATAATCGCAAATCTTGTGGGCGGATGTTTTCTGGGTGTTGGATTCGGGCTTACCGGCTTCTGTCCGGGGACAGGTCTTGCAGCGGCAGCTTCCGGCAGGTTCGATGCTCTTATCGCAGTTCTTGGGATGTTTACAGGTGCTCTTGTCTACATACTGGTTTACCCGACTGTGGTAATGCCTCTTGAAAAGATGTTGTATTACGGTGACATAACCCTTCCCGGCAGTACCGGCATAGAAAGAGGATACTGGGTTCTCGGTATTGTAATAATAACTCTTGCAGGATTTCTTATAGTATCGAAGTTCATCATTTTGAAACTGAAAAAGCAACTGGATAAGTCTCAAGAATTACCTGAAGAACTTGAATAAGCTTACCGGTGAAGAAAAAAAACAGAATAAAACAGAAAAAGGTTAATTCAGGCTGTCCAGCCATAGGTCAGAAATAATCCCTAAATCTTCTAAATTGATAAATCCATCTTCGGACAAGTCAAATTCACTGCAGTCTATATCCGGGTTTGAACAGTCTATCCCCCACTTCTGACTGATAAGGGAGTATTCATACATATTCACAATACAGTCATTATTCATATCCCCGTTGATGCATTGAAGTTTTAGATGATCAACTGCTAAATAGGATTTGAATATGTTATCCTGGCGGTCATTAACTGACATTACAAGATCATATGTACCTGCCTGCGTGGAATTGAATGTATATTCAAAATACTGCCAACCGGCTGTTGAACCATAATCCCCCACCTGCTCTACGGTAATATTGGCCAAGATTATATCTTCCATTGAACTGTTTGAAGGGATTAATTCTATAGTAGCGTAATCTGAGTAGGGGGTATAATCACATGTTCCGAAAAAATAATAGCCGCTTATTTTCCATCCCGTTTCAACGGCAATTTGCTGACTTACCCGTGCATAAGTTGGTTCGGGAACTATATCGCCTGAACTGAGCACGAGAAAATATTCACCATAGTTAGGGTCTAATCCGTTGTTAACATCAATTTGCCAGTTGTAAGTGAAACCTCGCTCGGGTTCCGGAATGAAATTTGAAACTACAGCAGCATAATTTTCATATTCCCATTCTTTAGGGGGATTAAAATTAAGGCTATCGTTTGGTTCTTCAAACTCAAAGTCGCAATTGGAAATACCCGCTCCCTTGACATTTAACAGCAAGCAAAGGATTATCAATAATAAAATAAAATATCTAAATATGTTATTTTTGTTCATTTTTTATTTATTTTCGTCCTGGATAAAATTATAAAATAAAAGTAATTAATATTATAACAAAAATAACCATCTAAACCAATAGTTCCCTGTTTTATTATTAATATCTAAATTCTTGACAATTATTTTTTTAATCCGTTTAATGATTCTAAGTATATCGCAGTCGAATGTTCAAATCTTAATTAATCAATTTTTTAAAGGATGGAAATAGATGAAATTAGACAGGCGTAATTTTATCAAGTTTGCAGGCGGGGGACTGGCGTGTGCAATTCTGGGAGGATGTAAAGGTTCCGTATTTAAAGCGAAAAGTTCACAAAGGCCCAATATTGTACTCATACTTACCGATGATCAGGGCTGGAACGGTACTTCTGCCTTGATGCACCCGGAGCGTAAGGATGCAAAAAGTGATTATTACGAAACGCCGAATTTAAAAAGATTTGCAAATGAAAGTATGCGATTTTCACAGGGTTATGCCCCCGCTCCGATCTGTACACCGACCAGGCGGAGTATTCAATACGGCATGACACCTGCCAGGCAAAAAGGCACGCAGTTTTCCAGCCCATTTAAGCCGGAAGACCATTTGTCTATCCCGCAGATGTTGAAATCTATAGATGACAGTTACGCAGCTGCTCATTTCGGAAAGTGGGGAAGCAGGATGGGAGCCCATCCGGAAGCAATAGGATACGATGCAAGTGACGGCAAAACAAGGAACCCGGTCGGCGGATATGATTACAAAAATAAGCATCACTTTTCTACATATACACTAAACGATGACCCGAAGCGAATTTTCAGCGTGACGGGCAGAGCGGTGAACTTTATGCAAAATCAGGTGCACGCCAACCGTCCTTTTTATCTGCAGATATCTCATTATGCCGTTCATACTGACCTTGAGGCAAGAAAGGAGACATTTGAAAAATATCAGGACAAGGCCCCCGGAAAGATCCACCATAATGCCGCTTTTGCAGCCATGACAGAAGATCTGGATACAGGAATAGGCAAAGTTCTGGACAAGATAGAAGCCCTGGAAATCGAGGATGATACCTATATATTTTTAATGGCGGATAACGGCGGTGTTCCGCGAATGCCCTTGAACTTTTCAAAACGCATGGCTCCGCCGGATCCGAACGACCCGTTCAGCAATCATCCGCTGCGCGGCGGCAAATGGACACTGTTCGAAGGGGGCATTCGCGTGCCGTTTATGGTAAAAGGGCCGGGTATTAAGGCAAATACTTTTTGTGATGAACCGGTTGTAGGCTGGGACTTACTGCCTACTTTCTACGAACTTGCAGGAGGGGACACCGGGAAACTGCCTATGGGACTGGACGGCAGAAGTTTTGCAAAGCTCCTCAAGAATGAAGGCAAGGGTAGGGTAAAGCGTGACTTCGATGGCCTGGTATTTCATGCACCCTTTAAGTATCCCGGGCATTCTGCAATAAGAGCAGGTGACTATAAACTGGTTAAATTATACCAGCCGAAAGAAAAACTGCTTTTGTTCAACATTAAAAAAGACTTGAATGAAAGCGAAGACCTTTCAGAAGCAATGCCCGAAAAAACACAGGAATTGCATAACAAATTGATGAATTACTTAAAAAGAGTCGATGCAAGGATGTTCGAAAAGACAATGTAAGCTTGCAAAGAAAAAGGCCGGTAGATAAAACACCGGCCTTTATAATGTCAGATTTTTCAAGTGATTATTTTTCGGGTTCGATAACAAGCAGGCCCCAGGGGTTGATTGCGGGAATAGTAATTTTTTCGATATTACCTGATGCCAGTTGAACAGGCTCATTCTGCGGCGTCAGCAGCTTTACATCAAGTTCCTTTTTGCCGAAGAATAATTCAGTGTTTAAATTTATTTTAAAAGCTCTTGTTTCATCTCGCCAGTCAACCAGGTGCACTACTGCGGGAGCTGAAGCATCGCCGTTCTTTACGCGTGTCATAGCATAAACTCCGTTTACATCGACTTCGACCGGCAGATTGTCTTTTGACCAGCGATGATCTACCAGATCTCCACCGCAAACAGCAGCTTCGCCATATCCGTCGAAATATTCTGCGTTATCCCTGATAAAACCGAAGATGTCACCGTATTGTTCGGGGGTTCCAAAATAACGCGGGGTGCTGACCCATTGACCATTGACTTTGATCTTGCCGGACATCCACACATCCCACGGCACCAGGCAGAATCCGCCGCTGGCATACGCCATGGCGATAGTCTTTTTTGTGTGCTGTTCCCAGCCTTCGGGATCCTTGTCATAAGTTTCAGCATTTCGTTTGGGCATGGATATGGCCTGGGTTTTGCCCAGTTTACGTGCCTTTTTAATTGTATTGTAGATATGTTCGGGAGTGGCTTCTGCTGCTGTCAGTTCTCCAATGAACCAGTCGAATTCCTGCATTACAGGTGAAAAGTCACTTGCATGATTATTTGCAGAAAATGGTACATAAAATCCGGCGTATTCATTCAAAGCTTTATGAGCTTTTTTGTGAAAATCTATAGTGGTTTGTTCCTGATAATCTATGAACATTTCCTTTAATTTTCCGCCGTCGAAGTTTTTAAAATCGTCACCGACAGGTGCTCCCTGTTCTATCAGCATTTTGCGGTAATTGAAAGTTTCGATGTTGTCGATACCGAGTTCCATACGCTGTTGAGGTGTAGTATTATTTTTGACATATTGACGAAAACCTTTCATACACCATTTGCAAAAACATCCTCCCCATTCGGGCATTCTTGCATTTGCCTTGACCTCATCCCGCTGAAGCATAGTGGCACCGATATCTATCCAGTACTTAAGCTGCTCAATATAGGCTTTCAGAAATTCTGGATTACTGCAGCATCCGGCGGTGGCTGAAATTTCATTAGGCCAGTGACGTTTCCATGGTTGAATGCAGGGAGTGCCGTCGAGTTTTTTTGCAGAGTATTTTTCAATGAAACCCTCAGCTTCCGCTGAAGCGTTTTTGGGTCTGTCCGGGATTCCCGAAATTGAGGAGTTGACTGCTCCCTGGAAAAATCTGCCTGAAGCCTTGACGGTTGCAATATCAGCGGGGTCCTTGATGTATGCCCAGACAAGTCCGGTCGCATGGAAATCTTCCAATGCCTGCAAGGTGTCATGTTCGCTTTTATCGCTTTTCTTTCTCAGAAACAGTGATCTCATCAATACATCGCTGGATTCCGGGGCTCCCGGTGACTTTACGCTTGGATCAGCCATATCGAATACTGTCACTTCCGCTGCTGAAGTTAAAACAGGAAGTAAGGATCCAATTGTTATGCATATTAAGAATTTAACCAACTTTGTACTCATTTTTTATTCCTTTCCTGAATCAATGCTTAAGTTTATTTACTTATACAGTACTAACTCATCGGGACAATCCGGATTGTAATATTCCCGCCAAAGTTCTTTTTCTTTTTTAGCCAGTCCTGATTCTTCTTTGCTGCTTTTATGTAGAAATGCACCTGCCAGAACAATAATGATTATCATTACTGCTGCAGCTGTTTTTAATATCATCCTTCTTTGCTGTTTTTGTTTCAGGCGTTTATATACTTGTGCTGTCGTGTTTTCGCTTAATGAAACATTTTCCTGCTGAGCATCAATGTATTTTAAAATTTGCTGTATTTTTTTATCATCCATTTTTTACACCTTATCCTTTAATAATTCTTTCAGCAGTTTCCGGGCGCGGCTCAAGCGAACATCTATAACGTTTCTGCTTAGACCCAGCACTTTTTGTATTTGCTTGACTTTCATTTCCTGTAAATATCGCAGTACCACAACTTCTCTGTATTTTGTCGGTAAACTTTTCACTACATTTTTTATTTGCGAGTATAACTCTGCCGTTATGGCCTTGTTTTCCCTGTTTTCCTCGCTTGAAGGTATCGATTTTTTGAATTTTGCAAATAGATGAGTTTTCCAGAAGCGTTTTCGTTTCCAGCTGCGGCATTGGTTGACCGTTATTCTTATCAGCCAGGTACGGAAAGCACTTTCACCTCTGAATTTACCGGCATTTTCCCAGACCGAGACAAACACTTCCTGCACCACATCTTCCACTTCAGCTTCCCAACCGAGCAAACGGCTGGTGAGATTGGCCACATATTGCCGGTGCTTTTTTACCAACTCATCAAAAGCCTTTTTGTCCCCCTTATTAAACCGGGCTAAAAGCTGTCGGTCATCAGGCGAGGTGTTTTCCGGCTTTATCTCGTTTCTTAGTTTTTTATCCACGTTTTCGGCCATCATTTAATTAGACTACTTTCACTGCCAATATCTTACAATAAAAAAGTATTGTTGGATTTTGCCCAAATTAAATCGAGATGACCGCGACGAATTATTTGTTTTCAGGTAATTTTGCACGCGGAGGTTATCAAAGCAGTCAGAAGTTCATCAACTGCACAATAGCTGAAAATATTGCCAATTACAACGCCGGTGTTATGAGCGGATCAGGTGTACTGAGTAATCTTACTTAACTGTATGTTATGGGAAAATGTGGAAAATGCCGGTTCGAGTGATGATGCCCGGATTGACGAGGGTGGTCTGACAAACTGCTGTATTCAGGGACAGTGTTCTGTAATGAATATATTGTCGGCGATGTTTCCGGCGACTGCGTGGTCAATTGCCAGGACTTTTCTTTAATGGCAGATAAATAACCCCAAGCTCAATGATTAAATTTTTCATGTTTCTGTGTTCTTAATTAAAGATTTTTGAATTTACTGAAATTTACCCTAATTAAGAATTAAAAAAAGTAACGGCTTATAAAGCTATCGGATCGCACAGATATTCACTTTTACTTGCAGTTCGTCCACAATTTTGACATCTGAATTGAGCATTCTGGACCATTTCTTTATATTCCTTTGGGTTGCTCAGATGAAAGCCTTCATACATTAAAAAGCAAAGATGCTTATCGTGTCCTTCATTTTTGCATTCGGAATTATGTTCCATTTGTTTTTCAGTCATAATTTTACTCCTGCATAAATTAATTCTTTTTATTCAGAATGTCACATCAACCAGGATGTGGCATTCTGAATTTAACAACTTTTCAAATTACGGTGCAAAAGGAAGCACTACTCTGTCAATCGCATGGATAATGCCATTAGCTGCTTTAACATCAGTGACTATTATCTCAGCCTCTCTGCCAAGATTGTCTGTAAGAAACCCGCCATTCTGTAAAAGAAAACCGTTCTTTAGCATGCGGATTCGCTTTGACTTTAGAATGGACCTGGACTTTCGGCGTCCCCGGCTTACATGATAAAGCAGCACGTCCGTTAGAAATTCCTGTTCAAGATCACCGACGTTTTCAGGAGTGATGTCAAGTGCTTCGAAAGCATCATCTGTTGGAGCAAAAACAGTGAACTGACCATTACCGTCGAGAGTGTCAAATACGATAGGGTCAGCAGCCAAAATTGCTTCGATAAGTGTATCGAATTGTCCTGCATAAGGTCCCTCATTATTGATTTTGATAGCTACATCGACAATAGTCGGACCTGGTGGGGCACTGATTGCTGTACTGGAAATGCTCAACAGCATAATGGTCAAAAAGACCAAACTTTTCCTGAGATTAGTTTTGTTTTTCATGTGAATACCTACCAAAACAATTTTAAAAACTCCTCGAATTTGAAATCATTCCCGCCTTGGTATGACAAACGCTGGAATTAATTATGATGTGTTTATTTAAAAAGGCAAGAAAAATTTTGAAGGTAATTTTATGGCATTAAAAAACTTAAATTAGTTATCACTCTTGTCTTGGACAAGAGTTTTCTTTTATCAAACTGTACAAGACCGGAACAGTCAGGATGGTAATGATCTGTATAAGCATTCCGCCGAAAGAGGGTATCGCCATAGGCACCATGATATCCGAGCCTCTGCCAGTGGATGTAAGGACAGGAATAAGTGCGAGTATGGTGGTTGCAGTTGTAATCAGGCAAGGTCTGACCCTTCTTTTGGCTCCAATTAAAGTTGCTTCGCGAATCTGTTGTTTTGATTCAGTTTCCCTGTTACGGAATATCTGTTTTAGATATGTACAGAGAACTACGCCGTTATCGGTTGCAATGCCGAAAAGTGCCAGAAACCCCACCCAGACGGCTACACTTAAGTTGATCGGTTGTATCTGGAAAAGGGTGCGCATATTTGTCCCGAATACGGAAAAGTTCATAAACCAGTCCTGGCCGTAGAGCCAGATGAGGATAAATCCCCCTGTCCATGCCACGAAGATACCGGTGAAAATAAGTAGCGTTGTTAAGACCGAATGAAACTGAAAATATAATATCATAAAGATTATAAAAAGTGCCAACGGTAAAACTATGGAAAGAGTCTTCTGAGCCCGCAGCTGATTTTTATAACTTCCTGCAAAGGTAAAACTGACACCGGACGGAATAGATATGTCACCCTGGTCGATCCTGTCTTCAAGATATCTTTTTGCCTGTTCTACGACATCTACTTCAGCGTAGCCGTCTTTCTTATCGAAGAGAACATATCCGGTTAAAAACGTATCTTCGCTTTTAATGACTTGGGGGCCTCGAACATATTCTATATCAGCAACCTGTCTGAGAGGAATTTGCGTGCCGTCTTTTGCGGGTACAAGGATTTCTTTTATTGTTTCGATCCGATCACGCAATTCCCTCATATAACGAACCCGAACAGGGAATCTTTCCCTGCTTTCAACAGTGGTAGTTACTTTTTTCCCGCCTATGGCCACTTCGATAATATCCTGAAAATCTCTTATCTTAATGCCGTATCTGCTTAATTTTTTTCTGTCGGGGATTATTTCAAGATAAGGCTTTCCGATTATTCTGTCGGCTATTACAGTATCCGGTTTAACGGAGGGAACCTGCTTTAAGTATTTTTCGATTTGCAGGCCTGTATTTTCGATGGTTTCAAGTGACGGTCCTTTAACTTTTATTCCCAATGGTGCCCGCATTCCGCTTTGCAGCATTACGATCCTTGCAGATATCGGCTGAAGTTTGGGTGCCGATGTTGTGCCGGGAATTTCAGCTGCTTTTACGATCTCGTCCCATATGTCATCGGGAGTTTTTATTTTGTCACGCCATTGCCTGAACGGTATTCCATCGGGGTCTTCGATCAGGTTTCCGTTCGGGTCACGAATGAATTTTTCGTTTTCTTTATCATATTTAAAGGTCAGACGGTTTCCGCTTTTATCCGTTTTATATTCGGATTTATATGTGATTATGGTTTCTATCATGGATATGGGAGCAGGGTCGAGAGGGGTTTCGGCTCTGCCCAGCTTTCCTACAGCACTTTCTATTTCGGGAATCGCCTGGAAGGCCATATCCTGTTTTTTCATGACATCCATCGCTTCTCCAATAGAGGCATGTGCCATGGTCGTCGGCATATATAAAAAGGAACCTTCGTCAAGAGGCGGCATAAATTCCTTGCCTAATCCCGGAAGTTCCTCTTTTGCTTTTGTCCAAACATCAGAGGCCGCCAGTTTATCTTTCAAGCCTAGTTTTTCAGCACCTGCGGGCACAAAACCCAGTGTAGTTTCAACACCGAGCCAGACAGTGAAGCCGAAAAATACCAGAACGGCAACAAACGAAAGGAAAACAGCTTTGTGCCTGAGACACCAGGAAAGAATTGAGGTATAAAAGTATTGAAACAGAAACAAAATCAGCATTATGATGCCGATGAGCATTGCTATGAAGATGAAGTTTTTCAGCATTCCCAATTCAGGTCCCAGCGGTTCCCAGTATTTTGTGAGAAGTAAGCCGATAAATAATACAGCAAACATATTTCCGAGATAGGGTATCCAATCTTTAAATCTCGAAGGTAGTCTGTCTTTTAGCAGGTTGTAAATCGCAAAGAGCACCAGTATTAATCCTGCAATTAAGACTATCCCTGATGACATGTAAATACCATAAGCTGAAATCACAGCCGCAGCGAGGGCGAAAATAAGGAAAAATATTTTCTTCAATTTTTCGGCACCGAACTTTCCTGTCAAGAGGATAAGCGAAGCAGGCGGCAAAACGGTCAAAGCGATTATTATCGATGCAATGATCGCAAAAGTCTTGGTGAAAGCCAGCGGTTTAAAGAGTTTTCCCTCTGAGCCTATCATCGTAAATACCGGCAGAAAGCTGACCACAGTTGTAGCAACGGCAGTAAGAACCGCCGTGCCGACTTCACTCGATGCCCTATGAATTACTTCCAGGCGGGAGACATTTTTGGGCGACTTCTGAAGATGGTTTAATATGTTTTCACTGATAACGATCCCCATATCGACAATGGTACCGATGGCGATAGCAATGCCTGAAAGGGCAACGATATTAGCTGCCACTCCAAAATATTTCATTGCGATAAAGCACAGAAGCACCGCCAAAGGCAGCATTGTACCTATAAGAAAGCTGGACCTGAAGTGCATTACCATAACAATAACCACGATGAAAGTGACGAGTATTTCCAGAATCAGTGCGGTATTTAAAGTTCCCAGGGTTTCATATATTAGTTCTGTTCTGTCATAGAATGGAACAACAGTGACTTTACTGGTTTTAAACCAGTCAGGCCAATTGTTCCGGGAGACATTTCGCGAATATTCCAGCCATTTTTTTTCGTTCAGTTCAGAACCGATGTAAGCGTCGAACCCTTGCTTTTCGGCAAATTTACGTAATTTTTCCGGTGATGTTTTTTTGTAATCTATGACGGGTTTTGTCGGCAGCCCGGTGGACAGTTCAGATATCTTTCCCTTGACGTTATTGATAGCCGACAGGGGATTTTGGCCGTATCTTGCAACAACAACACCGCCGACGGCTTCAGCTCCGCTTTTGTCCAGGGCTCCTCTTCTTAAAGCAGGGCCTAAAGTGACATTAGCTACATCTTTTATTTTCACAGGCACATTTTTATTGACGGTGATGACACTGTTTTCGAGATCGGAAATGTTTTCTATAAACCCTATACCGCGAATAAAATATTCGACTCTGTTCAGCTCGATTGTCTTTGCACCTACATCTATGTTGCTTCCCTTTACAGCAGAGTAAACCTGAGGAAGTGTTACATCATATGCCCGCATGGCATCGGGATCAACATCGACCTGGTATTCACGGACAAATCCTCCCACCGATGCAACTTCACTGACACCTTCTGCAGAAAGCAGACTGTATCGCACATACCAGTCCTGAATTGTTCTGAGTTCTTCCAGGTCCCAGCCTCCCGCCGGGTTTCCTTCAGGGTCCCTTCCTTCTAAAGTGTACCAGTATATTTGCCCTAAAGCTGTTGCATCCGGGCCCAGGGCAGGCTGAACACCTTCGGGGATAGTGCCGGAAGGTAAACTGTTTAATTTTTCGATGATCCTTGACCGCGACCAGTAAAATTCGACGTCTTCTTCGAAGATCACATAAATACTGGAAAAGCCGAACATGGACTGACTTCGGATGGTCTTGACACCGGGTACTCCAAGAAGTGACACCGTCAAAGGATAGGTTATCTGGTCTTCCACATCCTGGGGAGACCTTCCGGGCCATTTGGTAAAAACAATCTGCTGGTTTTCTCCGATGTCGGGAATGGCATCGGTGGGGACAGGATTACGGGGAAAATTTCCCAGATTCCAGTCAAAAGGTGCGACATAAACTCCCGCCAGTATGATTCCCAGTACAAATAAAGCGACTACCAGTTTATTTTCAAGGCAAGCTCGAATTATCTTTCCTACAAAAGATTCCTGTTCCGGTATCCGCTGATAGTTTTCCTTACTCATCGTCACCTCCGTTATGTAAGGATTCTATCGTTTCTATTACACTGCCGCATTTCAGCATTGCAGAGCCGTAATAAGGATTTTCAGTCACTTTATCCCTCTGCAGCCATATAGCTCCGCGGTTATCGAAAGCCATGGGACACTTAAGGATATAAATCGGAGAATCGAAAGGTGATCCGCTTTTACCTGCCAGATCAGCAAATTCCTCGGAAAGAGTTGCAAAGTGTTTCCTGAAATCATTTATGTTTTTGTCTTCTGTTAATGTATTCAGGGTTTTCAGGATTTCCGTGGCTTTGCTCTTTATGAATTTGCTTGCGGGTTCTTTTAAAGAAATGGAGTCGAGCTGCTGTATTTGTCCTGCTATGTCACTGACACTTTCCTTAGCATTTTTAAAATCGTCATTTGCAAGGAACTGTGAGGTCTTAATGTAACTGCTGAAAACTTTATCAAGTGACTTTCGCACTTCGGGGTTTATCTTTATTTGCTTTTCATGCCTGTGTTCATGCTTCATTTTATGTTCTTTCTGAGGAGCAGAAGTTCCTCCGCCTTCTGGCATCATCATACTGGGCTTTGCCTGGATCTGCAGAGCAGAATCGATCTTGAAATTTCCTCTTGTCACTACCTGCTGTCCTTCTTTTAATCCTTCTTTTACTATATAAAAATCGCCGACTCTCGGCCCCAGCACTATTTCCTTTCCCCTGTAAGAAGGTTTATTTGTATCAGGTACTTCCAGGTAAACCACAGCACGGGTACCGGTTATCAGCGGTGCCGAGGCGGGAATGATCAGGGGCTCAGCTTCCTTTTCTTCATCAATACTTATGTATCCGAGTGACTCTGTAGTGACAAGGGGCATTCCGCAGACCCTGCAGTCTCCCGGTTCATCTTCAATTACCGAAGGATGCATTGAGCAAATGTATTTACCAATAAGTCTTTTGCTCATCACCTTACCGGAAGCGGCAACACGGGAATTTACAACGGCTTTGACAAACATCTCAGGCTTAAGTTTGCCGTCGGGGTTTGGTACATTGACACGAACATTTACAGTTCTTGTTACAGGGTCTAACAGGGGGTCGATAAAAGAGATTATTCCGGTAAAAGTCTCGCCGGGATAAGAAACGGTGGTGAATTCAACCTTCTGCCCGTAACGAAGCCAGATAAGGTCTGACTCATAGGCATCAAGCTTGACCCATACCTGTGAAAGATCAGCAGTAGTATAAAGTCTGGTACCGGTATCGACATACATTCCCTCTTTTGCATTTTTGTGAATGACTATGCCGCTGGAGGGCGCATAAATTGTGATGAACTCTCTAACCTTACCTGTCTCTTCGACCTCTTTTATCTGCTTTTGTTTTAAACCCAAAAGACGCAGTTTTTCACGAGCAGCTCTGAGGGTTGATTCCGTCGACTCCCTGACCAGTTGTGAATTGCTGCCTGTGATATTTTCAACTGACCGCTTAGCCTGAAGCAGTTCCTCCTGGGCACTTATCAGTTCCGGGCTGTAGATATCCAGCATATGTTCGCCTTTTTCTACCGGGATTCCTGTATAGTCAACAAAGAGCCTTTCAATCCTGCCGGGCATCCATGAAGTTATATATTCTACCAGTGTTTCATCATAATCTACCTTACCGGTCATTCTGATCTCAGCTGCAGCATATCTTCTTTCAACCGGCCTGGTTTGTATATCCATCAGGGCCTTTGCTTCTCTGCTGACCTCTAATTCTCTGGGGCTGATTTCTTTTGTTTTTTGTTCTTTTAACGGTATCAGTTCCATGTTGCATATCGGGCAAAGTCCCTGCTCAGGAAGCTTGACCTGAGGATGCATTGAGCAGGTCCACCACTTAACTTCTTCTTTTTGCAGGAGGGCTGGACCTGTTTTTTTTGATTGCGGAGTCTTGTCGGGAGAAATTATCAATCCAAGGATAATTCCTGCAATAAGCACAGTAAGAATGAAAAGCCACGAATGTTTTTTGACGGTTTCTTTTATTTTCATAAATATATTCCCGATTGTGTTTTTCGTATACATTTCCTACTAACATACTAGGGATATGTTCTGAGTTTACAATAAATTTACAACTTTTTTCCTGTGATTTTTTCGATTTCAGCCAGCTTCTGAGCTTTATTGGCAAGGGCTCTCTGGTATGACAGTTCGAATTCAAGCAATACCCTTTCAGCGTCGATTAGTTCGAGAAAACTATTTTTCCCGTTCTGATAACCTCGTTGAATAGACTTCAGTGATTCAGTTGCCTTGGGTATCAGGGTGTTATTATAAAGGTTGATCTTTCTTTCAGCGTCACGGAACTCATATAATGCCATTTTAAGGCTGGAAGAAAGATCGTTTTTCTTCTGAGTTCTGTTTTTTAAGGCATTCAGATAATCGTTTTGAGCCTGTTTTACTGCTGCATTGTAATTGTCCCGCCAGATAGGAAGGTTTAACGAAACCATAGCAATGACAGGGTCCTGGCCGTCATCGGAAGGGGGATTGGGACCTATGCGGTCGTTTGTCTGAATATAATTCAAGCCAATTGAGACATTAGGATAATATTTCTTTTTCGCAAGTTCTATATCTGCTTTTGCTTTAGATACCTGATGGCCAAGAGCCTTTATTTCCGGGTTTGATCCCGCGATTTCATTATTTAACTGTTCTGCGTTTATAGTAACCGGTGGCAGTTCGATCTTTTCAGGTGTTGGCAGTTTCAGGGAAACCGGCCTGTTGAGTGCGGCATTTAATTTAGCAATTATCGGTTCTTTAAGATCGCGTACTGATCTTAACCGGTCTTCCAGCTTGCCAAGTTCCACCTGCGCTTTTACAACATCAGGGTGGGCAGCCTGGGCGGTTTTATACCTGGTGCGCGCAACCTGCTCGAAGTTCTGAACCAGTTCCATGGTCTCTTTTACGATCTCAATGGTCTTTGCAATATAATAGTACTCATAGTATATGTCTTTTACCTTGTAATCCACCTTAAGTTTTTCAGAATGAAATTTCTGCCGGAAACTTTCTGCAAGCTTTTCTGCTGATGTTCCGCGAAGTTCCAGGACATCGAACCAGGGGAAGCTCTGAACGATCCCGACCGCCTGTTTTTGAGCACCGACGCGTGTCTCTACCTGTTCAATAAAATACCTGTAAGTAAGTTTTGGATCTGGAAGAGACGTCACCTGGGGGATCCGCTGCATTTTTGATTTCCACTCATAAAAGGCCGCCTTTAATCCCGCATTATTCAGGTACGCATATTTCAGGTAATCATCCAAAGTGGAATTTTCGTCCAAAATCGGCAGCTGGCCTCCTTCAATCTGCTTTTCAGGTGATTCCTGGCCGGTCGATGAAAGCTTGATAGGTTCAGATTCGTTAAAATTGTCTTGAAAAGTTTGAGTTCTTGTCGCACAGCCCATACTTATAAAGAAAAAGGCTGTCAAAAAAGCGTAAACTAATTTCATTATTTGCAGACTCCCTGTTTAAACCCTTGTTTCGTTAATTTAAACCTTAAATCAGTGATTTTACAAGGATATTTTTACTTATTGATTTGACGTTTATTGCTGAAACTGCGGCAGATCTGAAATATACTTTTCGGGATTTTCTTTGAATTTACTTACACATGAAGGACAGCAGAAGTAAACTTTCTTTCCTTTATAAGTAGTATTAATAGACTTATTTATTTTTCCCCCATTACCGGACATGTTTTTTGCAGAATTTCAGAATCCTCATTGGATTCGGTATTCATCTGGTGTTCATTGCTTTCATGGGGCATGACGGCATTTTCCGAAGAATTGTCCTTCTTTTTGCATCCGATCAAAGTTAAGGTTGAAATTAGTGCAAAAATTAACAATAAAGCAAATATTTTGTTTTTCATTTTAATAACCCTTTCTTTTAATTCACAATGCCTATTATTACTACTATTATAGTATGCTTTATCAAAACACAAGTCAAGAAAATTAATCATTTTTTTAAATTATTTAAAAAAGTCTTGACAAAACGGGAATAATAGCCTAGTAAAGTAATTAGAATGGTAGGGAATAAGCTCTGGTGTTAAATTTTATCAATAAAAATTATTTGATTTAAAAGATAAATTTTTTGTCCCGATACACTAGTAAACCTATAGGAATAATATTTATTAATTTAAAGTTTTTCAAAAATAAAATTAGTTTAGAGGACATTATGCAGGATTTAGAAAAAATAAAATCTAATTATGAAAGTACGGCAGCAAATTTATCTGCAGAAAAATTGATAATAAAAGCATTGGATTTCTTCGGGAAAAAAGTCGTATTGTCATCCAGTTTTAGTCTGGAAGACCAGGTTTTGCTTGATATGCTTTGTAAATACACTGAGAAGCCTGAAGTTTTTACACTCGATACAGGCAGATTGCCTCAAGAAACTTATAATCTTATTCAGGAAACAAAGAGCAAATACAAAATAAATATCAAGATCATTTTTCCTGATAAAAAACGCGTTGAGAAAATGGTAAATACAAAGGGACCTAATCTTTTTTATGACAGCGTTGAAAACCGGAAACTATGTTGCAAAATTAGAAAGATCGAACCTTTGAAAAATGAACTGGCAAAATATAGTGCCTGGATTTGCGGCCTGAGAAGTCAACAGTCGGTAACAAGGGAAAAACTGCAAAAAATCAGTATTGACTATAATTTTGGTCTGATTAAAATTTCCCCAATTGCAGATTGGACTATCAAGAATGTTTGGGATTACATAGAGGGAAATAACATTCCATACAATAAGCTCCACGATCAGGGCTATCCGAGCATAGGTTGTGAATGCTGTACAAGACCTGTAATTGAGGGCGAAGACATTCGTGCCGGTAGGTGGTGGTGGGAACAGCCTGAACATAAGGAATGCGGATTACATTTGAAAAGAAAAAACGAAAAACAAAAGGTTTAAAAATGGATCATTTAGATAGATTGGAATCACAAAGTGTTTACATATTAAGAGAGGCTTATAGAAGTTTTAAAGATCTTGTAATGTTATGGTCAATCGGAAAGGACAGTACTGTACTCCTTTGGCTTGCAAGGAAGGCTTTTTTCGGCCATGTCCCCATACCTCTTATGCATGTCGACACAAGTTATAAGGTGCCCGCTATGATCGAGTACCGGGACAGATTTGCATTGAAATGGAAAATAAACATGATCTTCGGCCAGAACCAGGAAGCGTTGCAAGAAGGTCAGAGTTTCCCAGAGGGTAATTTATCGCGTTTAGATTGCTGTTCAAAACTTAAAACTCAGGCTTTAAAACATACTCTCAGCGGCGAATGGCCGAGATGGATTTTGAACCATAAAACAGGCCAGTACGATAAAGTCACTGACGGTGAGGCTTTTACAGGCGTAATCGTCGGAGTCAGAGCAGATGAGGAAGGTACTCGGAGTAAAGAAAGGTATTTCTCTCCAAGAGACCAACACAATGACTGGAATATTGCTGACCAGCCTCCGGAGTTATGGAACCAGTTTAAAACAGATTTTGCCCCTGGGACTCATGTTCGAATACATCCTTTGCTTGACTGGACTGAGTTGAATATATGGGAATATATCGAAAGGGAAAATATCCCCATAATCGATCTTTACTTTGATAAGGGACAGGGTACAAGATACCGCTCTTTGGGATGCTATCCATGTACCAATCCCGTCAGTTCAACTGCTAAAAACGTTTCTGAAGTAATTGATGAAATTAAAAGCGGCAAATTCTCGAACATAGCAGAAAGAAGCGGCAGAGAACAGGATAAAGAAGACGGAAGCGGACTTGAAACCCTTAGAAAAGATGGATATATGTAATCAAGGATTTAAAAATGGAAACGGCTATTAAAAAAACTGCATTAGAACAAATGAACATAGTGGCCATAGGTCATGTTGATCATGGTAAAAGCACCGTTATAGGAAGATTACTTGCCGATACCGATGCACTTCCCGAAGGAAAACTTCAGGAAGTAAAAGACAGATGCGCAAGAAACTCTAAACCTTTTGAATATGCCTTCCTGCTCGATGCTTTAAAAGACGAACAGTCTCAGGGCATTACAATTGATTCTGCAAGGTGCTTTTTTAAATCGGGCAAAAGAAAATACATCATTATCGATGCCCCGGGACATATCGAATTTTTAAAGAACATGATCTCAGGTGCTGCCAGGGCAGAGGCAGCGATTCTGGTGATAGACGCAAAAGAGGGCGTTCAGGAAAACTCCAGAAGGCACGGCTATCTTTTAAGCATGCTGGGAATCGATCAGGTTGCGGTGTGCGTTAATAAAATGGATCTGGTTGACTATAAGCGGGATGTTTTCGAATCGATCAAAAAAGAATTCACAGCTTTCCTGAACGAAATAGGCGTCGAGGCGAAACAGTTTGTCCCTGCAAGCGGAAGAGAAGGGGACAATATCGTAACCTCTTCAGAACTTACTCCATGGTATATCGGCCCCTCGATATTGGAAGTTATGGACAGCTTTCAAAAAGAACCTTCACCGAAGAACAAACCCTTCAGAATGCCGATTCAGGATGTGTACAAATTCACCTCGGAAGGCGACAACAGAAGAATATTTGCCGGAAGAATTGAGACCGGGACATTGAACGTAAAAGATGATATCGTTTTCTTTCCTTCAGGGAAAAAAACTAAGGTAAAGACTATAGAAAACTTTAATAAGCCTCCTCATAAAACTGCCTTCCCGGGCGAATCGATTGGTTTTACCATCGATGAACAGTTTTACATTCAACCCGGCGAAGTGGTTTGCAAAACATCTGAGTTACAGCCGAAAAAATCTACACAGATAAAGGTAAACATCTTCTGGATGGGAAAACAGCCCATGATAAAAAACAAAAAATATAAACTGAAGATCGGTACAGCAAGAGTTCCCGTCTGGCTCAGAGAAGTAGTAAACGTCCTCGATGCTTCGGAACTTACTACAGACTCAAACCGCCAGCAGGTACAATGGCACGATGTCGCAGAATGTGTCTTGGAAACTTTAAAACCAATTGCATTTGACCGGAACCAGGATATTGCAAAAACCGGTAGGTTAGTCATAATTGATAACTACGAGATAGCAGGTGGTGGGATAATTCTCGATAAGGTTGAAGTTGAATCTGATATGATTTCCGAACACGTCGAGAAGAGAGAAATAAACTGGGAAAGAAGCTCTATAACCCCGGATAAGAGGTTCGCAAGACACAGTCAGCGTTCAACACTTGTGCTTATCAGCGGCCAAATGGGGTTGGGAAAAAAGAAGATCGCAAAGGCACTGGAAGAAAAACTATTTAAGGAAAATCGTCTGGTATATTATCTCGGCCTGTCGAATTCTTTACTTACTATGGAAAATCAGCAGTTCGAGCGCGATGAATACATACAGCGGCTCGGTGAAATTTCGCATCTATTCACTGATGCAGGCATGATTTTGATTACTACTATAAGTGACCTTGACGATTACGAACTGGATATTATAAACACATTAAATCAGCCTAACGATTTTATCGTCGTAAACATCGGCCAAAATCAGGTAAGCAAGAAAAAGGTTGATCTGCAGATCGATAATATCGATGAAAAAGAACTAGTAGTAAAAGAAATTAAGAGACTCCTTGAAAAACAGAAATACTTAATCGAATACCACCTGTAGGAATATTTATGTTAAAAAAAGAAAGAGAAAAAACTCTGTTGCAAATTGTACCTGCTATCACCCGGGAGACTTTTAAGTATAGAACGAAAGTTCAGGAACTCCTTTCTTCTCAAATCGAACCTGTTGATTTCAAGTCTTACAGGGTTTCGATGGGAATTTACGAACAGAGGATCTCGGGTGATTTTATGATCAGGATAAGAATTGGTGGAGGAATAACTTCTCCGAAACAGATCAGAAGGATCGCAGAACTAAGTGAGAATTACGGGAACTCGATGGTTCATATTACTACAAGGCAGGACATTCAACTGCACAACGTAAATATCGAGGATACTCCGGATATCCTTGAAGAATTACTTCAAGTAGGCCTGTCATCTCGCGGCGGCGGCGGAAATACCGTGAGAAATGTCACCGCATGTCCAAGGGCAGGAAGCTGCCCCAATGAAAAATTCGACGTCGCACCATATGCCGTGTCACTAACAGAATTCTTACTTAGCAACAAAGGTTCCTTCAACCTCCCCAGAAAATACAAACTGGTCTTCTCAGGCTGTCAGAATGACTGCTCACTCGCATCTGTGGCTGATCTCGGATTCTTTGCAAAAATAAAAGATGGGAAAAAAGGATTTTCTGTTTATGCAGCAGGAGGCCTAGGCAGAAAACCGAATGCCGCAGTAAAACTGGAGGACTTTATTGAAGCGTATAAAATTTACGAAGTCGCCGAAGCAATAAGAAAACTCTTCGACAAACTCGGTGATCGGAAAAACCGCCACAAGGCCCGCTTGCGTTACGTCCTCAAACGCTTGGGAAAAGATGAATTTATAAAGCAATACAGACAACACCTAAAAGAATTAAAAGAAACAGGCCTTCCCGTACCGAAAGCCGATGTAAGAATCCCTGACTACGAAAAAGGCCAAGATGAAGATATTAAGATCGATGGTGACTTAATAGTTTTTAAGGACAAACAAGCCGGCTTCGCTACCTTAAAGATCCCTGTACTATTAGGCGACATCTCTGCAAAAGACCTGAAAACCATCGCAGCCGTTTCAGATAAATATTCAAAAGGCTTCATCCATACTTCACAGACCCAGGACCTGCTTATAACTTCGATCCCCATAAAAGACTTGCAAAAAGCAGCCGACGAATTAAAAGAAAACGGCATAGAACTTTCAAAAAAACACAAAAACAAAATAATCTCATGCACAGGAGCCTCAACCTGCAAACTAGGCATCTGCCCGTCAAAGCAACTCGCAAAAAAACTTGCTAAAAAATTCAAAGAAGATGACATCGACAACGACACCATTATAAGGATCAGCGGCTGCCCGAACTCCTGCGCACAGCACTACCTCTCAAATCTTGGCCTACAGGGGAGAAGGAAAAGAATTAACGGCAAGTCAGTAAATTGTTACGACATCTTCACGGGAGCAAATATCGAAGAAAATAACACCAAACTCGCAGATCGCATTGCCACCGTACCTGAAAAAAATATACCCGAATTATTTGCGAAAATATTTAAAAATGATATCTCAAGCAAGGCTCAATTGTTAAATGTTGTAAATAAGTTCAAAATTTGAGAATAACTTAAAGTTGATAACGAAAATTTAAAAATTCTTGTTAATTTTCGATGTTACTAAATTAGAAATTTTCTAAAATCCACTATTTTTAAATTACCTGGAACACTCTTGTCCAAGGCAAGAGATTTGAAAAGTTAATATAAAATATCTCCGGTTTTGGTTATATTAGTTTTGACCAACAAATATTAACCAAAATTAATCGGGGTGATAGGATTTGAGCCTACGGCATGCACTGTAAAATAAGGACTTACGAGCGTTTTTAGGGTATTAAAACTTGGAATAAAACTTGATATAAATCCTTATTTAAGCAAAATAATTAAGATATTGATGTTAAATAATTTTATTTATGCTGTGCTGTATTTGAAAAATAAAAATTACGACCTAATTCTTTTTCATTTATTTTTTTCAGTGTATTGCCGTCTGTATTCGCCAGGTGTAATTCCTTTGATGCTTTTAAAAAGCCTACTAACGTGGTGCAAGCCACTGAATCCAAGATTTTCGGCAATTTCTGAGATTGTCAGGTTAGTTTTTAAAAGCAGTTTTGATACTTGTTCGGCACGGTGCATTCTGATTTCCTGATTTATTGTTCTTTTTAATGTTTTACGGAATTTTCTTTCAAGCTGCCTTCTTGAGATGGATAATTCGCTACAGACATCGTTAACCTGGATAAGCATGTTTGAATTTTTTTTGATGTACTGAATTGCTTTTGAGACGTGTTCATCTTGTACTGCTACAATATCAGTTGAGCGTCTTGCAACAACGTGGGTAGGTCTTATGTAAATAGTTTTATCCTTTATCTTTTTGTTTCTCATCAGCAGGTCAAGTGTTCTTGCAGCTTCATAGCCCGAGTGTTTAGAATTTAATGCTATGCTGGACATCGGAGGGTCGGTAAGATCACAGATAAGGTCGTCGTGGCGTGACCCCCTGAAACTGTACCATTGCTAATTAGAGAGTATTCGATAGAAT
>CAZDVM010000016.1:0-72286 GCA_964508925.1 uncultured Pirellulales bacterium | reverse complement strand
GTAAAATCGTAATGCAGGAAGCACTTTTGCGCCAGATTCTTTTTAATCTTACCCAAAACTCAATAGAAGCTACCAGAGACGGCAAAGATATCATTATCAAGGCTTCAAAAAATAATAACTACCTGGAAATTGAGGTTATCAACGAAGGCTCCGAAATACCTGACAATTTAAAAGAAAGAATATTCGAACCGCTCTTCACCACCAAAAAAAGAACCGGTAATGACGGACTAGGTGTAGGTCTTTCTGTTTGCAAAAAAATTATTGATGCACTGGGAGGAAATATTACATATAAAAGAAAAGATGGAAAATATACCGTATTTTCATTTACTATCCCTTTAACAAAAAAGGAGCAAAGTATAAATGAATGATGGAAAAATCTTGATCACCGATGATGAGGAAGTTTTTCTAATCTCTACGGCAGATATCCTGCGAAAAGAGGGATTCGAATGCGACTGTGCCAAAAATGGAAATGAAGCTCTGGAGAAAATTAAGAAAAGTGATTATGACCTCCTTATTGCAGATATCAAAATGCCGGGAAATTCCGACCTTGAACTGGTAAAAGAAATAAATGAATTGAAAAAGAATATTCCCACACTCCTTGTAACCGGCTATCCTTCGACAGATTCTGCAGTTCAGGCCGTGGGATTGCCGGTAGCGGGTTACCTGCTTAAACCTCTTGATATACAGGAACTTCTGGAAAAAACCGGAAATGCAATTCAAAGGTCAAAACTCAACAAAATGGTCTCAAAAACAAAAGACCGACTTGATTATATGCTTAAAGAACTGAATAACATCGAAGAATCCATGGCCCCTGATGCATCCGGTAATATGCCAACGACCCTGGAAAGCTTTATGGATATTTCCTGCAGCAACATGACCGGCACCATCAATGATATTAAAAATGTTTTATTAACGGTTACTGTTAAGAATAAAAAAGAGAAAGTCTGCAATCTCATGAATTGCCCGAGATTAAATGAACTGACTGGTGCCCTTGAGGATACTGTAAAAGTGCTGGAAAAAACAAAAAATTCATTCAAATCAAAAGAGCTTGGAAATTTACGAAAAAAACTTGAAAATATACTTCAAAAAAATTAAAGAAAGTATATACTATAGTCGAAAGTTAGTTTAGAAAATAGGTTTATACAGAAGGTATAAACACCTTGTCGGGCAGGGGAAAGACCTGCAAGTCGAAGGCACAATAAAAAATATTCTTATAAAAACAAATGGGGATATTTTTTATTGTGCCGTTTTTTTTTGGGCCGTGGTGGGATTGCTAACTGAGAAGTAACCTAATTTTCTGAATGTTGCCTCCATTTATAAGCTCATGGCGTGGGTAGAATGGAGGCAATTTTTTTATTTATAATCTTTTATTTAAATTTGTTATTTAATTAAGCCTATATTCTTTTATATACTGCTAAAAATTTAAATTTTTTGATTTTTTCTGTATTTGCAAAATTATTCCCCTTCCTTATATGAAGCTTAAAAACCTGTTTTGAAAGGACTTAGATTTTTATCTGAAAGAAATTTTCCGTTAAGTCCAGTTATTTTAAAGACTTATATTGACTTTTATTTCTTCTGTGATATAATTAGTTAGTCTATGGCTAAAACAAAAAAACAAAGAAAACAAAAGAACAAGAAATCAGTTTCAAAGGTTAAAAATAAAAAGGCTTTTTCGACTTATAATCAGGCGATAAAATACTTATTTGCCAAAACTGATTACGAAAAAGAGAAAAAATTAAGCTACAACGTTACGACCTTTAACCTTGACCGGATGAAGAAACTTCTTTCTTTAGTGGGAAATCCCCATGAAAAAATAAATGCCCTTCATATAGCAGGCACAAAGGGAAAGGGTTCTACTGCGATCATGCTCGCAAAAACGCTTGAATCGAATGGCTATAATGTAGGCCTCTATACCTCTCCTCACGTGATCGACCTCCACGAAAGGATAGTGGTTAACTCACAGATGATAAAAAAATCAGAAATGAAAAAGCTGATGAACCGCTTACATGCCCCGCTGGAAAAAATGGCCCAAAATGACGAGAGCCCCACTTTCTTTGAGATTATGACAACCATTGCTTTCCTCTATTTTGTGGATAAGGAAGTGGATTTTGCAGTAGTGGAAACCGGACTCGGCGGAAGGCTAGACAGCACCAATGTACTTAACCCGAAAGTAGTAGGCATTACAAGCTTAAGTATCGACCATCAGAACCAGCTGGGACATACTCTTGACAAGATCGCTTACGAAAAAGCGGGGGTATTCAAAAAAGGCGTACCTATTGTATCCGTAAAACAGCAGCCGGATGCTATGAAAGTTCTGAAAACCGAAGCGATGGCTATCGAAGCTCCTATAAATGTAACTGGAGGAGACATAGATTTTTCATTCAGGTTCGAAACTTCGAGAAAACACGGCCCGCACACAAGAATCTGCCTTACAACACCGACGAGTAAGTTCGAACACTTCAGGGTTCCTCTTGAAGGAAATCACCAGGCTGAAAATTGCGGCCTTGCCCTTGCAATGCTGGATAAACTGAAAACTTTAGGCTATGAGATCGATAATGAAAAGGTTGCAGAAGGACTAAAAAACGTAAATCTCATGGGCAGAATGGAGATAATCTGCAAAAATCCGAGGATCATTATCGATGCAGCACACAACGCCGCAAGCATTAAGGCTTTAATTCATGCCATCGGGCAGAATGTCCCTTATGACTCTATGGTGGTTATTTTCGGCTGCAACCAGGATAAAGATATCGACGGCATGCTTAATCAGCTTCAATATGGCGCAGACAAGGTAATATTCACTAGAAGCCCATCTAATAAAGCTGTTTCTCCACGTGACCTGGCTGCCAAATATACCGAAATATGCGGCAAAATGTGCCAGACTGCATCTTCCCTTGGGGAAGCTTTAAAGCTGGCAGACAGCGCCGTTGGAAGAGAGGATCTTATTTGTATCACAGGAAGCTTTTACTTGATCGGGCAAGCAAGAAAAAGATTCAAAAAAGATATAATCCTGTAATAATTAAACCTATCAAAAAATAATTCCTAAATTTCCTATTCCGGCTTAAAGTTATTTAACTGACTGAAAAAGTTTATTTATCCATTCGTAAGAATAGCCTTGATTTACACTTTTGATTTAAATACCATCAATAAAATAAAATCAGGTCTTCTTAAAGGAATGAAATTTAAGAGTAATCGGTTATATAAAAACGGATTGGAGTTTAATAAATGAACATGAAACGCCGGGATTTTTTAAGACAAGCCATGGGAGTAGGAATAACTGCAACTATAGGATCAATGACTTCAAGCTGCACTTCCCTGAAAATCTCAGAAAATACTAAAAAGCCGAATCTTGTTTACATAATGGTCGATGAAATGCCCCAGAGGGCCTGGTCCTTAGGCGATACTGAGGAAATTCACACTCCTAATCTTGAACGCCTTGCAAAAGAGGGACTTACTTTCAATCAGTGTGTATCCAACAACCCCATTTGCGTTCCCCACCGTGCCATACAACTCACAGGCCTGATGTCTCACCAAAACGGCATGAGATGGAACGGAAGCACCTGCACCAACACCGGCAACTTCGGGCTTCACCCTTCCAATCCAAGCTGGGCAAGAGAATTCAAAAAAGCGGGATACAAAACAGGATATGTTGGTAAATGGCATCTTTACGGCCAGAAAAAAGGAACCTTTACAGGTCAAAACGGAAACCCCATGGAGGCAGAACAGGTTCCCCCCGGAAAATCACGTTTCGGCTTTGACGATCTTTGGGCAGAACGCTATTACCTTGACCGAAAAAGTCGCGAAAAGGCATACTTTGACAAAAACGGTAAACTGGTGCACTGGGGCGAATACCCACCTGCAGGAATGTTCGAGACAATGTTCAATTTCATCGACGAACACAGGAATGAAAACTTTGCTGTGATGTGCTGCCCAAACAAACCACACCCACCTTTCGGAAGACCAAAACCGCCTCAGAAATGGACTGATTATTATGAAAAAAGATTCGGGAAGAACGGCAAAAACTTAGAACTTCGTAAAAACGTACCCCCGGAATACCGCACCCCTACTATAAAAAGAAAATATTCTCAGTTTTATGCCCATATAAGTGCCATCGACGAGCTTGTTGGAAAACTTATGGATAAGCTGGAAAACCTTGGAATCGCAGAAGACACTATTGTAATATTCACAAGCGACCATGGAGAACTTCTTCGTTCACATGGAGAAAGGTGGAAACGCTGGCCATGGGATGAATCCATCCTCGTGCCGTTTATTATAAAATGGCCGGGACATATACCTCCTGCAAGAAAATCAGATGAAGTCTTTTCCAGTATCGACATCGCCCCTACACTCCTGGGGCTTTCCGGCATAAAGATATCTGAAAAAATGCAGGGAACGAATATGGCCGATTACATGAAGGGAAAAACCGACCAGACCCCCCCAATATGCACCCATCATGTACATCCGCCCTCCCAAAGGAAATTATATGACTAAGAAAGTACCTGATCTTGCAGATTACAGGGGTGTGAGAACAAAACGATACACCTACACAAAACGCCGCAACCCCGCAGGAAAACCCGACGGAACCGTAACTCCGTGGCAACTTTACGACAACAAAAAAGACCCTTACCAGTTAAACAACCTGATCGATGATCCAGCATACAAAAATATTCAGGCAAAACTCGATGCCTTCACAGATCAGTGGCTAGCACAAGTGGGTGAAAATTTCGGCAAAAATGACCCCGAAAAACAAACTGCATAAACAAATTTATTATAAAAGAATACTTAAAGCCCGGTTAATTCCAAAAAAAACGGGTTTTTGTCTTTAACAGATTCTAAAACCCTCGATCCACAATCCCGCAACTATCGTTCACTACAAAAATCATTGTAAACTAATCCTGACCCATTATAATAACACTTTTAAAAATTCTATGGAGAGAATATGCCCGCAGAAATTATAACACTGGACAAAAACTGGCAATTCGCCCTTTTCCCAAAAAAAGCCAGAAAACAACAAGATCTGCAAGACATAAAATGGCAACCGGCCGAAATCCCGAACTCAATTTTCTACAACCTGATCGACTCAGGCAGAATTGAAAAAAATGATCTCTATGCTAATCCAGAAAAATACCAATGGGTTAGCGAAAAAACTTGGATTTACAAAACTGATTTCAATATCCCCAAAAACAAACTTAATGCAGACAAAATAAACCTTATCTTCGAAGGCCTTGACACTGTCACTATAATCTGGCTCAATGGAAAACTCATAAAAAAAACCGACAACATGTTCATCCATCACTCCATAGACGTCACCTCACACCTTCGGCCCGGCCAGAATCAACTCATGATAAAATTCGAATCACCTGTCCAATATTCAAAAAACCTGATGGATAAATACTCCACCTTTTCGGAATCTGACTACCAATTCCCCCACCGTTTTTTCATAAGAAAAGCCCAATACCAGTTCGGCGCCGACTTTTGTCCGGCACTTCCGGGTTGCGGCATATACCGACCGGTCAAACTTGAATTTATTAAAAAAGCTCAAATTTCCGACATCTACATCGAAACCATCGAAGCAAACCGAAAATACGCAGACTTGAAAATAAACGTCACTTTAGGCAAAAATATAAATCAGTATTACAAATGCATTCTTACCCTCAACTGCAACGAACAAATATTAAACCACTCTCTCGAATTCAAAAAAAACTACACCACCCTCAGCACCATCATCAGAATAAAATCCCCCTACCTATGGAACCCAAGACAACTCGGGCACCCAAATCTCTATAACCTTACTGCAGAATTATTTAATGAAAATGAAATACTTGATTCAGTGACAAAAAAAATCGGTATCCGCACTGTAAAACTCATAACCGAAGACAAAAACCGCCAGACGACATTCAAATTCCTGTTAAACAATAAACCCATTTATGTAAAAGGAGCTAACTTCCTGCCCCTCTCGCTCTTTCCCGGTTCAGAAAACAAAAACACTGTAAAAAAAAATCTGAAGATAGCTTCTAAGGCAAATATAAATGTTCTTAGGGTTTGTGGTAACGGCATGTACGGCTCTGAAGAATTCTATTCAAAATGCGATGAACTCGGTATACTTATCTGGCAGGACTTCATGTTCGACTCGGTATACTACTCTGACTTTCCCGGCTTCCATGCCAACGTCACCCACGAAGCTAAAACAATAATAAAAAAACTTCGCAATCACCCCTCACTTTGCCTCTGGTGCGGACACACCAGTTTTTTAACAAAAAACACAGACTCAAAACTCAAAAATCAAAAAGGTTTCATCAATAAACTTTTTAACAAAACACTCTCTGGAAAAGTAAAAGAATTTTCCCCTTCCATACCTTATATTCCCTCAATTTTCATGCCAGATAGAAAAGAACACGATCAAAAAAACACTATTACTTTAAATGATATGAATTTGCTGTCCTCTCAACCTTTCGAATCTTATCTCAGTCCAAAAAAACAGATTCCTAAATTCACTGTACAATCAGGCCTACAGTCAATGCCTCATGAAAAAACATTAAAAAAGATCATTAAAAATAAACCCTGCCGTAAAGATTCCCTTGAAATTGAAAAGCATAACTATCAACACCAGGGAATCAGCCGATTAAACAGATATGCCGCAGATATCTTCGGTTCACCAAAAAACTTAAAGGAAAGGATATACTTTTCCCAGCTAACCCAAGCTCGTACCCTGCAAATCAATATAGATTACCTGTTGATCAACAGACAAAAAAATAACGGCTGCATTTATCGACAATTAAACGATACCTTCCCGGCCTTCAATTCCTCGATTATAGATTCCTCCCTTTTACCCAAAGCAGCTTTCTATTACTTGAAACGAACCTTAGACAGATTCCGCCTGACACTTTTAATCGAACCTGCTTATATTTACAAAACCGTGCCGATTTTTAAACCCCGAAAGGCCGTCTTAATAAACAGCACCGAAAACCCCATCTCCGCTAATTTAACCTGCAGTTTATATCATATGGATGGAACCCTTGTTGACACTTTGCAATCTGCGATCTCTGCCGGACCTGATTTGAATTCAAACCCGGTTAAACTTCCAGCCAAATTCACTCTGCCCGATAATCCTCAGGAAACTTTTCTTCATCTGAAAGCTGAAAACCATTCTATGGAAATATCCGAAAACACATTTATTTACCTGCCGGATAAATATATCCAATGGAAAAAACCGACGATAAAAAAGGATTTGGCTAAATTAAATGAAAATAATTATCTGCTTAATCTCACTTCAGACTGCTTCACGAAGGACCTGATGATACATCCGGAAAGTGATATAATGCTTGAGAATAACTATTTTGACATGCTTCCTCACAAAAGTTATGAAGTAAAGATAACTGCCCAAAAGGATTTAAAAAAAGAGGACATCAGATTTACTTCCGTAAATAATGCCCTCTTTGATTAATCAATACAAGGTTTCTCCGCCGCCGGGTCCGTAATCATCATAATCACCGCCATAGTCACCGCCGTAGCCGGATTTACCACCACCGGTTGGCTCAACCTCGAACGAACGGAACTCTTCCCTTTCAAGCTTCTCCAGTTTTCTGATCTCATTATATTTAGCTACCAGTTCATCATCCCAATAAGTAGATTTGATGGGCATTCCCTTGATTGCATCACCATCTTTGCTGTAAAGCATCTCATAATATGCCCTGGGGTTAAGGTTCCTGGAACCATACCAGTCATTAACTGATTCGACATCTACAAGCATGGCACCGGTGGAATAATCTATCTCTTCCGGTACCGCAGTAAACAGCTGTTGCTCTCCGGGAGCTCCGGCAAATGGGTCTATAGAACTGCCCGATTCCTCGTTTTCTTTTTCCTTTTCATACTCAGGAACATATTCCTCAGGATAGCCGATCATTTCACCTTTCTTAACCCTGAAATCTTCACTGTACCAGTAACCAAGCTCATATTTTGATACTTGAACAGTAACAGTTTCGACACTTTCCTGATAACCGATCGGGAAAAAGTAAAGCGTTGAAGGTATTTTAACCGGTTCTGTAATCTCGGAAAAATCGCTCCATAATATAACATCATCACTGTACTCTTTGTATTCTTCGGCAAACCTGTTAGAGCCGGCAAGAGGATTAAAAAACCCCAACCTTATCCTATATCTGTATGTCTTATCCGGTTTTACTGTGTCGTCATATGCCCAGAAAGTAAGGTTATCTTCCTGGTCCTCAATTTCTTTTTCTTCTGTTATAAGCATATCCTGGTATTTTTCATATATATCTTCCTCTTCTCCCAGCTCCTCTTCTTTTCTTTCGATCATTTCCTTAACACGATCTTCCCCGCTGCTATCTCTTCTGTCACGTCTATTTCGAGAATTTCTGTTAGAACCGTAATCACTGCCTCCAAAATCACCGGCTCCTCCACCGTAATCGCCACCGCCGTAGTCACCTGTGTCGCTAGTTCTGCGCCTTCGGGGTCTCCTTGATGTTCCTCTATCCTCACGTTGACTTTCCATTTCCCTTTTTCTCTCTAAAAGAGCCTTTCGTCTCTCTAAAGCACGCCTCTCATCCTGCATTTTTTCAAAATCCTCATGAAGAGAGGGAGGAAACCATCGCTCATCAGGAGAGGCTATTGCATAAGGCCGTGGTTGAAGAAGATTTCTTATCAGATAAGGTTCTTTATACTGAAGAAGCTTTACTTTAATACCCCCCGCAGGCATTTTATCAACATCTTCCACTATTTTAAATAACTTCCTGAAGTCATCTGACTTACTCCTGGGTATCATTTTCCAGTCACTCCACCTGCCGTTCGGAAGTTGTTCCTGTCTCTGCAATTCAACGGCTGCAAATACAGGTTCAGCCAGACAAGGGTCTCTTAATTCTACTGGTACGGAACTGCCCAGGAAGGTCTCCTTAAAAGATTCATACAATGATGCCACATCATATTTTGCTTCCACAGTAACAAGGTCAAGGTCATTCGGCTCAGTTTCTACATCTTCATATTTTTCTTCCAAATCAACCTCATCTTGTGGAATATAAGCAACAGACCGAATATGTTCAGCTTTGACATTCTCAACCGTTCCCGTTTCGGGTACTGAAAAACTCCCCCCTGCTGCAACACTGATCTCCCTGTGAGAAGGCAGAGGAAACTTCAAATCAGTATTTACACCCTTAAGTGATGAATTATATATGGAAAGAAATTCATCTATGCGCGAAGCATATTTTTTCTCAACCTCGGGGTCCCTGTTAATCTCTACCTCAAGATCCTTTGCTTTTTCAAGTATAACCCTGTCTATACTTGAGACACCGTATTTTCTATTTTGATATTCCACATACTTACTGCTTATCAAAACCTTTGTCACCAAAAGAAATAGAGATGCCGTTACCGCTATCCCCAGCACGATCTTTTCTACATGTTTTTCAAAAAAGTTTATTTTCTTTTTACTCATATTATTCCTGTTGGAAAAAAATATTAAAATATCAATTGTTAATAATCACTACCATAATCACTTTCCATTTCTGACTCTGGCATCATATACGTTTCAAGTTCCTTAGGACGGATTTCACTGTAAGATGCTTTAGGCAAAACATATTCACAAACTATTTCCAAACCGACTATTGCCTCATCTCCAAAACGACAAAAAACATTCTCCTCTGAATCTTCATTAACAGAATATATCTTGCTGGTTAATATTGTTATCTGATTATGTTTGAATTTCTGAACTTCCTGTAAACCGTCAAAACCTTTAAATTTGTGTTCTTTTACACTGCAAAGTTCATCCATAAATTTGAGAACATCCCTGGAATCCAATACCACATCGACTATAAATTGAATTACATCAATATTTTCATTGTTCGTTCTTCCCGTATAAGGCTGAACAAGAGCATCTTCCAGGGAAGTAACATAAATTGGCTTTTCTACTTCCTCCAGTGAGGTACTTGAGGAACTTGAATAATCAGATGAATAACCAGAGGACCTTTCACTTCCTAATTCTTTTTCTGAGAATTTTATTGTATTGATCTTTTTTATTGGAGACTCAAAGACACTATTGGAATTTGCGTTCATTTTTCTAACAGAATCGAACACATCTTTAATAATCCAATTTCCCATCTGAAAACTCCAGCAGTCTGCTATCGCCTTTTTAAGTCCCTCATAATTATAATCTTCCCAGAATAAATAACCGCTGATCTTCTCTTTTTCCACATAAACCTTTCCGGTATTAGCCCTTTCCTTGCACATTGCATCTACTATGGCCGCATTGACCGGATCCAGATTATTTATTGATGAAGAACTTATGCTGGTATCTGAAGAACGGGATACCAACTGGATATTTTTGGATATTTCAACATCCGTAGGTGCTGAAACACCCTGAAAGCCCTCGATATTTTTTTCTATTTCCTGCCTGTATGCATCTCCGAATTGTCTGAAAATCAATGTCGAAGGATCATTAGGTTCAGGAAAAATATCATAACTCAGTAGTTCCCTTTTACCTGCGTTCTCTATCAATCCCTGTGCACGATTTGCGTCCTTTGCCAAAGATTGTATATATTCCTTTTCAACCTCCCACTGGTCAACCGGCACTGAATCCTCTAAATAAGAATCCACATCACGGGCCATCCCCAGACTCTCAGTTCTAATCTCTTCACTCAGGTTTCCCTTTAACATACCTGAAAAAACAAATAACCCTGCAGCTATTAAAACTATTATTCCAGGCACAATAAGTGAAAGATAATTTTTCAGTACACCTGCTTTTTTAAGTATCTCTTTAAATTGACTTAAATCAATATCCATGCCATTCTACCGAAATATTATTTTAATTAAATTTACAAACTTGGTCCGCTTGAATAACTTGATCCGCTTGAATAATCGGATTCGCCGCCTAATTCTGCATCTTCCCAAACTATCTTGAATGCCGTTACAAACCATTTATCGTTAATTTCATAAATCACATTCCCTTTTCTGTCTCTTTTAGGCTTATTCATAGAATCCATCACCGGCTCTCTTGAAATTACTTCCCTGGTTAAAGGATCGATTAGATAACCTTCCTCTATCTCATTCCTGCCGGATCCGTATTGAGAGACTTCGTCTTCGGGAATCACCAGTTCCCCCACACCTCTTGGAGTATTTGTTTCATCACTTACCCCTACAGGTCCGGTCCTCAAAACAAAATTTTCCACACTCGACTTACCGTAAAGCCTGAAAGCACTATTCGGGTCAACTTCTTTCATGTTCATTAAACGGGTTATAAATCCCCATCTTTCAGGATTGTTCTGAACTCCTGCAGGATCAAGCAGTTCCTCTTCAAGTCTGCTGTAAGGACTGTATCCTGCCATCCGGATTATAAACCCCGGGCCGCTTTCTTCCTCTGTTTCTTCACCTGAAGAACTTCTTCTGGAATATCCTGAAGATCTTGATGAATACCCCCTGCTTGAACCCCTGCCTCTAAAAGAATCTCGGGAAAACTGATCTACCAGATTTTTTGCATCGATTTCATAATTCGCAACATCCCATGTAAACTCGATCGAAAGCTCCGTTACAAAAATCTGCTTTCTGTCTTTACGGGGTATTTGGGTTATCTTATTAACATTTCCCTTACGGAAAGCTTGGTATAAATCTGCCTGTTCGGGATTATTATCTTCATTGGGTAGATAGGAAATAATTTTTTCATGAAGCTTAGGCACTATATCCCTGTTCTTGAATTTTTCGAATGCATTTTCAATTGTACTTGAAAATTCTTCGGCTTTTCTTTGCTGTTCCTCCAGTTTTCTTTCTGCCGCTTCAGCTTCGCTTATTATCGAACCTATCTGACGTCTGACAGTATTTTGAGCACTGTATTTTCTGCCGTCATTCACCACTTTCAAAGTTGCCAGTATGGAAACCACCAGCAAAATCGCCGCTGCTGCATAAAAATATTTCGTCTTTTTTGACCACAGCATGGCTTTTTCAACGTCTTTGGGAATAAGATTGCTTTCAATCTTTCCGAAACCTAAAACCTGAAGTGCCAGCCCGTAAACTATACCCATGTCCCTGACATGATCATGCAGTTTGGGAGCGGAAACATCCTCGCTTATCTCAAGTTTCTTGAAGGTATCCGGAATCTCGACATCCATCTGAAGACTCTGCTGAAGATACTTCACCAGTCCCCGCATCTTGGTACCACCGCCTAGAGCGAGGATCTTTGTAAATTCAGTATCGGGATTTGAATTAGTGTAAAAACCCAGTGACCTCTGAACTTCGCTGGAAAGATCAGAAAATACGGGTTTCATCGCCTGCAGTATCTGGCGGGCATATTTGCTCATGGGAGCGGTTCTCTTCAGTTTTTCCGCTTTCTGGAAATTTAACTTGAAGGTATCTGCTATCGCTCTGGTAAAAGCGTTACCGCCCATGGGAATACTTCTCTGCCAGACATTAGATTTCTTACAGACCACCAGATCAGTTGTTTCTGCACCGATATTCATCAATACCGTGGCCTTGTCATCTGAACTGACAAGATCGGGCTGATCATACTGTAAATAATTATAAATTGCCATCGGAGCCATCTGTACACATGACACCTGCAGATTCTCATCCAGAAAATGCTGCATGATCGAATCGATGACTTCGTTCTTTATCGCAAAAATACCGACACTTCTTTCCTGTTCGGCCTTTCCTTCCATTAATTGCCAGTCCCATTGAACTTCGCCGATATCAAAGGGAATCTGCTGGGTAGCTTCGTAATTGACCATTTCTGGAATTTTCTTTTCCTCAACCGGAGGGAGTTTTACGAACCGGGCAAAGCTGTTTTGGCTTGGAACGGATATTACAACCTCTTCCTTGCCTACGCCGTTTCTTTCAATGAAAAGATTCAGACTGTAAGCGATGAGTTCCTTCTTTTCCTCATCACTGACTCCTGTACCGTTTAATATCTTGGAATGCTGTACCACATCGAAATCGGTAACCTGTACACCATCCCCGACAGCTGTCAGCTGCATTGCCTTTAAAGAACAATTACCTATGTCTATTGCCCAGACAGAACTGGTTGTTGACGCCATATCGAACCTCTATTAAGTTATTTCGTTAAATAAGCTGTAATAACCTTGTAAAATTTATTAATAAAACTAAATTATAACAAATTATGAAAACTTTTTCCACATATACTCTCGGCTGTAAGGTAAATCAGTACGAAAGCCAGCAAATACGCGAATTGCTGCAATCTCTGGGTCTTGCAAATACACAAGATACCGAATCAGCCGATCTTATAATTATCAACACTTGTTGTGTAACTCACAGTGCTTCTGCGAAATGCAGACACGTCATTCGAAAGCTACGCAAAGAAAACTCAAATTGTTCGATAATCGTTACAGGTTGTTTGACAACAGTTGATCTTGGCGAACTTAATGTAAACGGTGATAACATCCATATTATAAAAGAGCACGGCCGGATTGCAGATAAAGCAATAGAAGTACTTAATTTAAACCCAGCCGGACGATCCTGCAAATCTTCGCAAACCTTTCTGAATCATAGAATTAGAACAGATTCAGGCTCAAAAATCAAGCATAAAAATGAATTATCGGGATCATCAGAATTGCCTGAATTAACAGCCTACAAGGGGCAGACGAGGGCATTTTTGAAGGTACAGGACGGCTGTGACGGTTACTGTACATATTGCATAATCCCGAAGACCAGGCCGGTTCTTAAAAGCAAGCCTGTGTCAGATGCTGTAAAAGAAGCCCAAAACCTTGTCAGGGCTGGACATAAGGAAATCGTGGTTACAGGTATTTTTCTGGGTGCATACGGCCTCGAAACGGTGCGGAGGCGGAAGTGGGAAACGGATGAAAATCCGAAGCTGGCTGAGCTGTTGAAAAAACTTAGTGAGTTAGAGGGACTTGAGCGGATCAGGCTAAGTTCTCTTGAGCCGAAAGACGTGACAGAGGAGCTTTTAGAGGTGATGGCAGATCGTCGTAACATCATGCCTCATCTGCACTTATCGCTGCAATCGGGGTCTGATAAGATGCTCAAGAAAATGGCACGGCAGTACCGAAAAGATGAGTTTTATAAAGTAGTTGAAATGGCCAAAAAAAGACTTGACCGCCCTGCTGTTACCACCGATGTGATAGTCGGTTTTCCCGGTGAGACGGAGGAAAATTTTGAAGATACGATCCAGATGGCGAAGGATATAGGCTTTTTGAAGATGCATGTATTTCCGTTCTCAAGGAGAAAGCAAACGGCGGCTTATAGGATGCAAGGTGCTGTTAATAAAGCAGTTATAAAAGAAAGATGCAGGGTTTTAAGAGAGTTAAATGATGAGCTTGCATTTAAATTCAGGGAGAGATTCGTCGAGGATAATACGAAAGTTCTGATCGAAAAAACGGGCAGGATCACAAAGGGTTTAAGTGACAGATACTTCGAAGTTGCGGTCGAAAATCCGGGTGGATTGAAGAAAAATTCACTGGTGGAAATTACCATTTCCAACAATGATAAAACCGGTGCAAAAGGACATCTGGTTTAATGGGAAAACGGCAGTATTTAGTTGTAAGTTTTTATTATATATTTATGTCTTGTCCTGCGATAGGTTGAAGCAATGTTAGTTTTTAATATTTAAAAAGAGTCCGAACGACCGATTGAAGTGAGCAATATACAAAATTCTGTCTTTCCAATTACATAACTTCTACAATCTCAACCGAAGCGAAACCAAGCAGAGAGATTACAAGAGCTGAAGCTGCGCTCGAGGTTGGTGGATTTGGGTTACACTCAGGAGGACCGGGGTTGTTTTTGTGAGTATGAAAATGTTGAATGTGTGGAGGTAAGGAGGTAAGTATATGTGAGGGTATGGAGGAGGAAAATTTGAGGTAAGATTTGACATTTGGGGAGAATAGAAATAGTATCGTTTTATGTAATAATTTTTTCAGGGATGAGAAAATGAGATATTTACTGAACGGATTGTATATCGTTGTGGCTGTTTTGTTATTGCCGATGGTTCTGTACCGGATGGTGAAGCAAGGCAGATATAAAGAGGGTTGGGGTGATAAGCTTACCGGTAATATTTACAGGAGGCGGCCTGATGAGGACTGCATCTGGATCCATGCGGTCAGTGTCGGGGAGATCAATGCGACCAGGACGATAGTGGAGGAGCTGAAGTCACGGTTTTCAGATCATGAGATAGTTATCAGCACTACTACGGATACGGGACAGGCAAGGGCACGGAAGCTGTACGGTGAGGAACACAGGATTTTTTATTTTCCGATAGACTTTACCTGGGCAATGAATAAGGCATTCAGGAACCTGAGCCCGTCGGTTTGTCTTTTGATGGAGCTTGAGGTCTGGCCTAATTTTATAAATACAGCTCATAAATTCGATTGCCCGGTGGCGGTTGTAAACGGGAGGATAAGTGATCACAGTTATAAATGGTATAAGAGGGTGTGGATTTTTGCGAAGAGGATATTCGAAAAGATCGATCTTATCCTTTCCCAGACGGAAGAATACAAGGAGCGGTTTATCGATATCGGATGCAGGGCCAAAAGTGTACAGGTGACGGGAACGTTGAAATATGACACGGCTGAGGTTACGGATTCGATAGAGGGAACCGACGAACTTGCACAACAGCTGGGGCTGAAGGGACAGAGGATTTGGGTTGCAGGGGGTACGGGAAATGACGAGGAGAAATTAATTGTAGATGCGTTCGGGAAATTAAAGGAAAGGCAAGGGTTTGATGACCTTAGACTGGTTGTGGTACCGCGAAAGCCGGAGAGGTTCGATGAAGCTGCGGAGGTTATTAAGGCAGCGGGGTTTAATGTCGAAAGGTTCAGTGAGTACAAGGATACGGACAGAGAGATCGAAGGAGGGAGCGAGGCGGTGATACTCGGTGATACAATGGGTGACTTGAGGAAGTTTTATTCGCTTGCAACGGTGATATTCGTGGGAAGATCGCTGGTTTCGATGGGAGGATCGGACATGATGGAGGCGGCGGCACTTGGTCGGTGTACGATGTTCGGGCCTTATGCATATAATTTCCGGCAAACTGTCAATTCTTTGTTAGAAGGTAAGGGGGCGATCATGGTAGAGGATGAAGAGGAGTTGGTCGAAAAGCTTGAGGAAGTTTTGAATGATGAGGCGAAGCTTAATTTAATAGCTCAGAACGGGCAGGAAGTTATCAGGCAAAATCAGGGGGCGACGGAAAGGACAGTTGAGGCGATAGAGAAAATCATTAAAAAAACAGGGGTATAATAAAAAGCCCCGAAGTGATCCGGGGCTTTTTGGAACTCGTATTATTTATTTCACAACTTTTGCTAGTGCTTGGATATGTGCCGGTGACGTTCCGCAACAGCCTCCTATTATCTTCGCTCCGTCATCTGCGATCTTTTTGCATGCTTGTGCGAATTCATCGGGTTCGACTTTGTAAACCGACTTTCCATCTTCGATCTGCGGTATTCCAGCGTTGAGTTCGCAAGAGAGTTTAAACTGCTTTCCGGAATTTTTTATCTGTTCGAGATACTTTGACGCCAACTCCTGGTACTGCTCTAGTGACGCCTTGCCGCAATTAAAGCCGATAAATTGAATATCGTAGTCTTTCAGCTGGTCAACGGCCTGCTGGGGTGACAGTCCCATCATGGTTCTAAACCCGTTGGGATTCGCATCGTAGGCAAATGAGCAAATTATTGGCAGATCCGCAGTTTCCCTGATGGCGTGAGCGGCAATCTGCATTTCGTCCATAGCAGCGAAGGTTTCAATGATAAAGGCATCCGCCCCGCCATTAACGAGAGCTTTTGCCTGCTGCTTGAAATTTTCCTTAAGTTCATCGGGTTTTAAGGTGCCGAGCGGTTCGAGGAAGTCACCGGTCGGGCCGAAACCCCCGATTACAAATTTATCGTCACCGGCAGCTTTTCTTGCTATTTTTGCCCCTTCCTCATTTATCTGTTGCACTTTATCGTCCAAGCCGTGTCTTTTGAGGCTGTATTTATTTGCTTCGAATGTGTTTGTTATTACTGCGTCACAGCCTGCATTCAAATAAGATTCGTGGACATTGATAACCACTTCGGGGTCGGTGATGTTCAGGTAGTTGCCTGATTTTCCTGGGTCAATGCCCTGCTTGAACAATTCAGTTCCCATAGCACCGTCGAGTATAAGGGTGTTTTCCTTGAGAAAATTTAAGATGTCTTTAGCCATGTTTTCCTTTCTACAAATTTAACTCACTTAATTTATAAACTTTTTCATAACCCCTGGTATCAGGTCTGGAAAAGTAAATTTCCATTTGTTTTTCGTTAAAATCCTCTGTTTCTGTTTTTTTCAATTCCAAGTCTATCTTTGCCGCCTCGCTGAGTTCCGTTATTGGCAGTTTCTGAAAGTTAATAATTTCCGGAACTGCGAAATCATCGATCAGAGTCACGTAATTTTTCATCACTGCGATGGCGAAAAGTTTGCCGGAATCGCCGTAATAATGAATTTTCCTTATTTGGTACGAACATTTGTCGATGAATATCTTTTCTTTCAAGTTCCCATTTTTGTCTTTTTTTATCAGTATATCATCATATTTGCTATTTTTAAGTAAGAAAACAGAATTATAGGAATCTGCTGGATTTTTGAGCCCCAGTGCTTCCATGAAGATGCGGGGGTCTAGTGTCATTTTTTCGAGATAATCGGCATCCTGCCATTTATCCCATCGATATATGCTTCCGAGTTCGTCGGGTTTCATAGCCAGCCAGAAAAGTTCTTCATTGGTCCCCAGGTCTATGCCGCTGGGGTTAAAAAGGACATTGCCGTGGAGGCGAAGTTTGTTTGGAGGTGAAGCCCAGAGTTTTACGGGGAATGACTCTTTTCTTTTTTTGCCTTCGGCGTAAAATGTGGCATTACAGTGTCCTTTTGCCAGGAATTGAGCAGTTTTTTGTGGTTTTAATCTTTCCATTGCCTGAAGGACATTACCTGCTCCTGGGCAGACTTGTCTTGGAGGTTTTTGTTCAACTTTCTGACATCCGACATTCAGTATTAAAAAAAAAGCGACGGATATTAAAATGTAGAGAGATTTTTTAATCATCTTCCATATCCAACTGCATGATCTGGCCGACCTGTGAAGACAAATCCTCGATCTGGTCTTCGGAAAGGTGAGGGTTTATAACTTCAACATATTTTTTTTCGCCTGAAACTTTAAGCTTCCAGACCTCGTTTCCGCCTTGCACTTTTACAGAGTCATATTTGAGTTTCTTTTTTCTCATCAAAATAAGGGTGAGTACAAACCTGAAGTTTATTTTATCCTGTTCGGTTTCTTCGCCGAGCCTTTCGAAGAAGGTCATCAGCATATCATCATCTATCAGGAGTTTCTTTTTCTTATCGGGGTCGGGGAGGGTTGTTTTCCAGAAGCAATACACTTCGGGTTTTTGTTTTTCCCAGAATTCAGCGCAGTAGTCCCTTCTTTCAAAGCCCTCATCGGTTTCTACCAGGGCCGCGAAGAACTCCTCTCCGGGAGATAATTCCCGCCCTGTGCCGTGACAAACACCATCTGCTTTTTTAATTTCCCACTCAGCCATAATTATTCAAATACAAGATATTCTCTGATTTTCTCAACCGTCTTCGGTCCTATGCCCTTTATTATTTCAAGGTCGTTGGGATTGTTAAAGGCTTTTTTGTTATTTATTTGATTTATTTTTTTCCTGTAGTTAATGATTGATGCAGCCCTTGAAGGCCCGATACTCGGTAAACGGGTTAAGCTGGCGGCATTTGCAGTGTTGGGGTTTATTGCAGCCGTAATTTCGAAATCGGGGTTATCAGTAGATCTGCTGTGAATCTGCAAGGTCAATAAACTGGTTGCAATTATGCAAAAAATAATCACAAGGGTAAAAGCCCTTGAAAGAACTTTTTTTGATCTTTGGGGGAAACCGGGTTTCTGCATCCTTGCTTTGCCCTATTTTTTGAAAATATTATTTCTGAGTTTGTCTAAAACCTTGAATGATTCCCTGGGGTTCATGTTTTCATCCATTAATCCGCTGTTAGGTATAATCAAGTTATTATTATCCATGAGAGAACTGTATGATACCGAATCTACAAAAGGTTTTCCGAGAGCGATCTTGTAAAATTTCTCAAGCCACTGCTTTTGCAGTTTTTCATCCCACTGGCGATGCCATATTCCTGCTTCTGCAGATACAGAATTCTTTATAGTTGATGAAGGTATCTGCAAGTCCGTAATATACAAAGGTTTTCCGAGAAGAGAGAAAAGGTCGAGAACAGATGATAACTGCATCATGTCCCTTATGTGCATTCCATCCTGATCTTTTCCGAAAGCCAGGTCAAGGCCGAAAGCATTGAACTTAATTCCGCTCTGGATCACCATGTCCAGATAAACGATCGGAGGAATAGTGAATTGTGAATTTGCATAATACTCTCCCCAAGGATTTGAAATAACAATGATCTTGAAAGCTTTATTGTTGGTTGCCTTTACGGCCATTGTTCCAGCGCGGGTAATTTCGAGCATCTGTTCGAAACTGAAGCCGAAAAAATTTACTACATTCATCGATGAAATAACCTGCCAAGCCTTTATAAGATTCGAATATCTTGCAACGATCTTTGTAATGAAATTATACGCAGAATCCCTTATCTCCTGGAAAGTAACGCCCTGTTTTTTAAGCCATGAAGGGATATATTCAGGTGCAAACTTCAGTAAAGGTCCTGCAGCAAGCGCCATTTTCTTTTTTGCCACTGCTTTTAAAACACTGTCAAGTTCGGAAAAATCATATTCGCCCTTCTGCTTTTCTATCTCTGCCCAGTTTACTGGAATGCTTATAAAACTGAATAAGCTTTGCATTTTTTCGATATAGCTGGGGTTATCAATTTTTGAAAGATCAAGTCTGCAACTTAAACAGCCTCTTCCAAGGCTTTTGTTCTTAACTCTTTGTTTAAATGCCTGTTCTGACTGCATTACTGCGAAATCTTCTGCAAGTTGTACCGCTCCAGCCAGAGACCTATCAGCCAGTTTTGAAGCCTTTTCCGGCTGATCGATATTCTGAAGTGCCTCAGTGAAAAGTCCCTGAATCTCCTGAAATTTTTCATTCAGGTTATTTATATCATTAAAAAAAGACCAGTCTTCGCGTTTATTTATGATCTGCATGATCTTGCCGCGAGCCAGTTCGAGATTCAGTATGTAGGGTCTTTCTCTTTCTGGCAGGCATGTAGTTTGAAGCATTACTTTGCCGAAACCATCAACTTTCCAGAGCAATGCCAGACCCGAGGTAGCATCTGTCGCTTTTTTGCAAATCAGGGTTCCATTTTTAAATTGTATAACTGATTTTCTTACGGCGATGTCGTCAGTCCCGAAAACGAAAGCACCGTTTAGCTTAAAATCTTTTACAAGTTTTCCTTCGCTGTAAATCTTAAACTTCACTGTTTCCTCTTGTTTTTTATGAATTTATATGATGACGAATACTTAAAAACAATAAGAACTGGATTATAACATGTCAATTTTCAAATGCAATTCAAAGTTTTAAAGTAAAGAACCCTATCGCTCAGTGAAAAAACATTTTTCTACAATATCTTTTGTTTTTAATTTCCAAAGCCTGTTATTGCAGATTTAATTAACTCTTTTATGATCCTGAGTAAATTCGCTTAATTTTTTCATCTGAAGTTCATACAAAAGATTATTTTTTTCAAGTAATGAAGCAATTAGTGAAATCTGATTTATGACGATCTCTGCAAGGTCAAAAGAAAAAGTTTCATCTTCATCTTCTTTTTCGCAAACACCTATAATCACAACATAGCCGCAATTAGTCCTTTGTGTGTGAAGTTGAGATGCCACCAGTGTATGATCTTCTATTTTGGACATGACGGGTTCACAGCCGTCATCCACTCTGTTACAAATTTCTCTTATAAATGTTTCAGAGACAGGTAAGTCATTGAATTTTTGAGAATCAGAAGGCCAGAAATTTCCATGCCTGTCCAGAATTACCAGAATCGGGCCATCTTCTGGAAGAATTTCGAAAACATGTCTTGCCACCTGCTCATTGAGCATTCCCGAAGGTGAAAATAACGAATCAAACATATCCATATCAAATCTCCTTATTATTAAACAACGCTTTCTGCATCGGAGAAATAAAAAGATGACTTTTCAAAATAATAAAAGAGGTGAGTTTTTAACACTTCAGAAAAGTATAAGGCAGGCAGGTATTTTAATTATAGGACTTTATCTTAATGAAGAAATGAATCTGTCTAGCGGAAAGTTTTTTCCTGGGCAATCTGTAGCCCTTGCCTGGGGTGTGTTACCATGGCCGAATATCCTGCTTTTGGGAATGTCATAGCGATCAATTAAAAACTGTACCAGTTTTCTAAGAGAGTTTATTTGTGCTTCAGAGGGATAGGATTTATTGAAATTTCCCACCAGACATATTCCTATCGCTTTTCTGTTCGCCCAATTGTTTTCAGTTCCCCCGCAGTGAGCACCTGTTTTCTGCTGTTTCCATCTGAAAGTTACTTCGATTTGGCCGTTTCCGCTTTCAGAACCGTTACCTATGACAAAGTCATATCCCACACCATCCCAGTGGTTCACTTCCCTGTGCCATTTGTCGAAAATGGCAGCGTTTCCGCTTTCAGTTGCAGAATGGTGTATAATAATCGCTGTCCAATCTCTTTCGATAGAACTGTCAGGTATCCAAGAGTGGGGGACAGAATCGGAAGGCTGCGACCAGGAAGTATTCTTATCTAAAGTATGAAAATCATAACTACCTGGGTTATCAGTTTCTACAATTTTCGGCATGGGCTCTGTAGATGTACAGCCCATTATAAAAGTCAAAATTATAATTATTACCAGAAAAACATTTTTTATAACGTTTTTTTGTGCAGCCATTTTAAATAAATTATTTATTTTTTCGTTTTTTTAAATTTTATAAGATCAATTCTGTTTCCCCGGGGATTAAAGCTAACTTTGTCCATATATTCTTTTATAAGCAAAACCCCTCTGCCGGTAGTTTTGTAAATATTTTCCTGAAGCCTGGGGTCGGGGACTTTTTCCGGTTCGAAGCCCTTTCCCTGATCAGTTATTTTTATATTGATCATTTTATCGTCTATTGTATATTCGAGAATAACCTTCTTTTTTGGGTCACCGCTGTTGCCGTGATCCACTGCATTTACAAAAGCCTCCTCTAATGCCAGCTTTACTGCAAAAATGTCATCTTCTGAATAATCATATTTTTTCAGATTCTTAACTATCTCATCCCTTACGGGACATAAAGCGGAAGCGACATTTTTTAATTCAACTTTTTTGTTATTAGAAGGATTGTTTGTCATTACATCATTTTTCACATTACATAGACCAGCAAAATCAGCGGTAAATTTATTCTGTAATATTTTCTTTAGCAGTCTCAAGATCAGAGTAAATGTCAAAGACTTTAGTAAGTTTAGTTATCTTAAAGACCTCCATGATCTTATTTGAGATATTACAAAGCACCAGTTCACCGTTCTGCTCATAAACTTTTTTGCTTAACCGTATAAGCAACCCCAGTACAGCAGAAGACAGGAATTGAATGTTCGAAAAATCTAAGATGTAATTTTTAGCATCGCCTTCTACCACAGACATTAAAGAATCCTGCAAGGCCTTTATTTCTGCTTCTTCAAGGATCTTTTTATCAGTAAAACTAACTACTGCTGTATCCCCTGAATATTCAACACTAATCTTAGGTTTAATATCCGCCATTAATTTTACTCCTTAAATCTGTTTTAAACATAAAATCGTAATTAAGTAAAAAAAATATGTCAAGTTTTTTAAAAAAATATCAAAAAAGGTATTGTCAAGGCCTTGACTTTGTTTTAAATTAAACAAGATATAGTTAAATTTATTTTGCAGGGAGGAATTTTAGATAAGCTACAATTCAGTTATTTTTAAGTATTTTAATCTATTAAAGTATGCTGAAATAAGGGTATATATAGTAAAAAATCAGGATTATCCTGATAGACGGACGTTGAACAATATATTAAATTGTGTCTTAAATAGCTTTAAAATTTGAATTCGGTCAATTTTTTAAAAGGAGATTATTATGAGAATTAGCAGATCAACAGGTTATGCATTGCTGGCAGTGGGTTATATTGCTAAGAATGCAGAAGAAGGAATTATTCTGTCGCAGGATATTTCCAAAGAATATAATATTCCTTTAGAGTATCTACTTAAGATACTTCAGCAGTTAGTAAGAGCGAATATCCTTAGAAGTAAAAGAGGACCCAGAGGCGGATTTTCATTAGCTATCCCGCCTAAGAAGATCACAATGCTTCAGGTAATCGAAGCAGTTGACGGTCCAATGATCAGCCATCTGAATCTTTCCGAGCAGGCACCTAGCGGCAAGTTTGGCAAGAAGGCTGAAAAGGTTTATGAAAATGCTATAGACCAGGCTAAGAGCGTATTTGAAAAGGCTAAAATAGCAGACCTTCTTTCCTAGATTGTAGTAATGCGTATAGAGGAATTTCAAGGATTGATCTCTGAAAAGTATGAGAAACGCGACAGAGATCGCGGAACTCCTTCTACATTCATGTGGTTTATAGAGGAGATCGGAGAGTTGGCCACGGCACTTGCCGGCGAAGATGAAAACAACAAACAAGAAGAATTCGCCGATGTACTTGCCTGGCTATGCACTCTTGCAAATATAAACGATATAGACCTTGAAAATGCATGTGTGAAATATATAGAAAAAGATGTGGAAGGGTTTAAATAGGGAATGAGTAAAAAGCCTTGAAGTAGAATTTAAAAAGCGAGTTTTTCTAAGCTCGCTTTTTTTATTTATATTAATTATCAGGGTATTGAACAGGTGATTCCATAGCAGCTGCTGTAATTGCCCTGTAAAAACACCAGCCCAGACCGAGTATTATTACCAGCAACACTACACTTAAAATCACGTATGAAATAATGCTTAATTCTTCATGGGTATGGTAAACCGTTTCAATGTCTCTTTTGGCTTTGGTTATCGAGACCAGGAACATTGAAAGGAAAAAACTGATATTCAAAGTGGCTATCATACCTGACCATCTTGAATACCATGTAGGCCCTTTGGGAGTATCAGCAAATTTTTCCACTACGTAACAGCTAATTATCATTGCGGCAAAAGATAAGCCCAGAGCGGTATAAGTTAAAATTTTACCTGTCGCGGCAGGCATGCGGGCACCAAAAATATAATTTACAATAACCAAAAAAATTGAAAATAATACCAGAATTAATGAAACAGCACCTTTTTTGCTTCCATTATAATCGGGAATTATATTTTCTTTATTTTTATTTTTTTCATCCGGGTTTTTAACTGAGCTCATAAAGATGGCCAACAAAGGTGCAAATGCCATAACGGTCATCCCGACACAGTTGGGTAATATCCAATTTCCGTCGGGAGCTTTCAGGAAACCGCCCTTTTGTGTTATGTCATCATAAAGGCTCCAGAAGAAAAGTGTTCCAAGGATAAGTGGTATCACAATTCTTATTGAGAAATTCCACCATTTGCCCAGATTCCAGTCGCTTCTTTCATTTGCATGTGATCTCAGGTTTTCGGTTTTATAAATCCAGCCCAGCACAATACATTCAAGCAGTCCCAGAAATGCTATTCCCCATGTACCGTTTATGAACCCATCCATAGTACCGAGCCAATTCAACCCGCCATTTGTGACGAAAACCAGGCCGAAAAGCAATCCGATAAGGCTCATAACAGGCAGTACTATCGATCTTTTCCAGCCGGTCTTATCAACAATTCCCGCAAGCACTGATTCTGTAATGGAAAATGCTGAATCGATGCCGAGGGTTACAAGTGTGAAGAAAAATATCAAGCTCCACCATGCAGCTCCGGGTAACTGAGCCAGTGCATATGGAAATGCAATAAATGCAAGCCCCGGCCCTCCTGAAACTACTTTATCTACGGTTACAGGGTCTCCTGCAACGTGGGTCAGGTGAGCCATACCGCCCAAGGTAGAAAATATCGCCAGACCTGCGATAAAACTGGTTGCAAAATCCGCCAGCCCTATTATTGCTGCGTTGTTATTTAAATCACTTTTTCTGTGGAGAAAGCTTGAATATGTAATCATCACGCCGAATGCCAGGCTGAGAGAGAAAAATACCTGACCAAATGCAAATCTCCATGTAGTAGGTTTTGCAAGCTCTCCCCAGACAGGGTCAAGATAATAAACAAGCCCTTTCATGCTGCCTTCAAGTGTCATACCTCTTACGGTCAAAACTATTAGCATCAACCAAGGCAATGGAACAGTCAGCCAGACAATTTTACCGACTAATTTTACGCCTTTGAAGATCGCCAGGTACATTGCAGTCCATGCAAGGATTAAAGGCAAAACGATATTCCAGCGAATCGAGCCAAGTGCATTTCCTTCAGTAAAAGCGAGGTATTCATCGTAGAAAAAGCTTTGAGCGTTTTTTACGCCCTCAAGGCCTTTTCCTGCCCATGGCAAAGCTTCGCCTGTTGCGATGGATTTTAAGCTGAACCACATGAAGCTAAAGCAGTAAGCTAAAACGGTCGGATAATAGGTTATAATGACAAAGCCGAGTATAATGCCCCACCATCCGACGAATTCCAGTTTTCTGTTTGTTCTTCTGAAAGCACTGGGTGCAGCCCGCTGTGTAAAATGGCCGAGGCTGAATTCGAGAATAAGCAATGGGACTCCGATGCAGAACATAGCGATTATATAGGGGATCAGGAATGCTCCTCCGCCGTAGCTGTATATTTTATAAGGAAATCCCCATAAATTACCGAGGCCTACTGCCGAACCTACAGCAGCCAGTATAAAACCACCCCTGGTGCCCCAGGTTTCCCTTTGTTCTTCCAGAAGCTGGGCCATTTATATCAGCTCTCCATGGCAATCTCTAGCAGTTTCAAGGAATCCCTTTCAATGATATTTCTCATCTTACCCCGAGGGACGTTAGGCAGATTGGTATCAGCGAATAATTTATTAAATCCCAAGAGGGTTTCGATGCACTCCTGTGGATTTCCATCGGGAAAGCCCGACCCGAATAGAAGCTTATCTATAACGCCATTCTCATAAGACTTCGAAATTGTGTTGTAAACCTGCCAGATGCATTTCATATTTATAGTCAGGTCGGCATATACATTAGGATGTTTGGCCAACATTGCAATGGTCTGGTCTACAAAGGGATAACCCATTGATCCGATTATGATCTTCAGATCAGGGAAGTTTCTTGATACCTCATCCAAAAGATAGGGCTGGGCAAAATCCAGAACGGCATTCTGGCTGAGCCTGTAATTATTATGGAAAAATACAGGTAGATTCATTTCTTCAGCTTTTTCGTAAAGCTGCATTGCCTTTGTATGAGCGGGATGGAAGCCACATTCTGAGCAATAAACCACCAAACCCTTAAATTTTTCATTTTCATTTATTTTCTTTATCTGTTCAAGAGAGTCCTTTGTGGGATCGCAATAGGCAAAACCTATAGCTTTATCGGAATTTTTCTTTAAAAACTGCTCCAGTTCGCTGTTTACGGGTTCTGAAGTACTTCCGTAATCGCCAAGAACAATCCTCAGCTGTACAACATCTTCAGTTTCAGAAGGTTCTGTTTCTTCCAAACTGATTGAACCGTCGCTAATATGTGTATGGCAATCTATAATCATAATCCCTGCCTTTTACTTTATCGACATCTATTCCGATTATTGACAATAAACATTTTATAATAGCTGTGTATTTTTAAGCGTCAAGAACAAATATTTTGTATGAACGTTTATTAAATTAACTCTGTAATAGAAACTGTCGATGATATTTAAATAAATTATTAATTTTTAAGTAATTTTCTTTTAGTTAACGTATTTTATTGCGTTGACATTAAAGGCTCAAAAAAAGTATAATGAATTGTTGCCTTGGGTGGGGATGAGAGCTGTATTAAAATATGGAACAAAAAGAAGATCAAAAAACCATCAGAGAAGAAGACTTAACGGAATTTAAGGGTAAACCCGGTTTTCTCTTAAAATACCGAAAATTTTTCATAATTTTAGCCCATATAGCGGCTTTTGCAGTAAGTCTTCTGTTTTCCTTTCTTCTTGCTCATAATATGAGGTTGAACAGGGAGTGGATATTTTACCAGTATCCATATCTTCTTCTCGGCATTATTCCGATAAAACTGCTGGTATTCGCTTTTTTTAAACAGTATAAGGGTTGGTGGCGTTATGTAAGTATAACCGATCTTGCAGCCATTTTAAGGGCATCTCTTATTAGCACCCTGGTAATTGTGATGCTATGGTTCAGCCTTGTATTGCAAATAGCACCTGTCAGACAGAGATTTCATCAACTTGTGGGTATGGATCAAAGTATTTTCCTTATCGATATGGTCTTTACCTTCCTGACTTTAAGCGGATTGAGGCTTTTGATCAGGCTGTATTACGAAGAATTCAGGACAGTAGAAACCGGAAGATTAAAGAGATTTCTTATAATCGGTGCAGGAAATGCCGGTGAGGCCCTTCTTCGAGAAATTCACAGGATGCCTGTTGCGGAATACGATGTAATAGGGTTCATAGATGACGACCCCGTAAAACAGGATATGAACATACACGGCATACCGGTGCTCGGCAAGGTAGAAGAACTTCCCGATATATGTGAGAAATACAATATTGAAGAGGTTGCCATCGCTATGCCGAGTGCAACCCATCAGCAGATAAGAAAAGTGGTCCAGATATGTGAAGGTACAACTGTTCGATTCAGGACCGTACCTTCGATAACTGATATTGCAACTGGCAAGTTTAAAGTTTCCCAGATCCGTGATGTAAGCATAAGCGACCTTTTGGGAAGGGAGGCAGTTGAACTTGATCTCGATAAAATCGAGAAATTTTCAAAAGGCAAGACTATTTTAGTAACCGGTGCAGGCGGTTCGATCGGATCAGAAATGGCAAGGCAGGTATCTCAATTCGAGCCGGGGCTTTTGCTGCTTGTCGAGCAGGCGGAAAATCCGCTTTTTGAAATCGAAAGAGAACTGAACCAGAATTTTCCCGGTGTAAATTTAAAAGCATTGATCTGTGATATAACCGATAAAATACGTGTTAACCAGATCTTCGAGGAATTTAAGCCTGATGTGGTAATCCATGCTGCTGCTCATAAACACGTCCCGTTGATGGAAACCAATCCGGGTGAATCTATAAAAAATAATGTGCTGGGAACGAAAAATGTAGCAGATGCAGCCAATAAATACGAAGTTAAGAACTTTGTGATGATCAGCACGGACAAGGCGGTCAATCCGACGAGTTTAATGGGCTCTTCGAAAAGAATCGCGGAACTTTATATCCAGGATTTGAACTGTAACAGTAAGACCGATTTCGTTACTGTTCGGTTCGGCAACGTGCTGGGTTCAAACGGTTCTGTAGTTCCGATATTCAAAGAACAGATCAAAACCGGCGGGCCGGTTACTGTTACACATCCGGAAATGCAGAGGTACTTTATGACCATTCCGGAGGCCAGTCAGCTTGTGCTGCAGGCAGCCACGATGGGTAAAGGCGGAGAAATATTTGTTCTTGATATGGGAGAGCCGGTCAAAATCGTTGATCTTGCAAGGGAACTTATCACATTGAGCGGATTTAAGCCTTATGAGGATATCGATATAAAATTCACCGGTTTAAGGCCCGGTGAAAAGCTTTTCGAAGAGTTATCCGTCGAGGGAGAAGATATGCAGCATACACGGCATCCGAAAATAGCTATATGGAAAAATACTTCGAATGACAAAAGCTACTTAAATGAAAAGATCGATACCCTTATCCAAGTAGCAAACAGACAGGATTATGATGAGATAACCGAAAAGATCAAAGATCTTGTTCCGGAATATCTCGGCAGCAGCCATCATGCAAATGCTTAATCAGAGACAACTTTTTAGAAATAAAAAAAGCCGGTTTTAAACCGGCCATTTTTTATCGTATGTATAAATCCTTATCACCATGTCGGAAACTGATTCGAATTTTCATCCTGTTGCTGTCTGGCTTCCTGTTCTCTTGGATGGGCATTTTCATATACATCTTTTAATCTGTTCGTGGTCAAGTGGGTGTAAACCTGTGTTGTAGAAAGAGACTGATGTCCGAGGAGCTCCTGGACGCTTCTTAAGTCTGCACCGTTATTGAGCATGTGGGTAGCAAAACTGTGCCTTAAAGTATGCGGACTGATGGAAGGATCAAGACCTGCCATTTTCAAATATTTGTCCATTTTTCTTCTAACGCTTCTTGTACTCAATCTTTTTCCGTGTTTATTTACGAAGAGAATTTTATTATCAAAATCTTCGTTGTTCTGTGCCCTTCTATTTTTGAATTCAAGATAATGCTGTATAACCTGCAGGACAGAAGAGCTTATGGGGGCGATCCTTTCTTTTTTACCCTTTCCGCGAATGTGAATAACCTCGCTCAGAAAGTCTATATCTTCCATATTCAAAGAAACCAGTTCGCTAACTCTTATGCCGGTACTGTATAGAGTTTCAAGTATAGCTCGATCTCTTGCCCCGAGCCATTTTGACATATCCGGTGCATCTAAGAGTCTTTTTACTTCTTCATATTCCAGGAACTTCGGCAGTTTCTTTTCCTGTTTAGGCGTTCTAACGGCAGTGACGGGATTGCTCGAAATGATATTTCTTTTAACGAGGAATTTATAGAAGCTCCTTAATGTAGCGATCTTTCTTGCGAGAGTAGATTTAGAATAATTTTTTTCGTTCATCAAGGCCATGTAAGCCCTGACATCAATAACATCTGCATGGATCAGCAATTCATCCAAGGCGATCTTTTCTTCCGTCTGAGTCATCAAACCTGAATCAATGCCTTTGTGAGGAGGTAAATGGTTATCCTGATATCCCGAATCCTGATGATCCTGAGATTTTCTTTGTGATTGAAATTCTCCAAACTGCTTTAAGTCCGCACCATAACATTTTGCGGTATGGTCAGAAAATCTTCTTTCAAACTTTAAATAATTTAGGAAATCTTTAATGATCACACAATCTTCCATGATAATCCCGCACAAAACTTTTAGTTAATTTTTATATATCTGCCTTTTGCGTCCTGCAAAAGCTCATCCGCCTGAAAAATTAAGGACTGTGAAAGTTTAAAACTTAAAACAGCAGCATCAAACCAGTCAAAATCAGTTTTTTTATCTTTAGCCTGATTTATAATGGCATCGAGAAGCTGATCTTCAGAACCTGGGTTGTATCTGAACAGATACTTTTCGTTTCCCTTATTCAAAATAAGTTGTTTGCCTAGATCCTTATTCATTCCACTTTCTGTACAACCTTTTAAAATATGACAGCAATTCATATGTTAAACTTATCGGTCTTTTTTGTTGAAACTAAAGAAGAATTAACAATTTTTTTAAATTTCTCAAAAGATTCTTCTTTCCCATATGTTTTTATCGGATGAATTAAAAAAATGCTTTATTCAAAAACACACAATATTAAAATCTACAGAGACTTGTAGAAAGTTTGTGAGCCTTTTTTCTCTGCGGTTATCTTTTTGGAATCAAGGAGCTGTTCGATCAATTTTACAGCATGATTTCTGTGAATCGAGAGTCCGGAGCATATATCATCCAGTGAGCAAGGCCTTCGCTGAAGCAAGGTAAGCAAATCATCCAGAGTTTTTTCACGTGTTTGGCTTTTCTTGATTTTGGAAAAATCTGCAATGATCTCACATTTTGTATCGATCTGCTTTGCTATTTCTTCGAGCTTCTTCTTTTTTATTCTTTTAACGCTTGCTTCTGAGGTTGGTCTTACCGCGGTATTGAGCTGGACCCTGTCCGGATTTATCCTTTCGATAGTTTTTTTGATTTCGGCGATCTCTTCGGAGGAAGTGTTGAAATTTTCCACTATAAAAACTTCCAGCCAGATCTTGCCTTTGAATTCTTTCCTGAATTTTATCAGGCCTTCAACTATTCTGTTCAGTTTCATTTGTTCAGGAGGCCTGTTTATTTTTTCGAAAACTTCCTGTGTTGCAGCATCCAGGGAGGGTAAAATAAGATCGGCCTTGAGGCAGTCTTTTCTTACCTGCGGGTTATCAAACAAGGTTCCGTTTGTGATAACTGCAACCGGAATGTCGGTTATTTTTTTTATTTTTTCGATCAATCTTCCCATTCCCGAGTTCAGCGTGGGTTCGCCGGAACCGCTCATAGTTATGTAATCGGCTTCGATATTCTGGTCCAGTTTTTCCTTTAGCTGCCTGAAAACTTGATCGACAGAGATATATTCTTTTCTTTCTATAGTCTTGCTTGTGGTTTTGCCGATCTGGCAGTAAATGCAGTCCAGGGTGCAGACTTTAAATGGTACAATATCTACACCAAGACTCAATCCCAGTCTTCTTGATGGTACGGGGCCGAAAATGTAACTTTGTTCAGACATAATTTTACTTTCTTACAATATCGTAAATTTTTCTGCAGTCTTCTACCAAGTCATTTACCCATTCGATAGGCATAATGCATGCAGCATCCGATCTTGCGTTTTCCGGCTCGGTATGGACTTCCAGAAACAAGCCGTTAGCTCCTGCGGCTACGGCAGATCTTGCAAGTACCGGTGCCATTTCTCTTCTTCCTGCGCTTGCATTTCCGAGTCCTCCGGGCTGCTGGGTACTGTGTGTTGCATCGAAGATAACCGGGCAATTTAATTTTTTCATTAATTCGATACCAGTCATGTCGTTTACTAATCTGTTATAGCCGAAAAAGGTTCCTCTTTCTGTAAGCATGATGTCATTGTTTCTGCAGGCCCTGACCTTTTCAACGACATTTTTCATTTCGCCGGGAGAAAGGAACTGACCTTTCTTGATATTTAAGGGTTTTTTAGTTTCTGCGGCAGCAACAAGAAGATCTGTCTGCCTGCATAAGAATGCGGGAATCTGCAGGCAGTCAACAATCTCAGCGGCTTTTTGGGCCTGAGCAGGTTCGTGGATGTCGGTCATAACCGGTATGTCGAGTTCACGCCTGATGTTTTTCAATATTTTCAAGCCGTCGTTTAAACCCGGGCCTCTGAAGCTTTGGATACTGCTTCTGTTCGCTTTGTCGAAGCTTGCCTTGAAGATAAAGGGCATTCTCAGGGAATCGAAGATTTTTTTCAGGTTCTTTGCGATATCGAAACAGATATCTTCACTTTCGATGACGCATGGCCCTGCCATTATGAATAAATCTCCGCCCGAAGAAATTTCTACGGGATTTTTAACGTCACTAAGATCACTGTTTTTTCCGATCCAGAATTTGCACTGCATTATCCGATCATCCTTTTTATTCTTGTCCTAATACCTGCGGGCTTTCCGTGTTCGGGTACCATGACACTTACTGCCTGCGGAATTACATTTATTTTGACAGGTAAGTCAGGTCCGGGGTCACCGTCAATCTGTGACCTGTTATCATCGGTATCCGAAGCAACCTCTATTTCTTCAGCTTGTTTGTATATTACGTCATTGTAGCGGGTATGCTGTTTTAAAACGGTCATTAATGAATGCTTTGCCAGGTGGAGTTTACTATTGCACTTAAAGATACATATATCAAGTAAGCCATCGCCGAAATCAGCATCTTTTAGAATTCCCAGCCCGATAGCGTATTTTGAAATATTGCCGATAATAACCAGCCCGTTGCCGTGAAATATTTCTTTGCCGTCAGCCTGTACTTTAAAATGCGGGAACTTGTGATTCCAAAAAGTTCTCCATATCGGCCAGAAATAATCTATGACCGAAATATTTCCCTTGCGGGTTTTGTGTATTCGGTCGATCACTGCGGCATCGAACCCGAAACCAACGATTGAAGTAAAGAAAGAGTTATTTATTTTACCCAGGTCAAGTGACCTGACCTTGCCCTTTTCGAATGTGTTTATGATCGTTTCTGCGGATTCATCATAGCCGAGTTCGTTTGCCAGCAGGTTTTCGGTTCCGCCGGGGATGATGAGAAGGTTTTTGTCACTTCCTTCCAGGCCGTGAACAACTTCTCTTATCGTTCCGTCACCACCAACAACAACCACCAAGGCACAATGGAGGTCAACTGCTGCTTCAGATGCCAATTCATAGGCGTTTTTTAATGAAGAGGTCAGTCCAAGCCTGACATCGTAATTTTTTTCGAGCAGATATTCCTTGAAGCGGTTCATAGCGGATTTACCGCTGCTTGCCCCTGCCTTGGGGTTAATGATGAATGCAATGTATCCGTCTTCCGGCTTTATCATAATATTATCTTTTACCTGATTTTTGTTTTTTTTTCCATTAAACTTGCGTATCCATCGGGGATATGTTCGATTTCTGCCAGTCCCAGTTTTTCCTGAAGCTGTTCTATACTTCGGCTATCAGGGCCTTCGATTTCCACAAAGTTTCCAAGAGCCGGCAGAGAATCCAGCATTATAAGCATATCCCGGAATTTCCAGATGTTTCTTTTCTTTTGCACCTTTAGTTTCTGTTCGTAGCCAAGTGCCTGTAAAATTTGTTTAAGTTTTTCGGGTTCCTGGATTTTCAGTTCGAGTTCTTTTCTCTGTTTGAATTTTTCTTTGAGTTTGGGGCCTTTGTATGTGAGGAAGTATTTTCTGATATCACCTTGTTTCTGTTTTCTGATTCTCAGGGCCTGGTCGGAATGCAGCATAGAGGATGTGCTGTCGTCGAAGTAGGTATCGGTCTGTGAGAGTTTTTCGGTGAATTCCGCTCCGATGTCTTTGAGCCTTTTTTCAACGGCTTTCAATGAATCGACTTTCAGTTTGGCTTCGATCTCATGTGCCATTTTAAACCACGATATTTACGAGTCTTGAGGGGACGACGATAATTTTTTTCGGTTCTTTTCCGTCCATAGCGTTTTGAACTTTTTCGCTTGCGAGAGCTTTTTCCTTAATATCCTCTTCAACCGCATCTGCAGCGACAATTATTTTATCTTTCACTTTACCCTTTACCTGAACAGCAAGTTCGATCTCTTTTTCCTTTGTAAGTTCTTCTTCGAATTCGGGCCAGGATTGATAGGACAAGGATTCAGAATTCCCCAGTTTCTGCCAGAGTTCTTCGGCGATATGAGGAGCATAGGGTGACAGAAGGAGTACAAATTTTTCGACGGCAGCTTTGGGCCTTATATCAAGTTTGATCACATGATTTACGAATATCATCATCTGGCTGATGGCGGTATTGAAGCTGTAGGATTCGATGTCATCGGTAACTTTTTTGATGGTCTGGTGCAGAAGTCGTGTGGTTTCTTCATCCGGCTCGATATCTTTAACCTCATCTGCAATGTCACCGGTAACTTCATTAATTATCATTCGCCAGGATTTATTAAGGAAGCGGTGAACGCCTTCGACGCCCTGCATGTTCCATGGTTTTGTTGCTTCCAGCGGGCCCATGAACATTTCATAGAGTCTCATGGAGTCTGCTCCGAAATCTTCGATGACGTTTTCGGGGTTTACAACGTTTCCTCTGGATTTGGACATTTTCTGGCCGTCGGAACCGAGTATCATTCCCTGGTTAATAAGTTTCTGGAAAGGTTCTTCCGTAGTGACATATCCTAAGTCATAAAGGAATTTATGCCAGAACCTGGAGTAAAGCAGGTGTAGGACGGCGTGTTCTGCCCCGCCGATATAAAGATCAACGTTCATCCAGTATTTTTCTTTTTCTTTATCACAGAAAATTTCGTCGTTGTCGGGGTCGATGTATCTTAAGTAATACCAGCAGCTTCCCGCCCACTGGGGCATGGTGTTTGTTTCGCGGGTAGCTTTTCTGTCGTCTGGAAGTTCTATCTCAAACCAGTCTTTTGCCTTTGCAAGAGGCGGTTCGCCGGTACCTGTAGGTTTATAACTTTCGACATCCGGTAAAGTTATAGGTAGATTATCTTCGGATAGAGAGACGATGTCACCATCTTCGGTATGTGCGATTGGGAAGGGTTCTCCCCAGTATCGCTGTCTGCTGAAGAGCCAGTCCCGAAGTTTATAGTTTACCGCCCTTTTGCCGAGATCGTTTTCTTCGAGCCATTCTGTGATCTTTTCCTTGAATTCTTCTGTGCAAAGTCCTGTGAAATCACCTGAGTTAATTGCGGTGCCGTCACCGGTGAAACAGAGTTCGCCCTTTTCGACCAGTTCCTGTTCTTTTTTGCTTTGAGGTTTTACGACTTGGATTATTTCAAGGTCGAATTTTTTAGCGAATTCAAAGTCGCGATCATCATGAGCGGGAACTGCCATGATGGCACCGGTACCGTAGCTTAAAAGGACGTAGTCGCTTATCCAGATGGGAATCTCTTTGTCGTTTACGGGATTTACGGCGTAGGCACCTGTGAATACGCCGGATTTTTCTTTTGAGAGGTCTGTTCTGTCGAGATCGCTTTTTCTTGCTGCCTGCTGTTTGTATTCTTCTATTTCTTTCTTATGTTCTTCAGTGGTGATCTTGTCGACCAGTTCGTGTTCTGGTGCCATGACCATGTAAGTTGCGCCGAATAGAGTGTCGGGCCTTGTGGTGAAGACTTTTATTTTTTCATTATGGCCGGAAAGTTTAAAATCGACCTCTGCGCCGATGCTTCTTCCGATCCAGTCGCGCTGGAGTTTTTTTATTGATTCGGGCCAATCGACGAGTTTCAGACCTTCAAGCAGTCTTTCTGCGTATTTTGTAATCCTGAGCATCCACTGTCGCATGGGTTTTCTGAAAACGGGATGTCCTCCCCTTTCGCTGAGACCTCCCACGACTTCTTCGTTTGCAAGGACGGTTCCGAGTTCGGGGCACCAGTTAACGGGTACTTCGGCTTCGTAGGCCAGGCGGTGGTCGTCTATGAATTGTTTTTTTTCTTCTTTAGAGAGTCCTTCGGGAATTTCAAGCTGTTCGATGGGTTTTGCCTTTTGTTCTTTTTCGTCGAAGTAACTGTTAAAAAGTTTCAGGAAAATCCATTGAGTCCATTTGAAATATTGAGGATCTGTAGTGCTTACTTCGCGGTCCCAGTCGTAGCTGAAGCCTAGAGATTTGATCTGTTTTCTAATGTTGTTGATGTTTTGTTTTGTTGTTTCTGCAGGATCGGTGCCGGTTTTTATTGCGTATTGTTCTGCAGGCAGGCCGAATGCGTCCCAGCCCATGGGGTGCAGGACATTGAAGCCTTTCATTCTTTTGTAGCGGGCTACTATGTCGCTTGCGGTATATCCTTCCGGATGGCCCACATGGAGGCCTTGGGCGCTTGGATATGGGAACATATCCAGTACGTAGTATTTCGGCTTAGACTTTTCAGAATCTTTTGCCTTGAATGTTTTATTGCTGTACCAGTTCTTCTGCCACTTTTTTTCGATTTCGCTGTGCCTGTAAATTCCTTTTTTTTCTTCCATTTTTTGATCAGCCCTGTTTTATTTTACGTTCGAAACTTAAATCCTGCTTTCTTAAAATAAGGGAATAAGTTATCATAGAATTTAAGTAAATTCCACAAAAATAACAATATGCTAAATATAAGACAATAATCTAACTTAATAAATGTAAAAATTCAGGTATAATTTCTGCTCGTAAGGTTAATGCTAAATTTAAAGGAATGAAATATGAAAAAAACTGCTTTAATTTCGCTATTTACATTTTTTATCACATTTATGAGCACTTCTGCGGAATTGTTCGCAGATGCCGGGGAGTACTGGGATTTGGTTGCCAATAGTGATGCAGAAGCGGGTTTAAGATACTGGCGCTGTCCGAGAAATTACGTTTCCTCTACTAAAAACGATAATTCAGGGCAATTCGGTGAAAGATGCTTTGAGCTAAAAAGTACAGATAAAAGAGATGTAAATCTAAGGTCTGTGCAATGTTACGGGATTGATAATGATGTGCTGAAGTTCAAATTCGAAAGTAAAATTGTAGGTTCACTCAATAAAACCGATACTTATGTTCTAATTAGATTTTATGACAGACAGAATCTCGAGCTTGGAAAAGTAAAATTTCCTCTTAACAGTAAAAAGGAATGGACCCACTTCGAAAAGGATATCAAGATTAAAAATGATACTGCTTCGATAGATTTTCTTTTTATAATTCCAAAAACCGAAGAAGATTTCACACTTCGGGTGGATAATGTAAAACTTTTAAGGCCTAGAAGATTCGAAGATAAGGTTGAGAGATTTTACGAATTGCCGTTATCTGATATTGAGCCTAAAGGATGGTTAAGAGATTATCTGGAGATACAAAGGGACGGTCTTTTGGGACACTTGGAGGTTGCGGGCTTTCCATTTAATACTGAAATGTGGGCTTGTGAAGTAATGCAGTCTGAGAAGAGGAAAGGTTCATGGGCATCTTATGAACAAACAGCTTACTGGATAGATTCAATGATAAAGGCGGGTTATCTGCTGGAAGATGAACTTCTTATCAACAAAGCAAAAAAACAGGTTGAATATGTTTTGAGTCATCCTGCCGAGAACGGCTACTTGGGTCCGAAACATATTACAGACACTCGCTGGCCTCACGCAGTGTTTGCAAGAGCACTTATGGCCTATTATTCCGCAACCCATGATAAAAGAATAATCGAAGCACTTAAAAAACACTTTATAGGTGATATTGGACAAATAACTAAAAAAGGGAACGCTGTTTTCCAGGGAAATACTTTCAACAGAAATGTTTGCAATGTTGAGGCTTTATGCTGGCTTTATGAAAAGACAGGTGACAAGAACTTACTGGATATTGCAGAAAAGCTTTACCAGCTTAACGGTGACATCAACTGGATGATGTCTGACGAGAAAAGTCATATGCACGGAGTCAGCTATTCAGAGAAGATCAAGCTGCCTGCAATCCTTTACATGAGTAATAAGGAGAAGTTTTTTTTGAATGCTTCTGGAAAGGGTTTTTATAACGTACAGGTTGACCATGTTCTAGCTGACGGTACCCCGAGTTCTACAGAAGGATTATGCGGTAAAAGGTCGAGACGGTGTCATGAGTCGTGTGTAATAAGTGATTATTCGTGGAGCCTGGGTTATATGCTGATGGCTACTGAGAATCCCGAATGGGCAGATAAGATAGAAAGGACGGTATTCAATGCAGGTTTCGGAGCAGTGGGTAAGGAATATAAAACGCATCAGTATTATTCCAGTCCAAACCAGATGATAGCAACGCATTATTCTAATCATGAACAGCATCATCCAAACAGAATGGCTTATCGGCCTGGACATCCGGTTAAGTGCTGTACAGGTAATATTCATCGTTTTTTGCCGAATTATGTTTCGAGGATGTGGATGAGTGACGCTAACGGCGGGCTTGCCGCTACGCTTTACGGACCTGTGAAAATAGAGGCTAAAGTCGGTAAAAACAATAAGAAAGTCGTAATAACGGAAAAAACGGAGTATCCCTTTAAAGGAGAAATTGATTTCGTTATCGAGGCGGAGGAAAAAGTTAAATTTCCACTGCTACTAAGGATTCCGAAGTGGTGCGAAAACGCCAAGGTACTTTTAAATGGTAAAGAGTTGAATATTAAAACCAACAGTGGCTGTTTTGCAGTTATCGAAAGAACTTTCAAAGACAATGACGTAATTTCTCTTGATCTTTCGATGGATGTGCGCATATCCCGTTGGCCTGAAAACGGAGTGACTCTGGAAAGAGGGCCGCTTGTTTATTCACTATATATAAAGCCTGAAAATAAAAAAGTGGAATTTATCGGTGCCGATAATGATGAGTCTGATCCAAATTATCCCGCATGGGATATTACGCCAGGAAGTGAATGGAGATACGGTCTTAAACTTAGGGAAAGTGAACTTGATGAAAAAGTCACAGTAAAAATTTCAGATGTCGTAAAAAATCCCTGGATAGCCGAAAATACACCGATTAAACTTGAGGTTCCCGTTCACAAGATGAAAATATGGGATTTTCAACACGTTCATTATTCAGGAAAGCACGGTGATTTAGATAAAACTTGTACTCCACACTTACCTAACCCCGCAGTTTACCTTTATGATGAAAAGGAAGAAAAAGTAACTTTTGTCCCTTTGGGAAGTACCTACCTCAGGTTAACTGTCCTGCCTGATCTTAACCAGTACCGTACAGAAAGAAATAAAAAATAAATTAAATAAATGATCGAGAATTTTTTTCAGAAAAATAAATATCGCAAAATACTCAAGGCTATTTTTACTATTGCCATTCCGGGAATTTTATTTTTCTTTTCAGGATGTGAGAAGAGACAGGCGGAGAAGTTGACTCCCGATATGAACAGTGTCGAGGATTCGTGGGTCAGGGTGCTTTTGATCAATGATACGAACAGTTTCGATATTGTCTGTAAATCCGGCCTTACGATAAAAAATGCTGAGCAGAGGGAGAATACGCTTTTTTTCGCAGATAACAGCAAATGCTCAGTTAATTATGACAGCAATTCGTATTCTATAGGCGGTTCGGTAATGGACTGCAACGACTTGGTAATACATCCGAACGAGCCTTATGTTTTAAATATAAACGGCCAACCTTATCGCGGTAATTTTAAGATCATCGGTAATGAAGACAGCAAGACTTTCGATGTAATAAATCATGTTCCGCTGGAGCCTTATCTAGCAGGAGTGGTGGGAGCGGAAATGCCGAGCTACTGGGAGCCGGAAGCATTGAAGGTACAGGCGATCACCTGCAGAACGTACTGTCTTTACATTAAGGAAAGATTCGGGGAAGGCAGGCATTATGATCTGAGTAAGACTCAGGCTAACCAGGTTTACCTGGGAGTTAAGGCGGAAAACAAGCAAATATGGGATGCAGTAAATAATACTAAGGGAGGGGTTCTTACAGTAGAACAAGAAGGAAAAAGGGATATTTTTCCCACTTATTACAGCGCGGTATGCGGCGGGCATACCGAGGATGCCGAGCATGTATTTGGAGAATCCGTTATACCTTTGCACGGAGTTAAATGTCCCTATTGTAAGAAAGTTGCAAAGCCTAAATCATTTTTCTGGCCAAAATACGAGATCGAAAAACAGAAAGCGAAGAGAAAATTATTCGCAAGATATGAATCTCTTAAAGAACTTGTTGACATAAATGATATAAAGATAATATCCCGTACTGACCACGGCAATTACTCAAGGATAACTAAAATAAAGCTGATCGGAACGAATGGAAAGTCCGATTTTTTGCGGGCAGAGGATTTCAGGCTCTGTCTTGATTCCAGCGGACAGAAGATAAAGAGTACGATATTTAAGTTAAGAGAAACGGAAGATAAGTTGATATTTTATGACGGCAGAGGGTGGGGGCACGGCGTAGGTTTATGTCAGTGCGGCGCTCAATACCTCGCAAGAACGGGAAAAACTGCCGAGGAAATTTTGTATTATTATTTTCCTGGTGCAAAGATAGATAGGATTTTTTATAAAGAATAAATTATGAAGCATTTTTCAGTAATAAATAAAGATTCGAACTGTTTTGCGAGAACCGGAAAACTGGAGACAACTCACGGCACTGTCAATACGCCGGTATTCATGCCTGTTGGTACAGTGGGGGCGGTTAAGGGAATTACTCCCTATCATCTTGAGCAGACTGGTGCCAGTGTGATTTTAGCCAATACTTATCATATGCATATCAGGCCTGGAGTTGAGGCAGTCGAAAAGCTCGGGGGACTGCATGAGCTCATGTCATGGGATAAGCCCATACTTACCGACAGCGGCGGATACCAGGTGTTTTCCCTGAGTTCCCTGAATAAAGTTACTGATGCCGGTGTGGAGTTTTCCAGTCATGTTGACGGCAAGAAACTGAAACTCGACCCTGAATCGGCGATAAATATACAGAATCGGCTGGGAGCGGATATTATCATGTGTTTCGACCAGTGCACGCATTTTCCATGCTCTGATGAGGAATTGAAAAAAGCAGTGTACAGAACCATCAGATGGGCGGAGGACTGCAAATCTTACCATAAAAATGGAAATCAGCTGCTTTTCGGAATCGTTCAGGGTGGAATCGATTATGAAATGAGAAAAAAATGCAGTAAAGAACTTGTGGATATGGATTTTGACGGTTATTCGATAGGCGGTTTGAGCGTTGGCGAGGGGCATGACAATATGATAGAGACTGTTGAATTCACGACCCCGATGCTGCCGGAGGAAAAACCGCGGTACCTTATGGGAGTTGGTACGCCAGCTGATATCGTTGCGGCTGTGAGAGCGGGGGTCGATATGTTCGATTGTGTTATGCCGACCAGAAACGGCAGAAATGCATTCGCTTTTACTGAAAAAGGTGCTATTCGGTTGAGAAACAGTGTTCACATTGACGATAAATCCCCTATCGAAGAGGAATGCGATTGTTACTGCTGCAGGAATTTCAGCAGAGGCAGTTTGAGGCATTTCTTTAATGTAGGAGAGATGCTCGGGCCGATAATGGTTGCTTTGCATAATATACATTTTTATCAGAGGCTGATGGCTGAAATCAGGCGTAAAATTGCGGAAAATGAATTTGACAGCTGGGCAGAGGAGACCTTAAAGAGATACGATAAGGCAGGTTTTTTAAAAAACGGCGATTAATTTCGCAATTTTTCTGTAATTTATTTGAAAATTAGGTTATAAAAAAGCCCTTTAATGCGACAAAATTTAATGAAAGGTAACCAAAATGAAGAATATCTGGATATTAGCTCAGACAGAAAACGGTGAAACAGTAACATCAGAGCCGGTAACTTCCGAGAAGGAGACTACAACAAAAACAAAAGCACCGACCGACCCCAATGCCGGTGCCAAACAACAGGAACAACCGGGCGGCGGATGGATGCAGCTGGTCTTTCTGGGAATTATTTTCGTATTCCTTTATTTTATCCTGTTCAGAGGGCCGAAGAAAAAACAGCAGCAGCATAAGAAAATGGTACAAAACTTAAAGAAAAACGATCGGGTTCAGACCATAGGCGGTATATTCGGTACTATCGTGGAGATCAAGGATAATGAGGTTGTCCTTAAGATTGACGAATCGAATAATACCAAAATAAAAGTTCTTTCTTCTGCGATTAGCAGAAATATATCGGAAGGCGAAAAAAAATAATAATTCAGCAAAAAAGGGATCTTTGATCATAAGGAAGTGTTATGAATAAAAATCTTACTTGGAAAATCGTATTTATCATATTGTTGGCAGTAGTATCGGTATGGACACTTTATCCGCCTCAGAAGACATTGAAACCGGGTATTGACTTGGCGGGCGGTACGAGTCTAATCTATGAGATAGATACTACAGGATTAAGCAGTGATGAGACAAAAAATCTTGCCAGCAGAATGATCACTATTTTGAGGCGGAGGGTTGACCCTGCCAATATTCAGAACCTTGTCTGGAGGCCTCAGGGTAATACCCGCTTTGAAATTCAGATGCCGCTTGCTACTGCAGAAGCAAGGGAAAAAAGGCAGCAGTACGAAGATGTATTGAATAAGATCCTTTCGGAGAATGTAAGTCCAGCAGCGATACTGCGTGCCTTGAATCTTTCAGAGGAAAAAAGACAGGAAGTATTCAACCGGTATGCCAATGGAGATGAAAATCGGCTTGAGATATTGAATAATCTCGCGAAGGCCTATGATAAGCTCCAGGCAATGAGGAATAAAAGTGAGATCTTAAGGGAAAACATCGAAAAAGACATTCAGAAACTTCAAGAGGCAGGCTTTGATGTCGAATTTGCTCAAAACAAAGTAGGCGAATGGTACCAAGCGGATAAAGAAGAACTAAATAAGCAGCTTGAGGACGTTACACAGGATGATCCCAACCATGTAAAACTGCTGAAAGATTATATTTCCGATTATGGCAAATGGGCAAAAGTCATCGACCAGATCAATGATCCCGAAACTGGTGAAAAGATCGAGTTCGAAGATGCCAAGAGGCAGCTCGATGCTTTGAATCTTACTCAGGATCAGCTTGTGAATGTTCTTTCTATGCCGGAAGATTCAATCAAAAGAAAAGAAGAAATTGAAAAATTGAAAAATAATTTCCCGGCCCGGAAGAATTTGCTTGATGAACTGGTTAGTACTTACCGGGAATATAAACCTTACCAGGGCAGGCTGGATGATCCTAAGGACCTGCAGCGAATGCTGAAAGGTGCGGGAATACTTGAATTTCGAATTCTGCCTACTACCGACGGAGGGGAACTTTCACAGGATGAAATATCCAATTACATACAGAAACTGATCAATAAAGGACCTAAATACGCTTCCGATTCGAAATATGTGTGGGTTCCGGTAGATGATCCTGATGAATGGCAGGTTGCAAATTCGATCGTATCGAAATTTGGGGATGAGTATTACGTTCTTGCGAGTAACCGTACCGAAAAGCATGAAACCATGGTTCAAACCGGTCAAACACGCTGGAAACTGAAAAAAGCTTATCAGACAACCGACCAGATGGGTCGAAGAGCGATCGGATTTACTCTGGATGAAAGAGGAGGGAGAATTTTCGGAAAAGTGACAAGTAATAACATGCAGGAGCCTCTGTGTATTCTTCTTGACGGCAGAGCTTTGTCTGCTCCGAACATTCAATCAAAGATTACAACAAGAGGTCAGATCACAGGCAGCTTTACCCAAACGGAAGTCAGGGACATGATAAATAAGCTTAATGCAGGTTCTCTGCCTGCAAGGCTTATAGAACAGCCGATTTCGGTTAAGAGTATCGGTCCTTCGATAGGAGAAGAGAACCGTGACAAAGGTATTAAATCCGGCTTGATCGGGTTTGCAGTGGTTGCGGTTTGTATGCTTTGCTATTACCTGCTTGCGGGTGCAGTTGCCGATATTGCGCTGATATTGAACCTGCTATTTGTACTGACGATAATGGCGGTTATTAACGCTACGTTCACACTGCCCGGAATTGCGGGTATTATTCTTACCATCGGCATGAGTGTTGATGCGAATGTGCTTATCTTCGAAAGGATCAGAGAGGAACAGGCCAAGGGTTCCTCGCTTTTTATTTCGATAAAGAACGGTTATCAAAAGGCGTTCAGGACAATTCTGGATGCTAACCTGACGACGTTCATAACTGCAGCTATTCTGCTGTGGGTGGCATCCGAGGAGATTAAGGGTTTTGCAATCGTTCTTATGCTCGGTATTCTTTCCAGTATGTTCACCGCCCTGTTTGTCACGAGGGTGAATTTTGACTGGCTGAGAGCAGTAGATGCTATTAAGGACCATTTGAAATTGTTCCTTCTTTTTGAAAAGCCGAATATTAACTGGATGAAGCTGAGAGGTTTTTTCATAACCTTATCTTTAATAGTAATTGCAGCCGGTATGTTTGTTTTCTTTAACAGAGATGAAGAGACCAACAGTAAGTACGATATTGAATTTACCGGCGGAACCAGCGTTCAGATCAATTTCAAAGAAGGTGTCTCCATAAGCAGGCAGGAAGTCGAAAGCAATATCCATCAAGTCGGGAAAGAAATGGGTAATCCCGCCCTTGCAACTGCAAACGTTTACAGTGTAGGTGAAAGCGGTAATCAATATGAAATCACTACTACGGAGACCAATAAAACCATAGCGGATATCACTTTTGGAAAAGAGCTCTCGGCTGAGGATATAAGAACAAAATTAACAAAAGCATCCGGAAAGCTAACTAACCTTAACGTCGAGCAAGATCCAGAGAATCCTCAGACTTATACCGTAGAAACCAGTTATCCGGTCAAACTGCAATTCAAGCAAATCCTTGAAGATACATTTCCTGAGGCTGGTGTTTCCGAGCCCGAGGTGGTAGAGGTTGTTAACGAGGCAATTCTGGAGGCTTTCGGTGACCAGCTGGCACTTAAGCAAAACCTGGAACCGGCAATAGCCGATGTAAAAATGATCGATGAGGCAACTATCGAAACTTATCCCGAACTTTCGGAGTTTATTGGCGGGATAATAATAAAAACTGAACTCGGGAAACCGGCGACTCTGAATGAAATTGACAGGAGAATCAAAGACCTCAGGTTCAAACCTGCAACCCGAGATCTTGAATGGTATCCATACCGTCTTTTAGGAGGTGACCTTGAAAAAGTAGAAGAGGATAAAGAGACAGATTCCTTCTCTTACGTAAGCGTGTCACCGGAAGCGGCAGTTCGTGACCTCAGGGAAGCGGAACTTTCAGAGTTTATTGAAAACGAGAAAAACAGAGTAAAATCAGCCACGGAGCTTGAGACCTCCCTGCCGAGAGTTACCCAGATCAATCCATCAATCGGAGCAGAAGCCAAAACGCAGGCGCTTGTTGCTATAGTACTTTCACTTTTTGCGATCATTGCCTATATCTGGGTAAGATTCGGAAACATCAGGTACGGTGTTGCGGCTATTGCGGCTTTGGTTCATGATGTATTTATTACACTCGGTGTTATCGTGTCATGTACTTATATCGCGGGGACTCCGATAGGTGATGCATTACTGATCGGTGACTTTAAGATAAGTCTTGCCCTGATAGCGGCGTTTTTGACCATAATCGGTTATTCTCTTAATGACACTATCGTTGTGTTTGACAGGATAAGAGAAAACAGGAAAAAAGGTAACCTGAACCCGGGATTGATAAACGAAAGTGTCAATCAGACGATATCCAGAACGCTTCTGACTTCTTTTACAACATTTATCGTTGTGCTGATCATGTATATCTTCGGCGGTGAAGGGCTAAGAGGATTTACTTTTGCGATCGGTCTCGGTGTTATCGTGGGTACTTATTCTTCTATCGCTATTGCAGCTCCGATACTTTTGATCGGATACAAAGGTGAATCAGGGAAATAACCGTCATGGTTAAATGATGGAAAAAGATTATAAATACGGTTTAATATTCGGATCTGTCCTGGCGGTGATCCTTTTGATATGGTTTTCTGCCGGGACGGATTCAGATCTAAATAAGAGAGAAGAATCCGAAAGTAAGATAGATCAACTTCAGAAAGAGACCAAGACCAAATCTGAAGTAAGAATAAAGTTGGACCAGGAACCTGAAGTGCCTTTCGAATCAAGGCAGGAGGATAAAAGTGACTACCGTAGATTTCATATCGTAAGAATAGGTGAAAGTCTTTCTGATATTTCAAAAAAGTATTACGGCAATACAGGTTCATGGAAAAAGATCTACCAGGCTAACAAAGAAAAGATAGAGGATGTGAATAAGATCAGGCCTGGAACAGAACTGACCATCCCGTAACTCATTTTAAAAGTTTAGCAGCATCCTGATCAACTACCCAGGTTATCTTTCCACTGCATTCCCAGAGTAATTCGATGGGGTACTTTGTTTCGTCAGGCTCATCTACCAGTACCTCCTTTAAGGTTTGGGCTTTTTCTTCCCCTGAGACGAGCACTATCAAATTTTCTGCAGTTTTCAGAACCGGATAGGTCAATGTAATACGGTTTAATTTATCATCCATGACGTAGACAACGCATGCCAGGTCATCGGTATCGAGTAAAGCATAGCTGTCGGGAAATAACGAGGCGGTGTGACCATCAGCCCCCATACCCAAAATTATCAGGTCAAATACGGGGAACTGGCCCTCTTTTAAATCAAAAACTTTTCTGATCATATCTTCATAATTATTCGCGGCCTGTTTAAAATCGGGCAGATCGGTAGGTATTCCGTGAATATTTTCATCAGGAATCGAGACTTTCTTAAGGAAAGTGTCATTGGCCAGCTTGTAATTACTCCAGTGAGATTCCCACGGCACATATCTTTCGTCAACCCAGAAAATGTGTATTTTCTCCCAATCCAAAGCCAATGAAGAATCCTCGTTTCCCAAAAGCTCGAAAAATCGCTTCGGTGTTTTGCCGCCTGATATAGCTACCCTGAAAACGCCCTGTCTTGCAATGAATTCCCTGGCCTGATCTACGAATATATCTAAAGTTTTTGCTGACATGGACTCGTAATCAGACAGAATTTCTATGTTTTGTTTTTTGTCGTTTACAGTTCCCATTTTCCTTGCCCGAAATAAAGTAAAAATATTTTACTTTATTATGGCTGATTTTTTTAAAATGACCAGTAAAAAATCTTCGTGTAATCTATAAACTCAAAAATTTCAAGAAGAGCTTTTTTATGTCCTCGAGAATCATATAGAGAGAGGGAACTAGAATGAGAGTGATCAATGTTGCGAAAACTACGCCAAATGCCAGGCTTATCGCCATGGGTATAAGGAATTTAGCCTGAAGGCTTTTTTCAAGCAGCATGGGAGTTAAACCCAGGAATGTCGTTAAGGTGGTTAACATAATTGGCCTGAATCTTCGGGTAGAAGAATCCCTTATAACCTGCCATAATTCAACACCTTCGCCTCTTTCTCTGTTGATGAGGTCAATTAAGATAAGCGAATCATTTACTACCACACCGGATAGAGCGACGATCCCGAACATGGACAGCAAACTCAAATTGTATCCCATTAAGACATGTCCAAAGGTGGCACCGACAATTCCGAAGGGGATCGCGGACATGACTATCAGCGGCTGGATATAGCTTCTGAATTGAACAGCTAGAAGGCCGTAAATTATTATAAGTGCTATCGGAAAATTAACTGCCAAGCTACCGAGTGACTCTGCCATTTCTTTCTGCTGTCCAGCAAAATCGTATTTAAGGGCTCTGTATTTTCCAAGGAGTTTCGGCAGGAATCTGTTTTTCAAGTCATTGTTAATTTCGTTTGCGTTAGCTGTTTTTTCATCCACATCGGCAGAAACTGTCACGACCCTTCTTCTGTCCACTCTCCTTATGGTAGAAAAGCCTCGACCGTATTTAACTTCGGCTACTTCTTTAAAGGGTATTTCGGTACCCTCAGGAAGTCTTATTCTCATGTTTTCAATATTTGCAACACTTTCTCTTTCTTTTTCGAGATATCTCAACATAACCCTGATATCATCTCTTCCTCTTTGTATTCTTTGAACTTCCTCGCCGTAAAAGCCCTGCCTTACCTGTCTTGCCAAGTCAGCCAGAGTCAAGCCGAGATTTCTGCCGGTGGTTTTTAGATCAAGTTTCAATTCGGGTTTGCCTGGTTCGAAATCATCTTTAATGTCACTTACTCCCCGATATTGTTTAAGGGTATTTTTCAGTTCATCAACAGCATCAAGCAAAACGTCATAATTCCGGTGAGACAATTCCACGCTGATATCGTCTCCGGTTCTCATCAAATCCGAGACAAAGTTAATTGAAGATATGCCTGCAATTTCACCGACCTGCTCTCTCCATATTCTTTTAATTCTGTTTGCCGAAATCTGTCTTTCTTCGCTGCCCACGAGTTCAACGTTCATTTCAGCCAGGTGTGCTGAAGCAGTGGCTGATGTATCCGTAGTCATAGGCCCCTGTCGTTCAACGGAAGGGTGTGAGCCAATGAAAGTTGCCATGTGCTTTATTACTTTTTCACCGCCGCTCATATTTTTGACTTTTTCTTTTGTTATTTCAAAGGCGTTTTCAATCTTTTCAACCACCCGCTGTGTCTGGCTGAGAGGGACTCCAACCGGCATTTCCAGGGTCACCAGAACATTGTCCGCTTCTACGGGGTCGAACAGAGTTCTTTTAATATATCCTCCTCTTATAAATCCGATGCAAATCATTAGTATGGCAAGTGCCATGGAGATGGTAATGAATCTTTTGTGAACAGCATTTTCAACAAAAGTACGGAATGGTCCATTAACGAAGGTTTTTAGCCGGTCGCCCGCAAATTTATTTATTTTATCGAAGAATCTTATAATGATATTTCTTTTTTGTTTTTTCCTGCCTGAAAGATGCGCGGGTAAAATAAGCAAAGCTTCCACCAAAGAAATTGTGAGAACACTTATTACAATTATAGGAATAACCCTTATGATCTTTCCCATGACACCTTCGATGTAGAGTAGAGGCAGGAAAGCGGCAATTGTAGTTGTCACGGCAAGAAAGACTGGTATTGACATTTCTTTTACGCCTTTGATTGCAGCATCAATTCTGCTCAAACCCTCTTGCCTGTAATTGAAAATATTTTCACCCACCACTATGGCATCATCAACGACTATACCCAATGACAGGATAAAGGCGAAAAGCGAGATCATATTAATCGAAACGTCAAATGCGGGCATGAGCCAGAATGCTCCCAGGAAAGATATCGGAATTCCCATTGTTGTCCAGAATGCGAGCCTTATATCAAGGAAAATAGTGAGAAAAAGGAAAACCAGAATCAGCCCGAGATATCCGTTTTTTTCCAACAGATTGATACGTGACTTGAGAATTTTTGAATCATCTTCCCATAATTCTACAAATACTCCTGAAGGCAAATCCTCCTGTTTTTCTTTTATATATTTTTTTACAGTCCGGGCGACATCCAAAACATTCTGTTCTCCGACGCGGTAAATTTCAACGAAAGCTGCCCTTTTGCCGTCAAATTCCGAGTACAGGTCAATATCTTCAAATTCATCTTTGACCTCTGCAATATCACCTAACCTGATGTTGGTACCGTCGGGACGAGTAAGAACGATTATTTTTTCAAATTCTGGGCCGTAATATTTCTGCCCAGCGGTACGGACCAAAATCTCTCCGCCTGAAGTTTTTACCGAACCTCCAGGGATATCAACAGATGATCTTGCAACTGTATCAGCAATCTCATCAAACGAAAGTCCGTATTTTCTCAAAGTTTCCTCGGAAACTTCGATGGATATCTCATAAGGTCTGATACCCTCTATATCTACCTGGCTTATTTTCTCCATAGAGGTGAGGTCATCTTTTATCCTGTCGGCTAAGACCCTTAAAGTTTTTTCTGATGCATCGCCGTATAAAGCGGTGGTAATAACTTTATGGCGTGTTATGACTTCCGTGATTATGGGTTTTTCAGTTTCTTCCGGAAAAGTAGTTATCCTGTCGACTTCTGCCTTTACATCATCGAGTACCTCCTGTGTATCCGCATATTCTTCCACCTCGATAAGAACTGTCCCCATATTTTCCATTGCAGAAGATGTGATCTCTTTTACACCGTCGATGGCAGCTACCGCTTCTTCGACACGCAGTAGGACTCCTGATTCCACATCGGAGGGTGTAGCTCCTCTGTATGGTACCGAGACGGTAATTATATCAGCACTGAATTCAGGAAAGACTTCGATCTTAACGGTGTGAATAGTTATCAAACCGGCTATTATGATCAAGAGCATCAGGAGATTAGCAGCCACGTGATTGGATGCAAACCACCCCAGAATTCCTTTTTTTTCATTTTCCTTTTTCACTTTACTTTACCGTTTCCTGCAGATTTGCATCGGACACCATGCCGCCGCTGCTTTCAATTTGTGTTCTTACTTTCATGCCTTCTACAACTGTATCCATGGAAGTCAGGATCACTTTATCTCCGTCATTTAAATTATTAGTAACGTAAGCAAAATTTTGATCAGCTCTTTTGATGCTTATCTCTTTAATTTCGAGTTTTCCGTCATTTGAGACCCATATTTTGTTTCTGCCGTGAATTGCATCCCTGGGAACAGCTATTGAATTTTCAAGAACTTTACCTTTTATGTTTACCTCAACGAACATACCGGGCAAAAGAGCGGGTCGATCATTTTTTGTTTCGAAAGCATCAGGTACTTCTATGTAAACTGTAACCATTCTGGATTTTTGATTTACTTCTGCATCGACCCTGGAGATATAACCTTTCCACGCATGGCGCCTTCCTGCAAAAGTGCTTTTTACTATAGCTTCTGATCCCTTTTGCTTTCTGCCGCTTATTCCATTGGGTATAAGAGTGTCGGGAATGGAAATCCACTGGAGTTCATCATCTTCAAGCGGAAGTGGAATTTCGACGACCTGAGTGCCGTATGCGCTGCCGCAATTCTGACCTATAGATACGTACTGTCCCATGTCGACATTTTCTTCCACAATCCTGATATCATGTGGCAATGTGATATTTGTCCTTTCCAGTTTCAGTTTCGCCTTCTGGAGTTTAGCTTTTGCAGATTCCAGCTGCGCCTTTGCCTGGCGTATCTGGGGATCTCTGAAAACCAGAGGAGAATCAGGTTCTTTGCCGGGATTTAACTGCTTCCATTCCTCTTTTGCCACTTTTGCTTCTGCCTGTTCGATGTCGAGTTTTACCTCCGCTTCGGCAACAGCGGCCTGTGCCTGCTGAACCTCCAGCTGATAGTCTTTCGGGTCCAGCTTGAACAATTCTTCTCCTGCAGGTATGAAGCCACCTTTTTTAAATTCGGGATTTATTGAAACGATCTTGCCGTCTACCTGAGGAACAATTTCGACTTTTAATTTCGGTTCCACCGTACCGTAGCCGCTTACGATCATCTGTTTGTCCTCAGCGGTAACTTGTGTGACGGTAACCAGAGGGGGAATTGTTTCTACCTTGACACGTTCCGGCTCCCTCTTAAATTTTATTAACAGAAAAGATATTAATATGCCGATACCGATTATTACCACTGAAATAATCAGACTTTTTAAGATATTTTTAATCTTTTTATTCATTTCATACCTACTTTTTTATCTGTGGTATTCCAGTCTCCGCCGAGAGCTAAGAACAGGTTAACTCTTTCTGCCCATATTCTTCCCCTTAAAATTGCATATTCCTCTTCGGCTATTCTCCTTCTTCTTTCGGATTCCAGAACCAGTAAGATGCTTTCGACTCCTCTGCTGTATCTTTGCCTGGACAGGTCTTCAGCAGCCTTTGCTTCTTTGTATCTTCTTTTTACGTGAACCATTCTTTTTTGAAGTTCTTTTTCCGTGACCAGGCCATCTTCCACTTCTTTTAGTGCATTCAATAAGGTTTTTGCGTAATCAGCGGCTAATTCTTTGTAAACGGCTTTGTTTCTGCTGACTTCCGCCCTGAGCTGACCTCCGGTAAAGATAGGCTGGACCAAACTAAGGACGCCTGAATATATTTCCGTTTCATCGATGAAGATGTCTTCAAATTCCTGTGAAACTCTGCCATAACTTCCTGTCAATGAAAGATCCGGATATAATTGTGCAATGCTTACACCTATTCTTTCGTTGGCAGCTTTAAGAGCGTATTCACCTGCTATCAGATCCGGCCTTCGGTCAAGTAAGTCGGCGGGTAAGCCAACGGGCACTGGTTTTAATTCAGGAAGTTCAGATAAAGTTTCGGGGATAGATTTTGTTTTTCCCGCCTTTTTCCCGAGCAGCACATCAAGTGAATGCCTTGCGATAGATAAAGACTGTCTTATCGGAGGGACCTGTGACTTAGCGGATTCCAGATTTTCTCTTGCCAGCCTGACATCTACGGGACTGACGAGACCCTGATTGTATCTTCTTTCGACAATGTCTAGTGTTTTCTGTCTGCTTTCTGTATTTGCAAGGGCTATTTCCAACCTTCTGTTCAATACTGAGATGTCTATCCGGGTTTTTATAACAGATGCAATGAGATCGTTTGTCAACGCCTGCCGATTTGCCTGAGTAGATAGGAGGTCATCCCAGGAAGCTCTTTGGGCTCTTTTCAATTTTCCGAAAAGGTCCAACACATAGGATGCGGAAATCTGCTGCTGGTAAGCAGTGCTTAGATTGCTGAATCTTTCTCCGGAAAAATCAAAAGACCGTTTGCTTCGATCGTAATTGAAATCGTAATTTACCTGAGGTAGTTTTTTTCCTGTGTTTATCTGATAAATCGATCTTGCCCTTAAGACTCTGGCAGCTGCAGCCTTGAGATCGTAATTATTTTCAAGTGCTTGATTCACTAATTCATTAGTTACCGGATCAGCAAAATTTTCCCACCATCTTCCCATCTCGTAATTATTGAAGTCTTCATGATGTAATGCAGAACCGGTGAATTTTTCATTTTCCACTTGTTTTAATTCAGGTCGTTTGTAATCCGGCCCGACCATACAGCCAGCTATGGTAATTATAACTGCCGGGATCAAATATTTTATTTTATTCAGCAAGTCACTCATTGTTTCTTTTTTTCCAGTCCTTTAAGGATCATATCTGATAAAGGTTCAGCCATTTCTGTCAGCTTCAAGTCTTCCCTGCCGTATTTTCGGACATAGAAACTTATCAGAACACCGAACATGGAGGCTGATACAGCGTCTGCGGTTTTTTCGATATCCAACTCACGGAACTGCCCTCTTTGTATGCCCTTTTTCAGATTATTTTGAATCTTTAAGATGTAATCCTTATAACAATCAAGAAAGTGCTGTCGGTATTCATCCTTAAATTCACTTCTCACCTGCATCATTATCTCAATCAATTCGGGTTTACTGTCAAAGAATTTGAAATAGGTTTCTACTGCTTTTCGCTGTTTTTTGACAGGATCTTCGATGATGTTTACTTTCCTACCCATTTCTTCGATCAATTCATTTACGCCGTTTTTAAATACGGTTATGAACAGTTCTTTTTTACTTTTAAAATATCTATAGAGAGTACCCTTTCCTACATCCAGATAATTCGCTATATCGTCGATCTTTGTGCGTCTGAAGCCGTTTTTTGCAAATATCACCATGGCAGCAGAGATAATCTCTTTTTTACGTTTTTCTATAATACTTTCTTTTTTTTCTACATTATTATTCATATTCGACTTCCTGACTGACCAGTCAGTCTATTCTGTTTTACTTTAAAAATCAATAAAAGTTTTTCAAATTTGAAACTTTAATTTAAATTAATACTGCCGATTTTTATTTAAATTTGAAGTTAATTCGTTAAAATTCTTTAAAATTAATATTGTTCGTTGTTTAAGGAGTTGGTCATGAAAAATTTTGAATCTGCAGATGCTATCCTGGATTTTGCTATAAAGGAGGAAGAGAAAGCCTATAATCTTTATAAAGAGCTTGCGGGGAAAATGGATAATCCCGAAATGAAGAAGGCATTCGAAGATTTTGCCCAGGAAGAGCTAGGTCATAAATCGAAACTTCAATCGCTAAAAGAAGGCGGGCAATTTTTATCTGACGAGAAGGTTATGGATTTAAAGCTGGCTGATTTTATGGTAGATGTAAAACCCACCGCCGATATGGATTATCAGCATGCCCTTATTTTTGTGATGAAAAAGGAGAAGGCCGCCTTTAAGCTATATAATAAACTTTCAGAGATGGCAGAGGAAGGGAACCTTAAGAGATTATTGAAATCTCTTGCAAATGAGGAAGCAAAGCACAAATTGAAATTCGAAGTTGAATATGATGACGTAGTACTTAAAGAGGATTAACTCTGGGATTCGTTTTCACTTTCTCTTTTACGCTTTGAAAGCAGAATGAGATTTCTTAGAGACTCGACATCTCTTGCCGCTAAGAATCTTTTTTCGAAATCCTTTTCCTGTGCTACCTGGGCGATAGCCATTAGTGCCTTTAGGTGATAGTTTCTCTGGTCTTTTGTTCCGAGCAAGACAAATATTATATTTATTGTCTGCCAGCCGTGGGGAAATAGTATTCCATCCTTTGCTCGGATCAACATCATATCAAATTTATTTTCTCCAGGAATAACGATATGAGGTATAGCAAGTCCCGGCTGAACCACCGTGGAGCCCTGCTCTTCTCTTTCCATGAATTTTTCATATAATAAATCCTGTGAGATATTTAACCTGTCTTCGAGAACCTCGGATATTTCCCGGAAAATACCTTCTGCTCTTTTCTGCTCTTTGACATCCAGTACCGGACAGTTTTTTATCATTTTATCAAACCGGTCCTCGGTTACCTGATCCCTTTCCATCAATATGGAGGTTAATTCATCTTCGAGAGTAACGGCTTTTAAGTCGAAGGGAGCAATTCTTTCCACGACATGCATAAGAGCAGCCGCCCTGTTAACTCTTTTTGCCACGAAAAGCAAATACCAGGCAGCACTTATCAGTACAAAAGCAGCAGAAATCAAAAGCGGAGTTCTACCCATTTCTATAAGAAGAAAAGAATAAGCAATTACCGCGATAATATGAATATAGGGGTAAAGGGGGGATTTAAAGCCCGGCCGGTAACTTTGTATTTTGCTTTCTCTCATAATGATAACGCTTAAATTTTCAAGTATAAACAATAGAAGTATGAGAGTGGATGCGGTTTTGACCAGTTTTTCAAGGTCCAGGAAAATGATCGCGATGATCATAAAAAAACTGGTGAAGAGGATACTTAAATGGGGTGTCTGAAATTTTTTATTAATCTTCGAAAAGGCCTTGGGCAGTAGATTATCCCTGCTCATTGCAAGAGGTGACCTGGAGGCGGCTAAAATACCGCCGTTAGCTGTGGTTATATAAGCAAGTATAGCAGCGGAACTTAAAATAATGAAGCCTATAATTCCGGAAAAATTCCTTGCCGCAATCGATATCGGCATCAGGTTACCCGATATATCATCGGGTGCGCTGACTCCGACAGTTACGAAAATAACCAGAACGTATAACACAGAGACAACGCTCCATGCCAGTATCATACCGAAGACTAAATTTCTGGCAGGTCTTTCGACTTCTTCAGCTATACTTGCTACTTTTGTAAGTCCGCCGAAACTAATAAAGACCAGCCCAGAGGTCTGAAGGATTGCTGTCCAGCCTTTATTTGTAAACCCCATAAATTTTTCAGTTTCAACAAAATTAACTCCAAAAATGACAAAAGAAGTTAGAATCAACAATAAAAAGAATACGAATATTGACTGCAATCTGCCTGTGTGTTTAACGCTCAGCAGGTTTACTATTGTAAATAAGATACAACAGCCGACGGTTACTTCTTTGAGTATTGTTCCGCTTAACGGTGCGTAACCGAGGCTTTTTACGGTAAAATCGACGAAAACGGCCATCCCCACCATTGCAAAGGCTGCTTTTAGGGCCTGAGAGAACCAGTTAGCCAGTCCGCTGAATACGCCCAAAACCGGTCCAAGACTTCTTTCTACATAAAAATATGCTCCGCCCGCCTTGGGCATAGCGGTAGAAAGTTCAGCTTTACTAAATAGACTGGGAAGTATAAGCAGAGAAGCAAAAAAATATGAAACGATCATTGCAGGTCCGGCTTTTGCGAAAGCCAGTGCCGGAAGTACAAACAGGCCTGAACTTATCATTGCTCCCGAGGCAATTGAAAAAACTTCCAGAAGTCCTAACTGTTTTTTTAGTTCAGCCAAAACGTATATTCCTTAAAAATAAGTAATCCCCTTAGATAAATATACTGATTTTTGTAAGCATCGGTTATTATCATTGAATTTGAGCTATAAATTAAATAAATTGGGGCACTTTCACAATATAAATTTCATTTTTATGATGATTTTAGACGTTTTTTTATTAATTGAGGCAGTTAATGAGAAATAAAAAGAATGTACACTTGATATGTAATGCGCATCTTGATCCGGTCTGGTTATGGGAATGGGAAGAGGGAGTAGCAGAGGCTATTTCAACTTTCAGGACCGCAGCAGAGATATGCGAAGAAAATGATAACTTTATTTTTAATCACAATGAGGTAATTCTTTATAAATGGGTTGCAGAGTACGAACCGGAGTTGTTCAAAAGAATCCAAAAGCTCGTAAAGGCGGGCAAATGGCACATAATGGGAGGCTGGTACCTTCAGCCTGACTGTAATATGCCGAGCGGGGAATCCTTCGTAAGGCAGATACTTGTCGGTAAAAAATATTTCAGTAAAAATTTCGGTCAGGAACCGACAACAGCCATAAATTTTGATCCCTTTGGTCATACTCAGGGACTTGTTCAGATCCTTTCCAAGAGCGGATATGATTCGTATCTGTTTTTAAGGCCCATGCCGCAAATAGAAGAATTCAACCTGGAAGATGATGATTTTATCTGGGTAGGTTATGATAATTCAGAAGTACTTGGGAAAAGATTTTCACATGAACAAATGTACACATCCGCCCTGGGCAAAGCCAAAGAAAAGATCCAGGAATGCATAGAAGACCAGAAGGACAGAAAAGTAAGCATCGTTCTCTGGGGTGTAGGCAATCACGGCGGCGGGCCATCCAAAAAGGATATTAAACAAGTCAATAAATTTATCGAAAAAGATGACAGCTATAATATTATTCATTCGACTCCGGAAAATTACTTTAAGGAGTTGAATAAATACCGAGATGAACTGCCCAGGCATAAAGCCGACTTGAATCCCTGGGCCGTGGGCTGTTACACATCTCAAATACTGATAAAACAGAAGCACAGACAGCTTGAGAATGAATATTACATGGTTGAGAAGATGGTGTCAGCTGCCAGTGTGAACGGTTTAATGGAATATCCTTCGGAAGAACTTGAGGAGACACTTGAGGATCTTTTATTTTCCGAATTCCATGATATTTTGCCGGGTTCATCGATCGAGCCAGTAGAAAAGATGTCAATAAGGGTTCTTGATCACGGTCTTGAAAAAGTATCCAGGATCAAGACCAAGGCTTTTCTGAAATTGGCAAGCGGTCAAAATAAAGCAAAAAACGGTGAGATACCGATACTTGTTTATAATCCTCATCCTTATAGGATCACAAAGACAATCGAATGTGAATTTCAGCTTGAGGACCATAATCGTGAGGATTATTATTGTATGCCGATAGTTTACCAGGGAAATAAGAAATTACCTGTGCAGGTGGAAAAAGAAGAATCCAACCTCCCGATCGAATGGCGAAAGAAGACTGTCTTCACAGCAGAATTACAACCCAATCAGATGAATCGTTTTGACTGCAAATTCGAACATCTAGATTCAAAACCCAAACCCAAGCTTAAAGCTGAAAACGGCAAAATAAAATTCAAAACTTCAGAGCTTGAAGTGGAAATAAACGCAAGGACAGGTTTTGTTGACAGATATTCAGCTAACGGTGTAGATTGTTTGAAAGAAAAAGCGTTCGTTCCTACAGTATTCAAAGACAACGAAGACCCCTGGGGAATGCTTGTGAATTCCTTTACAGATGTAGAAGGAAGGTTCAAATTGATGAACCAAAAAGAATCTGCCGAATTTTCGGGAGTAAAAACCGATAAGCTGCCTGCTGTTCGGGTAATCGAGGATGGACCGGTAAGAAGTGTTGTTGAGGCGGTTTTCAAATATAATAATTCATCAATTTGCCAGAAGTACAAACTTCCTAAAAAAGGAACTGAGATAGAAATAGAAACGAGAGTAATATGGAATGAGAAGGATAAATTCCTCAAACTCTGCGTTCCGGTAAAAAACAAAGATAATCAATTAAGGGGACAGGTTGCCTACGGCAGTGCTGAACTGAAACCAAATTATCATGAACATGTTGCACAGAAATGGGCAGCGGTCGTTAATGAAAAGAATGATTTCGCCTTAACCTGTATCAATAACGGAACTTACGGAGTGGATTATACTAAAAGAGGTTTGGGTTTGAGTTTACTAAGGTCCCCTGCTTATTCAGCTCATCCATTCGAGGGTGAAACTAACTTAAAAAAAGGTCGCTTCCTGCCCAGAAGTGATCAGGGAGAAAGAATTTTTAAATTCTGGTTCAATGCAGGAAAGATAAAGGAAAGGATGGAAGCAATTGACAGGGAAGCAACAATTAAAAATGAAAAGCCTTTTGCGCTTTCATTCTTCCCTCCGGGAATGGGTCAAAAACCTAAACCACTGGTAAAGATCAGTAATGACAAAATACAGGTAAGTACAGTAAAAAAAGCTGAAAACACCAATGATATTATACTGAGGTTATTTGAGCCTACCGGCAGGAAAAGAAATGTTACGGTGTCACTGCCTTTTATGAAAAAGAAATTTAAAGTAACTCTAAATGCATTCGAAATAAAAACAATAAAAATTGATATTAAAAAAGGTACCCACAAAGAAGTAAATCTACTCGAAAGGAAAAAGTAATAAACTTATAACACAATTCAAAATCCCCCTATATCAATCAGCTTTAATTCGGCTATAATAATTATATCTTTTTTATTGGAGGTAAAATTATGCCGGATTATAGCTGGAATGATTATTACAGATATTTAAAACTCAAAAACATAGTTCCGGTAAAAACGGCATTATTAGATTTTCAAAAAAATAAAAATAAGAAATTAAGTTATGGTAATATTGAAGGCTATAAGATACCTCTTTATTTCACTTCTCCTTTCCATGAGCATAAGGCGGTAAGGGAACACACTGGTATATTTGACTTTTCGCACAAAGGTTTGCTGGAAATTCAGGGTGAAACTGCCACCGATTTTCTGAACATTGTCACCACCAATGACATTTACCAACTGAAAGATGGTCAAAGTCACTATTCTTTTATTCTTGAGGAAAGCGGTAATGTTCTTGACTTTATCAGAATTTTTAAAATCCGGGCAAATGATTACATGATGGTCATAAGTTCAGGTAATACTTTATCAATCCTGAAATATTTAAGGCTCATTAAAGACGGAATTATTTTAAAACGCCCGAAAAAAATTTACAAAAGATTGTTTATAAAAGAGCTTGGCGGATGCGGAATAAAAAAAGACTGTAAAATGATCGTTTCTCTGCAGGGGCCAAAATCAATTGAAAGTTTAAAAGAACGTCTTAACAACAAATCGGAAAAAGAAAATCTGGGAAATTTACGATACAATAATTTTGAGGAGTTCCAGTTAGCAGACAGGAAATGCCTAATTTCCAGAAGCGGAAATACGGGACAGAAAACAGGATATGACATTTTTATAAATATAAATGACGGTATATATCTATGGAGAGATCTTACAGAAAGTGAAGAATATTTAACTGCTGAAAGCTGCGGCTATCTTGCAGAAAACAGCCTTAGAGTAGAGGCGGGTATCCCTGCCTTCGGGAGGGAATTAGGAGGTATATTTTTGATAAATCCTATTGAAGCGGGATACGAAAGAAAAGTGTCATGGGGTAAGGATTTTATCGGCAGGGAAAAATTATATAAAAAAAAGCAAAAAAAGGCAATGAAAGTGGTCAGGGCAGAATTCCCTTTTAAAAATAACGTTGAAATACGGCACAATGACTCTTTACTAGATAACGGTATTTGTACAGGTTGGATAACCAGTGCTGCAGTTATCGGTGAGAAACAAATATGTTTGGGTTATGTTGCTAAAGAGTCAGCAGATAAGAAGAAAAATCTGCAAGTAAGATTAACACAAAGAGAAGGCCAGATGCGGGAACGTGAAAGTTTTTTAAGAAAGGGAGTCAGGGCAAAAGCCGATCTTGAAGGAAAGATAGTTTCCAGATTTAAAAGATTTTTGTGAATAGAAATATTTGAGAAAGCACAAACGGGAACACCGATCATGCCTAAATTTAAATTGACTGATAAAAGATGTGCTGATAACTTAAAGGATGAGAAAGTAAATGAAATAAATCTTTTAAATATTAGATCCTAATTTAATTACTGTGGTGCTAAAAGATTTGATGAAGCCGAATATTTTATTAGTCAACCCCCCTGTTTACGATTTTGCCGCTTATGATTTCTGGCTGAAGCCTTATGGTCTTTTGAGCGTCGGGGGATTCCTGCGTGATAAAGCTAATTTAGAACTGTTCGATTATCTTGACCGTCTGCATCCCCTGGTGAAAATGTATGAAGAACTCGAATCGGACAGATGGGGAAGAGGAAGGTTTCCAGCGGAAAAAATGCCGAATCCCAAAGTGCTGGAAGACATCCCCCGTTATTTCAGGAGATTCGGTCTGCCGAGAAAACTTTTTGTTGATCTTCTATCTGACCGCAAACAGCTTGATTTTGTAATCGTTCAGACGATGATGACATACTGGTATCCTGGAGTGAAAGAGGTAATAGAAGATGTGAGGAGATATCATCCCGAGACCAGGATAATTCTGGGCGGGCCTTATGCCTCTATTTGCCCTGAACATGCAGAGTCACTTGGTGCAGATCATGTAGTAAAAGGGATCGAATTGAAGGGTCTCTGGAAATATATGCAGATAGAGGGAAATGAACTTCAGCCGGGATTCTGGGAGGGGTATGCAGCGCTTGAAACAGGAGTTTTGAAATTGTCACAGGGTTGTGCCTTTAACTGCAGTTACTGTTCGGTGCCGAAAATGTACAAGGTATTCAAGGTGAGACCTTTTGAGAGATGTTCAGCGGAACTTGATCTTTTAGTAAAACTCGGTGCCAAAAATATAAACTTTTATGATGACGCCCTGCTGTATAAAGCAGAGGAAGTTTTTATCCCGTTTCTGGAATATATAATCAGCAAAGGATTCGATAAGAATTTTCATACTCCCAATGCCTTAAATGCGCGTTTCGTAACGCCGAAACTTGCAGAGCTGATGGTGAAGGCGGGTTTTAAGACATTTTTCCTTGGATTCGAAAGCTCATCTAATAAATGGCAGAAACTGACGGGAGGAAAAGTCTATTCGGATGAACTGGCAGATGCAGTTGAGTGCCTTGAAAATGCAGGGGCAGATAAAAATGAAATAACGGCCTATCAGATAATCGGTCATCCGGCGAGTAACCTACAGGAACTTGAAGAATCGATATACTTCGTTAATAAGCTGGGCATCAGGGGAATGCTGGCAGATTATTCTCCCATACCCAGTACCGAAGACGGGGAGAAGTGCAGAGAATGGATAGACTTAGATGAGCCTTTGATGCATAATAAAACTGCTTTTCCGATAATACGACTTGGATTCGATGAGGTAAACCGGCTGAAAGACCTGCAGCGGAAATTAAACAGAAATTTGAATAAATGAAGATCGGATACCCCTGTATAAACAGATCGATCGAAAAGACCGGCAGTTCAACGTTCCGGCTCAAGTCTTATTCGAAAGAGAAGATGATAGAAGTTATTAATAACAATCTCGACCATCTTAAAAAAATATTGCAATTCAATCTTGAAAATAATCTTTTATATTTTCGCATAAATTCAGGGATAATTCCCTTTGCCTCTCATCCGATTTGTAAATTCAACTGGCAGAATTATTTCAGAGACAGATTCACAGAAATCGGGAAATTCATAAAAACACATAAAATGCGGATCAGCATGCATCCGGATCAATTCATATTAATAAATTCCAGGGATGAAGGTGTTTTTGGAAGAAGTGTAGATGAATTGATGTATCATGCAGAAGTTTTGGAATCACTGAAACTCGGCAAAAATGCAAAGATACAATTGCATGTGGGCGGGGTTTACAATGACAAAGCGAAGAGTATCGAAAGGTTTGTCAAAAGATACAAAACGCTGAATGATAAGATCAAGAAACATCTCGTTATCGAAAACGATGACAATCGATTTTCCCTGGGTGACTGTATGCAAATTCATGACGAAACAGGGATACCTGTTCTGTTTGATGCTTTTCACCATAAGGTTTTCGGCAATGATGAAAATATCAGAGAATGCTTTGATAAATTTACAGTGACATGGAAGAAAGCTGACGGCCTGCCGCTGGTCGATTACAGTTCACAGAATAAAGATAAAAGAAAAGGGAGCCATACAGAACATATCGACCTTAATGATTTTAAAAGCTTTATAAGCCGTACTGAGGACTTTGATTTTGACATAATGCTGGAAATAAAGGATAAAGAAAAGAGTGCTTTAAAGGCTTTGCAGATACTAAAAGATGATGAGAGGCTAAAAAAATGAGTGAAAAAGTTAATAAAAAAAGGGTTCGGGAGTTAAAGGGTGGAGAGCTGGGAAAAGGAGCAATCGTTTACTGGATGAGCAGGGATCAGAGGGCCTATGATAACTGGGCGCTTTTTTATGCTCAGGAGCTTGCACAAGAAGTAAAAGAGGGAATGATCGTTGTATTCTGTCTGGTTAAGAATTTTCTCGGGGCAACCAAAAGGCAGTATGATTTCATGTTCGATGGGTTAAAGGAAACGGAAAAGATATTCGAAGAGAAAAACATCGGGTTTGAGATATTAGCCGGTAAACCAGAATTGAAGATACCGGCTTATTTGAAAAAGGTCAAGGCAGGCGGGCTGGTGACGGATTTCGATCCGCTTAAAATAAAACGAGGGTGGAAAGATAAGGTAAAAGCCAAAATAGAAATACCTTTTTATGAGGTCGATGCCCATAATGTAGTGCCCTGCTTTGCAGCTTCTGATAAACTGGAATTTGCAGCCCATACATTAAGGCCTAAGATACATAAAAAGATGGATGATTTCCTGACGGATTTTCCGAATCTTATCAAGCATAATTATGATCTAGATGTAAAAATCAAAAAGACACGGTGGAATGAGATCTATAAAGATATCCGGTTTGATAAAAATGTTAAAATGCCTGAATGGATAAAGCCGGGGTCGAATGAGGCAGGGAAAATACTGGAACATTTTATTTTCGAAAAACTGAGTGATTATAATGAAAAGAGAAATGACCCTACGATAGACGGGCAATCGAATTTGTCACCTTATTTGCATTTCGGTCAGATATCAGCTCAAAGGGTGGCGTTCGAAGTTCAGAAAAGTAAGGCAGCAAAAAAGAGCAGGGAAGCATTCATCGAGGAACTTGTGGTCAGAAAAGAGCTTTCGGATAATTTCTGCTTTTACAATGAAAACTATGATAACGCCGAGGGGTTTCATGACTGGGCGAAAGAGACTTTGAATAATCACAGAAACGACAAGCGGGAATATATTTACGGAATGGAGGAATTTGAAAAAGGTAAGACACATGACGATCTCTGGAATGCCGCCCAGATGGAAATGGTTAATAAGGGCAAGATGCACGGCTTTATGAGGATGTACTGGGCAAAGAAGATTTTGCAATGGACCAAGAGCCCTGAAGAAGCGATGGAAATCGCAATTTACTTAAACGATAAGTATGAAATCGACGGCAGAGATCCGAACGGGTATACCGGTATTGCTTGGAGTATAGGCGGGGTGCATGATCATGCATGGCAAGACAGAAATGTCTTTGGCAAAATAAGATATATGAGCTATAATGGCTGTAAGCGAAAATTCGATGTGGAAAAATACATTAGGCAAAATTTACCAGAAAAAGAAAAGGAAAAGGAATGACCAAAAGAAACTTAGTATTAATTTTAGTATTATTGATTTGTTTGAACAGTTTCGGGGATTACGAAATTAAAAAAGATGAGGATATTACTTACGGGAAAGGCGTAATCAATGCAGACAAAGGAAAAGACGGCTGGGAGGAATCTGAACTTAAACTGGATGTCTGGTATCCCAGGGACTGCGAAGATAAAAATAAAACACTGATAATGTACATTCACGGCGGCGGATTCAGCGGGACGATGAAAAGAGAGATCAGAAAACATCCAAAGTTTTTCAGTCTGGGAAAATACTTTGTCCCCAAAGGTTATGTCGTGATGTCGATAGAGTACAGGGTCAGAAGAGATGTACCCTTGTTTCCGGAGGGACTTGGCTGGGACAAGCCTTTAATGGAAAGGAAAAAAAAGATCAAATCCCGGGAAGTGCATGCAGCTATTCGAGATGCCAAGGCAGCGGTAAGGTGGGTCAGGGCAGAGGGTGCAGAAAGGTTCGGTATCGATCCGCAAAAGATATGTATTGTAGGGACTTCAGCAGGTGCGATGACAGCTGTGGGTGTTGCGGTGAATCGGGATGATTTTTTAAGTGACGGGCCTCTTGATCCGTTTGTATTCGACAACCACCCTTTTGAGAGTTCCCGGCCTAATGCATGCTTTGAACTTGCCGGTCTTGCCTTCGAAAGTTTGCACAATGATTTTGACCCATCTGATCCCCCTATTGCGATCTGGCACGGGACAAATGATAAATTGGTTCCGGTAAAATATGCACATCAGTTATACAAAATCTGCAAAGAAAATAACGTGCCCGCTGAATTGTATATTATCGAAAACGGCGGACATGTTGCCTGGAACGACGAATATAAGGGCAAAAAGATGATGCCTATCATCGAAGAATTCTTTGAGAGATCACTCTCTGAAAAATAATATATTTACTGGTTATTCATGCTCTTTGACCTTAAACTCTTTAAGTGTCATGCCATAAGAGCTTATTTTCGGATTAGCGACTACACGGGTAAAATTGGCGGCATAGCAAAGCCACATGTTTTGTCCATCTTCTGAGATAAACTTAGAGGGTATATTGACAAAATATGCCTGCTCACCGAAGTTTTCCATGTATGTAACTAATCTGAAAGGCCCGGTAATTGAATCTGATTCAAGGATGTAGGTATTAAATTTCCAAACAGCCGGCCAACCGTAGCTTACGCAAGTAAAATACTTCCTGAGCCCGGGATTATATGTCATTGTGACACAGCCAGTATTTCCTTCCCATTCAAATAAAGGCTTTATTTTTTCGAAATCTTTCGTCCATTTCGCTTTGCCACTTAAATCTCTGCCTGCAAAATACTCATAAGCACTTTCATCATTTATTGTTTTAGGAGAAGGCTTAACTCTAACTAAATAAACCTGATCACCTGAAATCCAAGTATTTTTAGCATATTCCTTGGTTGCTCCATGGGCGATTAAATAAGCTTTCCCATCTGGTGAATGCTCCATGTTTTCCCCAAAATCTACAAAGTGCGGTGCACCGATCTTAACCTTTTCTCCATATTGAGTGCCCTTTTCACCAAACAAACTCTTTTCAGGTGTGTGCTCTGTTTTTATCCAAGTCTTGCCATAGTCGCCCGAAACACGAAAGCCCACAAATGGGCCAAGGACACACCAGTTGCCGCAATGTTCACCGCCGTCAAGGCAATATGTCCCGTAATACCATATCCCGTTATGAATAAGTGAGCCGCAAGGATAACGCCCGCCGTAAGGCAATGATGATGCCGTTACTACATTCAACGGCTCGATATCAAGGTTTAATGGATCATCTCCTATAATCTTGGCATTGCCGGTAGTGGCATCTTTACCGAAAGACATAGACCATAAACCCTCGCAGGCACCGTCTGTAAATGGAGAATACAAATTGCCGTCATCTGCCCAGGTCGGATAATACGTATCCGAACCTTTACAATAAGCAGCTTCTCTGCCAGTAAAACTTATTCCGCTATAATCCTTTGACTGTTCAAACGGGCAACTCGCAGGAGGCATGTTTGGCCAGCCCTTAGAAAACATAATTTCACTTACTTCCAGCAAACTTTTCTCTTTAAAACCATCTCCAACAATCTCCAGCCTCAATTCACTAAAACCGTCCTGGATCGCCTTACTCGTTATTGCAGGCTCAAAATCCTCAAATAGAGCTGTTATCCTTCTGCCGTTCTCGTCAGGGATCCAGTCCGAAGCCGGCTGCCAGATCTGGCCGGTAATATTGAAGTACGGCTGGGTTCTGTAGTAACTGCCGTTCTTTGCCCTCAGCTCCAATATAATCGGGTAATTGCTTTTATTAACGATACAGCTTACTGACTGGATATCATTTGTTATCTTGAAACTTTTCAAAGGGATATGGATCGTGACCTTGCTTTTTGACAACTCTTTTATCTGCCCCGTAGAAACAACATCGATATTGAAGGCGGGCTTTTTATCGTTTTTTTCAAAATCCTTCTTGGTTATCTCCAGCTTAACAGTTCCAGAAACTTTACCCTCGAAGGAAGTCATTTTATAAGGCCCATGCCAGCTGTCGGTGGGTTCAAAGAAGACTTTGCCTGTTTCTTGGTCATTTACCTTTAATGTAGCCTGTGTAGTATAAGGATTAGCATTGGAATAGAAAAAGTTAAGGCCATTTGAATCAGGGACATCAAATTTCATAAAATCCCCCACCTGATCACCAAAAGCACCAACTATGGCCATCCCTGATGCCTTATCATCACGGTAAACCGCAACCGCCCTCAACTCAGTTCTCTCAGCCTGATAAATCATACCCTTTTGACCACTGCCAAACTCATAGCTGAATGAGATCCTTTTATCTGCGTACTCAGGTTCAGATACCTTCGCATTTTCTTTGCTAATTTTAAAATCCTGTGAGCTGTAGCATGAAGAGTCAAATAGTTTTGACTGAAAAGCTATACCAGCATAAACAATATTTGAAATCACACTTATCAACAGGCTCAAAGCTAATATTTTCATTAAAAACCTTTCTAAAGACAATTACTTTTGCGGCTTCAGCATTACCACTTCATGGAGACTAAACGCGTAAACACCTGTACGCGGAGTCGGCGTGTGAGGTGTTGTGAAGTTCGCAGAATAGCAGAGCCAGAAAGACTTGCCATCCTCACTTATAAACTTCGAGGGAATATTTACGAAATATGCCTGCTCACCGAAATGCTCCATGTAAGTCAGAAGCCTGAACGGGCCTGTAATGTTATCTGATTCAAGAAGATAAGTATCGAACTTGCCTATCGTCGGCCATCCCCATGACACGCAGGTTATATATTTTTTCAGAGGCTCGTTATATGTCATGGTAACGCAGCCGGTGTTATCCTGCCATTCGAACAAGGGCTTTATTTTTTCAAAGTCATCTGTCCAGACCGCTTGTCCATTGTCATCGTGACCTGAGAAGAACTCCCAGGCGTCAGGGTCGTTCATAGTTTCAGGGGAGGGGATCGCCCTTGCCATATAAACCTGGTCACCTGATACCCATGTATTATTTGCCTCAGGCCTTGTCGCACCATGAGCGATAATATATGCCCTGCCGTCGGGCGAATGCTGCATGTTCCTCCCGAAATCGACAAAGTGAGGTGAACCGAACTTCACCTTTTCTTCACATAACGTGCCATGCTCTCCGAAAAGCCCGCCTTCTGCAGGATCGTGCGGCGAAGGCGTCCATGTCTTTCCGTAATCTTTAGAGATATGAAAACCGCACATTGGCCCTATCGTACACCAGTTGCCGCAGGGAAGCATTGAATCGGTCAAAGTGTATGTCCCGTAATACCATATCCCGTCATAAACAAGACTGCCGCAGGGGTATCTTCCGCCATAAGGCAGCGCAGATGCTTTGAGTTTGCCGATCGCCTTCACCTTAAGATCCATCGGATCGCTTCCTGTGATAACTGCCTGCCCGGTCTCAGCATCTCCAGCAGCATACGAGTGAGAAGTCACCCCGTCACAGGTTCCATCTGTAAATGATGAATACATCTTATCGTTTTCAGCCCAGGTAGGATACCAGGTATCACCACCGCCCCAGGAAACATGTCTTCCGGTAAACCTCAAACCTGAGAAGTAAGGCGATTGTTCAAAAGGAGAGGTATCAGGGACAGTTGAAGGCCAGCCGTTAGAAAGAAGCACATCCTTTATCTCGAACCTGCCTTTGTCAGCTATGCCGTTTGCATCAATAATAATTTGCAGCTCTTTAAGCTGCGTTGGGTCTTCGATGCCGGGCTTTGGATCAAAATCCTCGAAAAGTACCGTCACCCGGTCCCATTTATTTTTATCAACCAGAAATGAAAGGCTTTCATATCGCTTGCCCGCATTGTCGATCAGTACAAGTTTTAAAGGTGCATGCGTGCCTCTCATAAGAACGCTTATTGACTGTATGTTTTTATCGATGTCTTCGGGCATGGGCATGCTGATCATTACTTTACCATTTTTAGGTTCGGGGATATCTCCTAAAGCGATATGATCAAGCATGATGGCATGGCCGTTATTGTGTTCGGCATCTTCTTCGTCGATCGTGAGTGTAATATCACCTTCGACCGGCTCATTGGTCTTCAATGTCGCATACTTAAATACCCTGTTGCCGTTTCCTGTCGGCGGCAAAAGCAAGTCGGCTATATCCTGACCCTTTACATAAACGCTGAACCGGATATCCTGATTAAATGCATTGGTGTAATAAAAGTTAAGTTTCGATGCCTTGGCCACATTTTCGAATGTAATAAAATCTTCTGTCGTATCTCCAATGGCATTTACAACGTACTGGCCCTGGGTATTCTTCATTACAACGTAAGTATGGCCGAACTCGCAGTCTTCTGCCTCATAAACACAGCTTACCGGCTCAGTAGCATATTTAAAATCAAATCCATAAACATTCTTGCCGTCCTTATCTTGATACACTTTGCCGCCGGAAATCTTAAAGTCCCCTTGTTTTTCGACTCTGACCTGACCGCCTTCACCTGACTGCCATACAGCAGCATCGACCTGCAGCCTCTCTTCAGCAGAAGCACTTGCAGTACTTAAACATATCATTAACAGAAAAATAAGTAGAAACATAAAACCGCGGTTTGCCCTGATTCCATTCAAACTCATAAAAAGCTCCTGACTATAAATAACTTCTACATATCTAAGCATGCATATGGCTCAGACTTAATCCTGAATATAATATCAAGAGATACAGTAAAAGAAAAGGCAATTTAATTTCACCAGCCAAATGAACAAAAGAATGTACATAAGTATAATATGCATAACAATAATTTGATTTTTACAAAATCAATTTATATACTTGCCGTCTTATGAAAAAGAAAAAAACCTATATAAAAAGTTTCGGCTGCCAGATGAACAAGCTGGATACGGCCATGGTTTCAGCTGCGCTTGAGAAAGGCGGTGTCGAATTTGTCGAGGAGATAGAGGATGCCGATCTTGTCCTGATGAATACATGTTCTGTCAGGGAAAATGCGGAAAAGAAGGTATACTCCTATCTTGGCTATCTGAAGCATTTAAAAGAAAAGAAACCGAATATCGTCGTAGCCGTCATGGGCTGCATGGCCCAGAGACTTGGTGAAAAGCTGCTGGAACACGAAGCGGTAGACATCGTTTGCGGCCCTGCCCAGATATCGAATATAGAATCCATGATAGATGAGGCATCAGAAAAGCATGAAAAAGTCCTGAGAGTAGCCGAAGGGCCGAGGGGGACTTCAACTGCAGAAGATAACCTGGCACTGGAGAAATTCGAGAGCATCTACGATAAAAGTGACAAAAAAATACCGGGACAGGCATTTGTACGGGCAATGAGGGGATGCAATAATTTCTGCAGTTACTGTATAGTGCCTTATGTAAGAGGCCCTGAGATATCCAGACCCCCTAAATATATCCTCCAGCAGGTTAAAAGGCTGGCAGGCGAAGGTGTCAAGCTGATCAACCTGCTCGGCCAGACGGTAAACTCTTATGAATACAGGGCAGGTGATAAAACCTATAACCTGGCTGATATTATTAATATGGTAAGCGAAATCGACGGTATCGAATGGGTAAGGTTCGTCACCAACTATCCGCAGGAAAAGTATTTCGAAGATATAATGAAAGCAATGGCGGACAATCCAAAGATATGCAATTACCTGCACATGTGCGCACAGAGCGGATCTGATAAGATACTTAAAGCAATGAACCGGAGATATACGACAGATGAATACATTGAGCTGGTGGATACTGCAAGAGAGTATGTGCCGGATATTGCGATCGCAGGTGACTTTATCGTAGGCTTTCCGAATGAGACCGATGAGGATTTTCAGCAGACCGTTGAGCTTGTAAAAAAAGTTAGATACCGGAACTGCTTTATATTCAAATATTCTCCTCGCCCCGGCACCAGATCAGAAACCGGGATGGATGACAATATCCCTGACGAAGTCAAAAAGGAACGTAATACCAAGCTGCTTTCCGTTCAGGAAAGAATAAGCGAAGAATTGAGCAGGGATTTTGAAGGCAGGAGCGTTAAGGTCCTTGTGGAGGGTTTGAGTAAAAAGCCGCACTTAAATGATCAGGAAGGCAATTCTCATCCCCAGCTTGTCGGCAGAACCGAAGGCGACTGGATAGTTGTATTCAACGGGCCTGAAACACTGGCAGGCAGTTTCGCACAGGTAAATATCACAAAGACCAGCCCGTTGACACTTTTCGGACGCTTAACTTAAAATTAATCCTTTTCTTAAATAATTGCCGATAAATATAAAAATTATTTTGAAAGGAACCGAAATGGAACAGAACATGGACACCCAGATGAGCCCTGTTATAGGGATAATTTATTTGGCAATTATAATCGTGACTATTGTTTCTTTGTGGAAAGTGTTCACAAAAGCAGGTCAACCCGGCTGGGCAGCGATAATACCCTTCTATAATGCCTTTATCATGATAAAGGTGGCGGGTAAACCGGCATGGTGGTTCATCTTGTTATTTGTTCCTGTGGCAAACTTAGTGATAAGCATCCTGGTATTCAACGGCATAGCGGTTAAATTCGGTAAAGGGATTGGCTATACGATAGGTTTGTTCCTGCTGCCGTTCGTTTTCCTGCCGATGCTTGCCTTTTCCGATGCACAATATTCCGGCTGATCTTTGAAACTATCCAAAAGCCGTCAGTATCCGCTGGCGGCTTTTTTTACGTCATTCATATTTATTTTTAATCCTAATATTTGCCAAACAATTAAATATTATATAGATTGATGTTATGAAGGATTTACAAAACAAAAAAGGTTATATCTGTGATATGGACGGCGTGATATACCACGGAAGGAAACTGGTTGACGGCGCAAAAGAATTCGTCAATTGGCTAAAGGAAAACGATAAGAAATATCTGTTTTTAACCAACAGCAGTGCCAAATCCCCCCGCCAGATCAAGGACAAGCTTGCCGGTTTAGGGATAGACGTTGAAGAAGAACATTTCATGACCTCTGCAATGGCGACGGCAAGTTTCCTGCAGAGCCAGCATCCTAAAGCGGGAGTCTATGTAATAGGCGGACCCGGCCTTTATGAAGCACTTGAAAGAGCCGGTTTTCACATCGATGACGAGAACCCGGATTATGTAATAGTCGGCGAGACCAGGAACTACAATATCGAGAACATTGAAAAGGCCATCGGCCTGATATTCAAAGGCGCAAAACTGATCGGCACAAACCCCGACCTCACCGGCCCATCGGAAAAAGGCATAGTCCCTGCCTGTCAGGCGTTAATGGCACCGATAAAATTAACCACCGGCATGAAGCCCTATTATATAGGAAAGCCCAACCCGCTTATAATGAGAACGGCCTTAAAGAAGATACATTGCAGAAGAGAAGACACCGTCATAATCGGCGACCGCATGGATACGGACATCATCGCCGGCATCGAATCGGAGATCGAAACCGTCCTTGTCTTAAGCGGGATCACCCAGAAAGAAGATTTAAAGCTCTTCCCCTACCAACCGACCTACGTACTCGATAAAGTCGCAGATATAGCCGGGTACGGGGAATAAATGTAGGGTGGCGGTTCTACCCCACCAATCAGAAGCCGAGCCGCAGAAGCGGCCGGATAGTTGTTTTATGTTTTCCCGATCTTCAAAAAGAAAACGGATAGTCTTTCCAATATAAAATGCGGTGAAGTTCACTTCAAACATACTGATAATAGTTTTCAGTTTTAAGTTTTAAGTTAATAGGTGGGGAGAGTGATTTAGGGAAAATTTTTGTTTCTATAAGCAAAAACATTATAAATTTAATCAAAATAACTTGATATATATCCATTTTTATGTATATTGGCTTTATAGGAATAAAGGAAAATGGGCAAGTCGTTTTACCCCCCTTTTCTATCGCAGAGGATGAGCACGGGTAAACCCGCAGTAAAAGGCATGTGTGGAAAAGAACCTGGTCAGTTCTTTGGAGGAATTTTATTAGCATTTAGCTAAAAAAAGGATAAATTTATGTGGAAGAAAATTTCATGTATGGTTTTTTTAATCTTCTCATTTTTATTTTTAAGTTATTTTACTTTAGGCCAGCCTAGTATTAGAACTTTTGAAAAAAACAAAAATTATGATATAAAAGAAATTATTCCAAATAACTCTCATATACTATATATGTCTAAATTAAGAAATGAGGTTAATGAAATAGAAAAGGAAAAAGAGTGGAATAGTGAGCAAAAAAAATTAATTTCTAAAGAAGTGAAAAGTATTATTAGTCCAGAACTTTATATGTGTGAAATGGCAAGTTTTTATGAAAGAATGATTACAATTTTAACAGCATTAATTTTTATAATATATAATACTCCCCAGATTTCGGACCGGTGTATAAGGTGGTAAGTTGTGGTATA
>CAZDVM010000015.1:0-82442 GCA_964508925.1 uncultured Pirellulales bacterium | reverse complement strand
TGTCATAACCTCCCGACGGGTGGCACCCTTCTGTCTGTCTTTACAGAAGGGTGAAATCAACGCAAAAACCGATTCACAAATCATAAAAAGCCGAGCTGCTCCCAGCAGCCGGATAAAAAAACAAATTTAATCCTCCTTATCCCCTTGTAAATTTCTAACTTGCAGCTAAAAATCGCAAATCAACCGCTTTTTTTCATTTTTTCCTGTGTTATGCGCTGTATGTACACATTTATTGATATACCTAAACCTATAAACAACAGCCATTTAAACGCTGATTATAAAATTTAAGCAACAAAATACTTGAAATATATATCTATAATTGTACAATATTATACTATTGTACTTTGATTAGATTTGAAGGAGAAATCATGTATTGCAGGTTATCTGAATCGTTCAAATCCGACATTTACCCAGCAGATAATTCACCTTAGCCGAACTCGCGTTAAGTTTTGAAAAAGCTAAAAACTTACGTCGCTAATTTTTAAAAATTTTCTGCCGTAAGATAATTATTCGGCAGTTAATAAAAACATAAATACAATAAAAGAATTAAAGAAAGGAAATAAAAATGAATATTGTAAAATATAACAAAAATAACAATGAAAAATATAGCAATAATAATGTTTTAAAAAATATTGTAAATAAAGGAAAGGAATTTGGTAAGAATATTAAGAAACATGGAGTAAGAGTAGGTGCGAGTCTTTTATTACCTTTTGTTTTTTCTAGTAATGTTAATGCTTTAGATAACCCTGGTCTTTTAAATTTAGAAAATCATTTGAATAATTCTTCAAGATCAGTTAATATAGAGAGGGATGATGTATTTTATCCGGGAGCTCAAGATGGTTCAGGAGATGGTTATGATACAGTGGCTCAAAATAAACCAGAAGGAACTGCTCAGTGTTACTCTGATGCTGAAAATATTAATACAGGAGAAATATCTCATTTATGGTCAGATGTTAGGCCAAATGATTCTAATGCTCCATATGATATTAAGTTTTCTTATCAAGGAACTTTAAATGAATCTAAAGAAAATAAAGTAAAATTTGATATGCCTTGGGATGGATTTAAATTCGGTTCAAAACCAATTATCTTCCAACAAACATCTTCGAAGAATGATCCAACTGGAGAAAATGAATTTTATCCAGTATATGATGTGAGAAAAGTTATTGAAAATGGTGGGGAAATTGTATTAAAAGATGTTCCTGCTGGAACTTATGACCAATGGACACCTTATGCTAGTGGAAGATTAGATATTGGAAGCAGAAGATTATCAGACTTAAATGATGATGGGATAGTTAATTTTAAGGATTATCAAATCATGGGTGATGAATTTGGTAAAACTGGAGAATATATTTCAGACATAGCTGGACCAAATGGTGTTCCAGATGGAACTGTTGATTATAAAGATTTAAAGACTTTTACTGATGAATGGTTAAAAGAAACTGAGTAAAAGGTTAATTAAAATAACGGAGACTTAAAATGATTATTGATTTTAACGATATTTTCGGTAAAGCTGATATAAACACAGGTAAGGTAAGTATTTCGGCAATGGGATTTAAATATGAAGTCAAAGAAAATACTGTAGTCGTTAATATACCCATTAATCCGGAGGCGGATAAGAAAGATGTCAGGGTTAAACTGTTGAGACCTGGCCTTCTGGAAATTAAATGGCCGAGAAACAAGAAAAAAGGTGAAGAAATACAGGTAGAATGATATTTATAAAAAACTTGAAAAATGTTATAAACTTCAGTAATTCCTTCATTATAAATAGTAGGATTTACTTTTAACTTAATTTTTATTTGAGGTAACTATGGCTGAAAAATTTGATTTCAAACTGTTTAAAAATGTCGGCACCCGCAGGGGTACTTATACCATAAGCCTGACAAAAGACTGTGCCTTCGGCTTTAATTCAGGATTTTATCAGCAGGAGAACGTAAAAGATTATAAGTATGTAAAATTAAGCTTCGATGAAAATAAAAAAGCGGTCGGCTTTCAGTTTACAAACAATAAAAATGAAAACGGCATTTGGAAGATCACACACGGCAAAAATTCTGCAACCGTTGTGGCACGTTCTTTCTTTAATGCCTTCTTTATTGACCCGGCAGATTACTCTGGTAAATATAAACCCGATACTTACAAAGACAGCAAACTGGGAAAACTTTTTTACATAATCTTAAAGAAATAATAAAAACAAATAAATGCTCTATCATAAAAAATTCTTTTTATGTCATGTGAACATGTGATCACACGTTCACGCGATATTAAGCAATCCCTAATACTGGTTCGTTATTTAACCAATACCTTTCAAGTTACCTGGATAATTTTTAACATGTTCCGGTTACATTATGCCCTTCACACCATCCCGGCTTCTGTCACTACCTGACGGAGTACTTACGATGATCATCTTAATACCCACATATTAACGTCACTGTTTCTTAAATACACCCGAATCCTGTTATCACCACAAAACCGGCTAGCAAAATTCTAAAACACTTTCAACGCACAACTACACACAAACCTCACAAAAACACAACTCCTGCAAGAACTGATTCATAACGACACATACTCTTTCAAGTCATGTGAACATGTGATCACACGTTCACGCAACCTCTATTCTTTGAACGTTGCCCGGAATTTCCACCAAAAAGATAGCCTGTATAATGAAGTAAGATTCATTTAGCCCATGCTGATAAACGATTGCTAAAATTTCACTATAGCCGATGCCGTTTCAAGCGCAACCCACTCCCCAGGCCTGCCCCGAGTCGCTGGCTTCTATACTGCATTTACAGCAAGCATGGCATAATGCAAAAAAAACACCTGCCAGGTCATTTGCCCGAGTGATTATTCCGAGTGAAGCGACTGACATCCCTTACGTCATTTCGAGTGAGGCCAAGCCGAATCGAGCCAATGCCGTTTATTGCAAGGTGTCGTTCCTTAAATCTTTTACGTTCTTAACCGTTCAATGCGGGTAAAGATCTCTCCGCTTCGACCGGCAAGCCGGTCTCCGGTCGAGATGACTTGATGGTGGTGACTTCGTACACTCCAGTCGAAATGGCACGGGAAAAGTCACTTAGCTCACTACGGTTAAGATTACATACATGATTTGCAAAACGTTTTCTACCTCACGTCATTCCGAGCGAAGTCGAGGAATCTTTTTTCTTGCAAACCGTTATACAACAGAAAACCTGTCATAACCTCCCGACGGGTGAAGTCTCCTCATTTTCACCATATCCCAGGACTCCCTCTTCCTGACCCATGTCATTCCGAGCGCAGCGAAGCGAAGCCGAGCCAATGCCGTTTATTGCAAGGTGTCGTTCCTCAAATCTTTCACGGTATGATATGATAACATTCATTAAAACCTTTGAACCTCGCCCAGTACTTTCAATAAGACTCAAGTCGCTCCGAACGAAAGTGAGGAATCCGCTAAAATAACGATTGCGAAGCAATCCACATCTACACCCACGCAAAGGTGAGCTAAAAATATCTACCCTCCAATTTCTAATCCCCTGACATCTTTTTCTTAAAAAAACTTAATTTTTCCACTTGACTCATATATTGCGCAATATGCGGGCAGTTCCTTCAGAATGCGTGAAGAGCCTTCAAAAATCTCAATTTAGGCCGAAAATCTTAAAATTTGCCCGAAATTTGCCAAAAATGCCAAATTCTGTAAACTCCCCCAAAGCCAACTGCTTTTTCTATAAATACATATATAATACTAACTTACAGCTAATCAATGCCGCTTTCCCACAATACCAAATGTCTTTTTTAGGCCTGATAACACCCCTTAAAGCATCCTGAAATTATAAAGATCTGCAAGGACCCTCTCGCAAATCCCTCGCAAGTTTCTAAACCGTACTTATCGATAAAATTTTCTACCGAAAAAATCTTTAAAAACCGTAAAATTTAATGTATTTTTAACCGCTTAAACGATAACTGTTTAAATAAAACGGATTTTTTAAAGGAGATAAAGGATGGTTGGCTTACAAGCACTCGACTGGATCATAATAGGCCTCTACTTCGCACTGCTTCTGGGCGTCGTATGGTGGTCCTCAAGAAAACTCGACACTTCCGAAGATTACTTTCTGGCAGGCAGAAATGTCGGTTTCTTCGCTGTAGGAGCCTCTCTGTTCGCTTCTAACATCGGCTCAGAACACATTGTAGGACTGGCTGGAAGCGGAGCGGAAACAGGCATGGCAATGGCACACTACGAGCTGCACGCGTGGATTATGGTACTTCTTGCATGGATTTTCGTACCGTTCTATTACAACTCGAAAGTATTCACCATGCCTCAGTTCCTGGAAAAACGCTTCAGTTCCGGCGTACGCAGCCTTTTGTCGGTAGTATCGATAATCGCATATGTGTTTACAAAGGTATCCGTAACCGTTTATGCAGGTGCGAAAGTATTCGAAACCCTCCTGCCTGAAATGCAGATAACAATGGGCCAGGTGGTATTAGGCCCGTTCGTCATCGGTGCCGTCTGTACGGTCGTTCTGACTGGCTTATATACCATTTTTGGCGGCCTGAGGGCGGTTGTATATACCGATACCGCACAGGCGATTATCCTGATCGTCGGTTCTGCATTCATAACGTTCTTCGGTCTTTCCAAACTCGGCGGATGGGGTGAACTGCAAACCATCATCGGTCAAAAGGCAAGCCAGTTTGAACTGTGGAGACCGATGTCCGATCCGGAATTTCCGTGGCTCGGCATAATGATCGCATCGCCCATCGTCGGTATCTGGTACTGGTGTACCGACCAGTATATTGTACAGAGAACTCTTGCAGCTAAAAATCTTACCAGTTCCCGACGCGGTGCTCTCTGGGGTGGATTTTTAAAAGTCTGGCCGGTATTCATTTTCCTCGTTCCCGGAATCATAGGCTATGCACTGCATCAGAAAGGACTTATAGCGATACCCACAGAAGCAAACGGTACAGTGGACGGCGACCAGGTTTTCCCCACTATGGTGGCAACTCTGCTCCCTCAAGGTCTCAGAGGCCTTGTAGTAGGCGGTTTGTTAGCTGCTCTCATGAGTTCCCTGTCATCACTGTTTAACTCCACGGCATCGCTGTTTACTGTTGATATTTACGAAAAAATAAGGCCGCAGGCATCAGAGCGCGAACTCGTGCACATGGGCAGAATAGCAACCGGCGTAGTCGTTGTACTCGGGCTGATATGGATACCCGTCATGCCGCTGATCGCAGATAAGGGTTTATATCATTATCTGCAGAGTGTCCAGGGCTTCCTTGCACCTCCCATAACAGCCGTCTTTCTTTTGGGTATTTTCTGGAAAAGAATTAACGCAAACGGCGCTCTCTGGGGCCTTGCTTTAGGGTTCATACTCGGAATGGCAAAACTCACCATACAGATATTCTTCGGAGCAGAGAAAGCTCTCCAGGACCCGGCATTTTTAGCCTGGCTGGGTGACCTGAACTTCCTGTATTTCTCAGGGGTACTTTTTGTTGTGAGCATAGCGATCATATTCATCGCATCGTATTTGACGTCACCACCGCCGGCTGAAAAACTGGAAGGTCTGACATATTCCACCGTCGCCCCCGATGAACGGAAAACCATTCGTCAGAGCTGGAACAAGGTGGATGTGATATTGACCGTTGTTGTGCTGGGTCTGGTTCTGGGAGTTTATATTTACTTCTCTTTCTGGATCTAAGCATTAACTAAAGTTATCTATATAAGTTTCACAAAGGGACATCGGATTTGATGTCCCTTTTTTAATTGCCAAAAGTAAATAATTCCTTAGTATGGAAATTTTGTTAATTAATGGTGTAAAGGAGTAAATATGGGATACGGAGAATATTTCGAAAATGTAAAAGGTCTGGGCGTTTTATCAACCTGCGACGATAAAGGTAATGTCGATGCTGCTATCTATGCCAGGCCTCATGTCACTGAAGATGGTCTTATTGCCTTTATAATGTGCGAACATTTGAGTTATGAAAATATCCAGAAAAATTCGAAGGCTGTTTACCTGTTCAAAGAGGAGGGCAGCGGCTATAAGGGCAAACGTATTTACCTTGAAAAGGTAAAAGAAAGTGACGACCAGGAATTGATAAAAAAATTAGAAAGAAAAAAATACGGTTCTTCCGATTCTAAAAAACATTTAGTTTATTTCAAAGTGACAAACGAAAGACCGCTGGTCGGTGACTGATTTTGTGAAATGTAATTGTTAATGTAATTTAATCCAGGTCTCAAAATGAATAAGGGTATGACAAGGAGGCAGTTTATAAATGTGATGGCGGCTGCAGGGGTTTCGACTGCAGCAGGAGGCTGTTTTGAAGAATCGAAATTGTCAGCAAAAATGGGAGCAAAAGCGAGTCTGCCGGCCCGGGATCGAAGGCCTAATATAGTATTTCTTTTGACCGATGATCAGAGGGCGGGGACATTGAGTTGCGAGGGACATCCTGTTATACAGACGCCCAATATTGACAGGCTCGCAAAAGAGGGTGTCAGGTTTAAAAATGCATTTATCGCTGAGCCTGTTTGTTCACCCAGCAGGGCGACATATTTCACCGGTCAGTATGAGCGGACTCATCGTGTGGGATTTTCATCACAGCATAAAATGAGTGGCAGGCAGTGGGAGGATACTTATCCAGCGATCCTGAGAAAGGCGGGTTATTATACAGGATTTATAGGCAAGTTCGGACTGGAAAATTACGAGTTCAGGCCTCATGCTGAGGAGAAGTTCGATTTCTGGCTGGGGCATGACGGCTGGGAAAGGTTTTTTGCCAAAAGAAAGCAGTATCAGAGAATGGATGCGGATATTATAACTCCTGTTATGTCTGAGTGTATGGATAAATTTCTTGACACGGCACCAGAAGATAAGCCCTTTTGTCTTTCGGTTAGTTTTTCTGCTCCTCACGGATCGATATCAGGAAGCATGTACCCGGGTGAGAAAGGAAAAACCAGAATGACACATCCTGCAAATGGAAATCCGAAGATTTCAGATCATCCGGTTTACGGTGACCTTTACAGGGATAAGGATGTCGAGATACCGAAGGAAACGGCTGAAAATCCTTATGAGCATATACCTGAGGATGTACTGGAACAAGATTTGAGGAAGAATACCTATTCCTACAGTTATGAAGAAGACACCTGTCTTGAGCATCATTACCGTTATTATCAGCTTATTACCGGAATTGATAAGGCGGTGGGTAAACTTGTGAAGTCACTTGAGCAAAAGGGGATCGCCGATGATACGGTGATAATTTATTCCAGTGATCACGGTCTTTTGATGGGTGAGTACGGAATGGGAGGCAAGGCACTGCTTTATGATCTGACGACACGGATACCTTTCATTGTTTATGACCCGGATATTCCGAAGGATAAAAAAGGCAGGGTTTCAGAAGATTTTGTTGTAAGTATCGATGTGGCACCGACTATAGTTTCACTTGCAGGGCAGGAGGTGCCTGAGACAATGCAGGGGATCGATCTTACGGATGCGGTTTACGGTAATAATTACGGCAGACGCTCCGAGGTATACCTTGAGAGTATGTATGTGGGAAGGAAAAATCCTTTCATAGAAACATTGCGGGCGGAAAGGTATAAATATATCAGGTATTTTGCCAACCCGGGTAAACCGGAAGATCAGGAAGAATTCAATAAACATTGGGGTTGGTATCCAGACAGGGTGATGGATCTTAATGATAAAGAAATTATATTTGAGCAGTTCTTCGACCTTGAAAAAGACCCGGAGGAAAAGAATAATCTTATCGATGATCCTGAATTGCAGAAAGTAATTGATAAGTTCCGCAGTAAGTTGAAGAAAAGGTCTGCATCGCTGGTCAGTTTTTCAAAACTCTACAGCAAGAGCAGGGGATTTTAGGCAAGGCCCAGTTTTTCGGCTTCTTTGTCGAGGCGGTGTTTTTTCATTTTTTTGTAGAGAGTGGTTCTGTTAATATCCAGTGCTCTTGCAGTTTTCTGACGATTCCAGTAGTTCTGTTCCAGGGCCTGTTTTATTATCTTCCTTTCCGGTTTCTGAAGGGCTTTTTTTAGAGACTGTCCATTGTAGTTGATGTCGTCGGGTTCCCTAATGTTCTGATCGGGGAGGGGGATGTCTTCTATGTCGATATATGCGCCTTTGCTTATGAGAACGGCACGTTCTATCATGTTTTCCAGTTCACGGATGTTTCCGGGCCAGGTGTATCTTTCGAGATGTTCGACGGCACGATCGGTTATGCCTAGTTTTTTCCTGTTATGCTGGCTGCAGTACATTTCCATGAAATGATTTGCAAGGAGTTCTATGTCACCTATTCTTTCTTTAAGGGGGGGCAGTTTTATGTTGACGACATTGATCCTGTAAAAGAGGTCTTCCCTGAAGTCACCCTGTCTTACCAGTTTTTCAAGGTCCTTGTTGGATGCAAGAAGGACACGGGCATCGACAGAGGTGGTCTTATTGCTTCCCACCGGTTCGAATTTTCTATCCTGAAGCACTCTTAGAAGTTTTACCTGCAGTGCGGGAGATGCGGAAGAAATTTCGTCGAGAAATATGGTGCCGCTGTCTGCTGCGAGAAATTTTCCCTCTTTATCCGACACCGCACCGGTAAATGCACCCTTTACATGGCCGAAGAGCTCACTTTCCAGGAGATTTTCGGGAAGTGCACCGCAGCTTACTTCCACAAAGGGTTTATCTCTTCTAGGCGAGAGGTTGTGGATGCTTCTTGCGAGCATGCTTTTACCGGTGCCGGAAGGGCCGGTCATTAATATGGTGGTGTTGGTTTCAGCCACAGAATGAATGAGGTCGAATATTTTTGCCATTTTGTAGTCCTGGCTAATTACATTCTGGAGGCTGTATTTATTTTCCAGCTGGGATCGCAGGTTTTCGTTTTCGGTTATAAGATGATGCTGCTGGATAGCTCGTTCCACTGCCAGCAGGAGTTCATCATCGACGACGGGTTTGGTAAGGTATTCATAGGCTCCCTGTTTGATCGATGTAACCGCATTTTCGATAGTGCCGTTCCCTGTGAGGATAATTACCACGGTTTTCGGATGGTTTTGTTTGATCTCCTGAAGCAATTCCAGGCCGTTTCCGTCGGGGAGTTTGATGTCGGTGATAACGAGTGAGAAGTTGCTTTTTTGAAGATTATTGACTGCATCGGAATATGTGGATGCTCTGGTTGGGTGGAAATCTTCTGATGAAAGAAATTCAGTGAGAGAATCCAGTATTATCTCATCGTTGTCTACTATTAATATTCTGCCGTTTTTTTCAGAATTCACGAGAAATTTATTTTTTATAAATAAGTCAAATATTTCTACAGTTAAATTACACAGTTTTTCAAGAGAATATTAGCCCTTCTATATTTACATATAAATGAAGGAAAATGTGAATATACACGAAATGAGCAGGGTTTGTCAAGACTAATGTTTAAAAAATACAACGTGTTTTTTTTAATAAACACAGTTATATATCTATTTCGCCTGTGAATACGGCAGCTGCCGGCCCGGTCATGTATACACAATTGTCTTTTTCAGACCAGAAAAGATTCAGGTCTCCGCCGGGGAGATGAGCGAGGGTTTTTCTCTGGCAGTTTTCTGTTAGAACGGAAGCGACCGCGCAGGCACATGCTCCGGTGCCGCAAGCGAGAGTTATGCCGGAGCCTCTTTCCCACGTTACCATGTCGAATTCATTTTCCGTAACTACTTTTACGAAATGGACATTGGTCCGATTAGGAAAAAGAGGGTGATTTTCGATTTTCGGCCCGATTTTTTCCAGATCGACAGATGTCAGTTCGCTGCAGAAGAAAACTGCATGGGGATTTCCCATCGATACGCAGGTCATGTTTAGTTCTCTGCCATCGATATTTAGAGGATAATTGACGATATTTTCATTTTTATCAATGTCGACGGGAATTTTTTTCGGTTCAAGGACAGGTTCAGACATATTTACGCATATGTTCTTAACATTGTCCTCTTTATCGACTGTCAGTCCGACGGTTAAAAGTCCAGCTTTTGTTTCAAATTTCAGAGAATGGGGATATGTTTCCATGGATCCGGGTATCTTGAACTCCGGTCCCGGTAGTACGAGATTATTTTCATAAGTGTATTTTGCGACACATCTTAATGCATTTCCGCACATTTCGGCCTCTGAGCCGTCAGCGTTGAACATTCTCATTTTTACTGGTTGGGGCCGGCCTGAGATATCCGAAGGGCCTATAAGTACGAGTCCGTCGCCGCCGATACCGAAATGCCTGTCGCTTAGTATCGGTGCGAGTTTTTGCGGGTCTTTTACTTTTTCTTCGAAACAGTTTACGTATATGTAGTCGTTTCCAAGGCCGTGCATCTTTGTAAATTTCATGAATTATTCTGCTCCTTTCAGCCAAGAATCATTTTTGAAAATATTATAGTAAAAATAAACTATTTTCAAAAGTCTTAAAAAACATTGATATAGAGAAGTTCCAATTATTTTTGAAGATAGTAAATTTATGGTGATAATAAAATGAGTTTTATTGAAAAAACAGGATTAAAAGTTGATTTGATTGCGAACAATATTGTAAAATATACATCTTTAGTAATGAATTTTCAAAGGTTTTTCTGACAGAAGCTTAAGTCCGGGAAAATGCATTGTTAATCAGAAATTTTTTCAAGCATTGTAAAAAAGGATTAAAAAATGGAAAGGAAAGGTTTTACATTAATTGAATTGCTGGTGGTTATCTCGATAATTGCGCTTTTGATGTCGATCATGATGCCTGCTCTGTCAAAAGTAAAAGAAGAAGCTATAAAAATATCCTGCATGGCAAGATTGAGGCAGTGGGCAGTGCCGATCCAGATGTATACATCGGAAAATAACGGAAAGCTTAGTGAAGCAAACAGTTCGGCTATAAGCGGTGGGAAGAATTTCGGTGCTTACCAGATATTATACAGGGATTTCTGGCAGGAAAATCCCGAAATTGTTATATGCCCGAAGGCAGATAAGGAATTGGGTGAAGGAGGAAATATCAATTACTATCTAAGGCTTAACACAAATGTAAAGGATGACTATGACGTCATAAATAAGGACTTTTATCACAGTTACGGCTGGTCAAATTTCTGCTACGGTCCTTACGAGCCTCAACACCAGAGGCGTAGAGATTACTGGGGGTCGATCGAACAAAGTAACTCTGAGAATATACCGATGTACGGGGATGAATTGAGGCAGGCAGGCTGGGCATACCCAGAAACTGACGACCCACCTGATTATCCCGGAGAAATGCCCACCGATATCTGGACTGACCAATTAAACCAGTGGTGTATTGACCGTCATGGCGGCAAGGTAAACTATTTGTTTATGGATTTTACAGTAAGGACAGTTTCTTTAAAAAAGCTATGGTATTTGAAATGGCATAGAAATGCTGAGTATCAAGACAACATAGATTGGCCTGACTGGATGGCCCAGTTACCCGACGGTAGATAAAATTTCCCGCTGGGAATTTAATCAGTGGATGTGATTTTTTTCATATTTAAAATTAGATAAGTTAAGTTTTCTCAAGCTGAAATTGTAGGAAATTCGGGTAAGATGTTATTTTACCTAAAGCTTAAAAATTGCTTATATCACCCTTCCGCTGGTAAGAAATATAAAAATATATCGGTTGATTTACATTGTGAAGTTTGTTATAATAAATTTAGAATAGTGTTTTCACTTTTATGGGGCAGTGTTTTTAAATTTGAAAATCTTTAGAACAGTATGTTAAAAATTGCGTCTATATGAGTGAATTTAATAAAAGGTTCTTTTTGATTCAAAGACCCGGTCCAGAAAAATGCAAGGTTAAGATAAAAGTATTTTGTTAATAGCATTTATATGAAGGGTCCAAAATGCAAAGGAAAGGTTTTACATTAATTGAATTACTGGTAGTTATCTCGATAATTGCGCTTTTGATGTCGATCATGATGCCTGCTTTGTCAAGAGTAAAAGAAGAGGCTTTGAAAATATCTTGTATGTCAAGGTTAAGGCAGTGGGCAGTTCCTGTTCAGATGTACACATCCGAGAATAATGGTAAGTTTTCTGATGCAACAAGTTCTGCTATCAGCGGTGGGCAGAATTTCGGTGCTTACCAGATCATTTACAGGGATTTCTGGCAGGAAAATCCCGAAGTACTAATATGCCCTGAAGCTACCAAAACATTGGAGGAAGGTGTTACTGATTATGGGTGTGTTTTGAATTTAAATCCGACAGTTAGAGATGAATATACTTCAATTCATAAAGATTTTTATCACAGTTACGGATATAATAATTTCTGTTATAATCCCTCTCACGGAGGCAATATGTTAAAGGGTAAAGTCTGGCGTACTATCGAGCAGAGAAGCCCTGAAGAAATACCGATTTACGGGTGTAACAGGCAGCAGGCTGCAAAACCGCAGGCAGGAGATGCCCCTCCGGATTATTCCGGGCAGCCTTCATCGGGAAACTGGGCCGATGAAATGAGAAGATATTGCGTGGATCGTCATAATAAGAAGATAAATTTATTGTTTTTGGATTTTACAGTAAGAACAGTAACGCTTAAACAGTTGTGGCGTTTGAAATGGCATAAAGGCTATGAAGCCCAGGATCTGATACGTATAGATTGGCCGGATTGGATGAAACAGATCTCTAATAGTGTTGACTAAAAATATGAATTTAGGGGGCTGTAATTCTGGCCCCCTTTAAAATTTAAAATACAGGAAAGTCCGGAAAAATGAAAAAGTATAGTACAGCTATATTATGCAAAAACCTGATCAGCATTTTTATGCTGTTGTGTTGGTCTTTTTTGCCTGAAATATCTGTCAGTTTAAACAGCGGCGAAGGAGGGGTAGGCAAGCGTTTTAAAAAGTTATTTTTGTTCAATCCTGAAGATAGTTTAACATTTTATCTTAATCTCAGTGATTTTCATTCAAATTTAGTTGAGGATATAAAAATATTTAAAAAATCAGTTTTTTTTTAAGATAAAAAATAGTATTGAAATAAAATGTGCTTATAATACGTTAAGGAATGATGAAGTACTGAATTTATAATTTTTTAAAAGGTCTGGAAAAATGAAAAAAAATGGTTTTACGTTAATTGAATTGCTTGTTGTGATATCCATTATCGCTCTTTTGATGTCGATAATGATGCCTGCTCTGTCCAAGGTAAAAGAGGAGGCCCAAAAAATATCGTGTATGGCCCGTCTGAGACAGTGGGCAACTCCGATACAGATGTACACCCAGGAAAATAGTGGAAAATTTTCCAGTCAGGGAGGTTCGAATTATACAGACGAAAGCAATAGGCAAAGGCAGAAAGGCAGTTTTGTAGTTATATACAAAGATTTCTGGCTGGAAAATCCCGAAATATTTCTTTGTCCAAGTGCCACCAAAACCCTTGATGAAGGTACACCCGACTTTGGGCGTATGGCAAGATGGTTACCGGCAGCACCCCATTGGGGGATAAACAGGGATTATAAATTCAGCTACGGTTACAGTAATTTCTGCTATAATACTCTTGATCTAGGTGGAAATAACTGGAAAAATCAATATTTCTGGCAAACTATAGAGCAGAGAAATCCTGAAAAGATACCTTTAATGGGTGGATGTATTAAAAAGGCATCGTGGGGTTTTAGAGCAGATGAACCGCCTGAGTATTCGGGACAATTCTCTGATAGGGGAACAGGAGCAGGGACAAATCAAATGAGGCAATGGTGTGTTGATAGACATGGCAGTGGGGCATTAAATATGCTGTTTATGGATTTTACTGTCAGAACGGTATCTTTAAAGCAACTCTGGCGTCTGAAACATAGCAAAATGTATGATCTTCCTACACCCGCCGATCCGCTGGATAAAGATTGGCCCGACTGGATGAAACAGATAAGAGAATCCTATGATTGATAAAGCATATGGATAAACAAATAAAAAGGGATAGTTTTGCGGCTATCCCTTATTTTTTTATTATAAAACGGTTTTATCCGGCTATTAATAAGTAAGGGCGGTTGCTTCTTCGACTTTTCTTATGAAATTGTCGATGTTGTCAGTTTCTGAAATAACTGCATCGAAGCCGTCATTTACCAGACTGTTTATGCTTCTTTCTTTTGCTCCGCTTTTTATTGCAATTATTTTAATAGCTTCGGTATCGGGGTCATCGGCAAGAGTTTCTGAGATCATTTTGCGGTTTATTTTTTTATCATCCAGATCAATTATAATGACATGCGGAGAGAATTTCTGAATCATTATGCCGGCCTTGAAGATATTCGGTGCATATTCGAAACTGTAGCCCACCTTCTCCGACATTTTCTCGATGATCTTTTGAGATTCTTTTTCATCGGATTTGATCAATAACACTCTTAATTCCCCGACCGGCAGTGATGTAAGGGGCATGTTATGTTCCTTCATAAAACGAACCAGCTCGTTGATGGGAATCCTTCTGTCTTTACTGCCGGGAATACGGTAACCTTTTAAATGGCCTTCATCGAACCATTTTGAAACTGTTCTTGGGGCGACATTACAGATTCTGGCTACATCTCCTGTAGTGAAAACGTTCTTACCTTTTGCCATTTTTAATCATCCTCAGATTTTATCTTTTACTAATTTAACATTTATTTTTAGAAAGAAACCAACTTTCTAAAAAAATCCAAATATAAAAACGATGCGTGTTTACTCCTCACCCCATTAAAATATTAAGTTAGAATAAGATATTTGAGTCTTAAAATCAATAAAATTAAAGTAAGATTTATAAAAAAAGTTTGGATAGACAGATTAAAATTTGTAAAATTCAGGTTTTAATTACTTTTTGAGGTATGGAGATGAGAATAAATTTATCAAGGCCTGACATAAGCGAAAAGGAAATAGAAGCGGTAGTAGAGGTTCTCAGGAGTCCTAATTTGTCTCTGGGCCCCAAGCTGGCAGAATTTGAAAATGCTTTTTGTGAGTATATCGGAAGGAACAGGGCTATAGCGGTAAACAGCGGAACAAGCGGGTTGTTTTTGTGCATGCTTGCAATGGGCATCGGCGAGGGAGATGAAGTAATCACTACCCCGTTTACTTTTATAGCTTCTGCTACTTCAATAATGATGACCGGTGCAAAGCCTGTGTTTGCAGATATTGACCCGGATACATTAAATATTGATCCTGAAAAGATGGAGGATAAGATATCCGACAGAACCAGGGCAATACTTCCCGTGGAGGTTTTCGGCAATCCTGCGGGTTTTGACAAGATATGTGAAGTTGCCGGGGCAAATGATCTTATGATAATCGAGGATTGCTGTGAGGCGCTTGGTTCGGCTTTAAACGGCAAAAAATGCGGGACCTTCGGTGAAATGGGAATATTTGCCTTTTATCCGAATAAACAGATGACCACCGGTGAAGGGGGGATAATACTTACAGATGATGATGAACTTGCAGATATCTGTGTTTCGCTTAGAAATCAGGGCAGAGGTAAGGGCAGCGGATGGCTTGGGCACGAAAGGCTTGGATACAACTACAGACTGAGCGATATTAATTGCGCTCTGGGTATCGTACAGCTTTCAAGAATGGAGGAATTCAAGGAAAAAAGGGCAAAAGTTGCAGGTTATTACCAGGAAATGCTTGCAGATGAAGAAAGGATAATCATTCCGAAAGCGCCGGAAAACGTGGATATGAGCTGGTTTGTGTTTGTTATCAGGCTGGCAGAAGAATACGGCATCAGACAGAGGGATGAGCTTTTGGAATATATGAAAAATAACGGTATCGGTGTGAGTAATTACTTTGCTCCGCTGCATTTACAGCCCTTTATGGCAGAGGAATTTGGCTTTAAGCAAGGCGATTTTCCGATCACTGAGGATGTATCAAGCAGAACGATTGCTCTTCCCTTTTACAATAATCTCAGTAAGGATGAGGTTGCCGAAGTTTGTTCAACTCTCAAAAAAGGCCTTGATATCATTTAAAAGGTTTAAAATTCAGAAATTCCCACGAAAATTTAAAAAAATTGTATATTTTTTTGGTATTGCCCATTTATTTGTTAAATATTAAGTAGAGAGCCCGATGGAGGCTTGGTGATGAAAGTTTTGTGGGGGATCAAAAAATGAGTTGGCGAGGTAAACTGATCCTGTTGCTGATAGTATATTTCGCGGGTTTTGCAACAGCTACTTATACGCTTGCACCTGCACCTAATGAACAAGAAATACAAGCTGAGGCGGTTGATGTTGATAAAGCTGATTCGGTCTTGAGCAGGGTGAAAAGTGATGAATTTGTAAATTCCTTCAATGAGGGTATTCATAAGGCTCTTGCATTCGGCAAAGAAACGGCGATAAAGGCAGGAGAATATTTAAGGGAGAAATACAAGGAAATAAAGGAGACCGAAAGTTAATCGGTTCAGATAAATTGCTGACATGTTTTTGGCCGAAGTTTGACGTTTAAGCTTCGGCTTCTTTTTTATCCGTCAGATCGATGATATTGGATTCGGGAATCTCTGCTTTTATGATCTCCCCGGCCAGATTTACCCATTTTCTGCAATTATCAAGGATAAGGCTGTCAGATGTGGCAACGGGAATATTGGAATCTATGAGCTTCCGGTCGGGATTGTACATCAGTTCAACCGACCATTGCCAGCTGTTTTCATCGGCAGTTTCGAGCATAATAGTCTTTAATCTTCCGCTGTTTGAGACGGGGCTGTCTACAAACCAGTTGGCTTTCGAGATATTTTTCTTTTGGAGAAAATTTCCGATCAGCTCCAAGGCGGGGATAGTTTCGTTTACTTTTTTATATGAACCGTGAATGCTTGCCAGGTCTCTGTAACTTCTGTCGCGTGCGATAAATATCAGTCCGCCGCTTAAAGCGGATTCGACGGTTATCAGAAGGTTGTAGCCGTCGATCATTATTCCGCTTTTTATATCTTCCAAATGTGTGCATTTTTTAGTTCTTTGTTTTAATTCCTGATCAGAGCATGCGCATCGCATTACAGCAAGCCGCTGTCTTTTTGTAAGGTTGAATTTGTCGCCCACCAGTTTCAGGGAACTTTTAGGCGGGTAATCTTTGGTAAGAAGGAGAGAGAAGTCCCGAACTGCTTGCAAGATCTTAGGGATTTGTTTTTTAGAGAACAGTTTTTTGTCCTGAGGGTGCTGGCCTCTGTGTTTTCTCTTATCCACCATAAAATCATCCTTTACTTTAATTTCTCAATATTTCAATATGAGGTAAAAAGATTTATAAGTCAAAAAAAATTGACATGCTGTGAGATGGATTCTAGTATGTTCGTTTTCTAATACAGGTAATGAGATGCCGAGTCACAGATTATCAAAACTTGAATTAGGTGGTATAGAATTGTACGGTTATTCCGAAGCCGGCGAGGAGACGGTAGTGGGTTTGCCGCAGTTCGATGTATGCTTTGATATAGGCAAGGCACCTGCTCAGCTTATATCGATCAACCACTGCCTTTTGACGCACGGTCACATGGATCATGCTGCAGGATTTGCATATTATCTTTCGCATAAGAATTTTTCCGGCCAGAAGCCGGGAATATTGCTTGCACCTGAGAATCTGATTCCTCACATAGAACAGATACTTGATTCCTGGGGAAAGCTGGACGGAAATGAGATACCCAGAGAACTGAAAGGTATCAAGCCGGGAGATGAGTACCAGATAAAACCTAATATTATAGTCAGGGCCTTCGGCGTAAGGCATTGCAGGGGAGCCCTGGGGTACAGTGTCATAGAAATCCGTAATAAATTGAAATCTGAATATGCCGGACTTTCCGGCAGGGAACTGGTAGCACTTAAAGAAGAGGGGAAAAAGATCGATTACAGGGTCGAAATCCCCCTGGTGACATATTTAGGGGATACCGAATATATAGACCTGACCGGGATCGAATGTGCAAGGGACAGTAAAATACTTATCACAGAATGTACATTTTATCTGGATAAGCATGTTGACAGGGCAAAAGCAGGCAAGCACCTGCACATTAAGGACCTGGCAAAGATGGCGGGTGAACTTAACAATGAATACGTGGTTATAACTCACCTGACACAGAGGACGCCCATATCCCAGGCCAAAAAGATAATGAAAAAGCATGTGCCCGAAGAACTTCAGAAAAAAATCGTATTTCTCATGGACAGAAAGAGATAATCGAATCTATACTGCAGGGCGGGAGTGTTCAAGGCAGAGATCGACCAGTTCTTTTATTGATGCAGTTGCAAGGCACATGACAGTGTCAGCTGCACCGTAGTAAATTTTCAAAGAGCCGTTTTCTTCCGGGATCGCAGCGCAGGTAAATACTACATTATGGACATAGCCGATGCGTTCATAATCTTCTTCCGGCTGTAGTATCCATTTGTCACTGACACCGAGAATCTGTGATGGATCGTCGAGCTTGTGGAGGGCGGCTCCGAGCCTGTAGATGCTGCCGTCCATGGTCTGAAAAACACCGTGGTATATGGAAAGCCAGCCTTTTTCTGTTTTTACCGGCGGTGCGCCGGGGCCGATTTTCATCTCGTCCCAGTGGTAGGTGACGGGTTTCATTATAAGTTTTGATCTTCCCCAGTGAATAAGATCCGGTGAGTAACTGATCCATATCGACCATGGACTGATATCAGAATGGGGACGGTCGAGTTTGACATAATTACCGTCGATCTTTTCGGGAAAGATGACTGTGTTTCGGTAATCTGCCTGACTTATGAACGTGATTCTTTGTATGTTTTGGAAATCTTTTGTTTTTGCCAGGACTATCCTGACACCGTGCCTGGAATAAGCACTGTAGGTGATGTAGTAAGTGTCATCGATTCTGGTTATGCGGGGGTCTTCGACGCCGAACTCTTCATAGTCACTAAAGTATTGTTCATCTGAGGGTTCTATGAAGGGAGTATCGGCTGAGGTGAAGTGGTAGCCGTCTTTGCTTTCCGCTTTTCCGATAATAGATCTGCCGTTATCGAGATGGGAGCGAAAGAGCATGATGTATATGTCACCGTATTTGCAGACTCCGGCATTGTGGACAGTTTCGACCTTGTAGGGGATATCGTCTTTTGTGAGAATAGGGTTATTTTTATACCGATTTGTATATTCTTTTTTCATTTTTTCTGTTCCCTTTTTTCTGTTCGAGAGTGAATATTTTCTGGTAAACCTTTTCATAATCGGAGACCATTTTCTCAATAGAGAAATTTTGTTCGACTCTTTTTCTGCAGTATTTTCTGTCAATGGAATTTATTTTTTCAAGTGCCTCTGCTGCCTGGATGGTGTCGTTTACCAGGAACCCGGTTTTTTTATCTTCGATAACTTCTCTGCATGATCCGAGGTCACTGGCGATGACGGGTATTCCAGCTGCCATTGCTTCTGCCATGACCAGGCCGAAACGTTCGGGTATGGTATTTAAGTGAAGAAGGGTTTTAGTTTGCCTGAAGAGCTCGTTTCTTTGTTCAGGATTTACCGGACCGATGTATTTTATCTGTTTTTCATCGATGTGAGGCTTCAGCATATTTTCAAAATAGTCACGATCCTGTATGATGCCGGCAATTATTAAATTTTGGCCGGTTTTATGGGCGACCTTTATGGCAAGATGAGTGCCTTTGTCCGGATGGATCCTGCCCAGAAAGGCAAGGAATTTGCCCGGTTTTTCATGGAAGGTTATCTGTTCGAGATCGATGCCGTTATACACTGTTGCCAGATAGGGCAGTTCAGGGTCACGGTCGGAGTTACTAATTGACACGTAGTAGAGGTTTTTATATTTGCGATAAACTTTTTTGATCTCATCAGAGGAAAAGCCGTGGATAGTGGTTAGCATCGGAGTTTCAACCAGTTTAGAGTAGGTTAAGGGAAGAAAATCATAGTTGTTGTGGATAAGGTCGAATTTATTGGCGTTTTCCATGAGTTCAGAGATGTGAAGGCATTCCGCTACTTTGGCTTCCTGGGTTTTATCTTCTTCGTAGCCTTTTTCAATGACGGCCTGAAGTTTTGCTTTCGTTATGGAATCTTTAGTTGCAAAAAGGGTGATGTCCCAGTCTTTTTCCACCAGTCCTTCAGTGATGTTGGATGCGACGGTTTCCCATGCTCCGTAGTGCCTGGGAGGGGTTCGCCATGCGACCGGAGAAAGGATTGCAATCTTCTTATCTTTGCGATCAGATTTATTATTCCCCTCAGAGTTTTTTAAATTATGGATCATATATTTTCCCCTTCCAAAAATCCTTATATTAAAATCTTACCAGAGAAATGTAAGGAATACAAAACTAATTTTATGGTAATATGAAACAAAAAAGGCCGGGGTTGCCGGCCTTTTTTACTTTGGTTCAGGAGGGTTTATTTTAAGGTAAACACATTAAGCGTTTTGCTTCTGTTTTTTATTTACTTTGTTTTCCTTTTTTTGTTTTGGATCTAGAGGTTGAGGTTCAGCGACTTTTCTGTAGCCCAAGGCCTTTATGACCTCAAGAACCTCTGTCCAGGTAGGAAAGGGTCTTGAATTTTCCTTTCTGTACTGGTCGATGGCCATGAGGAACTCGAACTGTTCATCTGACATCTGTCCTTCTTCAGCTTTTTTTCTTGCTTCTGATCTTCTTTTTCCCGGCCCTCTTCTTCTATCGAGTCCTAATCTTCTGTCCACTACGCTTTTTCGTCTTTCGGAATTTTTTCTTCTTTCGACTAAATTGTCCTTGCAGCCTATTTCTTTTTTTTCTGACATATTGAATAATCCTTTTCGCAATGAATTTTATTAAAATTCGTTTTCCAGAAACGAGAAATCAATTTCCTGTTCGAGAAATTCATCCTGCATGTATTGAGCCCCATCACTAATACTCATTTCGGATTCTATTAAAATCTGGGCTTCCTCGACATTGTCTTCAGGAACCAGTAGGGCATAACCGTTAAAGTCGATATCGTCGTCTTCGTCCTGGAGGATAACTGATATATGCTGCCTTTCGAGGAACTGAGCGATCTCTCTTGCGACATCTTCGTTCCTGGTATATTTTATAACGAAGTAATCTTCGTTTTTTGTATCGATTTTTTTCGGACTTTCAGTCATGTTACTCCTCCGTATAAATCTTTATATAAAGCAATTTACACTTATTTAAAGGCAGAAAGTATTTCGGCAAAACACAGAAACGGGATAAGCAGAAAAGTGAAAAAAAGTTAATTTCACGCGGTATTTCTCAAAAGAGGGGTTGAAAATAAAGAAATTTTCAGGAATTTGGCCTATAAATGCAAAAAAAAGCACTTTTCGGCAATTTTTTTGTTGCATAAAATCAGATTTACGGTTATTAAAACTCTTAATGACTATCGGTATCATGGAAAGATATCGTAATTTATGTTAATTTTATTTAGCATGGAGGACTTAATAATGGCTAAAAGAGAAACATTGGTAGTAGCAAGTAAGGTCAAAGCTTACATTAAAAGCAAAGACATGATGACATCAGGCGAAGCGATCGAAACAATCAGCGATGCAGTATATGACATGCTTGATAAGGCGATCGAAAGGACAAAAGCTAATCGCCGCAGCACAGTGAAAGCCCAGGACATATAATTTATTAAGTTCTGAGCAGTAAGATTATCAGCAGCCGTTCTGTTATTAACAGGACGGCTGTTAGAACATGCGGAATGGGGGAATCGAAATAATCTGCTTTGGCCTATAAAATTGCTTTTTTTGAGGTTATTGGGCAGATTTTTACAAAAAATTATTCAACTTTTCGGGCGAAAAGTCCCGACTAATATATAATAGACTTTTTAGCTTTTCAGAAGTGAATATTTCATTGTTTTCAATTAAATAAAGAGTGCAGATCAGGAAGACTCTTTTTAAATTAAATAGGACGGATCTTTAATATATTTTATGGTGAAACGGACTTCACTAAGCAGTGCCAGAGTATTTATGCTGGGCTGGGAGTTTCCGCCGTTTATAAGTGGGGGCCTCGGCACGGCATGCTACGGGCTAACGAAAGCAATGGACAAGATAGGCCTTAATGTCTCTTTTGTCCTTCCCAAAGTAGTTGATAATGAATACGTCACACATGTTGACCTTCTTACACCGTTCGATAAAAGAAAGAAACAGAAAAAAACTGTTTCGCATTTCGATGAAAAGACAGAAGAGTTCAAAAATGTGAAATTTCATTCCGTTAAGACATTTCTCGAGCCTTATATGACTCCGGAGGAGTATCAGAAAAAGGTAGAAGAAATAATTAAAGAAAAAAAGCAAATTCACTATGAGGAATACCAGGATTGGGAGGATGAAAACGGCAGCAAGGGTGTTGGTGAGGAAGATTACAGCGGGAATATGTATAATGAAATACATCGTTATGCAAAGGTCGCCTATGAACTCGCTGCCGATAAGGAATTCGATGTCGTTCATGCTCACGACTGGATGACTTATCCTGCAGGTATTGCGGTATCCAGGATGACGGGCAAGCCCTTAGTGGTGCATGTTCATTCAACCGAGTTTGACAGGAGCGGAGAAAATGTGAATCAGATGATCTATGATGTTGAAAGACAGGGCATGCATGCAGCAGATAAGATCATTGCAGTGAGTCACTTTACCAGAAATATTATAATAACACACTACGGTATAGAAGGTGACATGGTTGAGGTAGTTCATAACGGTGTTGACCTTACCCCCCCAAATAAGCTGGTTCTGGAGGATCAGGTGATAAGGAAGAACGAAAAGGTTGTTCTGTTTTTAGGCAGGATTACCATGCAGAAGGGGCCGGAGTATTTCCTGCAGGCTGCCAAGAAGATGCTCAAGGTAATGGACAATGTAAAGTTCGTCATGGCGGGTTCGGGTGATCTGCTGAAGAGGTCTGTTAATATGGCAGCTGAACTGGGTATAGGCCATAAGGTAATATTTACCGGTTTTTTGAGAGGTGATGATGTAAAGAGGGTTTACAGGATGGCAGATCTTTTTGTAATGCCCTCGGTATCCGAGCCATTTGGCTTGGTGCCGCTTGAAGCTCTTAATCATGAGGTGCCGGTTATAATCAGCAGACAGAGTGGAGTTTCCGAGGTGCTGAATCATGCTTTGAAGGTGGATTTCTGGGATGTTGATGACATGGCCAACAAAATGGCAGCAGTTTTGAAATACCCTCCGCTTGGTATAACTTTAAGGCATCACGGAAATTTCGAGGTAAGGAAGTTGAGATGGTCCGATTCTGCAGAAAAATGTGCCAAGATATATGAAAGTGTTTTGGCTTGATAAAAATATGTATTTCGGAAGGTAGGATATCAAATGGCTTCAATATGTTTTTATTTTCAGGTTCATCAGCCTCACCGCTTAAAAAATTATACGGTGTTTGATGACCACAGCAAGTATTTTGATGAGCATAAAAACCGCGAGATATGCAGAAAGGTTTCAGAAAAATGTTACCTGCCGATGAACAATCTGCTTCTTGATCTTATAAGAAAACATGACGGTAAGTTTAAGGTATCCTTCAGTATAACCGGGACATTGCTTGAGCAACTGGAAAAGTTTTCTCCCGAAGTTTTGAGCACCTTCGATGCCCTTGCCAGGACGGGTTGCGTTGAATTTCTATCTGAGACTTATTATCACAGTTTAAGTTTTCTATATTCACGTAATGAATTTATAGATCAGATCGACAAGCATACCGGGCTGATGGAAGATTATTTCGGCCAAACACCACGCGTTTTCCGTAATACAGAGTTGATTTACAATAACGACCTTGCCCGGGTTATTGAATCGACGGGAAGGTTCGATGCGATATTAAGTGAGGGGGCGGATAGGGTACTCGGATTCAGGAGTCCGAATTTTGTTTACAGACCGCAGGGCTGTGAGGGGCTTAAGCTTTTGATGAAAAATTACTCTTTAAGCGATGATATCGCTTTTCGTTTTTCAAATAGAGGGTGGAAGGAATGGCCTTTGACGACTGATAAATTTGCGAAGTGGGTTAATGATGTCAACGGCTGCGGCAACGTAATCAACCTTTTCATGGATTATGAGACTTTTGGTGAACATCAATGGAAGGATACCGGGATATTTGAGTTTATGAGGTACTTACCGGGTGAAATACTTAAGCACCCTGATAATGATTTTAAGACACCGGGTGAAGTTGCGGCAAGTTATCAGGTAATGGATGAAATCGATGTGCCGCATTTAATGAGCTGGGCGGATACAGAAAGAGATCTTTCAGCCTGGCTGGGCAATGCCATGCAGTCAAGTGCTTTGCATGAAGTTTACAGGCTCGAAAGCAAGGTAAAGGGCAGTAAAGATGAGGATATAATCGAGGATTGGCGAAAACTGCTGACTTCGGATCATTTTTACTATATGTGCACGAAGTATTTTGCAGACGGTGACGTGCATAAGTATTTTAATCCCTATGATTCGCCTTATGATTCTTATATTAATTTCATGAATATTCTGGGACATTTGAGAAAAAGGATCAAAGAGACCGAAGAGGAGATCGAGATCAGGGAATTTAAGAATTCGAAAAAATCTAAGAATAATAAACCGACTTGTGTCTGAAATTTCTGAATTGACATATCTTTTTCTGATGATTTAAACTTTTATTAAACAGTTAATGTGAGAGGTTCATTTTGCTTACCTTATCCGGAACAAAAGATTTTAAAGTGGCAGAGGCAGAGGTAGCCGGGGAAAAAATCAAGGAACTTCTTAAAAAAGAATGGCTTTTGACGAACAACCGCGGAGGTTATGTTTCCTCTACCGTGACAGGTTGTAACTCCAGAAGATATCATGGACTTTTGATCGGATCCTTGAATCCGCCGGTCAACCGTGTCGTTTCGTTGTCAACACTCGGGGAGACATTGAGTATCGAGGGTAAATCTTATGATATTTCAACTTTCGAATTTAACGGGCATTTTTCTCCGTGCGGGTTCGAAAATATCAAGAGGTTTTACCTGGACAGCGGAGCGCATTTTGAATATGAAATCGAGGGAATTAAATTCAGTAAATCGATTTATTTAGATCCTGACCGCGACAGAGTATTCGTCGAATACGATCTTACTGAAGTACCCGAAAACAGCGAGTTTATATTAAGACCTTTTGTAAGTCTTAGGGACTTTCATTATCTTCAGAGATCCGATGCTGAGTTGAGATTAAAGCATGAAAGTAACGGGCTTTTGATAGATTATCCTTATGACGACAGCTGTCAGTTGTTTTTAAAATGCGAGGGCATGAAATTCGAAGAAAATATCGACTGGTGGTATAATTTTACTTACCGTATAGACCACGAAAGAGGACAGAGTTTTAAGGAGGATATCTGGACTCCGGGGTTTTATAGAAATAAACTTAGCGGCAATGATAAAATCCTAATGGGTGCGAGTTTAAAATTACAATATGATGGTGAAGATATCAACAGGGATGAGTTCGAAAAAGTAAAAAATAAACTTTCCAAAAGACAGGGGCAGCTTTTATCCTGCGGAAAGGCAAGTGATGACATACACAAAAAACTCGTTCTTGCAGCCGATCAATTTGTCACAGAATGCGGGACAGAAGATAGCCACAGAACTACAATACTGGCGGGTTTTCCCTGGTTTGCGGACTGGGGCAGAGATGCTTTTATTTCCTTGCCCGGCCTTTTGCTTAGTACAGGCAGATATAATGAGGCAAAGTCTGTTTTGACAACTTTCGCGAATGCCATAGATGAGGGGATGGTGCCGAACAGGTTCGATGACAGAAGTGACACAGCTCATTTTAACAGCATAGATGCATCTTTGTGGTATATTAATGCGGCATTTGAATACCTTAAGGTGACAGGAGACAGGGAAACATTCGAAAATAAGATATTGCGGAAACTGGAACTGATCATCAAATCATACAGGAACGGCACCAGGTTCGGCATTCAGTCAGATGATGACGGACTTATCTCTGGAGGGTCTGAAGAAACTCAACTGACCTGGATGGATGCGAAATTTGACGGTGTTGTTTTTACTCCCAGGTACGGAAAAGCAGTGGAAGTCAATGCTTTATGGTACAATGCGGTATGTCTAATGGGAGAATACTTTGCCGAAAGAGATATTGATAAGGCTAATTATTATCATCAGCTTGCCGATAAGTCAGAGGTCAGTTTCTGCGAGAAGTTCTGGAACGAAGATAAGGGATATTTGAATGACTGCATATTGCCGGACGGAGAAGTCGATTCCAGTTTAAGGCCTAACCAGGTATTTGCGGTTTCGCTTGCTTTTTCGCCTTTATCTTTGAGAAGACAGAAGTCGATTGTGGAGCATATTGAGAAAAAGCTGCTTACTCCTTTCGGATTGAGGTCACTGAACCCGGAAGACCAAAGGTATATCGGCAGATATGAAGGCGGACAGTATGAAAGAGATGAGGCGTATCATCAAGGTACGGTCTGGGCTTATCTGATGGGGGCATTTATTGAGGCATATCTTAAAGTAAACCCTGAAAATAAAAAAGCTAAAAAGAAGGCGAAAAAGTTTCTTGCCCCTCTGCTTGAACATATCAGCAATGACGCTTGTTTAGGAAGTATCTCAGAGGTATTTGACGGGGATATGCCGCAAGAGCCCCGGGCTTGTTTTGCCCAGGCCTGGAGTGTGGCGGAAGTTTTGAGGAGCTACCTGATGATCAGATAATAGTTTTTGCAAGTCTAAAAAACTTCTGAAATTAAAAGCCTTGTTTTTTACTAAAAGACAGGGCAATTTTTTTATATAATAATACTTATAAGTTTTGGGAGGTATAAATATGAATAAAAAAATAAAAATATTGATCATTTCAGAAATTTGCCTGGTAGTGCTTTTTTGTGCATTTGCTTTTTCTCAAGAGCGTTCAGAACAGAGGCAAAAAAATAATGAACAAAAACAAGATGAGAGGTTGAGTTTTATCAGGAAAGTTAACTTCTTTACCAGGGAAGGGGAATTTGTTTCCGGTAAATTGATCTTCGAAGATGATAAGAAAATAGCTGTTGAAATTGCCCGGGACAACAAATTTGAAACCAAAACTTTCAACAAGGTTAACATCGATACAAGGACATTGAGGTACAATAATATGCCGGAGTATCAATATTTGATGGATATGGCCGAGTATTTCATTTCCAACACGTGGGATTTCAAAGATGATCCGGATGATTTTATAAATGCAATCAGATTGCTTGAAAAGGCTGAAAGACAGTTGTCAGAGTCCCGTCCTGACAGCAGAATGCTGAAAGAAGTAAAGGATAAAATCGAGAATATAAGGGCCGACCGTGAAACATGGATAGAGGAAATGAAATCAAGGGCGGAATTGAAGAAACTGGAAGAAAGGGCGATGGTCGATCGGAGGCTCCGGGAGTTGCTCGATGAGGTCAAGGCTATGAGGAAAGATGTAAATGACCTGCGTTCGGATATGAACCGGCAAATCGGTAATCTTGAAATAGTTGATGAGAAATTGGCTGATGAAATAGAAAGACTAAGGGGCAATGTCGACGAGGAACTGGATAATTTCAACAACCGAATTGAAGCCAATCGTTCAAATATATTTAGACTGGAAAGAGATTTCGATTACTATAACCCGTATCAATATCGCTATCGCAGGCCGAGATATTATTATCGCCCGGATAAAGACTAGAAGTTATTGGCATATTCAACGGCTTTTTCTATTGACTGTGTTTTCTTTTCCGCTGCGGCATCAGGCCCTACCATGATAGTGGGCTGAGTGATGACCGATTTTATATCCTTAATGCCCATGAAAGCAAGCATGAGTTCTAAATATTTTTTTTGATGATCGATCGCTTCCTGTTCCTCTTTATATTCACCTCCCCGTGCATAGGAAATGAAAGTAGGTCTGTCCTCGAGCAGTCCGACGTAACCTCCTTCCTCGGTAACACCGAAAGTATAGGTGGGCTGAACAATGATATCTATATATTGCTTTAATTTGTAAGGGATTGAAAAATTCCACATAGGTACGGCAAATACATATTTATCGGCAGATTTAAATTCATCTATGATCTTAGTGACGGCAGACCAGGCCTTTTTTTCTTCTTCGGTGTATTCTTTGCCATGCATGATATTATATTTTCCCTTTGCTGCTTTAAGATCGAATTCCGGGATAGGGTCATTGAAAAGATCGAGAACCTTGACATTATCCCGTGAATTGTTTTTAAGGTATTCCTCTATGAACGCATCTGCAACCGAGATAGAAAAAGATCTTTCTTTTCTTGGTGAGGCCTTGATATACAATATATCAGACATAAGTCCCTCCTGTTTAATAAACTCATAAATTTAACTAATTTATTTTAAAGTCAGGATGGAACTTTTTCAATATTAATTAATTTTTCTTTCACCAATTTGAGAAACTCCGATATTTCCTTAAGCATTTTATTTTTGTCACTTAAATTGTTTTCAATCATTTTCACAAGCCTGGAACCTATAATGACACCGTCAGCTCCGGCTTTTGCAACCGTTTCTGCGTGCTCGGGAGTGCTTATACCAAAACCCACACAGACGGGGACATCGGTGATCTGTTTGAGTTTTTTTACCATAGGTTCGACAGTGTCGGACAGACTGTTCCGGCTTCCGGTAACACCTAAAAGAGAAACAGTATATATGAATCCGGTGGTGTAAGAAACGATTTTTTTGATCCGGTCGATATGAGTGATCGGAGTTACCATAAAGACAGTGTCGAGACCTGAATTTTTGACATCATCCATGATCTCATAGGCATCATCGATATTCATGTCTGCTACCAGAACGCTGTTTACGCCGGCATCGTGAAAATCTCTGAAGAATTTGTTACTGCCGTATTTGTATATTAGATTGTAGTACATCAATAGACCGATGGGTATGTCTTTGTATTGTTTTACTTCTTTTATAAACTGAATCGCTCTTTGAGGGTTCATATCCGATTTTGCAGCCCGGATGTCTGCGCTTTGAATGGTTGGGCCGTCGGCGATCGGGTCGGAAAAGGGTATGCCCAGCTCAAGGATGTCGGCTCCTGCATCGATGGCAGATTTTACCACTTCCAGACTTGTCTGGTAATCGGGGTCACCTATCACAAAAAAAGGTATAAGGGCACTGTGATCAATTTCTGAAAATACTTGCTTATACAATCTCATTTTTTTCTTATTACTCCATCATAAGTTTAGTTTGTTCTACGATATTAGCGTCTTTATCACCTCTTCCGGAAAGGTTGATCAGTACCACAGTGTCAGGTGAGAAATTATCTTTTTGCTGGATTACATACGCGATGGCATGTGAACTTTCCAGAGCAGGGAGAATCCCTTCTTTTTTGCACATGAACTGAAAAGCTTCGATTACGTCTTTATCTTCGGCAGCGTCATATTGTGCTCTTCCGATATCTTTTAAATAACTGTGTTCCGGACCGACACCGGGGTAATCGAGACCTGCACTGATGGATTCAGTATTCATGACCTGACCGTATTCATCCTGCAGCAAGTAAGATTTTGCACCGTGAAGAATTCCCACCTTACCTGCAACAAGGGTTGCTGCGTGTTCAGGAGTTTTTATGCCTTTTCCGGCAGCTTCAACGCCGATGAGTTCAACTTTTTTATCATCGAGAAATCCTGAGAAAATTCCGATGGCGTTGCTTCCTCCACCGACACATGCAACCACTTTGTCAGGAAGTCTCCCGATCTGCTCGAGGCACTGTTTTCTGGCTTCTTTTCCTATACAACTCTGAAAGTACCTTACAACTGTGGGGAAGGGATGCGGTCCGCCGGCTGTGCCGAAAAGATAGAAAGTATCCTCTACGTTTGCGATCCAGTACCTTAGGGCTTCATTTATGGCGTCTTTGAGGGTCTGGGTCCCTGTGTTAACCGATATAACCTCCGCCCCGCATAGTTTCATTTTCTGGACGTTGGTGCTTTGTCTTTCTATGTCTACCTTTCCCATGAATATTTTTGTTTCCATCCCGAGCAAAGCCCCGATCATTGCAGTAGCCAGTCCATGCTGCCCTGCACCGGTTTCTGCGATGATCTTCTTTTTGCCCATATATTTTGCCAGCAGTCCCTGGCCAAGGGTATTGTTTATTTTATGAGCTCCGCCGTGAAGCAGGTCTTCTCTTTTAAAATAAACGCTGAAACCCAAATGTTCTGACAATCTTTTTGCATAATACAGTGGTGTCGGCCTTCCTGCATAATTTTTTGAAAGCTCCCGAAGTTCTGTAAGGAAATGGTCATTTTCCTTATATTTATAAAAGGCGGTTTCCACTTCTTCCAGAACCGGTACCAGAACCTCAGGTACGTAAAATCCGCCAAAATCTCCATATTTTCCTTTATTTTTCATGATCAGCCTCTTAAGTGCCTAATGTTATCGAATAATTTCTGCATTTTTTTATGATCCTTTTTCCCGGGTTCCGATTCGATACTGCTGCATACGTCGATACCGTAAACACCGAGTTCGACTGCTTCTGCTGCATTATCCGGATCGATGCCTCCGGCGAGGAAAACCCTTCTGTCCATACTGCCGATAACGTTCCAGTCAAATTTTACTCCTGTGCCTCCGTATTTTTCATGGTGATAAGCGTCCAGAAGAATTGCATCTGTATGGAATTCCTGGGCTTGTTTGATATCTTCCTGGTCTTTTACCCTTATGGCTTTCATTGTTTTTACATTTATGGTTTTAAATTTAGAGCAGAAGTCAATATTTTCATCTCCGTGGAGCTGTATCCAGTTTAACTGGCATGCATCGATGACCTGAATTATGTTATCGAATGAATGATTTACGAATACGCCGACCGTGTTTACGAAAGCGGGAATTTTTTGGATAATATCCTGTACTGTTTCGATAGTTACGTATCTGGGGCTTTCCGGAAAGAAGTTGAATCCCAGCAGATCCGCACCCATTTCCACTGCTGCCTCGGCGTCTTCGTAGTTGGTGATCCCGCAAATTTTCACTTTACAAATTAACATTTAAAAATCCTTTTAACTATTAGTGATTTTAATAACTTTTTCCAGAGTATCAGCGGCCTTGCCGTCTTTTATCGACTGATCGGCAATTTTTATAGCTGAAATGTAATCATCTGTCAAACCACTAACCATTATGGCAGCTGCGGCATTAATTACAACGATATCTTTTTTGTTTCCTTTTTCTTTTCCATAAAGAATTTCTTTTACGATCCTGCTGTTTATCTCCGGGGTGTCTCCTTTCAGTGTGTTTATATCAGTCAAAGGAATATCATATTTCTGAGGGTCCAAATCGTATGAAGTTATATCCCCGTCTTTAAGCTCCATTATTTTTGTAATTGAAAGCGTGCTTATTTCATCGAGTCCATTGCTGTGGACGACAACAGCTCTTTTTACACCGAGCAGTTTTAAGGTTTGAATGATATCCTTCATGAGACTTTCTTCAGCGACCCCCATGACCTGGCCTGCTGCGTTTGCCGGATTGGCAAGGGGACCGAGAATGTTAAAGACTGTACGAAATGGCAATTCCTTTCTTATGGGCTGAACGAATTTCATTGCCGGATGGAACATCGGTGCGAACATGAACCCGAAATTCGCCTCCTCGATACATTGCTCGATCTTTTCGACGGGTGCTTCGATGTTTATGCCGAGTCCTTTGAGGACGTCAGCTGAGCCGCATTTACTCGTAATACCGCGGTTCCCGTGTTTTGCGACACGAACACCTGCAGAGGCGGCAACAAGACCCGCTGCGGTGGAGATATTGAAAGTCTTTATCTTTGCTCCGCCCGTTCCGCATGTGTCAACGAGATGGTCAACCTTCGGTTTGACCTTTATTGCATGGTCCCGAAGTGATCTTGCCAGACCCGCGATTTCCTGGCTTTTTTCACCTTTTATTTTCAAACCCGTAAGAAAAGCTGCCACCTGAGACCTGGGAACAGTGCCGGTAAATATCTCATCAAGAACCGATCTTGACTGGTCAAAACTCAAGTCCTTTCCCTGCAAAACTAATTCTAAATTTTCTGTTATACCTGCCATAATACTTTCCTTATTTTGAATTGTAGTTTTCTGCGATTTTTAAAATATTCTCTATTATTTTACCGCCTGAAGGCGTAAGTATGCTTTCAGGATGGAACTGTACTCCGTAAATGGGCAATGTTTTGTGCTGAATACCCATAGCAATACCCTCGAATTCTGCGGTTATGTTCAGGCAGTCTGGTATATCCTGAGAACAAAGACTGTGATATCTTCCTGCCTGTAAGGGGTTTTCTATGTTTTCGAAAAGGCCGTTTATTTTATGATTAACTCTGGAGGGTTTCCCGTGCATCGGAAGCGGTGCGTGTCCGGTTTTTCCGCCGAAATATTCTACGATCGACTGATGTCCCAGGCATACACCGAAAATGGGGAGTTTGTCATTAAAATATTCGATGGCCTTTAAGGTTACACCTGCAGTCTTAGGGCAGCCGGGACCGGGAGATATCACAAGCAGATCCGGCTTAAAACTTTTGTAAATGTCTATCAAAGCATTCAGGGGTGTATCTGATCTGTAAACCTTTGCCTGGCAGTTTCTTTTACAGAAATCATCTACCAGATTGTAGGTGAAGGAGTCAAAATTGTCTATAAACAGTACTTTTCTTTTTTTCATTTTGAATTACCTCTTATAGCTTTTAAGCATGAATTGGCTTTGTGGCCGGTTTCTTCGTATTCGCTTTTCGGCACACTGTCGTGAACAATGCCGGCTCCTGCTCTTACATAAGCGGTGCCGTCTTTTATCTGCAGGCTGCGAATAGTAATACAGCTGTCGAACTGGCCGTCAACGGTCAAATACATTACAGCTCCGCCGTAATATCCTCTTTTTGTTTTTTCCAGGTTCCTTATGATCTTCATAGCTTCGATCTTGGGAGCGCCGGTCAGTGTCCCCATATTCATGGTGGCAAGGTAGGCACTGAGAGCGTCAAGGTCTTTAGCGAGTTTACCTTTTACGTTACTTACCAGGTGTTGAACGGAGGCATATTTTTCTACAGTGAGAAGCTCATTTACAATTCTGCTTCCGGGTTCTGCCACCCGGGCAATGTCGTTTCTTGCTAGGTCAACGAGCATCATGTGTTCTGCGAGCTCTTTTTTGTCAATTTTTAGTTCTGCCTCGTAGCGGATATCGGTTTCAGGATCGAGTTCTCCGTTAAGTCTTCCGCGAGGTTTTGTACCTGCGATAGGTCTGATCTCTACGTATTTCTGGTCGGTTCCACTTACCCTTAAATTCAATTCAGGACTTGAACCCATAAGTGTCGTACCGGGTGTTTTGATGTAGAACATATAGGGTGAGGGATTAAGTTTTCTCAGCCTTTTGTAAACGTTTAGAGGTTCATCGTTACATTTTTCCATAAGGGTTCTGCTTAGTACTACCTGGAAGATGTCGCCGTCGATGATATGCTGTTTTGCATTTTTTACCATATCTTCGAATTCCTGCCGGGTTGTATCGGAAAATGTTTCTTTTTCAATCTTTCGTATGTTGTTCTGGGTGGGGGTATCGAATCTTGAGATGTTATGGTAGTAATCGAAGTTGTCCTGGGCTTCTTTGATTATCAGGTCTTTATTATGGTCGGTTACCATAACGTTTACAACGATGTATCCCTGCGACTGCTGATGGTCCATAATAAAAATATTGTCTGCGAAGTAAAGCTCGTAGTCGGGATTTTTGAGAATGTCTTCCTGGTTTTCCGGTAAAGTCTCGAATTGGTCAATGAAATCGTAACTCAATGCCCCTAACAAGCCGCAGGTCACGCGGAAGGGTTTGCTTGCCAGATCGAAGGCAGATGAAACCGCTCTTAGAACATCCATCTGGTTTATGGTCTTAAGCCGGGCCTGTTCGTCTGTAAGTTTATCGATCTTTTTAATTCTCCCTTTGATTCTTTCATTATCATACTGGATATTTTCGTAAAAAGAGAATCTTTCTTCGTCGCTCATCAAATACTCTATCATTCTTTTACCGGTATTGGTTAAGGCCTGGATGGAGAAATCCTGTTTTTCACCTTTTAAATAAAGACAAGGGCGAGCAGTACCGAAACTTAGTGCCTGGGTGCCGGCCAGGTATTCCCTCGATTCAAGAAGACAGCAGTTTTCAGCTCTGCCGTAATCGCTGATCTTGGCGAAGAAATCCATGGGATCGTCAATGTCGATTTGTTTTACAATAGGTATAATTTTTCCCGGTTCTGCGTTATTTATTATATTTTCATAATCTTTCATATTAAATCCTGAGTTTTGATATTAAAAAAACAGCCTGCTCATCCAGCAGGCTGATCCATGTATTCGCTCTAAATTTTGACAGAAAGAAACACTTGCCCGCCGGAACTTATTATCCTGCAGGCCACCACCAGAACAAATTGTTATGATATGTGTTTCTATGCATAGAAACAATTATGCAAAAAAGAGGTCGCAATGTCAACGATAAAATGAAAAAATTTAAATTTTTTGAAATTTTTTAAATTTTGGTTTCTTATCAGTATTTAAATACATTTCATTTTAAAAAGTAACAGTTTATTACTAATTTAATGTGAAAAAGAGAAATTATTTCAAAAAGTATGTTTCCGGTATTGACAAATTCGTGCAGAGGTTCTACTATAATTATCCATACCGGATTTATGTAAAACCCTTTTTAGAATTTTTTTAATCATATTGACGGAGTTTTTGCGTCAAGAGGTAACAAGTGAAAATTTTTGTATGTATTCCAGCCAGATACGGTTCGACAAGATTTCCCGGGAAAGTTCTCGCTGAAAAGACAGGCAAATATCTAGTTCAGCATACTTACGAATCAGCATCGAGAGCTAAATCGGTAGATGATGTTATAGTGGCTACAGACAGTGATAAGGTATTTGAGGCGGTGAAAAGTTTCGGCGGTGAGTGTGTCATGACATCCTCGGAGCACCGGAGCGGTACAGATCGGATTGCAGAGGCAATGAAAGGATACGATGCTGATATTGTGGTGAACGTTCAGGCGGATGAACCTGAAATTGAGCCATCGAGTATAGAAAAAGTTGCCCGGCTGCTGGAAAAAAATAAAAAAGTGCCCATGGCAACACTTGTATCGAAGATCGAAGATGAAAACCAGCTGAATGATCCGAATGTTGTAAAAGTAATAGTTAACAAAAAAAATGAGGCGATTTATTTTTCGAGACTGCCGGTGCCTTATAACAGAGATAATGCAGGTATCGGAAACTGCAGTGACTATTTACGACACCTGGGCATATACGCATACCGGAAGGAATTTCTTGAAAAATTAACAAAACTTCAACCGACTTTTCTGGAGAGGAGCGAAAAATTAGAGCAGCTCAGGGTACTGGAAAACGGATTTTCGATAATGGTGGGAAAAGTTGAACATGTATGTGAGGGAATAGATACTTCCGGTCAGTATGAAAAATTCGTTAAACGATATAAAGAAAGTATCAAGGAAGATAGATAAGATAAAGGGACATTATGGCAGATAAAAACGATCTTTTAGTATCAGTCAGTGCAGTTTCTACGGATACTGAATTTTTCTATCCAATACCGAAGGGCTATAAGAAGGGCAAAACAAAATACGTTATTGTATTGGGTACCGTTATGAGCGGCCTGGGTAAGGGAATATTTTCCTCCTGTCTTGCCAAGCTGCTTAAAGATAAGGGGATGAAGGTTTCTCCGATAAAACTGGAGGGCTATCTCAACATAGATTCGGGGACATTGAATCCTTATCGTCACGGCGAGGTTTTCGTGCTGGATGACGGTATGGAATGCGATATGGACCTTGGAACATACGAAAGAATGCTGAACCAGAATCTCAATAAAAATAATTTTGCCACCAGCGGACAGATATTCAATTCGGTACTTCATAAGGAGCGGCACGGAGATTATCTTGGAAGGGACGTTCAGATGATCCCTCATGTGACAGGTGAGGTCAAGCTGAAGCTGAGGACACTTGCCATGGAAAGTGACGCCGATGTCGTGTTTGTTGAGATAGGCGGTACGGTCGGCGACCTTGAAAATGCATATTACATAGAGGCGATGCGTGAGCTTGCTTATGAAGAGGGGCCCAACAGCTGTCGTTTTGTGGCACTGACTTATATACTTGAACCGAAAACCCTCGGCGAGCAAAAATCAAAGGCGGCACAACTGGGAATAAAGCAGTTGATGCAGCTGGGAATTCAGCCGGATATAATAGCCTGCCGGGCGGGGAATCCCGTGGATGAAAAAGCAAGGCAGAAGATAAGCATTTACAGTAATGTTCCCGTGGAACGTGTTTTCAGTATGCATGATGCTGCCAGTATATATACTATTCCCACCATGCTAAGGGACAGAGGGCTGGATTTCGAGGTGCTCAGGCTTTTGAAAATAGAGGAAAAAGCAGACCTTCAGAAAGAAAGAGAAGAGTGGAGTAAGTGGACGAATTTCACTGATAAGATTGGCAAGTCCGAAAAGACAGTGACGATCGGTATGACAGGTAAATATACATCAGTTCGTGACAGTTATGCCTCTATAATAAATTCACTCGAACATGCAGGGATAGCGATGAACTGTGATGTAAATATTGAATGGATAGAGACGACCGGGGTTAATGACGAAAATGCAGGTAAATTCCTGGAAAAAGTGGACGGTGTTATTGTACCGGGAGGATTCGGTACCAGAGGTGCCGAGGGCAAAATATCATCAGTCAGGTATGCAAGGGAAAACGACCTTCCATATCTGGGGATTTGTTTCGGCTTCCAGATGGCGGTTATAGAATTTGCCCGGAATGTTGCGGGGCTCAAAAACGCTAACAGTACAGAAATAGAGCCGGATTGTAAAGAACCGGTGATAGATGTACTCCCTGAACAAAAGAAGATCGAGGGACTCGGCGGAAACATGAGACTTGGAGGAAGGGACATAGAACTGAAACCTGATACCAAAGCATGGAAATTATTCGGCAAAAACAAATATGCAAGAATGCGTTTCAGACATCGGTATGAAGTCGATCCGAAATACATTGAAACGCTGGAAAACAGCGGACTGGTATTTTCCGGTAAGGCACCTGAATATCCTATAATGCAAATTCTGGAAATACCGGAACATCCCTTCTTTATGGGAACGCAGGCACATCCCTGTTTGACTTCAAGACCTTTGGACCCTCAGCCGATGTTTGTGGCCCTGGTTGCAGCTGCAATGAAGAGGAAGTATCCCGATTCTGAATTTACCGATGCCGTTGACGAATGTCTGGCAGTTACTGGCAAATAGTCGGGGAAAATAAAAAAGGCGCAGATTTCTGCGCCTTCGTTCGACCATAATTAATTTTAATTAATGATTATTTTTTCAACTGCTGGATCTTTTTCTTCAGTTGTTTGTTCTCTTCTTTTAGTTTTGCATTTTCGGTAACAACTGTATCAAACATTCCGCCAACTAATTCCTGAATATTTTTTTTGCTTTCTTCTTTAAGTTTTTTATTTTCTTTAAGGCATTTATCGAGTTTTTCCCTGAGGTCTTTGATTTGCTCTTCTTTTTGTTTAAGTTCATTTTTCAGTCGCATGTTTTCTGAGGCTACTAACTTAGCTTTGCTGGAGTCTTCTTTGCAGCCTGTGAAATTCAAGCAAAGGGCGAGTATAGTTGTGATCAGAAGAATTTGTTTAATAACTTTTTTCATTTTTAAATCCCTTCCATAATTTATTAAAATCCATTTTATTCGAATAAAACTTCCATTTTTTTCCATGTCTTCTTGTCTAACATTTCCTCATCGGTCATATTAGCCAATTTTAGGCTGTTTCTGCAAGTACAATTTTCATTAAAAATCCGGTCTGTATTTTCAAGGAATTTCTTTATCAGCGTCAATGTGTTTTCCGAGGCCTGTTTTAGATTTCCGATGATCTCTTTTAGGAGGTCTTCCTTGGTTGCAGAGGTATGTTCTTCCTTCCAGCAGTCGTAGTCGGTAACAAGGGCGATTTGAGAATAACACATCTGTGCTTCCCGGGCGAGCTTTGCCTCAGGCATTGCCGTCATGCCAATAAGATCTCCTCCCCATTTTCTGTGCATTTTAGATTCTGCTTTTGTGGAGAACTGCGGCCCCTCCATACAGACATAGGTCCCTTTTGAATGAACTTTAAGTTTGTCTTTATCGATGGAGTCTAATATTATTCCGTTAATCCTGGTGCAGGTGGGTTCAGCCATTTCGCAGTGTACAGCAGCATGTTCATTAAAAAAACTGGTATTTCTCTTGAAGGTTTTGTCTATAAACTGATCAACAATGACGAGTTCTGTAGGGTTGACGTTTTCCTTTAAAGAACCCACAGCAGCGGTAGAAAGAATGAAACGGGCTCCGAGTTTTTTCAATGCAAAGATGTTGGCACGGTAGGGGATAGCAGTCGGTGAAAATTTATGACCTTTGCCGTGACGGTTTAAATAGGCCACTTTTACATTGTTTAATTCTCCGATCAGGATATCATCGCTCGGAAGCCCGAAAGGTGTTTTGATCCTCTCGCGTTTTGTATTTTCCAAAATTGATGCAAGATTCGATTCGAATCCGGTGCCGCCGATGATCCCTAAAATTGCTTCAGACATAATTATTTCCTCTTATTTTCTAATTAAAACACTTATCATGGCAGCCAATCCCAAAAGAGCGATCAAGCTGCCCAGACATTTATTTAAAATCATCAAATTGCTGATGTCTATTTTATGGTGAAATCTTCCTACAAAAGTTGTGAATACGAACCAGAACAAACATATTCCTGTAAAAAAGCCGATAGCAAGTGCAAGGGCAGAGGTAAATGGTGTTTCTGAATTTACCACCCCGAATAGAGCGAATACTGCTGTCAGGGCGAGAATAGTCGAAGGATTAAAAAGTGTAAGAAAGAATGCAGAAATATAATTTTGAGAAAGCTTTTTTACCTCTACAGGTTCTTTAGCGCTGGTCTTTTTGGCAAAAAAGATTTTCATTCCGATAGCCAATAATAATAAACCGCCCAGGATGCGGAGCCAGTACTGCTGTTTTAGCAGGAAGTCAGAGATATAAGTAAGACCGAGAGCAGCTATCAGGCCGAATATAAGGTCTGCAGTTGCAGCCCCTACTCCCGAGATAAAGCCGTAAATTCTGCCTTTGTGGAAAGTTCTCTGAACGCAAAGAAGTCCAACCGGGCCTACCGGTAAGGACATTAAGCTTCCTATAACCAATCCTTTTATAAAAATTAACATGTCAATTTATAATTAATTATAAACAATTTGATTTAAATGTTATTATAACAGGATACATAATTCCCCATGAATTTAAAGATTATTAAATGTTAACCGATGTGAAACTTATGAAATTTTCCGAAAAAATCAAATCGAAAGCAAGGCAACTGGGATTTGATGTCGCTGGAATAACAGATGCCGGTTCTTTAAGCTGCAGGGAAGTCGAAATTTTTCAAAAGTGGCTCCAGGACGGCTATGCTGCAGACATGAATTATATGAAAAGAAATTTCGAAAAAAGGGTTAACCCCGAAGAATTATTGAAAGGGACAAAATCCGTAATAGTTGCGGGCCTCAATTACAAGGTCAGGGGAGATAAAAAGATAGCTGAAAAATCCAAAGCTGCCGGGCGTATCTCAGATCATGCAAAGTATGAAGATTATCATATGTTCATAAAGAACAGGCTTTATGAACTGGCGAATTTTATAAATGAAAAGACCGATGAGAACTTTAAGTTTAAGGTGTGTGTGGATTCTGTTCCGATAGCTGAAAGGGCTTTCGCAAAGAGGGCGGGACTGGGATTTATCGGCAAGAATCATATGCTGATTCATCCTGAAAAAGGTCCATGCCTGTTTTTAGGGGAGATAGTTTGTAATATTGAACTTGCTGCAGATGAGCCGATAGATAAAGGATGTTCGAGGTGTAATGCTTGTATAAGTTCATGTCCGACAGGAGCGTTGAAAGCAGACGGGAAATTCGATGCAAATAAATGCATAAGTTACCTTACCATAGAGCATAAAGGCGAAATTCCCGAAAAATTAAAAGAAAAAATTGAAGGCAGACTTTTCGGCTGTGATGAATGTTTAAAGAACTGTCCCTATTATGCAAAGGCCCCTGTGTGCAGTAATAACGATTTTCATTTAAGGGAAGACCTTCTAGATATTGATCTTTACGAAATCATGGAAATGGATGAGGATGATTTCAGGAGCAAATTCAAGGGCACTAATATTGAAAGAACCGGACTGGAAAGTTTAAAAAGAAACGCTGAAATCTGTTTAAATAACATACTTAGGAAGAAATAAAAAACCCCGTCTTTCCCAGACGGGGCCTTTTCATCAGCTAAGGAGCAAGGAAATAATCATTGGAACATTGAGGAACTTCATTTCCTTCGTAAATTTCTGTGTTCTGCAGAGTGAAGATATCGTCCTGTTTCACACCTATTTTTCTCTTCTTAATGTACTGTACACTTCCGTCCCCGAACAATACGTTTTGGCCTTCAAGTTTATGGTTAGGGGAGTTGTTGTTTAACAGTTCTTTATTGAGTTTTATATTAATTTTTGCGGTATAGTCGTTCGGCAGGTCTTTGAAGAGGGGATTAAGATCTGCCATGATCACCTTGCTGCCGATATTTTCAAGTGAAACGGGTTCATCACATATCAGTTTGAAACTGTAGGTTATATGATTTCTTGAAGGGAAGTCCGATAATTTTTTAATGCTTTCAGGGTCGATCTTTACCTTCTTAACGTTGCTGCCCGGACATACAAAATTACTTGGATTTATGTACCCGTATTTGGGCAAGAGCCACAAATGACGCGTATTGGATTCATTACCGTCTCCCTGGTATCCTACTTTCCACCAGGGCGTGCCCGAAGACATTGAAACTGCAGGCATTTTTCCGTCAAAATCTGCAGAGTAATTAGTCAATCCGCTGTAAATTTTTGATAGTTGTGCCTGGCAGTTGTTTTTCATATTTACGTAATGCATGTAGTTTACGCCGCTGATTATGGCTGAACCAACGACAATGAAAACCGCCGCTGTGGCAAGTCTTCTGCCCATATTCGTCCAGAAAGGGGAAATCCTGGCTGGCTTTTTAGTTTTCTCATCTTCGATTAACTCTTCCAGCTTGACTGTGCTTGCGGAGGACTGCTCGTTTATCCTTGCCATGGTACTGTCAACGAGATGCTGCGGACATTCTTCTTTTTCCAGAGAGTCCAAAGGAGAGAGATTAAATTTAAATTTCTCGTGTAAATTTTTAGCCTCGGATTCCGAGGCTATAAGGTCTTTGGCTTTCTCGTGGTCTTCTTTTTCACAAATGCCTAGAGAATAGTCAAATATTAATTGTTTTTTATCATTCGTTAACATTTTTTGTTTATTCTCCTTTTTCCCCAACTGACGATTTCCACATTTTTGCAAAAGTTCCGACCGCTGTATGCAACCGGCTCTTTACCGTTCCTATGGGTATACTGAGTATCTCCGCCATTTGTTTGTAAGAAAATTTGTTAAAATATGCTAAAATTAAAATTTGTCGCAGATTGTCGGGCATTTTGGCGACTACATCCCTGACTTTCTGAGCTGTTTCGGACTTATCCAACTCGTTAAACGGGGTTTCATCCTCCGAAGTCATGGAATTCAGAACGTCGTTAAAAGACATTTCATTGGGTTCTGTGATGGTACCTATAGGCAATGCAGATGTTCGTTTTCTTTTTCTTAAGGCATCTTTTGCCTTATTTGCAGCAATAGTGAACAGCCAGGGCTTTAAAGGCCTTGAAGTATCGAAAGATTCTTTACTGTTGTATAACTGAAGGAAAGTTTCCTGAAAGACGTCCTCAATAAGATCATGGGTGTTTAAAAACCTTCTCAAAAAGATGTATAGAGGAGTTTTATAGCGTCTTACGAGCTCTTTGAAAGCGCTTTCGTCTCCGTTAATGAATTTCTCCATTAATTCGCGGTCTTTTAATTTATCCTCTACTTTTCCCATAAAGAACCAGAAATAAAATTGACTTAATATATTTTACAGAAATTGAACTTATATAATAGTATAAATTCTGAGTTAGAAATAAGATACATTAAGAAATATCATAAATAAAGAAATTTTAGTAAAAAGATTGTCTGGTTAATTTACTCTTCAGTGATCTCTTTTTCAAAAAGTATGTATTGGCCGCCTTTCCAGGCATTGAAATTTTTTTGTGTGGACCCCCCGAAAATATGATGAAGTCTCCAGCCGTCCTTTCCCATTTCATTTAGCTTTTCCAGAAGCTGCTCAGAAGCAGGTTCATCTGATTTATATTTCATGAAATAGATCATGTATTCATATTTGCTCATAGCTCCCTCCGGCTTTTATGAGTTTATAAAAAACTGAAATCTATTTAAAAGGCTATTCTGAAATTGGCGTAGCTTGAATTATATGGTACATTTTTTATTTCGGTATCTGTTATTCTGAAAGACTCTTTAAGATCAGCGATGAGACCTTTAATGTCATCAGGATCGCCCTGAGCCAGCAATTCTACGTTTCCGTTAGGTAAATTTTTTACGTATCCTGTAACTCCGTAGCGTTTTGCGATATTATTGGATGTAAATCTGAATCCTACGCCTTGAACAGAGCCTTTAAAAATTATATGTTTTGCTTTTTTTTCCATGTAAAAAATGTTAAACCATGGTCCTTTTTTATGCAAGTTTTAATTTTTAATAAATATTATTCAAAAATTAATTATGTTAAATTATAATAAAAGATTTTAATAATAAGGGTTATGAAAGAGAAAACGAAAAAAGAAATAGTCAAAGACGGGCAGCTTTATCAGCTTACTACGCTTGTTGCCGGTGATTTTTCGCTTCAGGAGGTATTGGATAAGCTGGCTGAGGCTGCTGTAAATATTGTAGGGGTAAAGGCCTGTTCCATTCGTCTTCTTGATCCGGAAAGCGGTGAACTGAGGATGAGAAGTACTTTCGGACTCAGCGAGGCCTACCGGAATAAAGGACCGGTGGATAGGGACGATCCGGTTATCAAGGATGCTTTTTCCGGCAAGGCTATAGTTATAGATGATATGAACGAGGACAGAAGGGTTCGTTATAAAAAGGCTACCGTGCAGGAAGGGCTGGTTAGCCAGCTGACCGTGGCGATGGAATTCAAGGGCAAGCCTATAGGTGTATTAAGGTTATACAGTCCGAAGCCAAAATGGTTTTCCGAAGAAGATATAACCATGGCCAGGTCTGTAGCATCCCAGTGTGCCGTTGCCATTACAAATGCGAGATTTTATTCGCAGGCTATCCAGGGGCAAAGGATCAAGGAGCAAATGAGGTTAGCTGGTGTGATTCAGCGAAGAATGATCCCCGCCAACGCTCCGAAAGTCGAAGGGCTGGATATAGCAGCGAAATATATTCCCTGTTTCGATGTGGGCGGAGATTTTTACGATTTTATTCCCATAGATGAGAAGAAATTCGCGGTAGTAATTGCTGATGTGATTGGCAAAGGTATTCCTGCTGCCTTGATGACGAGTACCTTCAGAGGCGCTGTAAGGGCTTATACAGATACTGAGTGCTGCAAGGACAATATTTTAAGTACCATAAATAAACTTAATTCAACCGCCTGCCGGGAGTGCCAGCTTGGTGAATTCGTCACTCTTTTTTACGGTATATTCGATGTAGAAGAAGGAACACTGACATACTGCAACTGCGGTCATGAACCTACGATCCTGATCAGGAGCGGAAAATTTGCGGAGCTTGATAAGGGAGGCCTGGTGCTGGGTATCGAAAAAGATGCCGAATATGAAGTAGGCAAGATCAGGCTTAATAAAAATGACAGTTTCATTTTTTATACCGACGGCCTGATAGATGCCGCCAATTTTGACGGTGAACTGTGGGGAAGAGAAAGACTGCTTGCCTTGATGAAAGAATTAAAGGATTTGCGGGCTGAACTGATGATCAAAAGTTTACTCGGCTACAGAAGGCGTTTTGTAGGACTGGCAAGGCAGATTGACGATACCAGTTTGATAATCGTAAAAGTTGACGGCAAGGGCACGGGCAAAAAATGAATAGATTGATTGTCACTATAGACGGACCGGCAGGAAGCGGTAAAAGCACCATCGCAAGGAAAATTGCGGCAAAGATCGATGCAGCCTTTCTCGATACCGGTGCTATGTACAGGGCGGTGACATTAGCAGCCCTTCGTAAGGGTATCAGTCTTGAAAACGGAAATGCGGTTCTGGAAATTTTAAATGAGCATGAATTTAAGTTTGAAGCGGAAGACGATATTATGCGGGTCTGGATAGATGAGGAGGAAGTATCTGAAGAAATTAGAAAGCCTGAAGTCACGGAAGCCGTTAAATTTATCGCAAATAATGAAAAAATAAGGGAAATGCTGGTAGAACTGCAGAGAAAGTTTGCTGAAAAAGAAGTTAAAATTGTCACCGAAGGCAGAGATCAGGGGACGGTAGCATTTCCCGATGCTGATAAAAAATTCTTTTTAAATGCAAGTATTGAAGAAAGGGCAAACCGAAGGTACGAGGAATTAAAGGGCAAAAATATTGAGGCAGATTATGAAAAAATTCTGGAAGCCATCAGGGAACGGGACAGCAAGGATGAAAGCAGAAAAGTAGGCCCCTTGAAAAAGGCAGAGGATGCGGTAGAGATAGATACAAGCGATATGTCGATACAGGAAGTAACTGAAACCATATTAGAATATTTGAATACAGATGAAAAATAAAAGAGAGAAGAGAAATCGGCTGTACTTTTTTTTCAGATATGTGCTCATTGTTCTGATTAAAATATTTTACAGGATGAAAGTGGAAGGACGGGAGAATATTCCCGATGAGGGATCATTTTTGTTTGTCTGCAATCATCAGAGTTTTTTTGATCCCATATTCTGTGGAGTTGCAATAAAGAGGCAGCTGCATTTTCTTGCACGTGACACACTTTTTAAGGGCAGTTTCGGTAAGTTAATAACAGCAGTCGATGCAATCCCGGTTAAAAGGGGACAATCCGATCTGAAAGCTATAAGGACTGTAATAAATGAATTGAAAAAAGGTCACGGAGTCTGTTTATATCCAGAGGCGACACGTACTTCAGACGGCAGGATAAGGGAATTTAAGCTGGGACTGGGATTACTTTGCCGCAGAGGCAAAACAGGTGTGATACCGGTCAATATCGAAGGAGCTTATGAAATATGGTCCAGACATGAAAAATTCCCTTCATTTTTCAAACCGGTGAGAGTAAAAATCGGGGAAATGATACCTGCAGAACAGATCAAAAACATGGAGGCAGATGAACTGGCTGAACAACTTACGGCAACAGTCAGAAAAATGCAGAATGAAAACAGAAAAAAGATGAAAAAGGAAGTAATAAATTATGATGCATCAGATCAATAGAAGGAATTTTCTGAGAAAGAGTTTCTTCTTTGCAGCGGGGCTTTCCGGAGGGTGTCTAAGCACTGCAAAAAAAGAGAAGCATAAGAGGCCCAACTTACTGGTTGCGATCTCCGATGATCAGACTTGGAAACATGCAGGAGCTTACGGGTGTGATTTTGTCAAAACTCCAGCCTTCGATCGAATTGCAAATGAGGGAGTTTTATTTAATAACGCATTTTGTCCGGCACCTCAGTGCAGTCCCGCAAGGGCGGCTATGCTTACAGGTAAAAATATCTGGGAACTTGAAGAGGCGGGAGTCTTATTCAGTAAGTTCCCCGCAAAATTCGACGTTTATCCCCAAATACTGAAAAAAAGCGGTTATTTTACAGGACATACAGGCAAAGGATGGGCTCCAGGAGATTTTAAAAAATCGGGCAGAAGTATAAACCCGGCAGGAAAAACTTATAACAGAAAAAAAATCAAGGTTCCGACTTCGGGTATCTGGAATATTGATTATGCAGGTAATTTCAGAAGTTTTATTGAAGATAAGCCGGAGGATAAGCCTTTCTGTTTCTGGTACGGAGGTTTTGAACCGCACAGGCCTTACAAGAGAGGGTCAGGAAGCGAAGCAGGAAAGAAGCGAAGTAAGGTTAACGTACCGGAATTTCTGCCTGACGAAGAAAAAGTAAGAGGCGATCTGCTTGATTATGCATTTGAAATAGAGTGGTTCGATAAACATTTGGGCAGGATGATAGATCTGCTTGAAGAAAAGGGAGAACTGGATAACACGATAATTGTTGTGACAGGTGACAACGGCATGCCTTTTCCTAAAGCAAAGGCGACACTTTATGAATACGGCACACATGTACCTCTGGCTGTAAGATGGGGTGACAAAGTTAAGCCCGGCAGAGTAGTTGACGACCCGGTCAGCTTCATCGACTTGATGCCGACTTTCCTTGAAGCTGCAGACGTAAAGGTGCCAAACGAAGTGACGGGCAAAAGTATAATGAACATTCTTTTGTCAGCCAGGTCCGGCAGGGTTGAGCCGGAAAGGCAATTCGTATTGACAGGTTTCGAAAGGCATACACTGTGCCGTGAAGGTGATGTGGGGTATCCCTGCAGGGCGATAAGGACTGATGAATATTTGTATATAAAAAATTTCAAGCCTGACAGATGGCCTGCGGGTGATCCGCCCACTTACGGTGATGTTGACCCTTTTGGCAAGGTGACAGGGTCGGCCACCAAGGAATATATGATAAAAAATAAAGCTAAACACCCGGAGCTTTTTGAGGCAGCTTTCGGTAAAAGACGGGGTGAAGAGTTGTACAATATAAAAAAGGATGAGGCTTGTTTAAAAAATCTTGCAGAAAAAGAGGAGTATAAGAAGATCAAAGAAGAACTTAGGAACAAGTTGATGAATAATCTTAAACAGCAGAAAGATCCGAGAGTTCTCAGTAATGGTGCGATATTTAACACTTATCCTTTTTACTGGAAAACCGATTAATTATTTTGAGGATTATTGTGGAAGTTATATTAGCAAAAAAATGCGGATTCTGCCCAGGGGTTCGTTCCGCCATCAGCCTTGCAGAGAGGGTATTGGCAGAAGAACCTGAAGTTTACTGCCTCGGCCCGATAATACATAACGAAGACGTGGTGAATCGACTGGCGGAAAACGGGTTAAAGACAGTCGAAAAGATCGATGAAATAAGAGGGGGAACGGTGCTGATAAGGTCTCACGGTGCATCGCCTTCGGTAATTGAAAAACTTAAGGAAAAAAGATTGAAGATTGTTGATGCGACCTGTGTACTGGTTAAGAGATTGCAGGATGAGGCAAGAAGGCTGGAGGATGAAGGCTATAAGGTCATAGTCGTGGGAGATAAGGATCATCCGGAAGTGAAATCGGTCGTGGGATGCGTGAAAGATGTTGAAGTTGTTGCAGGCGTAAAGGACCTGGATAAAATACCTGCAGGCTGTAAGCTGGGGCTGGTTTGCCAGACGACTAAGGGGCCTGCTTTTTTCGGTGAAGTGGTTGGAGCTGTGGCTTCAAAGGATTTTTCGGAACTAAAGGTAGTTAATACTTTATGCAAGGAAACTGTAAAAAGGCAGGAGGCGGCTATTGAGGTCTGCAAGCAGGTGGATGTTATGTTCGTTCTTGGGGGGAAAAACAGCGCAAATACGAGACGCCTGGTGGAGTTGTGTAAAAAATATAATTCTTCAACGTTTCATTTGCAAAACTGGAAAGAATTTGATAAAAGTACAATCTTGGATAAAAGTAAAGCAGGTGTAACTGCGGGGGCATCGACTCCGGACTGGATAATCGAGGAATTCGTTGAAAACCTGTCGAAATTGTAAAAAGACATGCCGGCGGTGGTCGTCGGCAGATAATTATAAATTAATTTAATCGGATATTTTGTTTAGTCCTGTCGGCCGACAGGTGTGGAGTCAGGTCGGCAGAAGAATGAAATTCCACAAGGAAAATTTTATGGTAGATAGAAATATTTTCAGTAAATATGATTTCACAAAAGATGAGATCGAAAAACAGGTTGAAAAACTGTATTCAGAACAGGATACAGAATATTTGGAAGAAATACTTCAGGAAAAAGTCGACGAACAGCTACCCGGTTCGATACTCAAGGGCAAGATAGTTTCACAACTCGGTAATGATGTAATAGTTGAGGTAGGACTTAAGAGTGAAGGTGTTGTTGATGCAAGTGAATTCGACGATCCTGATGAGATCGAAGAAGGCAAGGAAATCGAAGTACTGCTCGAAGACATGGATGCAAGCGGAGGTCTGATACCTCTGAGTAAACGCAAGGCTGACAGGATCAGAGGCTGGGAACACATCATCGAAACCAAGTCCGAAGGTGATGTTGTCACCGGTAAGGTCATAAGAAGGATCAAGGGCGGTCTTCTGGTTGATATCGGAGTTCCGGTATTTCTGCCCGCTTCACAGGTGGATATCAGAAAGCCGGGCGACATCAGCAGATTCATCGGTAAAGAGATAAAGAGTAAGATACTCAAGATCGACGTCGAAGGCAGAAATATTGTTGTTTCAAGACGCCGACTGATCGAAGAAGAACGCCAGAGCAGCAAAGAACAGATACTCGAAGAGATCGAAGTCGGCCAGATCAGAAAAGGTGTGGTCAAGAATATCGCAGATTTCGGCGTATTTGTGGATCTCGGAGGGCTTGACGGTCTGCTTCATATTTCTGATCTCAGTTGGGGCAGGATTTCACATCCATCAGAGATGCTTGAACTTGACCAGGAGATTGAATGTGTTGTTATCGGTGTTGACAAGGAAAATGAAAAAGTTTCGCTTGGTCTTAAGCAGAAGACCGAAAGTCCGTGGGAGAATGTCGAAGATAAATATCCGGTCGGCTCGAAGGTCAAGGGTACTGTCGTTAACGTCATGAATTACGGCGTATTCGTAAGACTCGAGGACGGCATCGAAGGCCTTGTGCATATCAGTGAGATGAGCTGGACCAAACGTCTGAATCATCCCAGTGAAATGCTGAAACTCGGTGACGAGATAGAAGTTGTAGTTCTTAATGTCAATAAGGACAAACAGGAAATTTCGCTTGGTCTTAAGCAGACAGAGGCAAATCCCTGGGAAATTGCGGCACAGAAATATCCTGAAGGAACCATCGTTGAGGCGACCGTTAGAAGCTTTACGAATTTCGGTGCTTTTGTAGAGATCGAAGAAGGTATTGACGGCATGATCCATATTTCTGATCTCAGCTGGACAAGAAAATACAGCCATCCGAGCGAAGCATTGGAAAAAGGCCAGAAGATAAAATGCGTTGTGCTGGATATCGACGAAGATAAACAGCGGGTTTCTCTGGGACTTAAACAGTTGACAGAAGACCCGTGGGTCAAAGCCATTCCGGAGAAATATCTTCCCGGTCAGATCATTAAAGGTAAAGTTACGAAGATTACGAATTTCGGAGCCTTTATCGAGTTAGAACCTGATCTTGAAGGGTTGCTGCATATTTCAGAACTTGCAGATCACAAGGTCGACAAGCCTCAGGATGTCATCAAGGAAGGCGAAGAGGTTGAGGTTAAGATTCTCAAAGTCGATACTGATGAGCGTAAGATAGGTCTGAGTCTTAGAAGGGCAAAATGGGCAGCTGAGGAAGAAGAAGAGGCCAAGGAAGAGCCCGAAAAGAGAAAAGAGAAATCCAAACCGGCAGGTCCTGAAACAGTACTTTCTGATGAGGATGTAGCGCAGATCAAGAAACAGGATGAAGAAGAATAGTTCTTTTTCTAAACTTAACAGTATTAAGGGTCGATTTTTATCGGCCCTTTTTTTAATTATTTATAATAATCTCCCCTTAAATTAACCTCGTCTCTTATTTGGACGATAAGATAGGTAAGTTAAGAAATGTATGCAATGTGTTTTAATTTGCCCATATTGCCAGTGATTGGCGGGCGGGAGTTGATAAAATAGCTTTTGACATAACAATAAAAGATTATTTGACGGAAATCGATGAGGCCCCTTTACTTACTGCCGAGGAAGAAAAAGAGCTTGGAAGACGGGTTATAGAGGAATGTGATCCCCTTGCCAGGGATCATCTGGTGAGAAGTAATTTGAGGCTGGTAGTCAATATCGCAAAGAAATTTACTAATCGTGGTATGAGTCTGGCTGATTTGATCGAAGAAGGTAACCTTGGTTTGATAAGGGCGGTGGATTATTTTGATCCTTATCGTGGTAACCGTTTCAGTACTTATGCTGCCTGGTGGATAAAGCAAAGTATAAAAAGGGCAATGCTTAGCGATGTAAGGCCTGTTCATATTCCCACATACATGGTTGCGTTGATCAATCAGTGGAGGCATACCGCATCAGAGATGGAAACAAAGATCGGCAGACCCCCGACATTGGAAGAGATGGCGGATATGATGAAGATGCCGTTGAAAAAAGCTAAGGTAATAAATGAAATTGTTGATGTATTAAATAAGGTTAAAGAGGCTGCTATAAACGATACCCAGGAAGAGACCGATATCCTTGAGACAACCCTGATGGATCATTCGGAGGGAAGGCCTAGCGATGAGATGGAGGCGTATGAAGAAAAGAAAAAAGCTGTTTCACTTCTGGACAGGATAGATACCCGAGAAGCAAAGATATTAAAAATGCATTACGGCCTGGATGGTAAAAAGCCTAAGACCCTGAAAGAGATCGGGAAAAAATTCAATCTTACAAGAGAAAGAATAAGACAGATACAAAAAGAGGCCCTCACCAAGCTTTATGAATTTATGAATGAATAAAATATTAATTTTCATTTACTTGATTTTTTTAGAGATTTGTAAATAATACCTCTTTAAGCTCAAAGTTTAGAGAGGTTTTTTTATGAATGAAGAAATAAATTTAAAAGACCATATCAGAGACATACCGGACTGGCCGAAAAAGGGTGTACTCTTCAGGGACATTACCCCGATGCTTTCCGATGCAAAGGCTTTCTCTTACGCAGTTGAAAAACTTGCGGGGTGTTTTAAAGAAAAAGAGGTCGACCAGGTTGCAGGTATAGAGGCAAGAGGATTTATTTTTGGGGCGGCAGTTGCAGAGAAGATTGGTGCCGGGTTTATACCTATTCGAAAGAAGGGAAAATTGCCTCACGACATAGCGACCATCGATTATGATCTGGAGTACGGCACGGATACTCTCGAAGTACATGCCGATTCGGTTTTGAAAGGGAATAAGATATTGATGCTGGATGATCTGCTCGCAACTGGTGGAACTATGGCGGCTGCTTGCGAACTGATAGAGAAAATTGGAGGACAGGTGCAGGGAATTGCTTTTTTAGTTGAGCTTGAGTTTTTGAAAGGAATTGAAAAGCTCAGAAAATATGATGTGAAAACGCTTCTGAAGTACTGAAAACCAAAGTTATTTGGATATTAAAAAAAAGGCTCATGTTTTCATGAGCCTTTTTCTTTTTGATCTTATGTTTGTTTATCTCTTTCGTCTGGTGAAAAAGAATCTGCCTAATTCAGGAAACTAACCCAAACTTGAATCTGTATAGAATTAAAATATTTTTCCATATTGTAATTTCCGAATAAGTATTCAATACGATATACTGTGTTAAAGTGACTCAATATAATCGAGTAACTGTTCCATTTCTTTTTCAGTCAGACGATCTTTGTAGGAAGGCATATTGTTATAAGGGTCAATAATCTGTTTTTTAAGATTCTCACGGGTGGCAGTCCAGTTACTTACCGGGAAAGTTTCACGATCAAGAATTCCTTTTAAGCCGGGACCGATCTTGTCTTCGGTCGAATTTGGATAATGGCAATTAATACAGCCTTTTTCTTTATACAAAACCGCTCCTTTGCTCTTTAGTTGCTGTTTTTCGCTGACGGGTTTAATACGCATATAAGAAATTCCAAGTATGAAAAAGACTATCACAATTATAACAAGCAAAGTTATTTTTTTGAGTTTTGTGTGCCTCATGGTCTTTTCCTTTTAATCTACAAGTGAAAATATTTCTGTCCGGATTTTATTGTCCTTTACTCCCATGTTTTTGAGGTTCGCAACTGTTTTTTTTCTCATTGGCACCGGCCCGCAAATATAGAAAGTTTTGCCGGAAATATCAGTCCCTGCATAACGTTCTAGAATTTCTCGTGTTATGTAACCCTTTTCTCCTGTCCACTGTTCATCGGCCTTGCTGAGAACATGCACCACATTTAAACTGGGATTATCACCTGCCTGCATTTCATCAAGTTCGTTTTTAAAGGCTATCGAAGGCTCGGTCCGGTTTCCGTATAGCAAAGTGACTTTATAATCCTCACTTCGATCCCTCATGCATCTGAGCATGCTCATTATGGGTGTTATCCCGATGCCGCCGGCAATGAACACAAGGTCGGTTTCTTCCGGATGGAGACAGTAAGAGAATCTTCCGAAAGCTCCCTGAACGCTGACTTTATCTCCGGCTTTGGTTTGTCCTATGGTTGAGGTAAAGTCGCCGATTTCTTTAATGGTAGATGCGATGACTTTTTTATTTTCGGGAGATGAAGATATCGTAAAATGATGTTCTTCTTCCGGCAGGTCTCTGCTTCTGTGCAGTGTTATAAAATGAAACTGGCCGGGAAGATAATCAAAAATTTCCTGCCCTTTCGAAGGTTCAAGTTCTATAGTCCAGACTTTTTCTGCTTCCGGTTTTACATTTGTGACAGTATAAGGATGTTTTTCAATAATAATCGGCCTTATAAAACGATGATGCAGGAAAACAGCCAGACCTGCGGTGATCAAAACGATCCAGATTACTTGAAGTGAGGGTTGTTTAAGATCGGAGCCGGCAAACCAGCTGTGAAGAAAAGCTCCTGTAAAAATAACAATACCTATCACTCCGTGGAAAGATCTCCACCTTTCGAAAGTAAGGCCGAATAATTTTCTCCGTGAACTTACGACAAGATTAATAATTAAAGCAAAAAGAACAACTGGACCAAGCCAGATGTACCAGGAAGTGCCCAGCGAGGTTGCTGTTTTTCCTCCACTGGTTCCCGCATATAAAAGAATAGGGTGGGCAAAGATAAGTAATCCCGCAAAAAGGGCGATTAGTCTGTGAAATCGGATGACAATGTCCAGTCCAAAGGGACGTGTAAGAAATTTATACCTTGCCGCCAGTATGCTTTGGAGTATTAAAATTGTAAATCCGGTCAGCGCTGTATTTTTCCCGGCTTCGTAAAGAAAACTACCACCCGAATTTCCAACCAAAGCTGCGATTACAGGAGCAGCACAAGCCAAAACAATATAACATGCAACCAGTATGATCCCGAAAGCCACAAAGTATTCCTTAATCGTTCATAAAGAGGTAATCATTACCGTCGGCGGCACTGTGACAGGGTACGCAGCCTTTAGTTCCTCCTTTGCCGATTAGTCCGGCAAGGTCTTTGCCTGCAGGATTTTTCATGACTTCACCTTTGGGCGAATACTTTACATAAAACCAGTCTTTAGTTTCAGGATCATAGCCTTCGCGTTTTTCCATCACCGTAACCGACATAATGGCATCTTTGCTTTCTTTGGAGTAATTTTCCTTAACTATAACTGCTCCGTCTGCGGTTAAATCTTCCACGGCGGTATCGTTAATATAATATTGAAGAACCGAGCCGTGCGGACTTTTACCTTCCTGCCATCCTTTAAAACCTTCCGGTTGAGTCCAGTTATTATAATCCTTTATCTGTTCCCAGAGATCCGTTGCATACTGGACGTCTTCATTTGCCTTTTCCTCGGCTTCCTGTTTCCCTTTTTTGCTGCAGCCTGTTAAAACAAAAACAGCAGCAACCAATATTATAAGAAGTTGCATAAATTTTAAGTGATTCTTCATAATTACCTCCCGTTTCAAAATATATTGAAATGCCAAATTTTCACCTCTACTTTAAACTATCAAGGCAAGTATATCTTTGCAAGGAAAATAAAGTAATAATTATGATCGAATGAAATCTGAGTGGTTAGTTTTATTTTTTGAAAGTTCGGGCGATTCTGTCGTTTTTCTGAAAATCCTTGAAGATGTTGACGTTCTCGAAATTTTTGTTTTCATTTATTAATTGCTTCACTAAATTCGCCTGTTGATAGCCGATTTCAAAGATTAAGGATCCGCCGGATTTTAAAAATTCGGCAGCTTTTTCGATCAGAGGTTCTATGACATCGGTTCCATACTCACCTGCAAGCAGGGCCCGTCGGGGTTCGTATTCCTTAACATTCTCCTCCAGTTTTTCATATTCGGCATTAGTGACATATGGCGGATTTGAGACTATAAGATCGAATTGCTCATCCTCCATTTCAGGTATCAGCGGATCATATAAATTACCTTTAAGCAGTTTGGTTTGATCCCGAAGACTATGGTTTTCGATATTTTTTTCAGCTACTGAAAGAGCCGATTCGCTGATATCGGTTGAAACGATATCACAGTCAGGGAAGTTTTTTGCAAGGGCGATCGAAATACAGCCGGAGCCAGTGCAGGGTTCCAGTATCTTTTGATGTCCCCGTCGGGTTTTTAAAAAGTCGATGGAAATTTCCACAAGCTGTTCAGTTTCCGGCCGGGGAATAAGGCAGGCAGGTGAGACCTGGATCTCCAGAGAGTAAAACTGCGTTCTGCCCACAAGGTACTGAATCGGTTCGTTTTCCGCTGCTCTTTTTACAAGTTTATGAAGCTTATCCAGATCGGGTTTTGCCACCGGCTTGCTGTAGTTGGTATACAGTTCTATCCTTTTCATTTCTAGGACATGACTTAATAGAAGTTCTGTTGCGAACCTCGGAGAATCGACCCCTTTATCCTTTAAATACTCTGTTATCCATTCAAGGAGTTTTTTTATTGTCCAGGTGGTCATTAAATGTAAACCTTGTCCATCATTCGAGGGAATGCAATGCACTGCCTGATGTGCTGTTCGCCGGTGATCCATGCGACGGTCCTTTCGATACCTAAGCCGAACCCGCCGTGCGGTGCTGAACCGAATTTCCTTAAGTCAAGGTACCAGCGGTAATTTTCCGGATCAAGGCTCTGATCCTTCATCTTTTTAACTAAAGTGTCATAATCGTCTTCTCTCATCGAACCTCCGATTATTTCGCCGAAACCCTGCGGTGCAAGCAGGTCGAAATTTTGAACCACTTTCGGGTTTTCTTCTTCGACTTTCATATAGAAGGCCTTGGCGTTTTTCGGATAATGGGTGACAAAGACCGGCTTGTCGTGCATTTTTGATATTATCGTTTCGTCCGAGCCGCCCAGGTCCTTGCCCCATTTGAAATTGGCTGCAAGTTCTGCGTGTTTTGGATTGTTTTCGATCTTTGTCTCTACCTCTGCTAGCTGACTTCTCAGTTCGATGACCTCTGCTGCAATCTTGTCCTTTTTCCATTGCTTCATACCGGGGTCTTTTTGCTGACCTTCCAGCTGCTTGATCTTCTTTTCTATCCCGTTTTTCTGTGATTTTAAATTTTCGAGTTCTTTTGAAAGAAAATCCTGTGCCTTCGGACCGGTCAGGATATCTACTGCATCTGAATATGTGATCCTGTAAAAGGGCGGTTTGATCTTTTCAAGTGACTCGATATCGGCATCGATCGTTTCCAGTTCGTTTTTGTTTTTTTCAAGTATGTTCTGAACGATAAACGAAACGAAATTTTCCGCCAGTTCCAGAAGACCGTCAAGATCGGTGAATGCAACCTCCGGCTCGACCATCCAGAATTCCGTAAGGTGCCTTCTGGTTTTGCTTTTTTCCGCCCGGAACGTAGGGCCGAAGCAGTAAACTTTTCTATATGCCATCGCAGCAGATTCAAGATACAACTGTCCAGTCTGGGTCAGGTGGATAGGTTCACCGAAGTAATCAACTTCGAAAAGTGACAATTCCTCTTCTCCTGCTATGGTGGTAAATATCGGGGTGTCTATCAGGGTAAAGCCGTTGTCGTTGAAGAAGGTTCTTATCGCATCGATGATGGTGTGACGTATTTTTCCTATTGCCCAGGGACCCTGTGATCTTAAATGCAGGTGGCGGTGTTTAAGAAGGAAGTCGATGCCGTGGGATTTCGGGGTTATGGGATAATCGACGGCCTCATGGATAATGTTAATATCCTTGACCGAAAGCTCGTGACCTCCGATACTCCTTTCATCTTCCCGTACCGTACCGGTGATTTCTAAAGACGATTCCTGCCCCAGGTGTTTTACTTCTTCGAAAAGATCATCGGATAAATTCACCTTTTCGATCACGCACTGACAAAGTCCCGTGCCGTCCCTTAAAATAAGAAATTGCAGTTTCCCGCTGGGGCGGTTGTTATACATCCAGCCCTGCAGCGTCACGTCCTGTCCGACAAAATCTTTCAGTTTATCAACAGTTGTTTTTGCAGCCATAATTTCACCTTGATCTTAAAGGTCGAGTTTTTCACGAAGATAAGTTTTAAGTTTGTCCATGGGTATTCTGTCCTGATCCATGGAGTCCCTGTCTCTTACAGTGACGGCGTTATCATCCAAGGAGTCGAAATCGACAGTCACGCAGTAGGGGGTTCCTGCCTCATCCTGTCTGCGGTACCTTCTTCCGATAGCTCCCTTTTCATCATAGAAGCAGGGGAAGTATTTTTTAAGGTTGTCGGTGATTTTTTTAGCTATATCAGGGAGCCCCTTCTTCTTGGTAAGCGGGAAGACAGCCACTTTAGTCGGTGCAAGTGAAGGATGGAACCTCAGCAGGTTACGGGTTTCGCCCCTGACTTCCTCTTCATCATAGGCGTCGACCAGAAATGCAAGAATGCTCCTGTCGATGCCGGCACTGGGTTCGATCACGTAGGGAATGTAGCGTTTTCTTTCCGGCTGATCGAAATATGAAAGCGGGCCTTTTTCCGGCTCGTCGTCCTCTTCCTTCAGTTCTATCTTCGAAAGGTCGCCGTTATTTTCGTACCAGTCGTTTAAGGTTCTGATTCCCCTCTGGTGCTGTCTTAAGTCGAAATCCGTCCTGTTGGCGATCCCTTCAAGTTCCTGCCAGTCACCTGAGCCGAAGGGAAATTTATATTCGATATCCACGCATGCCTTTGCATAATGGGCAAGTTCATCGTCATCGTGTTTTCTGAATCGCAGGTTATCTTTATTAATCCCCAGGTCGGCATACCATTTAAATCTCTGTTCCTTCCAGTATTCATACCAGTTTTCATCGGTTCCCGGTTCACAGAAAAATTCCAGTTCCGCCTGTTCGAATTCCCTTGTCCTGAATGTAAATGCCTTGGTGGTGACTTCGTTTCTGAAGCTTTTTCCGATCTGAGCGATGCCGAAGGGAATGGTGACACGTGTGGTATCCAGAACATTCTTGAAATTAGCGAAGATGCCCTGCGCGGTTTCAGGCCTTAAAAAAAGTGTCATTCTGTCATCGGCACTTGCACCCATCTCGGTTTCGAACATAAGACGAAAGGCCTTCGGTTCCGTGAATTTGCCTGTTTCGCCGCAGTTCGGACATACCTTGTTGGACAGGTCATTTATACTTGCCGTGTCGATATTGACGTGCTCGGTATGTTCGCCGGTGTCATCTGCCAGATGGTCGATCCTTGACCGGGTGTTACAGTTCTTGCATTCTGCCACGAGGTCTGCGAACTTATCGGCATGCCCGGAAGCTTTCCAGACCAACGGGTGCATCAGTATGCTGGAGTCAAGGCCGATGATATTATCGTGCATCTGCACCATCGCCTTCCACCAGGCGTTTTTAACGTTATTCTTCAGCTCCACACCCAGCGGCCCGTAGTCGTAACAGCTCGCCAGCCCGCCGTATATCTCGCTGGACTGGAAAATAAAACCTCTTCTTTTGCAAAGTGAAACAATGTCATCTAATTTTGCCAATTTAGCCATAATTTAAATCCTAAGCATCTTTGAACAATTCGGTTAATTAAAACAGGCAATTATAACCAAACTCAGTTCAATTACAAGTTTAGGTTTCAATTAGCTCAAATCCAATATTCACCCGACATTTATAAACTTATATTGACATTTAAGGAGGTTTTTACGGTTTTTTAATACCGGCGGGACTTCACCGGTTCAGATACCAGATTGAACCGTTCAGTATCGCAGCAAAGCCGACCCACAAAAGATAAGGCAGCAATAAAACAGCGGCAGCCGTGCTGATCTTTTTGAAAAATATTATCGTGGCAATTATCGCCACAAACAAAAGGATAATAACTATAAAGCCCAGAAGTATCAGATGAGCCCCGAAAAATACAGGCGTCCAGGCGGCGTTTAATACCAGCTGGATCAAAAAACATACTATTGCGGACCTGACTTTGCCGGAACGTAACCCTTTATCCCATACCAGAAAAAGCGATACCGCCATCAGAAAATAAAGAACCGTCCACACAGGCCCGAATACCCACCCCGGCGGCATAAAAAAGGGCTTATCCAACTGCATATACCACTGGGAATCTCCCGTCATGAAAAATCCTCCGATCCCGCCCGCTGCAAAACATAACCCAAGACAGGCCGCGAATTTGAAAACCTTTATTGCCGCATCCTTCATTTCTTTTCTCCTCTATCTGAATTTCCGAAAACTCCTGCCGTCAGGATATAAATTAACTTTTATTGACAAAATGTAAAGCATCCTTTTATTGCGAACCCGCAGCAAAAAAACATGTAAGGGATTTGAGAACTGAAACTTAAAATCATTGACTAAGAGATCATTATCCGTAAAATATGCCACGGAATTAAAATTGAAAAGATGTTTTTGTAAATGGAGATAAACTATGGCAGACCCTATGCCTATTTCATTAACCGGATTTAAAAAGTTACACGATGAGCTTGAAAAGCTCGAAGAAGAGGCCAAGGAAGTAAGACAGAGGGTGGCCGAAGCCAGAGAGCAGGGCGACCTTAAGGAAAACGGCGAATATATCTACGGCAGAAAGCAGCTTGGTTTACTGGAAGGTAAGATGGGCGAACTAAGGGGTGCGATAAATACATCCGAGAAGATCGACTGCACCAAGATCAATACCGACCGGGCCCATTTCGGGACGGTGGTCACCATCAAGGACCTGGACAACGACCAAAAGATAACCTATCAGCTCCTAGGCCCTCACGATGCAGATATCGACAACGGCAGCATCTCCTATCTGTCACCGGTCGGCGATGCCATCTTCGGCATGGCAAAAGGAGAAAAAAGCTCCGTCACCATCCCACGCGGCGAGATGAACTTCGAGATCGTAGAGATAAGCAAAGCGGATGAAGCTTAAAAAAGTATTTCCTAAACTGCGTGGCACCTTTTTGCCTGCAAAAGGGTGAGTTATTGTAAAATGACAGGAGAAATTAAGGTATGGGTGGCACCCTTTTATTTATAAAAGGGTGTTAAAGAAAAATTATGGAAACAGAAGAGGGATTCAGAAAAAGGTGCAAAAGATTTAACATAAAAGGTCACGCTCATGAACTGACCTTTTCCTGTTATAAAAACAGACCTTTACTGAAGAATAAGATTTCCATAAGTAAATATGAAAAGAAGGTAAGTTTTATATTTGACTTATTACAGTTCTTAATCTTGATAAGAGTATCAAAGAACTTCTATTTAACATAAACACCATAATTTGTTTTAAATTTTAACCCTTTTCTATTTGAAACTTCAACAATCATGTAGTGTAACCCTCTATATTCAAGTTGTTCCCATCGTTCATATGTACGGTTTGCAGTAGTTATTTCTCTTGGATAATCGTGTTTTAAATCTGTACCAGCCTCTTTACCGTGATTTTCTACTTTAAAATTTATAGTTGCAGGTAGTTGAACCGGACAAGGTAAAGTTGCAATGAATTTTATCCAATTGCCCTTAGTATTAACTTTTGATGTTGGTGAATAGTCGAAAAGTTTATTGCCGTACTTTTCATCATAAACCTCTGCCTTAACTTTTAAAGGTGATACTTTATCTCCCAAAAGATTATGATTGGTCATTTGCCCTAAGTTGGAAAAAAATAAGTACTTATCCCACCTAAGAATCCATTTACGGTAGTTTATTTGTTTCCCATCTGTGTTTGTATAATTTGGTCTTATATAGTTATCTGGCTTTGTTGCTCTGACCCCATTTTCATTGTATGTCTTAATATCTAACAGTTCATCAGGAAAATCCAAGTGTTCTTTAAGTGACTGACCAATCATTATATTATTTTTTCCGGCTGATTGTTGCAATTTACTTGCCAAATCTACGAAGAGGGAAGTAGCAGTGACTTCTTCTGCATTAGGATAGCCATAGGAACTCCAAAGGACTGAGTCTTTTGGACCATAGTCGATTCCGATTCTAATACCAACTTTATCTCCAGTTATATTTTCGTTTAATTCGGGGGAAACTTTATTTTCAAAAAAGTACTGAATAACTGAAGCGCAATTTATTGCATCTATAACAGCATTCTCTGTTTTACTATCCTTTCCCCCAAAATAAGCCATGACAGCATCACCCATAATCCTATGGACATGGCCGTCAAAAGAAGCAATAATGTCGATGCCCATGTTAATTATTGCTGATTTTATAGTTCTAACAAAATCAGGTGTATACAATAAGCCTAAGCGAGTTGAGTTAGTGATATCCAAGAACATTGTAACAATTGGATTATAACAGGTATCATCTTTGCCTTTTAGATACCTGAAATCTGGATGATCTCCCATATCAGGTTCATTTAAACCATGTTTTCCCCATAAAGGTCTTATGAATTTCTGGGCTTGATAGAAAGGAGCTAAGCTGGTACTAGCTTCATTTATTGTTTTTTGTGAAAAATTATAAACTGAGCCTGGCTTTGCTTTATGTAAATCAAAAATATTTTCTAAATTTTTAAGTAAATTTGTCATTATTTTAATTGTCCTAAAAAGGAAGATTCTCAAAAATCGTAATCAAAGTTTTCGTTAGACCTAGGGCTAATAAAGCAGCCATTTGCCACAAATTTGCCTTAAAGGCTGATTTAAAGAAATTGAATTTCTTTGTAAGACCTTTTGCAAGAATATAAGCTTGAAATGCAAGATCTTGATTTAAGTTTTCTAAAGAAAAATTATCTAACTTATTTTTGTAGTCAATTTCGTTCTTATAATTGTTGACATGGCCAAAAAATATATTTGAATTATAATCCTCGGGATGTTGAGGAGAATCAAGAAAAGGATATATGCCCTTAATTACTTTCCATGTCGAGATAATTGTAGCTAAAAGTATTATCAGTAAGCAAATATTAGCAATAAAAATCGTTAAACAGTAATCATCAAATACTTTCCATATTTCATCAAATTTTATAATTATAGTGCCCAAGATAAATGTATTGAATGCTAATAATACAGCGGCTTTGCTGTTTGTCTCACTATAATATTGATCGTATCTACTAATAACCTTCCAAAGAAATTCAATTCTGTCCTTAATATTATTTGGCATTATTTTAGACCCTCTCAATTCTTAACCTTTAGGCGGATATGGGTCATTTCCATGGCTGTCCCTTCTTTGTATTTTCCCATCTTTACCATGAATAATAAATTCAGTATTTTGATTTTTACTGATTGTTCTTCCAGCGTTTTCCGCTTCAGCTTTTGTATCATAATGTCCACTTGAACGATTTGCACCGTTCTTTTTTACATCCCACCCACCATCTGGATTGGGAACTACATGATGTTCTTTTCTTCCCATAATTTTACTCCTGAAAAAATATTTATGGATGTATGCTTCCTCCATGAAAGCATGGAAAATCCATTTCAAAATAAAGTTACAAAAAGAATTCGCAAATTTTGTGCCAAGCTTTAAAAAACGACAAAAAAGGAAGTTAGAGGGTTTACAGGCTTTAATTTTCTGTAAAATAGGTTTCCTTTGCAGATTTTAAGGAATATATGAAAAATGAAAACTGCCAAAATTGCAGAAACTTAAAAGAAATATGCCAATTTGGCATAATATAGACTGAGAACATATTAAATAAAATTGAAGTGAAACTTTATATGTTTAATGTACGATTGTCAATGATTATTTTTTGAAATTATTATTTAAGTTCTAAGTTTTTCTTTTTTAAAACACATTATTTGAAGCCTGAATTGCTTTATCTGGTATATCAAATGCCGTATTTGAAGTTTACTTTATCGTATTTCAAGCTTACTTTATCGTATTTGAAGCTTGATATGCCGTAAAGTAAATTTACTTTGCTCTATTTCAAGCTTGATATGCTGTATTTCAAGTTTACTTTGCCGTAATTCAAGTTTGATATGTCGCATTTCAAGTTTACTTTGTCGTAAAGTGAATTCACTTTGCCGTGATTCAAGTTTACTTTATCGTTCTGAAATTAGAGTTATCGGAACCAAAGGCCTTGTTTTTATATTTTTTTATCAATAATTTGAGTTTGCCAGTATTAATAAGGCAAAGGCAGAGTAAAAGTTTAAAAATGCGGTTCAGCTAAGAGCCGATCCTGCTGATATGATTTTATTACGTGTGAATTTTAGAACGTGAGAACGTAGGGGTAAAGGGGCAGTTTAAGCATATCCGTATAAGTTTGATTGAAATGTAGGGTGGGATTTATCCCACGCGGTTAATTCATTCCGGGACAAAGACGTCATTTAAAGACGGTGGTTCTTTTGAAAGGGGGTTGGTGTTGATAAATTTCTTGTATGTCGAATAAGGCCAGGCTTCGGCTGTTTCTGTTAATTGGTGTTTAATAGGATTATAATGTATGTAATCGATGTGTTTGTGTAGATCATTTTCGTCTCTTATAAGGTGTTCCCAAAATCTCCTCTGCCATACTTTTGCCTCGCCGGTTCTTTTTCTTGAAGGATTCTTTCCGCGTGGGGTAGAACCCCACCCTACGGATTGTTTTTGTTTTAGATAGGCTTTTGTAAATCTTGCCTTAATCGATGCCCATCGGATAGAATAGTCGCAGTCATTTTCCGGTAATTTCCATATACAATGCAGATGGTCAGGCAAAAGGCATAAAGCAATGGTCTTAAATGGTCTTTCGGATTTTACCTTAAGCCATATTTCTCTTAATATTTTTCGAGGCAAAGGGTCGGTAAGAAATTTCCGGCGGTTGTAGGTTACCACCGAAAAGAAATAATATCCGCCTTTATGATAATATCTTCTGTAATTTGACATTATTTGTAATATATGTTTATAAGATTTCTTTTCAACTAAATTTTTTTCGTGTTGGATAGAACCTCATCCTGCAATTTTTTCCTTTCAACATTCCTCTTTAAACGCTACGATTTGGGCGAGTGGTAGTAATAAATTTATCTTTTAAAACGGTAAGAGGTTATGGAATTCGAACAACTGAAAAAAGAAGCGATAAAGTTAAGGTATGATCGGGGTTTGAAAGTAAATAATAAGTTGATTTTTCTTTTTATATTTTTTTCTTTACTCTTTAATTTGAACGTTAAGGCCGGTGAGAAATCTTATACATGGGAATCGCTTGCCTATGGGAGATTACCATGGAACGATGAGATAGCGATGTGGTCAACTCTTCGTAAAGGTCATACAACTGATACAAAAGGGTTGGACAAAGTTCATGCTGCCCGCTTCGCTGCGAGTAATCTTCTACTTGCGTCAGCTTATGATCTTTTGGATCACCCGAATGTGGAAAGAGTTCTTCAGACACTGCGAGACATGCAGGACGAGAAGTCAGGCTGTATCAAATATTACTATGAGGATAAAGGCATAAGCGATACCAATGCAGCTTTTTTCGTTGCAAGAAGACTTTTGATACTCAAGGCAGAATACTACAAGGAATTTACACCTGAATCACAACAGCTTATAGATGCTCTCTTAAAGGATTTTTATAATTGGTTATATGGACAGAGCAGGGAAGGGAAAAAGTTCTATCCAAATAAATATCTGGGTGACCTTGTATGTGCAAAGCTTATACAGGAAATGGTTGAAACCCCGAAAGAACAGTCAGAAATTCTAAAACAGAATTTTATCGAAGCCGCAAAGTACTGGAAAAACAAAAACTGGGGTTGGGGTGAGCATATGTCCGATGCTTACGGGAACGTCTGTATTGATCTGCTTTCTCAGTATTTATTGTACACCAGGGAAAAAGATACGGTCGTTTATTCTGTCTATAAAGATCTTTTCGATGAATTGCTGGAGATCGATGATATATTTGCAGGCGGCCCGCGTGTACCGCATATAAGATGTTACAATTTCACTAAATCTCGGGGTAAAAGGCCCCGTTATCGAGAAAGTATAAAACCTCTGGAAAAGGTATTGGAAAATCTGCCAAATAATCCTTACCATCGTTTCTCTGCTTTAGCCAGAGCGTTATATTATTCCCAGGGATGGCACGAACACGCACCTGAACGTAAATCGCCCCGGAAAAATATTCATATCCCCTGTTATGGCGGAGTGTTTGCGAATGCTTATATCAAAAAAAATATCCGTATCGGCTCATTAACTGAATTTCCATTAATGCCAACAGCAGAGAGCCGGTGGGGCGGACTTGCATGGCAGAGTTTCCCGCTGGTTTACTGGATACCGGATAATGACTGGGCTTTTTTACAATGGCAGACAATCGAAGATGAAAGAATAAAAGCTCATCCTGCAGAGTCGGCCAATCCCAACCCAGATGCCAAGGCGTTAACAAATAAGATTGTACCGCCGGTTTTTGGGAAAACTTATTCTTTGCAGAAAAAAGGGGATGTTTTGGCAGTTCGCATAATGCCTGCGATAGTCTCATCTTGGAAAAGTGTTTCCGATACCTTTAAAATAGTAAATAATGATCCCGAATCGGAGATAACAGAAATCGAACATGATTCTAACTGGCATCAACTTCTGATAAAATATCCTGAATTCAATGTCAGCCTGAATGTTGTTCCCGTTCGGGCGGATATTTCTGTTAAGCTGGAAAAAAGTAAAGACAGGACTTTTTACTGGAAAACAGTTTATCCTAAAAATGTTCTGGGAAGAAAAAAAATGATAGTTGATATCTGGGGTATCTCGATAAATGGTAAGATAAAAAATGCCCCCCAAATAAAAATTCATTATACATCAGAAATACCTCTCGATGATGTCCAGAAACCGATGTCGATTAAATGGAAATGGCCGGAAACTACATGGCATGTGGCCATTGATCCGATGGCTGATAAAGTTCTAAAGGAAATAAAACCTTAATTTGGCTGTAAAATTAAATTGAGCTTGAATATGTCAAAGAAACTTTTTGAGAAATATATTTTTTATTTTGCGCAAATCCGTTAATTGAAAGATGCGATTATTGCAACTTTAGAAAAGTTATTTTTTTGAAAAAAGGTTTTTGGGAATATGGAATTTGAACAACTGAAAAAAGAAGCGATAAAGTTCAGGGATGAGCGGGACTGGAAGCAGTTTCACACCCCCAAAAACCTGGCAGAAGGTTTGATCATTGAGGCCGCGGAATTACTGGAAAATTTCCTGTGGCTGGAGAATAAGGAGTCAAGGAAACTCGATGAAAAGAGGATGAAGATGATAAGAGAAGAGATCGGGGATGTGTTCTTGTTTACGATCTTTCTCTGTGATGAACTGGGGATAGATGTTTTTAAGGCGGCAGCTGACAAGCTGGAACTTACCAAAAAGAAATACCCCGCAGAAAAGTGCAAGGGAAGTGCAAAAAAATATACCGAATACCAGAAGGAGCAGTAATGCTTGAATTTTTAAAGGATACCATAAAACAGGCAGGTGACATAACTCTGAAATACAGGGAAAAGGGAAAGTCGCTGGGGATCGACAGAAAGTCCTCGAAGGACCTGGTGACGGAGGCCGATGTCGCTGTCGAAGAATACATAGTTTCACAGATAAAAGAGAAATATCCCGAGCATGCTATTCTTGGAGAAGAGAGCGGCAAAACGGGCGGCAATGAGTATCGATGGATAATCGACCCGATTGACGGCACGACCTCTTTTATTCACGATCAGCCGTTTTATTCGGTTTCGATAGGTCTTGAAAAAGAAGGCGAAATGATACTTGGGGCGGTTTACGGACCTGCCTTAGATGAGCTTTTCTATGCCGAAAAGGACAAGGGTGCGTTCTTAAACGACCATAAGATCAAGGTTTCCGATACCGATGAGATAGTCGACAGCTGCCTTGCCACGGGCTTTGCGTGTTTGAGAGAAAATTTAGAGCATAATAATCTGCCTTATTTCAATGTCATAGCTGCAAAGGCAAGGGGGGTGCGAAGGTTCGGCTCTGCTGCACTGGATATGTGCTATACAGCCTGCGGCAGAATGGACGGGTTCTGGGAACTAAATTTAAAGATCTACGATATCGCTGCCGGCATGGTGATACTCCGGGAAGCAGGGGGAAAGATAACCGACTTTGACGGCAAAGAAATTTCTGACTGCAGCGAAATCGCCGCCACCAACGGCAAATTGCACGACAAGCTTATTGATATTCTATCGAGGATAAAGTCTGATACACTGAAAAGATAAGCTACTGCTTATAATATCTTTTGGCGACCGGCACGTAATCTTTAATAAATGCGATTCTTGATTGATCGGACGGATGTGTGCTCAAGAATTCCGGGGGTTTAGGGCCTTCCTTTTCTTTTGTCATTCTCTGCCAGAAACCCACTGCTTCTTCCGGATCGTAGCCTGCAAGTGCCATGAAAATAAGTCCGAGTTTGTCTGCTTCTTTTTCGTGAACCCTGCTATAAGGCAAAAGTACACCGACCTGAGCACCAAGGCCGTAAGCCCGCATAAATATCTGGCTATATTTCGAACTGTCCACTGCTGAAGACAGAGCTGCACCACCTGCACTCACTAAAAGCTGCTGGCTCATTCTTTCGCTTCCGTGCTCTGCAAAAACGTGTGCTATTTCATGGCCTATTACCACGGCAAGTCCCTGTTCGTCCTGAGTTATCGGAAGCATGCCTTCATAAACTACTACTTTACCGCCGGGAAGAGCGAAGGCATTTACGGAGTTGCTTTCCACGAGAGTAAACTGCCAGTCATATCCTTCCAGTGATTCTGACATGTAGTTTCTGTTTGCGTAATCTTCCACCGCGTTTTTTATATTATTGCCTACTTTTTTAACCAGTGCGATTTTGTCTGCCTGTGAACTTACTTTGTTTTCTTTCATGAATTCCTGGTAAGTCTGGTTAGCCATCCGGTTTATGGTGGAATCGGGAATGACGTTGAGCTGCTTTCTGCCGGTAATTCCGACTTCGGTGCAGGATAATACCGAAAAAGTGCTGATTATAAGAAGTATTGTCAGAGCTATTCTTTTAAAGCTTTTCATTTTCTGCCCCTTTCCGAAAAATTCGATTAATGGCAAATCTTTTTAACAATTTTAAATAAGAAAAATGGTTTAGACAATAAAATTTTGCCTGATTTCAAATCAGAGCATTAATTTTCAGAAATCTCGTCTTTGATCTTATTTAAAAGATTGATAGCTTCTATCGGAGTGAGGTTGTTTACGTCCGTTGAATTCAGTTTATCCAGTATGGATTTGTTCTTCTGAACAAAAAGAAGGTCGGTCTGCTGTTTTGTGGTTTTCTTTTTGGATAAGTTTTTGCCGGTGGCTTCTTTGGCAAATGTGTTTTCCAGTTCCAGCAGTATTTCCTTGCTTCGATCAATTATGTTATCGGGGATGCCCGCCAGTTTTGCAACATGAACGCCGTAACTTTTATCCGTTCCCCCGGGCAGTATCTTGTGTAAGAAGACGATATCGTCCATCCACTCTCGAACGGAAACGTTGCAATTCTTTACAGTCTCGAATAATTCTGCCAGTTCGGTGAGTTCATGGTAATGTGTGGCAAAAAGGGTTCTGCATTTTATTTCGGTGGCGAGGTGTTCGGTGATCGCCCAGGCAAGTGACAGTCCGTCATAGGTGCTGGTTCCTCTTCCTACTTCATCTAAAATTACAAGTGACTTTTCGGTGGCATTATTGACGATATTAGCAGTTTCTGTCATTTCTACCATGAAAGTCGACATTCCCTTTACAAGTTCATCGGAGGCACCGACACGGGTGAAAATTCGATCGACCAGGCCGATCTCTGCCTTTTCTGCAGGGATGAAACTGCCGGCCTGGGCAAGGAGAACCAAAAGGGCGGTTTGTCTTATATATGTGCTTTTCCCGCTCATGTTAGGGCCGGTGATGATACAGAGATCATCTGAACCTGTTCCCAGCTCGACATCGTTTGCCACGAATTCTGAGCCCAGGGTTTCTGCCAGTACAGGGTGTTTTCCCTCACTGATAATCAGTTTTTTTCCGGTATTAATTTCAGGTCTGACATAGTTTCTTCTTTTTGCAAGGTAAGCAAATGACATAAGACAGTCACAGTACGCCAGATTATGGGCCAGGTTCTGCAGGTCTTCGATATAATCAGCTGCGTGTTTTCTAAGCTGATCGAATATGGTGACTTCAAGTTCCAGTGCTTTTTCTCTTGCATCTAATGCTTTATTTTCGAATTCCTTCAATTCTTCTGTGATATATCTTTCTGCATTTTTAAGGGTCTGTTTTCTTACGAAGTTCTGAGGCACTTTATCTGAATGGGCGTGACCTACTTCGATGTAGTAGCCGAATACCTTGTTAAAACCGATCTTCAGTTTTTCGATACCTGTTTCCTTGATCTGAAGGCTTTGGTAGTTTTTCAGCCAGGTTTGGCCGTCACGGGATACGCTTCTGAGTTCATCGAGTTCTTCGTTGAACCCGTCTTTTATGACACCGCCGTCCTTTAATATCGAAGGGGGTTCCGGCTCGATAGCTGCCTCCATGACATCTGCGAGATCCTTCAGTTCGTTGCAATTCTTTGATAATCTGAGTGCAAGTTCTGAGGAAAATGTGTTGAGTATTTTTTTAACTTGCGGCACACGCCTTAAAGTGGTTGCCAGGGCGACAAGGTCTTTAGGTGATGCCCGTAAGGTGCTTATTCTCGCTACGATCCTTTCCAGGTCATAGATGTTGGAAAGGCACTCTCTTAGATTTTCAAGTTTTTCAGAAGATTTAACGGTCTCTTCTATTACGTCCTGTCTGAGTTCGATGGTATCTTTATCCGATAAGGGCATGCAGAGCCAGTTTCGCATCATCCTGCCGCCCATTCCAGTAAGTGTCTGATCGATGCAATGCAAGAGTGACCCTTTTGTCGATTCTGAGCGGATGGTTCTCAGAACTTCCAGACTCCTCAATGTCGTCGGGTCAATCTGCAGATGATCTTTTCTGTCTACAAGTTTGATTTTCGTTATGTGATTTAAAGTGGTCTTCTGTGTCTCGTTCAGATATTCCAGTATAGCACCTGCTGGGATAATACAGTTGTCGTTTTCGGATATACCGAAACCTTCCAGGGTGGTTGTGCCGAAATGTTTTTTCAGTTTGTTTTCTGCCTGATGCGGGTCAAAGTACCAGGCAGGTCTTTGGGTAATTGTTGCATGAGTCAGATCGGCTATCTGCTTTTGCAGCTTTTTGGCCTGTGCCTCGAAAAGTTCACCCCGCCTGTCAGGCAGAAGACACTCAGAAGGTGACAGCCTCATCAGTTCATCAAGAAGTTTTTCCTCTTTTATCTTCTGGACATAAAAATGACCTGTGGAGATATCGACCCAGCTTATCGCGGCAGTATTACCTGAATCAGCATCTACTGCACAGAGATAGTTGTCTTCTTTGGAATTGAGCATTATGTCATCAGTTAAAGTGCCGGGCGTCACTACCCTGACGACATCCCTTTTTACCACGCCTTTTGCCTTTTGGGGATCCTCGACTTGTTCGCATACCGCAACTTTGTAGCCGGCCTGCAGCATTTTTTTAAGGTAATTGTCCACTGCATGGTATGGTATTCCCGCAAGAGGGATGGGATTTGAGCTTTTGTCCCTGCTGGTTAATGCAATTCCAAGTATCCTTGAGCAGATCTCGGCATCTTCGTAGAATGTCTCGTAAAAATCTCCCATACGGAAAAAAAGTACCGAATCGGGGTACTTGTCCTTGAAATGATGAAACTGCTTCATTGCAGGTGTCAGTTTTTGAGATTTCTTGCTCATAATCCTTTATGAAATATTTAGTTCAGATTCACTTAAATTATTCAGTTTTCGGAAAATTTCCGCTTTCTTTTCCGTATCCAGAATTTTATTCAGTAGTTTCTTTTGCCTCTCTGTAAAAGCGATGATCGATTCCAGATCATAATCTATAACGTTCAAAGAATAAAGAATCTTCTTTTTAAGTTCCTTAAGGTTCTCATCATGAAGGGCAGATATCTTTACAAAGTCTTTTGCAAATTCGGGCAGGGAATCCGTTTCCATAACTATGCCCAGATCGGATTTATTTAAAACGGTTATAGTTTTTTTGTTTTTAACCCTTTCCGCAAGTTCAGTATCAAAATCGGGCAGGGGCATGGAAGCATCGAGGATTAAAAGGATCAAGTCAGCTTGAGAAATTATTTCGAGGGAAATTTCCTGGGAAAGCTTTTCGATGTTCCCTTTTTTTTCTATGAGTATCCTGTCCAGACCTGCTGTGTCGAATAGTTCCAGTTTCAGCGGACAAATTCTGCATTCTGCCGTGATGTAATCCCTGGTAGTGCCTGCGATATCGGAGACTATGGCTTTGTTTTTGCCTGCAAGATTATTTATCAGGGTGCTTTTTCCGCTGTTGGGAGGGCCGATCAAAACGGTCTTACAGCCGTGTATAAGGAGGTCTGAAATATGACTGTTTAAGAGGATTACTTTAATTTCTTCCTTTATTTTATTTATTGAAATATTTTCTTTTTCAGACAGCCATTGCCGGATCTTTTTATTCAGCCCCTTTTGTTTTTGGTTGAAAAGTATCTTTGCCCCTTCAAGAGTCTTAGAAAAAGGGATATTTATGTCGACCTCGAGCTCTATTGTATTTATGTTATTTTTTAACTTTCGCTTTCTAATGAAGGCTTGTTCTGCAGTTACTGTATTTGCACCATGATTTTTTATCAGCTGAATGATATCACGGACGATAAGAGGATTGCCGTGACAATGAATTGCTATTGTATCCTGAGCTTCCACTCCTACAGTGACTTCGTCAATAGATTTTCCGTCGTCTTTTATGATTCCCAGGTAAAGGTTATTGACTTTAAATTCGGGCTTTTTTTCGGTATGGGCAAAGAAGATTTCGGAAACTATGTCAGCTGCACAAGCTCCGATTATTTCGATGGTGGCTAAGGCGCCTACGCCTTTTGAGCTTGTGAGGGCACATACCGTATCCATCCCGACGTTTTATTCCTCCAAAGATTCCAGGTATTTTTTGTAAGCGAAAGCGATCCCTTTTGTAATCAGGTTGGGGACATATGAATCCACGAAGGGGCAGTCATCTTTTATCATTTCCCCGCCGGTGCCGGTTATTATAGTCTGAGGCCAGTATCCTAATTTTTCGGCGTATCTTCTGACGATCTCCTCCAGTGCCCCGATCGCCGAGAAATACAGGCCGCAGTTTATAGCTTCCTCGGTCGATTTACCGAAGGGAAGTTCAGGTCTTTTCACCTCAATGTAGGGAAGCTGAGCGGTTTTTTCACTAAGTGCCCTTGCCGCCATTTCGAACCCTGGAAGGATAGAACCGCCCAGGAAAATGCCTCTTTCATCGACTATATCTATGGTGACTGCTGTCCCGAAGTCTGCTATTACAAGGGCATTTTCGGTAACTGCAAAAGCGGCGCAGGCAGCGAGGATACGGTCAGAACCTACCTTGTCAGAATCCTTTACCTGCAAGTCCATGGGGTAGGGGATATCCTCGCCCATTATCTTTACTTTTTCATCGAGTTGATCTTTTACAATAGATTTGATCCTTTTCGTCCATTCCGTTTTTACACTGCTGGCTATGATCACACCGTCCCTTTTACCTTCTTTGGATCTTTTCAGTATAGGTATCTTTCCCCAGTTGTCTTTGATGACTTTTATAAGTTTTTTTTTATCGCCTCCAGCAATGCTTTCAACGGTATTTTCCTCATCTTTCAAATAAAGGGCGACGTTTATATTCGTGTTTCCTATGTCAATTGCAAGGATATTCATTTTCTACTCCTCGGTTGCCTTTGTTTCCTGAATTTTTTTCCACAGTAATTCCGAAAGTTCTTCGATACCCTTTCCAGTAACAGCAGAGACAGGGATTATATCTTTATCCAGCCTGCTTTTAATATCATTGAGTTTTTCGCCTTCCGGGTCAAGGTCAATTTTATTTGCTACAACGATCTGAGTTTTTTCGGAAAGTTTATCACTGTATTCTTTCAATTCATTATTAATAACGTGAAAATTTTTAACCGGGTCGGTACCGTCAGCAGGTGCTACGTCCAGTACATGAAGTAAAATACGTGTTCTTTCTATATGCCTTAAAAATTCCAGTCCAAGCCCGCTTCCGCTGTGGGCACCTTCTATAATTCCGGGTATGTCTGCGATAACGAATCTTCGAAAGTCCGGCAGATCGACAATACCCAATACCGGTTCTAAAGTGGTGAAGGGATATTCTGCTATTTTAGGCTTGGCGGCAGAACAGCGAGATACCAATGTGCTTTTACCGGCATTGGGAAGTCCCACAAGACCTGCATCTGCGATAAGTTTAAGTATTAATTTAAGATTTCGTTCTTCACCTTTTTTCCCTCTGGTGGTTTTTCTGGGTGCCTGGTTAGTGGAAGTCGCAAAGGCCTTGTTCCCTTTTCCGCCTTTTCCTCCTTTGCAGATAAGCACTTTTTTGCTGGGTTCGTTCATGTCTTTTATCATCAGATCGATATCGGTATCGTAAACCATTGTTCCTACAGGTACCTTGACGGTGAGGTCTTCGCCGCTTGCTCCGGTTTTGTTTGATCCCTGTCCTTCCTTACCGTTTTCCGCTTTCCAGTGGTGTTTGCCCGCAAAATCAAGCAGGGTGTCTTTCTCTTGGGTTGCGACAAAATATACATCTCCCCCTTTGCCTCCGTCGCCTCCGTCAGGTCCGCCTTTTGCGATAAATTTTTCCCTGTGGAAGCTGAGGCAACCGTTTCCGCCGTCGCCGGCCTTTACCCAGATTTGTGCTTCATCTACAAACATAATTTACTTAGAATATAAAAAAAGGATGGCAATACACCATCCTTATCATGATCTATTAATCATTTCTTTCTTTAAACTACATGGACTTTTCTACCGGCAAACTGCACGTTTCCTTCGGTAGTTGCAAACAACGTATAATCTTTTCCCATTTTTACGTTGTTGCCGGCAAAGAACTTTGTCCCGCATTGTTTTACAATTATCGAGCCTGCCTTGGCTTTCTGCCCGCCATATAATTTTACGCCTCTATATTGAGGATTACTGTCTCTTCCGTTCCTGGAAGAACCTTGTCCCTTTTTATGTGCCATAACTTGCCTCTTTCAACTTAAAGATTCACAACCATAAAAGCGGCGATTTTACCGATTTATTTTAATTTGTCCAGAAAAATTTCCATTTTAACTTAATTTACCATTCAGCTCTTAGAATTTTTTTCATATCCCCTAAAGGAACCAGCCCCATTGCCGCTACTTTGATCTCCCGGTTTTCATTTATGTAAAAACTTGAAGGAATACCCTGTATCTGGTTGAAAGGCTCCGGAAGTTCTTTATCTGCCAAAAGAACGGTATAATTAATGTTCTTGTTATCTGCAAAAGGTTTTACTGTTTCTTTGTTTTCTTTTGTTATCGCCAGCATAATAAGTTCATCTTTGCTTTTTTTGTTTCTTAATTCGACAAGATGTGGTATTTCCATATTACAGGGTCCACACCAGGTTGCCCAGAATATGAGGATTATGTTCTTTCCTGTATAATCCGAAAGAGAGTGCTTGTTACCTTTCAGATCGGTAAGCGTAAAATCTGGTGCTTTCTTGCCGAACCAGTCGTTAAACACCGGCTGCCATGAATATGCCCCATCAAGTATATTCCGCATATTTACTTTTGGTTGTTTCTCTTCCGACATTTCAACTTCTTTTTCTTTAGCTTCTGTTTCGACGTTGTTGGTATCTTCCGCAAAATCCGATCTGGTGAAGGTTTTCCTTTCTTCAGATTTATCTTTTTCCTTGTCGAAGACATTCAGGGATATACCTCCTAAGATAAAAATTCCTGCAAGAATAATAATGAACAAAGGAATGTTCTTTTTGATAGATTCTTTCATTTTTTAGCCTCCGTGTTTAATTGTGTTTTCCAGGCTCTAGCCAGTTTCATTTATAATATATGTTTAGTTTTAGTTTCAAACAAGGGTAAATGTTCACAGTCAGGGATATAATTTGATTTTTGTATAAAAGAAAGTAAATTATTTAAATGTGATCTAATGCAGTAAAAATATTTTGCAAAGAAATTGTTATATGCTATATTCCAAAACTTTATTATTTGAGATACGGCAACCGGCAAACGCTTCAGCTAAGTTTAGGTCGTTTATTTCGTGTTTTTTAAGGTGATTTATGGAATTTGTACGGGCAACTGCTGCGGGAGGGCAAGGAGGTTTAAATTTAATACTCCTGCTGGGTATAGCTATCTTCTGCGGAGTTTCCATAGGTAAATTCTTTGAAAGATACCACATTCCAAAGATCATAGGCTTTGTTTCCATGGGTATAATTCTCGGCCCTTTATTGGGTATAATATCGCCTGAATCAGTTCGGGAACTGGAGCCATTCAATCGTTTTGCCTTAGGACTCATAGGTTTTCTGATAGGTGGGGAGCTAAAAAAAGAAGTATTCATAAAACTTGGTAAAAAGGTATTTACGATACTTCTTTTCGAAGGATTGACTGCCTTTCTTCTAGTCGGTTTGTTAAGTTTCGGTGTCATGATTTTTTTCAAGGACTGGCAGACTTCTATTGCGGTAGCGACTGTTTTTGCTGCTATCTGTGCGGCTACAGACCCCGCTTCAACGGTAAGTGTATTATGGGAATTTAAGACCAGGGGGCCCTTGACGACCATGCTCACTGCACTAGTAGCACTTGATGACGCTCTTGCTCTGGTCTTATATGCCATCGGAGTCAGTGTAGCAGGTGTGATAACAGGCCATCAGGGACAGGGATTCTGGTTTTCGATGGGTGTTTCCATGTATGAGATATTCGGTTCGCTGCTTCTGGGGGTAGCTGCAGGTTTCATAATGAACTGGATTTTAAAGAGCGTGAATGATAAGGACAAGATACTTGTTTTCAATGTCAGTATGGCACTTTTGGTGATAGGTATTGCCATCAAATTTCACATGGATGTGATTCTGGCGGCTATGGCTTTTGGCCTGACCCTGATAAATATTGATACCAGAAGATCAGGCTCAAGTTTTGAGCTTATGCACCAGTTCTCTGCACCGGTTTACATTATGTTCTTTATTCTCGTAGGTGCCCGACTTCAGATAAAGGATATTAATATGTTCATTATTCTCCTTGTTTCGGCATATGTGATCGGAAGCATAGTTGGTAAAACTCTAGGTTCCTATATTGGAGGCAAATACTCAAAAAGTGTCAGTACAGTAACAAAATACATGGGTTTCTGTTTATATCCGCAAGGGGGCATAGCCGTAGGACTTCTGATCATGGCAAGTCAAAAATTCAGCCCGGAAATAAGTTCCCTTATGCTGCTTGTAGTTATAATAGGTGCATTTGTTTTGCAGATAATCGGGCCTTTCGGTGTAAAGTTCGGTGCTTCTAAGGCAGGTGAAATAGGCCTGAACATTACCGAAGAGGATCTGATGAAAACCTACAAGGTTAAAGATGTTGTAAATGTTAACATACCGGCGATTTCGGCAGGGATGCCTTTGCGGGAAATAATAGAACTGGTCGGCAGGACGGAAAACTATTATTATTCTGTAGTCGACAGTGATGGAAAGCTGATCGGTTCGATAACTTTAGACGGAATAAGAAGAACACTTAATACCCAGGAACTGCATGACTGGCTGGTCGCCCTTGACATTATGGAGGAAATACCCGCCAGTATTAGTCCTGATGTTGATCTGCCGGATGCCCTGGAAAAGATGGCAAGGCTTGACATAAAGTATATGCCGGTGATCGATACAAAAGGAGAGAAATTTATCGGGGTACTTAACACGGATGCTGTACACAGAAAACTTGCTGCAGAAGTCATTGCCAAACAGCAGATGGCTGACAGTATGTACGGCCCTAAAATGGCCGGCATGTAATTTTCCTGTTATATTTTGACAAGATTTTGAAATCTTCTTGCATCAAAGCTTCAAAACTTTAAACTGTTAATACATATCGTTATTTGCAATTCAAAATATTGCTCGTCAGCAATTTTTTTAGGAATATTTACAGGAAATTTATTATGAAACTTTTAAATGTTCTCAGAAAAGAATGCATAGTTTCCGGTGCGGAACTGGCAGATAAGTCAGAGGCCCTGCAGAAGGTGGTCGAGGTTTCCAAAAAAAGTCCTGTTTTAAAGGATGTTCCAGGAGACCGGATACTTGAAGCTTTGCAGGAAAGGGAGGTGCTAGGTTCAACGGGGTTCGGCAACGGGATAGCAATTCCGCATTGCAGGATAAAAGGTATTGACGATTTTGTCATGGGAATCATTACCATACCGGATGGTGTTGAATTCGAAGCCCTGGATGATAAGAAAGTTCAGCTGATAATCTTTATAATAGCCCCTGAGGAAGAATCTGATAAGCATATCAAGCTGTTGTCTTCGGTTTCCCAGACTTTGCTTAAACCCGGTGTTTCCAAAGAGATGATTGCAGGCAAAAGTGTCGAGGCAGTGATGGAAAGTTTTTTGAGACACAGCAGACAGGAAATAGAGCCGACTGAAAAGAAGGGGAAAAATTTATTCAGAATATTCGTCCAGGATGAAAATATTTTAAAGGAACTTGTGAGCATTCTTACTGAAACGGATTTCAGCTCTGTTGTGGTTGTAGATGCGGAAAATGCAAGTGCATATCTTGCCAAAATGCCTTTATTTGCAAGTTTCTGGACAGACCAGCCTGCTGGTTTTTGCAAAATAATATTGGCAGTTGTGGATAAACAGCTTACAAACGAAACCATAAGAAGAATCGAAAGTGTAACAGGAAGCCTTGATGAATGCACAGGGGTACTGGTGGCGGTTCAAGAAGTAAATTATTGTGCGGGCGCTTTGAGTTTACAGTGATAAAATTTTACTCTTGCTAATTCAGAGATGTCGTTATGTTAGACTTATCAAATTTTCATATATCGGCTTTAACCCTTTTGGGTATTGCTACAATAATCGGCTATTATTCCGGTATACTTGCCAAAAAGGTCAGGTTACCTTCACTTATCGGATATATGCTGATAGGAGTTATTCTGGGCCCGAGTTTTTTCAATCTTTTCGGTGTAACCCTGATGGATCATATCGCTTTTATTACCGAAATCGCTCTGGGCTTCGTGGCTTTCAGTATAGGTTCGGAACTGAAAATGAGTTCTTTAAAAGCACTGGGTCCCGGAATAATTTCGATAATTTTAACCGAATCTCTTTTTGCCTTTTTTCTTGTAACAGTTCTTATTTATTTCGTGACAAAAGATTTGCCGATGGCACTTGTATTCGGTGCGATGGCACCTGCAAGTGCACCGGCGGGTACTGTTGCTGTTATAAAGGAATATAAAGCCAGGGGCAGTTTGACTAAAGCTTTGTATGCGGTAGTAGGCTTCGATGACGGACTTGCTATATTGATATTCGGGTTTGCTGCGGCATTTGCAAGGAATTTGCTCATCGGACAGGTTTCCAGTAATTCCGTTAGTATGCTCCATGCCATGGCAGGGCCGGCAGAAGAGATATTTTTCAGTTTTGTTGTCGGCGGGGTACTGGGCTTAATATTCTGTCAACTGGTTAAGAAACTGCAAAATTCAAGAGATATTTTTATTCTGGTATTCGGCATAATCTTATTGACTACCGGATTGTCGGTAAGGTGGCATCTTTCGCTTATCCTCACAAATATGGTCATAGGTTTCGTTCTTGTAAATACCAGAAGAGAGTCACTTGTACATAGGGTAAATGCTCCTTTGCATGAGATTATGCCCTTAATGTTCATTCTGTTTTTCTGTCTGGCAGGTGCTCATTTAGAAATCTCTGCATTAGGCGCCCTGGGTGTAATCGGCATTGTTTATATAATAGCAAGAACAGGGGGACTGGTAGTCGGAGCGAGAATAGGCGGTATTATAGGCAGAGTCGAAGATAAGATCAAAAAGTACGTTGGTCTGGGAATATTATCTCAAGCGGGGGTTGCTATCGGATTGTCATTGATCATTAAGCATGATTTTGACAAACTTGCAAGAGATATGGAAATTACTCATGCAGCCAAGATAGGAGCAACAGTGCTTACGACAATAACTGCTACATGCATATTTTTCGAAATAATCGGCCCGATCTGCACGAAGATAGCATTACATAAAGCTGGAGAACTTCACAAAGAATAATTAAAATGATTGTAAAATAATAATTTTGCATTAAAATACTGGCATTGCTTTATTATTACATAGTAAAGGAATGCTATGACAGAATTTTTTGCAGTTACAGCTGAAGGTTTAAGCGAACCTTTGAATATAGCTCTCCTTTTCGGGCTTATGGTTTTCGGAGGAACCATTGGTTCAAGGCTTGCGCAGTTAGTTAATTTTCCTCAGGTAGTCGGCACGATTATTTTCGGCATAATTCTGGGGAATATCGGGGGAATAATTCATCCCGATATGCTTGATATGCTGGAACCTTTTACCATGTTTGCTCTTGGTATGATAGGCTTTATGATAGGTGGCGAACTCCGTGCTGAGGTCTTCAAGAAATACGGCAAACAATTCTTCATAATATTAATTTCTCAGGGAGTCGGAGCCTTTTTACTGGTCTGGGCGGGTGCCGGATTGCTTATATGGTTTATAACGAAGGATGTAAAAAATGCTGCCTCGATGGGGCTTATACTAGGTGCAATAGCTTCGGCGACTGCACCTGCTGCCACTGTAAATGTTTTATGGGAATTTAAGACAAGAGGGCCATTGACTTCCGCAATATATGCCATAGTTGCCCTCGATGATGCCTTGGCACTGGTTTTGTACAGGGTAGCTGCCACCGGAACTCAGATAATCATAGGCAGTACTCACGCTTCTTTATTTATGTCAACTTTTCAACTGCTTGCTGAAATTATCGGTGCAGTCATGCTGGGTTTTTTAATAGGTGTGGCATTGAATTATTTTCTCAAATTCGAAAAAGGAGAGGATAAGGTACTGGCATTAAGTCTGTCTGCACTTTTATTGATCGTCGGAGTGTCGATGCTGTTTCATATTGACCCTATACTGCCTACGATGACACTCGGTATTACGATCGCGAATTTAGCTCCAAGGCAAAGTAAGGGACTGTTTAATGTAGTAAAGAGTTTTTCGCCTCCCATCTATATAACTTTTTTCGTTTTGGCAGGGGCACACATGGAATTCAGCAAGCTTTCTTTACTTATGCTTGTTATGATTATTGCATACAGTTTGTTCAGGGCAGGAGGAAAGGTTTGGGGGGCATGGCTGGGGGCATGGTGGTCTCGGGCACCCGCAAATGTAAGGAAATATCTTGGAATATGTCTGCTTCCCCAGGCTGGAGTAGCTATAGGCCTTGCCATACTTTCAAAGCAGTATTTCGAAGCTGAACAGGCAAAAGTGATCATCATCGTTGTAATGACCTCAACTTTTCTGATGGAAATTCTGGGGCCGGTCTTTGTCAAAAAGGGTGTGAAAAAAGCCAAAGAGGTTGGTATGAACGTTACAGAAGATGATCTTATTAAACAATATACGGTTATTGATGTTATGGAATCAAAGCCGGTAAAAATACCCCAGGAAACTCCTTTACAGGATATCCTGGAAATTTTCAGCAAGACAGAGGATGTTTATTTTCCCGTAGTAGATTCTGATTCCACACTGATAGGAATCATAACTATTGCAGGAATAAAAGAAATGTTTGCAAGCCAGGATGTGGCGGGCTGGCTTTTGGCAGTGGATGTGGCTGAGCCTGCCGCAGATAAGGTGAAGCCGGATGCTTCTTTAAGTGATACTTTGGAATTGATGGAAAGATACGATCTAGACTTTCTGCCGGTAATGGACAAAGAAGAAGACAATAAATTAATAGGAATCCTGGATAGGGATAAAACATTGAGAAAAATAAGTGCCGAAGTCTTAAGAAGAAGAAAAGAGGCCGATGCAATGGTCCTCGCGGTGGATTAAACAAGAGAGCCGGCTTTTTATGCTTTCGGAAATCGGCAGATCTGATAACGGAAAATAAATTGAAAAAATACGGATTTTCAAAAAATAAAAGACTGACCAAAAACTCTGAATTCAAAAGGGTTATTGAACAGAAGATCAGGTTCAGCGACGGCTTTTTGATATTATTTGCAGCTGAAAATTCATTGGAAATACCAAGATTGGGAGTTGCAGTCAGCAAGCGTTTCGGGAATGCTGTAGTAAGAAATAGGCTAAAAAGACTTTTAAGGGAGGTCTTCCGGCAAAAGCAGATTGAAATTCCTTCCGGTTTCGATTATGTTTTAATGTTTTCAGACAAATTTTTAGAAAAAATAGATGATCAGGAAAAGAAAACAAAAATGAAAGAAGTTAAATATTCTGAGGTAAAGCAATCTTTTTTGAAACTTCTTGGTGAATTTAAAAGAAATGTACTCAAAATGAATTCGATATGAGTTCTGATGAAGAGAAAAAAACTGTTTCCATCGGCAAGGCAGCTTCAGAAGCGGGTATATCCAGACAGACACTGCAGTATTATCTTATGTTGGGTTTACTTGAGCCTTCCGAGGTGACTTCCACCGGCAGAAGAAGATTCGATGACAGTAAAATAAAACGAATAAAATTGATAAAAAAATTAAATGACAGCGGATATCCTCTCAGGGCGATAAGAGAACTATTCGTTGAAGGTTCAAAAGATAAGAAAGGGAGTTGACGTGGTCGATTATGAAACTCATCAGAAAAGAAGAAATTTGGTAGTAGGACTTTTTGCTTTTATAGGTCTGCTGGCATTTGCCTGGTTGATATATAAATTCGGTGATCTTCCCACTGCTGTCAGTGAATATAAATCCTACCAGGTTTACGTACAGTTTCCCGAAGCACAGGGCATTCAGAAAAATACTCCCGTCAGATTTTGCGGCTATCAGATCGGCAGGGTTACAGCTGTAATGGCTCCTGAACTTCTGGAAAATCTTAAGACAGAAAAAAAATATCACCAGACCAAAGTGGTTTTAAGTATTGATAAAAAATTCAGAAATATTCCAAGTAACGTGGATATTCAGGTAGTACAAAGAGGGTTGGGAAGCAGTTATATAAAGTTCGAAGAGAAACCTGGAGAAAAACTTAAACCGCTTGATCCCAATCTGCCTGAAACAAAGTATTTAGTTGACGGCATTCTGCTGCAGGGTTCTTCCGATACTGGGGGTGGTTTTTTTCCAAAGGAGACACAGGACAAAATCGATAAGCTGGCAAATAATCTGAATTCCCTGATCGAAAACACGAATCGTATAGTTGGTGACCCCCATAATCAAAGCAATATCAAAAAAGCTTTGGAAAAACTCGTAAAGGTCTCCGAAGATGCCGAAAGCGCACTTGAGGAATTTGAGAATTTTTCAGTCTCGGGTAAAAAGGCTGTAACCGAGGGTAAAAATGAATTCAATAAAACACTGGTCTCAGTTTCACAGGCGACGGAAGAGTTAAACAAAACATCTGCTCAGTTGCGGGTATTATTTGAAAAAGTTAATGAAGGTAATGGCACTGCATCAAAAATAATAAACGACGGAAGATTATACGAAAGTCTTCTGGAATCTTCCGATGAGTTGAAATCTCTTTTAAGTGACATCAGAAAATTCGTCAGAAAATCCGAAAAAGAAGGCATTCCCATGAAATTGAAATAAAAAACGGAGTTTTTATGCCCCGCGATTTTGAAACTGTATTTAATAAAAACCCTGACTTTATGAGCAGGGCTTCAGGTCGAGTTGAATTAATCGGAGGACATACTGATTACAATAACGGATTCGTTATCGCAGCCGCTTTAAATGAATCCTGTTATACTTATTTTGCTCAAAGAAATGACAATATTGTAAATATTTATTCGGATCTCCTGCAAAAAAATTATCAATTCCTGTTAAGCAGCGACCTGAAAAGAGATGATGAGATAAACTGGCCGAATTATGTAATAGGTATTGTTGCTAATCTTATAAACAGGGGGCTTGAACTTAAAGGAGTGGATATTTTTATTAAGAGTGATGTCCCTTTGGGTGCTGGTTTGAGCAGTTCTGCTGCTTTTGAGATCGCGACAGCAAATGGCTTTCTGCATCTTATAAAGAATAATTCCATAAGTAAAACCGAGATAGCTGAATTGTGTCAAAATGCCGAAAATGTTTTCGCACAAAGCCCGTGCGGCATCATGGATCAACTGGTGTCAATTAAAGGGCAAAAAGGAAAGGCCGTTTTTCTCGATTGTAAAGATAACAGTACGAAACTGGTTCCTTTCGATGATGACGAAATTACCATTTTGATCGTAAACAGCATGGTACAGCATGAAGTCGGAGGCGGGGAATACGGAAAAAGGAGGGATCAGTGCCGGAAGGCAGTTAAACAGCTTAAGAAAGTTTATCCGAATATTAGTTCTTTAAGAAATGTCGGTTTTGAACAATTGAAAAAAGCACAGAATAAAATGTCTCCTTTGCTTTTTAAAAGGGCTATGCATGTAGTTACCGAAAACGAAAGGGTACTAAAGGCAGCAGAGGCACTTGAAAATAATGATCAAAAGTACTTTGCCGAATTGATGTCGCTTTCTCATGATTCTGCAAGGGACAATTACGAGATCACTTGTGATGAGGTCGATTTTCTGAAAGATACTCTGATTAAACAGGCAGGGGTTTTAGGTGCCCGGATGTCCGGCGGGGGGTTCGGCGGTTCTGTGGTTGCGATGGTGAATTCTAAACAAGTAGAAAAAATTAAAAAGGAAATAAAAAGGTCGTACCGTGAAGAATTTGAAATCGATGCTGAAATGTATACTGCAAAACCTTTCGACGGCACGGAGATAATTGAAAAATAAAATGCGTCCGGGAGGACTCGAACCTCCGACCTTCGGTTTAGGAAACCGATGCTCTATCCTACTGAGCTACGGGCGCAACTCTTTATTGACAAGGACTTACAGCAATTTCGTTTTTCTCAGAATTTCGCTGGTGTCCAAATAGTGTCCATACAGAATCCAATCTGCCCATCGCCTGCTGCACATA
>CAZDVM010000014.1:0-83477 GCA_964508925.1 uncultured Pirellulales bacterium | reverse complement strand
TCAAGCTCTTCAAGACGCTGAACTCTCGAACGAATTGTTCTGAAATTTGTAAGCATACCGCCGAGCCAGCGATTGGAAACGAAATGCATGCCGCATTTATCCGCTGCTTTTTCTATCGCTTCCTGTGCCTGTCTTTTGGTTCCTACAAATACCACGTCTTTTCCGTTTGAAGCTATCTCTGCCAGAAGTTTTTTGGCAATGAGCATGCCCCTTAAAGTCTCTTTCACATTAATAATGTGAATCTTACCACGCTTAGCAAAAATATAAGGCGCCATCTTAGGGTTCCAACGACTGACCCCGTGTCCGAAATGCACCCCAGCGTTTATCAAGTCTTTAGCTAGTTCTTTAGCCACAAATAACCTCCAATTTCTGAAAATGTACCTCTGCCCGTACCGCACGAGCAGCCAAGACGAAAAAAATATGATAAAAACACGGGTATGTCAAGCTTTTTTGCAGAAGATAGGCTTTTCTTGGTAATATTTTGAAGATATTACCAAAAATATCAGAAAATCACTTATTATTTGAATCAGAAGAAGCCTTCTTTTCCTGAGAATCCTGGGCATTTTCCTTATTTGAAGCTTGATCGCTCTGCTGATTTTTACCCTGCTGAACCTGTTTTTTATTCTGTTCGGGTTCTGCTTTTTGCGACTTCTGTTCTGATTGCTGATTTTCAGATTTTTCTTCTGCTTTTTGTTTTTCCTGCTGTGCCTTTTTAAGGGCTTCCTGAGCCTTTTGTTTTTCTTTCTGTGCATCGGTTAAGGCTTTCTGGGCTTCCTGTTTTGCCTTGGCAGCTTCGTCCTGTGCCTGTTTAGCCTGCTGTTTTGCCTTTTGAGCCTCCTGTTTGGCCTTCTGGGCCTCGGTCATGGCCTGCTGAGCCTTGGTCTTTTCCTTTACGGCCTCTTCAGCGGTCTTCATCAGTTTTTCCTTGACCTTTTCGACTTCTTTCAATGCCTCTGCCTTTTCGATCTCTGCCTTTAATCTCTGAAGTTCAGCTTCTGCCGCTTCTTCTTCCATCTCGCTCTTATATGCCCCTATACCGAGCGGATCGGTTACCATATCCTGGATACCACCTTCATATTCGGGTTTATTATGTTTTTCGTTTATATACTCAACCGTTTCTGTATAACTCTTTCCATTCGTTGATATCCTGGGGGTGAGGATAAAAAGTATTTCCTTTGAACTGTCCTCGAAATCCTTACTGGAAAATAAGATTCCTAGAAGTGGAATATCCTTAAGGAAGGGAATTCCTCTTACGACCGAAACCCTGTTGTTTTTGATTATTCCACCGACAACAAGACTCTCACCCTTTCTCAAACGGTTCTCATCATTTTCAATAGTTCTCTCAGTAATAATAGGCGCCTGAGAAACACCTTCAGGAATAGTTCTGCTTGAGATACCGGCTTTGGTCTTCAATCCTATTGTACCATCTGCATAAACCTGCGGAGTAACCTCTAGATAATCCCTTACCTTTTCGAAACGGAAAGTTGTCTTTTCAGTGCTGCTTAATATGATCGTTTCCTCAATAGGCACCCTGTCAACTGTTTCGATTTTTGCAGTCCTGCCGTTCACCACTTCCAGTGACGGGTTCAAAAGTATCTTTGCATAACCCCTGGATTCCAGCAAATCAAGAGTAGCCTTGAAATCTTTCATATTATCATAACCGAATATACCGAAAATTTCGTTTTTTCTTTCCGGAGACCTTATTGACGCACCAGGCAAAATAGTATCCAAAGTTACCTCTTCCCCTAAAAGCTCTGTAATTTCTGTCTGGGTTTCATAATCCATTGTCAAGTCGGCAAAAAGTTCCGAAACCATACAGTCGATCTTAACCTGTACAGGCTGAACATCTGTGGAATCCAGAAACTCAAGAACCGAATCGACCTGTTCCTGATTTGCACATTGTATTACGAGCTGATTGGTAGCAGGATTTTCACTTATAGTAAGTTTAAACTGCTGCTTGATCATACCGGACAAGGTCTTTGGGTCATGCTGCCTGGTAAAATAAAACAGCTTAAAACCGTTCTTTGTTTTCAATACTTTAGGCGGCTCGGTGTAATGTTTAGGAAGCGGCTGGTTTACATCCGGATCAATATTCACCCGGCTGAGATCACGGAATATTTTTTGTGTCTCAATTTCTGTAGTTCTGCCGGAAAAAAAGTTTCCGCAGCCCGCAAATATGAACAAACCGGCCAGAGATGCAATAAAAACAAAAACTATTATTTTATTTGCTTTGAACTTTTCCATGTCTTTCAACTTACGCATTGAATCCTTTGCTTGTTCATGATTATACCAATACCGCAAGGCTGAGTCCAGCCATATAAGTTAAATCGTCTTTTTTTGCTTAAATAGATTAAAATTAATAGACGTTCAGAAAAAATTATGTAATATGGACAATATGAATACACGAATAGATAAAAGAGGAATATCGGTGGGTTTTATTTCACTCGGCTGTCCCAAAAATACGGTGGATACCGAAAGAATGCTTGCAGAAACTGTTGAGGCCGACCTGAATATTGTGGCAGATATAAACGAAGCAGACGTTCTGGTAATAAACACCTGCGGCTTTATCAAACCGGCAATAGAAGAATCTTTCGAAGAAATTGAAAATGCAGTTAAACATAAAAAGACCGGCAGTCTGAAAAAAGTCATCGTGGCAGGCTGTCTTTCTGAAAGAATGGGTGACGGGCTTATCGAAAAATTCCCCGATATAGATGCCGTGGTAGGACTCGGCCAGAGAGACGACATCGCAAAGATAATATACAGTTCTTTCGAAGATGAAGCCCCGCATACTTACCTTGAACACAGGTGCTGGGAAAGCAGTGACGACCGTGCAAGGCTGCTGATCTCATCGCCGCATTCTACATACTTAAGGATAAGTGACGGCTGCAATCATAAATGCACGTTCTGTACCATTCCCCAAATTCGAGGGCCCTTTAGAAGCAAGCCCATGGAAAGAATAATACAGGAAGCAAGGGACCTTTCCGGAGCGGGAATAAAAGAGATAAATATCATCGCACAGGACACCGGCTATTACGGCAGGGATATGAAAATAAAAAACGGTCTGGCTAAAGTACTGAATGAAATCGAAGAAATCGATACCTTTCAGTGGATAAGACTGTTATATCTTTATCCCACCGGCATCACAGATAAGCTTATAAAGACCATTAAAAACAGCGACAGGATCGTAAACTACCTTGATATGCCCATACAGCATATAAGCGATCCGATATTGAAAAAGATGAAAAGACCCGATACAAAAGAAAAAATCACAGATCTTATAAAAAAATTAAAAGAACAGATACCCAGTATAACCTTAAGAACCACCGTGATCGTAGGCTTCCCCGGTGAAACCGATGAACAGTTCGAAGAACTTCTGGAATTTATAAAATGGGCTGAATTCGACGCCCTGGGCGCTTTTGAATTCTATCCGGAAGAAGGCACAAAAGCCGCTGAAATGCCGGATCAGGTACCCGAAGACATAAAAAAACAAAGGCTCGAAGAATTAATGCTCGCCCAGCAGAAAATAGCTTTTAAGAAAAACGAAAATATGATAGGAAACAAACTCAAATGTCTCATCGATGATATTGACCCTAACGGTGTCGGCATTGCAAGATATTTCGGCCAGGCACCGGAGATCGACAGCATTTGTTATATTGAGAACTGCTCTTCAGAAATTGGAGAGATGGCCAATGTCCAAGTCACCGGATACAGGGACTATGACCTGGTTACAGAAGAAATTCAGGATTGATTTGTTCAAAAGATAAAGTAAACTGAAACTATGATAAAATTCGTCCCGAACATTCTGACCTGCGGCAGATTCGTAATGACCGCGATCTTTTTTTTGATGATACTTTACTCTCCGACAGCTGCTGAAACATCAAATTACTGGCTGGTCGCCTTCATCTTCTTTGTAGTGACAGGCCTGACCGATATCATCGACGGCAAGATAGCCCGGAAATATAACGTCACCAGTAAAATCGGCAGGATCCTGGACCCGCTTGCCGATAAAGTCCTGGTCTGCGGTACCTTCATCTGCTTTGCAATAATCGGAAGGCCTAAACTCTTCGACCTCTCTCCGTCCACTCTGGCAGTGATACACTGGGGCGTCGTAGTGATACTGCTTTTAAGGGAAATTACCGTTACCGTCATCCGGCAGATAGCCGAGGCAAAGGGAATAAATTTCGCCGCAACTAAATCAGGGAAATTCAAAATGTTTGCTCAGTCTTTTGCTATCGGCACCTTGATTATAAAGGCCGGCTACGTCGATGCAAAATGGGGCGAATACTTTACAGCCATTGTTTTATTGATTATGATAATAACAACAGTTTATTCAGGACTGGATTCACTTGTCAGGAGGGCAAAAAACAAGATAGAAAAATAATACGGGATGGGAGAAAAAAATGTCTTCTCATAAAATCGGTCTTATCGGCTATGGAGGTTTCGGCCAGTTCCTGCACCACAGCTGGAAAGAATTAAAGAATGTGCATGTAGTTGCAATTGCAGATGAAATACCCGAAAGAAAACCCAAAGAAAAGATCGCTTTCTATAATAACTGGCAGGATATCATCAAAAACCGGGAAATCGAGATAGTTTCCATTGCAACTCCGCCTTCTACTCATGCCTCCATTGCAGTAGAGGCCATCAGTTTCGGCAAAAACCTGTTAATCGAAAAACCCCTTGCAGTAAACACCGAAGAAGCAAAAAGCATCCGTGAATTCTGCCGGAATTCTAAAAAAACCGTTACGGTGAATTATATTATGAGATACAACCCGCTCATTTCGACTTTGCAGCAGCTTTATAAAAGCGGTGTATTCGGTGAACTCAGGCACGTAAACGTCGAAAATTATGCCCAGGACGAGGGCCTGCCTCCCGAACACTGGTTCTGGGATAAGCACATTTCAGGCGGAATAATGGTAGAACACGGCGTTCACTTCATCGACATGATAAATTTCTTCACCGGGCAGAAAGCAGTGAGGGTAAAAGCAGTAAGCCACAACCGAAATCCATTGCAGGAAGACCAGATATTTGCATCGGTACTTTACGAAGATGGCCTTATCACCACACATTACCATTCATTTGCAAGGCCGGGATTCTTTGAGGACACTTCAATAAGGTTCAATTTCGACCTTGCGCAAATCGATCTGCACGGCTGGATTCCACTCAAAGGAAGCCTGAAAGTACTCGTAAATTCAGAATCGAAAAAACAATTAAAAAAACTTCCCGGCTTTAAAAAAATAGCTGATAAAAAAATCAGTGAGATTCCTGATGTGTCCCGACCAAAAGGCTGGGGAAAAACAAAAAAATTACAGCCTGATCGCAAAGTTAAATCTGGCGGAATCGAATATAAAGTCAGGGAAATGGTTGAAGCTGAATTCGATATCGGTTTGAGTAAAAAAGAAGTTTATGCCGACTGCGTAAGAAACATCATGAAAGATATTATAGCCAAGATCGAAAACCCAAAGCACAAATTGAAGGTTACGGTAGATGACGGCTTTGAAAGTTTAAGGATAGCAGAACTGGCAGAAAAATCCGCCGCTAAACAGTTTATCCACTTATAAAACTCTTGTCCCAGTCCTTCCAGACCGGCTCCATACCGGCCTTTCTGATCCTTTCGGCAACCTCTTTTGGCGACCGGGTGTCACTTATCTCGAACTGTTCCGTTGCTTTGCATTTACCGGCATATCCGCCAGGATTGGTTTTACTTCCGGCACTGACCTTGGTTATTCCCAGGTTAAGAAAATTATCCCTCAAAAACGCGGGTTCACGTGTCGATAATACAAGTCCTGCATCCGCAAAACACAATCGCAATGCGAGGATCATCTGAGTAAGCTCCTTATCGGAAACAAGATGATCGAACAAATCCGCCTCTACCTTATTTGCAGGCCTTATCCTGGGAAAAGAAAATGACACCCTGCTCTTCCAGTAATGCTTCATCAGATAACGAGCATGCTCAGCCAGCGCCATTGTCTCCAGTCTCCAGTTATTTAAACCGAGAAGTGATCCCAGCCCGATATTTCTCATCCCTGCAGAACAGACATCATCTGCAGCCCTCAATCGTCTCTTGTAATCGGCCTTCGGCCCGCCGAGATGATATCTTTTATAAACATCCTCGAAATAGGTTTCCTGATATATCGTAACACCTTCTATACCCGCCTCAAAAAGTCTTTTGTATTCCTCTTTTTCAAGCTGATGGATCTCCATGGATATGGAACTGAATTTGTCAAGAAGTCTCTCTGAAAGCTCGGTGAGATAATCTAACGTCACCCACTGCCTGTCCTCACTTGACACTAAAAGCAAGTCGCGAAACCCCTCACTTCTGATAACCTCCGCATCCTTGACTGCCTGATCAATGGTCAAACGCGTCCTTTCGAAGTCGGAATTCTTATTGAATCCGCAGTAAAGGCAGCTGTTGCAGCATTTATTGGATAGGTATAAAGGAGCATATAAATGGATCGTCCTGCCGAACCTCTGAACCGTCAGTTCATGAGCCTGTTGTGCCATCTGTTCAAGATAGTTACCGGCTGCAGGTGACACCAGTGCTGCCACCCTGTCAGGATCATAAATCCCCGGCCTGTCAGACAAAACCCGCTCGACATCTTCGGTACGGTAAGATTTTATTTTATCAAGCCAAGCCGAATTTACATCATCAAGGCCCTTCTCCTTCAGCACATTGTAAAATCTGTTTCTCTGCAATTCGTCACTCACCTTCATCTCTTAAAAATCCGGTTAAAGGACTGGAGGCACTTGCACTTTTGCTCACTACTCCGGGCCCGCTCAGGCAAGCTGTTCGTCCGGCAGAAACCGCCATCTTAAATGCCTCTGCCATTTTCACAGGTTCCCTGGCAGTTGCAATGGCTGTATTCACCAGCACCGCATCGGCCCCCATCTCCATGGCATCGGAAGCATGAGACGGCAGTCCGAGACCGGCATCCACGACCACGGGGATATTGGCCTGTTCGATTATTATCTCAATAGCAGCACGAGTCGTCATCCCCTGATTGGAACCGATGGGACTTGCCAAGGGCATAACCGTCGCCGTTCCCGCATCCTCCAGATGCTTTGCAAGAACGGGATCGGCATTAATATAAGGCAGTACTACAAAACCTTCCTGCACCAGTTTTTCAGCGGCTTTAAGTGTTTCCACAGGATCGGGCAGAAGGTAATAAGGATCGGGAGTCACTTCCAACTTCACCCATTTTATACCCGTTGCCGCCCTTGCAAGCCGGGAAAGCCTGACCGCTTCCTCTGCATCCCTTGCGCCGGATGTATTAGGCAAAAGCAGGAATTTGTCCCGATCTATCGCAGCCAGCATATTATCATTTTCGTTATCTATATCAACCCTGCGAAGAGCTACAGTGACGATCTCCGTCCCGCTCGATTCTATCGCCCCGGCCATAAGATCATTGGATGCGAATTTTCCCGTCCCGACCAGTAATCTTGAATCGAATTCCCTGTCTGCTATCTTCAGCTTGTCCATGATATCATCCTCCCGGCACGAAACGCACCAGTTCAACTTTTTCATTTTCACTAAGCACCTTGTCGGCAAACTCCTCTTTCGGCACGATACTGCCGCCCACTTCGGCAACTACAGTCGCTTCATCGACATCCAGCTGCAAAAGAAGCTCCTTCAAACTGCTCCCCGTAAATTCAACATCTTTACCGTTTACTGATAACTTCATTTACCTGTACCTTGCTCTAATATCATTTCAATTATCGCATTGGCCTGATGAGCTGCGACTATACCCACCCTGGCACTTGTCAAGAGCTCCACCTTGTCGATCCCGGTTTCACCATCACCGACTACGATAAGTTTATCATTGACTCTTCGAGTTTTTATATCATTACTATTTCCGTATCCCGCCATGCCGTTGCCTGAAACGACAGGCACATCAAGAGTTCGTGAAGCAGATTCTATCAGCATCTTTTTAGCTTCGGCCTTATCGAAACATTCCGCCAGTATATCCACCCCTTCGAAAATTTCACCGATGTTGTTTTCATCAATCTTTTCAGCGACACTGACTACTTCAGTCTCTGTAGTGACTTTTTTCAGATTGTCGTTTAATGCCTTTGCCTTCAGCTGTCCTATCTGATTGAGAAAATAAAACTGCCTGTTCAAATTTTCCTTTTCCACCTTGTCGTAGTCGCAGATAACCAGCTTGCCGACATCAGCCCTTGCAAGATGCATCGCGACATTTGAGCCCAGACCGCCGCAGCCGGCTACCCCGACACAAACATTTTTTAGTTTCTGCTTAATATCCATATGAATCTTAAAATAAAAAAAGCATTCCGCCCGGGAATGCCTTCGATTTACTTTTCCGCACTCCCTTCGCAGGTACTAACCTGAGCAGGTTTTAGGGTAATCGCCTCAGCGAACTCTCAGCCCCACAAGGGCTCCCCTGGCCTTTCCATATTTAATTTTATAATTGCATTATAAAGATATTGCCTTTTTACAACAAGTCTTTTTTATACTAAAATAAATATATGGCAAAAAACGAAACCGAAAAGATCATTATCTGTATGAGACTTCTTCTGATCGCAGGAGGCGTCGGGTGGGCGATATCCGTGCTCGGAATTTTCCTGCCGTGGGAGATTATCCTGAAACACGTACAGAAACTCGGAGCCGAAGACTACACTAATATGCCAATGCTTTACTTCTGGTTTAAAATGGCAGCAGGTGCATTCACAGCAATAGGAATACTGTTCCTCATCGCAGCTGTAAATCCCCAAAAATATAGATTCCTTACCAGGTTTCTTGCGGTTTTCTCATTTATAGAAGGAATAATTCTGTTATTTGCCGGTTTCAATGCAAACCTGGGCTTTATGCCCTGGATACCCGACGTAATCTATTGCCTTCTGATCGGTATCGGTCTGTTTTTCAGCGACTGGCAATTAAGTAAAATAAAAAAAGAAAGGGACAGACAAACAAACTAAAACTGGAATTCTTTTTTTCATTTTTTATCCTCACACCAAAAAGATTATTTTAGCCTGAATAGATAAGTCTTCCCTGCCTTTAAGTCAAGAACATGATCGAGGCTTTTACTGCTATGGATATCAAAAGGCGGATAACTTTCCAGGGAGGCCTGTTTATCCAACCTGATCTGGACCTTATCTGATTCAAGAGGATGTATCATCAACAGCCCATCCATCGCGGCAACAGCATATCCCGGCTCTGTCACTACCCACGCCCCTGCATATCTTGCTATTGCATTGATAAGCTCCTTTGACAGAACATAAGTTCCCGCAAAAATAGACTTGTAATTCTCATCTTCCTTCACAGCCAAACCTGCCTGCCTGCTGTCCTTGTATTTAGAGAGCACTTTGACATCTCGCCCATAAACCGCCAGGGAAAGCATATCGCTTATAAATCCTTCTTTTTCCGGGTCAATTTCACCTGTCAGATCTAAAAGTTCATGAGAGTCCGCCATACCCGGGTCTATTGATGAAAGCATAGCCGAACCGAATAATCTCATCCCAATCGTCTCTGACACCTTATCAATCTCTCCTTTCCTTATCTGAATAAAACCGGTATTCTGCATAAATACAAAAGTAGTACCTTCTTCTTTCAATTTATTGATCTCAGAAATTATCTCATCATCCATGTCAAGCTGATTAACGAATATATAAACCTTCGCTCTCGGCACCTTGCCTGCTTTAAAGTCATCTGCATAATAAACCCGGTAAGGCACTCCCGAGCCGTTAAGTTCCTGCATCTGTCCTGTCCACCATTTCCAGTGGATAGGCTGCAGACCCCCTTTCAAATATGCGATAGAATCTTCATCGAATATTACCGCTACGTCACCCTTTGTCTTTTTGGCTGAAGACAGAGACAAGTTTTCGGTAGTTTTTTCTAAAAATTCGAGCTCCTCAATTATCTCAAGGTCCTTGTACATATGTGCTGCATGGAGCGGATGAAAATGGACTCCAAGACCTGCAGCCCACAACCTGCCCATCTCTCTTCTGAACATGCTCCGGAACTCTGCAATACTCGACGCCCTTCCGACGCTTTTTGCATTTATGCTTACGCCTTTTCCGAGGGTTTGAGTCACGGGTTTTTGCAGCCAGGTCCTGAAATCAGCATCAGCCATGAACTGTTTGCCGTTTAGCTGATGGGTATTCAAAACCGCATTTACCCCGCCGACAGAAGGCGGCAGCCTGTTACCGTATGTCACCTGGTGACAGAGAAAGTCTATGTTGTCTGACTGAAGCAGGCCGTAGTTATCCTCCACATCTGAGCGTACGCCAGCTTCGCCGCTATAAGTGCCTATTATAATGTCACGGCCAGAAGATGTTCTTACTGCGTCTGCAAGTTTGAGGATGAAATCTGTCCGCCCCTCTGCTAAAAACGTCTTCCAGTCGATCTGTTTCTGTTCGTTTTGGGGGTTGTGGAATTTTTCGGAGCCTACGAGTGTATCGCTGTCCGGGGGAGTAACGCTTTCAAAGCAGCAGAAATCCGAATTCCATTCAGAATTCAGCTCGTGAATACAATTATATTTATCTTTGACCCATTTTTTCCATGCCTTGAGGGCGGGTTTGCTGTAATCGCCCCATGCGTTAGGATCGTCACGGCGGACACTATCCGGCGGGTGCCACATGTAATTCTGCATATCCTGTCCGCTACCGATCATATATCCAATCACCGAGCGTCCCGGCACGGAACTTTCAACGATCTGTATAAACTTATCTATAGCCTTTGAAGTATCGCTTATGAACTTATCTGAAAAAAGTGACCATGCGGGGACGAGTTTTTTTTCGGAGTCTGCTTTTTTCCCCGTTCTGGAAAAATGATGAGTCACCAGGAAATACTCCCCCTTCTCATTCTGCATCAGTTCCTCCGGATTCTCTTTGTGCCAATCAGGGTAAGCATCTATTTGAAGTGTCAATAATATCCTTGCATCCGGATAAACTTTCAAAACCCTCCACAGTAGTTCCTTTACCATACCCGGATCGTACTTATCCTTGCTCACCCAGAAAGGCCTGTGATAACTGCCGAACCGCTCCGGATGATAAAAGGAAAGATTCGCAAAGACATGGATCAATCTAATCCCCGCCTCTTCATATACTCCAACGTGCCATTGGTCCTGGGGGTCACTTAAAGGAGTGCAGCCGAATACGAACGGCACCTGCTTGCCGTTAATAAAAAGCTGATGTGAACCTCTATCATTTGCCTTGATCTTCGCCTGGGCTATTGGCTGATTTTTAACATATTCAACCAGTTCATCATTCAACGGAGGAACCTCTTCGATCGGCAGGTCTTCCCATATTGGCTTTTGTTCACCAGAAACCGAAACAATGATCAGAAAAACTGCAAAAAAAGAAATTCTTTTAATATCCATGCTAAAATCCTTGGAAAAAATAAAGTCCGAAACCATCATAAAACTTACCTTTTTGTCATGCCAGAATTTTTTGAAAAATATCCTGCCAATCGACTTTAAAAATTTTGACTTATACTTAAGAAGAAAATATTATAGGAGTTCAGATTCAATTTAGTAATAATCCCAGATTTTCACGGAGGAAAAGCGATGTCTGACAATGGATTTGTCCATCTTCATTTGCACAGCCAATACTCACTTTTAGACGGCGGTATTTCTATAGATGATCTTATTGCACGGGTAAAAGAACTCGGCATGGATACAGTGGCCTTAACCGATCACGGCAATATGTTCGGCGCCATAGAATTCTACACAAAAGCAAAATCAGCCGGCATAAAACCCATTATAGGAATGGAGGCATATGTCGCACCGGATACTCGATTCGATCGTTCAAAATCGAGCTCAAAAGAGGCATCTTACCACCTTGTGCTGCTTGCACAGAATCAGCAAGGCTATAAAAATCTTATGAAACTTTCCAGCATCGGCTACACAGAAGGTTTCTACTACAAACCCAGGATTGATAAGGAAGTTCTGAAGAAGTACAATGAAGGCCTGTTCGCCAGCTCTGCCTGCCTTGGCGGGGAACTCTGCAGGATGATCGAAGCAGGTGACGTCGAAGCTGCCAAAGAATCAGCAAAAGAATATGCAGATATCTTTCCCGACAGGTTCTACATCGAAATAATGCGACACGAAAACGACGACACCGGCTACATGGAAAAATTAGTCGAAATTGCAAAAGAACTCAATCTGCCTATGATCGCCACCAATGACGCGCATTTTGCAACTTCTGATCAGTATGAAGCACATAACTGTCTTTGCTGTATCGGTACGGGAAAAGATGCAGACGACCCTGACAGAATGATTTATCCGCAAGACTGCTACATAAAGTCGCCGGAAGAAATGAGACAGCTTTTTTCCGATATACCCGAAGCGTGCGACAACACGTTGAAAATAACAGAATCTTGTAATCTCGAACTTGACCTGGAAACAAGGCATGCCCCGGTTTATGTACCCGAAGACGGCTCTACCGATGCTGATTTTCTCACTAAATTATGTTACGAAAAAGCAAGGGAAAAATACGGCGAAATAACCGACGAAATAAAAGAAAGGATCGACCGCGAACTGGAAGTAATCGAAGGAAAGGGCTTTTCCAGCTATTTTCTGATCAACTGGGACCTCTGCAGATTCGCCCATGAAAAAAACATTCCGGTCGGGGCAAGAGGCTCAGGCGTCGGCACCATTGTCGGCTATCTGCTGGGACTGTGCAATGTCGATCCAATAAAATACGACCTCCTGTTCGAACGTTTCATGGATCCGGAACGTGATGAAATGCCGGATATCGATATTGATATCTGCCAAGAAAACAGGCCCAGGATAATCGACTACGTCCGCGAAAAATACGGCTACGTCGCACAGATCACAACCATGGGTACCATGAAGGCAAAGGGAGTGATCCGCGATGTCTGCCGAACAAAAGGTGTCCCCCTGGCAGATGCTGACAGACTAGCGAAACTAGTTCCCGAAGATATTGGGATGACACTTGATAAGGCACTGGAAATCGAACCCGACCTTAAAAAAGCCTACGAAAAAGAAGTTTACACAAGAGACAACGGCCAGACCGTCTCGGCAAAGGAAGTGATAGATATTTGCAGAAACCTCGAGGGGCTCGCACGTCACTGTTCTGTTCATGCATGCGGAGTCGTTATCGCAGAAGAACCGCTCACAGAATACATCCCCCTCTACAAGCAGGCAGGTAATGAAGACCTCATCACTCAATACGAAGGGCCTTATGTCGAAAAAGTCGGCCTGTTGAAAATGGACTTTCTGGGACTAAAAACCCTCAGCATCCTCAGAAGAGCAAGGGACATGGTAAATGAAAATCATAATAAAAATATCGTCCTCGATGAGATCGACATCACAGACAAGGCCACCTTCGAAACCTTCGCTTCAGGAAATACAAAAGGCGTCTTTCAGTTCGAATCAGGCGGAATGCAGGATCTGCTGATAAAAATGAAGCCCGACAGGATCGAGGATCTCATTGCGGCAAACGCCCTTTACCGTCCCGGCCCGATGACACTAATCCCCGACTACATCGCAAGAAAACACGGAGAAGGCTGGGACACTCCGCACCCTATTATGACCGAGGTACTCAACGAGACATTCGGTATCATGGTTTACCAGGAGCAGGTGATGCGTATTGCAAACCGGCTGGGCGACATTCCGTTGCGTCAGGCGTATACCATGATTAAAGCGATTAGTAAGAAAAAACATAAGGTCATCGCAAAGAACAAGGAACAGTTCATCGAGGGGTGTCAGAAGAAAGGGTTGTCGAAGGAACAGGCGGAAGAAATATTCGGCCTTATCGAAAGATTCGCCGGGTACGGCTTCAACAAAAGTCACTCCACCCGCTACGCCATAATAGCCTTCCAGACCGCCTGGCTGAAAACCCACTACCCTATAGAATTCATGGCTGCGCTGTTGACCTTCGAAATGGACTCAACCGACAAGGTCGTGGATTACATTGCAGAATGTGAAAGAATGGGCATCGAAGTCCTGGCCCCGGATATCAACGAAAGCGGAGTGAACTTCACTCCGCTTTACAAAGAAAATTCAAAAGGGGAAAAAACGGGGGTCATCCGCTTCGGTCTGGCAGCAGTTAAGGGCGTAGGTAAAAAAGCAGTTGAAATGATCATCGAAGCAAGGAAAGAGGTCGGCAAATTCAAGAGTCTCTTTCACTTCTGCGAACACGTCGATCCCAAGGCAGCTAACAAACAGGTACTGGAAGCCCTGATCAAGGCAGGTGCGTTCGACAATCTAGGCGGAAGCAGAGCACAAATGATGGCAGCGCTAGAAACTGCAATGCAGAGCGGCCAGAAGGCCCAAAAAGACAGGCAAGACGGCCAGATGAACTTTTTTGCAGGCGGTTCAACCGATGAAAATTACGAAGATGACCATAAAAGTCTCCCTGATGTGGCACCTTGGTCCGAAAGACAAATGCTCAATTTCGAAAAACAGGTTCTGGGCTTTTACGTTACCAGCAACCCATTAAGTCACTGTGCCGAACAGATAAATGCCTACTCCAACGTAAATACCTCCATGCTTAAATCGACTTCAATGGATAAAGAGATCATCATCGGCGGCATGATCACCAAGGTCAGAACTCTTATCATCAAAAAAGGAAGAAACGAAGGCAAAAAAATGTCAGTTTTCGTCCTCGAAGACCTTCAGGGTACTACCGAAGTCGTATTATTCACCAAAGCCTATGAAAAATTTGCCGACATGCTCATAGAAGACGAAATAGTCTTCGTCAGGGGAAAAATAGATACCAACCGGGAGAAGCTAAATGTCATTGCCGATGAACTGATCCGGCTTGAAGAGGCAAGCAAAAAACTTGCCGCCAAAGTCAAAGTAAGACTTATTTCAAAACAAATAAACAATGAAATGGTTGAAAATATCAGGTCAATATGTCAAAATTATCCAGGTAAAAGCAATTTGCACATCTGTGTGGAAACCGAGGTTGGCAGGGCTCATACAAAGTCCAATATTTTGGTTACCCCGGATATGGAATTCTGCAAAGAAATGAAAAAACTTGTTGGAAGTAAAAATCTCAAACTTGCAAATTAAAGGATAATTTTGAAATACCTGAAACAAACACTGTCCATATTCAAAACAAGGTGGCAGGAGCTGATCCTCATCATCGGGCTAAATCAGTTTGCACTTGTAACACTTAACTATATCGCAGGCAAAATGGATTCCGAATCAACATCCCTTTTCCTGCCGATGCTGTTTGCTGTCGTGGTGATGATAATCGCATCCATACTGCTATTCGGATTCCTCAGAACCTCACTAACCGCACCGTTAGAATGCCATAGTCCAACCGATCTTCTCAAGACGGGCAAGAAATTTTTCTGGAGGGTGATCTGCCTGAGTCTGATCTTCAGCGGAGTGATATTTCTGGTAAGTGCAACTCTGCCTCATCTGCTTTTAGATTTTATAAATAATACAGATCTCGCCCAAGAATTTTCTGTGGCAGCAGGCAGGATCATTATCATAAAGCCGATGATATTTACCTTTGCCTGTCTCTATGTGCTTGACTGCAAATTCACTGAAAGTCTGCTTCTGTTCAAAAAATATGATCTCGGTTCTGCAAACGGCGCTTTGATTCTATATCTTTTAGTAACTGCTCTGGTATTTCTCCAGCCGGATATAGGAAATGCAAAAAATTTTTCGAATAATGCACTCGCCCAGTTCATAACAGTCTCTGCATTGAGCCAGATTCTGGATATTGCGATCACCGTTATCGCAATTAGATTTGTAGCAGCAGAAGAACTAGGGTATGATTCTCTCGTTCAGCCGGAAATTGAACAAACAGAAGAAACCATGGAAGAAGAAAATGACTGAAACTGATTTTAAAGGAAAATTCATAGTCTTAGACGGTCCAGACGGATGCGGCAAGAGCACGCAGGCAAAATTGCTTTCTGAATGGATTCAGTCTGAAGACACCCAAACCGCCACCTTCCGAGACCCGGGAACTACAGAGATCGGCGAAAAAATAAGGGAAATCCTACTTGATCCGGTACATGAAAAAATGTCCACCCGCACCGAACTGCTTTTATACATGGCTGCCCGTGCCCAGCTATGGCAGGAGGAGATCGAACCCGCCCTGCAAAACGAAAAATGCGTCATCCTCGACCGCTGGCTTTCAAGCACATGTGCATACCAGGGCTACGCAGGCAACTTCTCTATCGAAAAGGTCATTAAGATCGCTGAAGACTCGCTGGAAAGACCATGGCCTGATATCACAATAATCCTTTCTGTGGACTTGAAAACTGCTTCACAAAGATTAAACTCTCAACTCGACAGGATGGAATTGAAAGGCGACAGCTACCATCAGAAAGTAGCAGAGGGCTTCATGAAATTAGCGGAAAAAATGGAAAACTTTTACATAGTCGATGCAGCCCGAGATATCGATACCATTCAGAAGGAAATAAGAAAGATTATTTCGGAAAATTTAAAATAAAATGGCCCTGAAAGACATATTTTGCCAGGACAAAGCGATAAAAAACCTGATGTCAGCCTACAAGGCAGACCGGGTACCTCATGCCTACATATTTTCCGGTCCGGAAGGCATCGGCAAACAGGCCACCGCAAAACAATGGGCCAAACTGCTGCTATGTGAAGAACCTCAAAAAGAAGAAAACACTTTCGACAGCTGCGGTAAATGCCGCTCCTGTAAATTATTCGAAGCAAACTCACATTCCGATTATCAGCTGGTATATAAAGAACTTAAGCAATACACCGAAAAAGGCAAAGAAAGTGACAAACCGCCTGTCGAGATGCCGATCGACGTCGTAAGAGAATTCCTGATCGAAAAAGCAAGCCAGAGACCGACACATTCTGACAGAAAAGTATTCGTTCTGCTGGAGGCAGAAAAACTGAATAAATCATCACAGAACGCCCTCCTGAAAACACTTGAAGAACCGCCCTCATACTGCAATATAATTCTGATATGCACGAAACTCCAGACTTTGCTTGCCACCACGAAATCTAGATCTCAGATAATAACTTTCAGTCCCATCAGCGAAGATATTATAGCAGAAAAATTAACGGAAAAAGCTATTGAAAAGCAAAAAGCCCTTTACCTTGCAAGATTATCATCTGGAAGCCTGGGAAAGGCATTACAATACACATCCTTACCAGATATCGATCTTTTCTCTATCAAAAAAGAAATAGTAAAAAAAATTACCTCTTTCGATTATGAACGCACTCTCTACATCGCCGACGATCTGATGAATATCAGCGCAGATATCGCAAAAAGTTTTGGAAAGGTAGAAGAGAACATCAGCAAGTCCGATCTCAAAAGAAGGGCACACAAACTGGTCATTAGTATAATTATTTCGATTTTCTCGGATTTAATGAAATTAGACCTGGTGAAAAATGAACAATTGACCAATTTTGACCAAATAAATCATATAAGGAGGCTTACTTCCAACATCGGGCCTCAGCAGGCAGCTGTTAAGGTATCTGACCTCTACAGGAATCTGAAATGGGTCGATGCATCTGTGAACGAAAAGTTAATTTTCCAGCAGTTGTTGTTAAACCTCTTTGATTTTGATAGAATTACAGCCTTTTATTGATTTAAGATGAAAGACCTTTTATGGCTAATAATAAAAATAATAATAAAGAAAAAGAGAATAAACTCGACAAAAATAAAAAATACCTGCTCGTCCGGCACGGAAAAATGCTGGATATAGGGCTGTTTGAATTCGATGGGAAGGAAATTCCCAATCAACCGTCTAGGGTTTTGATAAAAACCGAAAGAGGTCTGGAACTGGGCCATTTAGTAGGACACCTGACTTACAACAAAAATTCCGAATTCAAACTTCAACCCTCTTATGTCCAGAAATATTTCGAAAACAGCGGTGTAGATTTTCCTATGAAATCTTCCGGGGAAGTGGTTCGATTCGCCAATCACTCAGATATCAGTGAAGAGCAGCATCTCGAAGAGAATACTCAGGAGGAGATAAAAACCTGCAAAAAATTTGCAAAAGAACTCAATCTTGATATGAGAGTTATCGACGCAGAACACATTTTCGGCGGTGAAAGGATCATATTCTATTTTATGGCAGACGGCAGGATTGACTTCCGGGAACTGGTAAAAAAACTCGCTCAGGAATACCAGACTCGCATCGAAATGAGACAGATCGGATCAAGGGACGAAGCTAAACTTCTGGGCGATTTTGAAACCTGCGGTCAGCAATGCTGCTGCCAGAGATTTCTTAATGTACTAAAACCTGTAAATATGAGAATGGCAAAACTGCAGAAAGCCACCCTCGACCCATCCAAAATATCAGGCTACTGCGGAAGACTGAAATGCTGCCTGAGATACGAAGATAAAACCTACAGGGAACTAAAGAAGAGCCTGCCCAAAAAGAACACTATAGTTGAAACCCCACTCGGCAGAGGAAAGGTCGAAGATGTCCAGATACTTACTCAGCTGGTTGTGGTTAATTTCGAAAATTCAAAAAATGCAGTATTCAGTGCCGATGAAATTAAAATAGTCCCCGCCGAAAAACTGAATAATAAAAACAAGAAAAATAGCAACGGTAAAGAGAATAATAACAATAAAAAGCAGAATAACTCTCAATAATTCCATGGGAAATGTATTATGAAAAGAAATATCGTAGTAACTTCGGCATTACCTTACGCAAACGGATCGATACACATCGGCCATCTGGTCGAATATTTACAGACCGATATCTGGGTTCGCTTTCAGAAATTAAACGGCAACAACTGCTATTATTTCTGTGCAGATGACACCCACGGCACCCCGATCATGATCTCCGCGAGAAATCAGAATATAAAGCCGGAAGAACTAATAGAGAAATTTCACAAGGAACATGAAAAAGACTTCTCCGACTTTCTGATACACTTCGATAATTACTACACCACCCATTCTCCTGAAAACAGAAATTTCAGCGAGAAGATCTTCCTTGCCTTAAAGGAAAAAGACTCGATCTACAAAAAAACTATCAACCAGACTTATTGCGAAAACTGCGAAATGTTCCTACCCGACAGATTCGTTCGGGGGGTATGTCCCAGCTGCAAGGCAGAAGATCAATACGGCGATTCCTGCGATGTATGCAGCACTACCTACTCACCCACTGAACTGATAAACCCGAAATGCAGTATCTGCGGCAAGGAACCCACCACCAGGGAAAGTGAACATTACTTCTTCAAACTATCTGACTACGAAGAAAAACTGAAACAACTCATAAGAGAAGGTTACACCCAGCAATCGATCTCTAATAAATTAGATGAATGGTTCTCCGGCGGCCTTAAAGACTGGGACATCTCAAGGGACGGGCCCTACTTCGGCTTTCAGATACCCGGCGAAGAAAATAAATTTTTCTATGTCTGGCTGGATGCACCTTTCGGCTATATGGCTTCTGCGAAAAATTACTGCGACAAACACGGCTTGGATTTTGACGAACTTTGGAACAGCGAAGACAACGAACTTTACCACTTCATCGGAAAAGACATCATGTACTTCCATGCCTTGTTTTTTCCTGCAACCCTGATCGGATCAGGATACAAAACCGCAGATAAATTATTCATTCACGGCTTTTTAACCGTTAACGGCCAGAAGATGAGTAAATCAAAAGGTACCTTTATAAAAGCAAGGACATACTTAAAGCACCTGCATCCAGAGTACCTGAGATACTACTATGCAAGCAAACTTTCATCCAAGATAGAAGATATCGACCTCAGCCTGGATGATTTTATCAGCAAGGCAAATGCAGACCTGGTCGGAAAATTCGCCAACCTTGCCTCCCGCTCTGGTCCTATGCTGACTAAAAAACTCGACGGAAAACTCGGAAAACTTGACGAAACCGGAAAACAGCTAGTAAATGATCTCACAGCAGCAAAAGATGATATCATCGAAGATTACGAAAATCTCAACTATTCATCTGCTGTAAGAAAGATAAATGCACTGGCTGATCAAGCCAATCGATATGTAGAAACACAGCAGCCCTGGGTAACGATCAAAAAAGACGAAGAAAAAACCAGGCAGACCCTCACTGCTGTCATAAATTCCGTCAAGATATTGACTACATACTTAAAGCCGGTACTCCCGGAATTTGCTGCAAAGATCGAGGATTTTCTCAATATTGATAAATTAAACTTTAAAAATATTGAAGAAATTCTTGAATATCATAAAATAAATAAGTTCGAAAGATTAATTAACAGGATTGACAAAAAACAGGTGGACGCAATGATAGAGGAAAGTAAACAGGCTCAGGAAGAGAAAAAAGAAGAACCCAAATTCGACCCCATCGAACCGGAATGCACGATCGAGGATTTCGCAAAGGTCGATATGAGGATAGCGAAAGTCCTGGAAGCTTCTCACGTAGAGGGAGCGGACAGACTGCTTAAATTAAGACTCGATGTAGGTGATGCAGAAAGGAATGTCTTTGCAGGGATAAAAAAGGCATATGATCCCGAAGAACTGGTAGGAAAACATGTAATATGCGTCGCTAACTTAAAGCCGAGAAAAATGAAATTCGGAACTTCAGAGGGAATGGTTCTGGCGGCAGGTCCGGGAGGTAGTGACATACACCTGCTGTCACCTGATGACGGTGCTGTGCCGGGACAACGAGTTAAATAACCATGAAAAAAGAACTGGAAGAAATTGCAATAAACGACGGCAGATATTCACCGGAGATCGTAAAATTCGTTTATGACGGACTGGGATATACTGTCGAAAGTTATCTTGAAGAACCCGACCATATCTCCGGCCAGATGCTCTGTGAGGGACTCCGCGAATATGCTCTGGAAAAATGGGGATATCTAGCAAAAATGGTACTCAATCAGGGCGGCATAAAATCAACCAGGGATTTCGGGGAAATAGTATATCTTCTGATAGAACATAAGTGGATGAGCGCTCAGCCCACTGATTCCATCGATGATTTTAACGAGGTATACCGCTTCGATTCAGCATTTAAGCAGGAAATCACTTTTTAGCAGCAGAACTTCCGGATTATTTTCACAAATATATCGGCACCCTTTTCAAGGTCGGAAATTTCTATGCACTCATCCGGCTTGTGACAAACTACCGTATCCCCCGGACCGAATATCAAAACGTCGGTACCTAGATCTTTGAAAAACGGTGCATCCGTACAGTAGCCCACCGACACCGTCTCCTTAACTCCCGCTGCTTCCTTTAACATTTCCGCGAATTTGCAATCCGGATCGGTTCTCATAGCTTCAACATCTCTGTCTGTTCCCAACTGGGCATTGAAATCCTCATCTTTATCTGAAAGGTCATCGAGCAGATTTACAAAGATATCCGTGATATCGTAATGAGTTACACCAGGCACCGTTCGTATATCAACGGAAAGACTGCATTCATCGGGGATAACGTTAAAAGCCTTACCACCTGAAACCATGTTCATCGATAAGGTACAGCTTTTCGGCAGTTCGATATCATCTATTCTGTCCATAACCTTACGCATATTTTTTATTGCATTTACACCAAGCTCCGGCGTGGAGCCGTGGGCGATTTTGCCCTCTGTTATCACTTTAAGCCAAAGCAGACCCCTGTGCTCATTTACTATCTGAAAATTCGTGGGCTCCGGTATAAGAACCCCGGCTATTTTTTCTCCGCTATTTTTGAATTTTTCTACGAATCTTTTTGCACCGCAGCTGTTTGTCTCTTCACCAGCCACTCCTGCAAAAATAATATCTCCTTTTAAATTTTCGCCGGATTCTATAATTCTCCTTATCGCTTCCATAAAGGCAACGATACCGCCTTTCATGTCTGCTGCCCCCCTGCCGTAGATCTTCCCTTCTGATTCCTCGGCTTTGAAGGGATCGCAAAACCACTTCGCATTACCCGGCGGTACAACATCGATGTGAGGCCCGACTACCAGGGCCGGTTTTTCTCCGGAAGACTTTATCCTTGCAAAAATATTTGCCCTGTTGCCGTTCCAAATATCCACCTCTGCATCGATCCCCATGTCACAAAAACGCTTTTGGATTTTCCTGGCACATTCCAGTTCACCAACGTCACTGGTACTCTTTGCATTTATAAGTTCTTTAAGAAATTCTTTCATAGGCATAAGTATAAGGAAGATCAAGTTACAAAAACAACAATAAACTAAAATCTAACTGGATTATATCAAGCTAAAAACTAAAACTGGTAAAAAATGGTTGAAGATTTAAAATTTGAGCCCATAATATAGGATTTACTGTTAATTTTATAACTTTCATAAGGAGGCCCAATGGGACCTGTGGTCAAAAGTTTAAAGAAACTTCAAAAAGTCGAATATAGGCTCAGAGCGGCAAAGTCAAAATTAAATCGATGCAGAAGAAGTGTCATCATTCAGGAAAATCAGGTTAGAAGTCTCCAAAGCGCATTGGAAGCAAAAAAAGAGGAAATTCAACTTACGAAAATTCAGGCCGACCGACTCGAACTGGAGCTGAATTCTGTCGAAGAAGAGCTTCAGAAATTACGCACCTCCCTGAATTCTGCAAAAACGAACAAAGAATATTCCGCCATTCTCACACAACTTAACACTACTAAAGCGGACAACTCAAAAACCGAAGAACAATTACTGGATCTAATGAAGGACATCGAATCCGACGAAGCGGAAAAGGAAAAGATAAAAGAACAGATCGAAGAGCAGAAAAAAATTCTCGAAGAAAAAAGAAAAGATGCACAAGAATTATCGGATAAATACCAGGCAGAAATAGATTCAATTCAAAAGGAATGGAACGAAGTCGCTGAAGATGTGCCCGATGAAGCCCTGGAAATATTCCAAAGGGTTGCGGATACTTACGACGGAGAGGCACTTGCAAACGCTGAAAAAGTAGACGAAAAGCAGAACAAGTACAGCTGCGGTGGATGTTTTATGGGCATAACTGCTGAATCCGTAAACATTCTTATGACTTCCGATGAAATCGTAAGGTGCCCCAACTGCTCAAGGATACTGGTCCTTCCTGATGAAAATGAATGATCTTATTTTCGGCTTGCATTAAATTATGGAAAAAGAACTCGTAATTTTCACTGACGGAGGAAGCAGAGGAAACCCCGGGCCGTCTTCTGCTGCCTATGTAATAAAAACCCCGCACGGAAAAAAACTTACCGCAAAAGCTTTCTTTCTAGGCAAAAATACCAACAACTATGCAGAATATACAGCGGTTATAAAAGCCCTCGAAGAAGCCCTCATCTATAAACCGGAAAAAGTTAATCTCTACAGTGACAGTGAACTGCTGGTAAAGCAGCTCAATGGACAATATAAGGTTAAAAGCAAAACCATAAAACCTCTTTATGAAAAATGCACCGATCTTCTGCACCAATTCCCGGACTGCCGGATCGAACACGTCTACAGGGAAAATAATAAACAGGCAGACTTACTGGCCAACCAGGCAATGGATGTTAAAAAAAATATTACAGAATCTAAAAAACCGAAAAATGTAAAACCCCTGCGAATTGCAATACTGTTGAGCGGCGGCGGTACCACAATGCAGAATATCCTGGAAAATATTGAAAAAAACGAGCTCGCCGCCGAAATACCTCTCGTAATCAGCTCAAGATCAAAGGTAAAAGGCGTTCAAAGGGCAAAAAACGCAGGCCTGAACCTGAAGATAATAAGAAAAAAAGACTACCCTGATATAGATGAATTCAGCAAAGCCATAGGAAAACAACTCAACAAGGAAAACGTGGAACTTGTAGTACAGGCCGGCTGGCTATGCCTCTGGAAAATCCCTGATAAATACAAAAACCGTGTCATGAACATACACCCTGCCTTACTTCCCAGTTTCGGCGGAAAAGGAATGTGGGGACATCACGTCCATGAAGCGGTCCTTGATTACGGCTGTAAAGTCAGCGGATGCACTGTTCACTTTTGTACCAATGAGTATGACAAAGGACCCATCATCGTACAGAGAGCCTGCCCGGTAAGAGAAGATGACACCCCCGACACACTCGCAGAAAGAGTCTTTAAGGAAGAATGTATTGCTTACCCGCATGCTATAAAACTATTCCAGGAAGGCAGGCTCAAGGTTCACGGCAATATCGTCAGAATCAAATAATACTTTTTAAAGGTATTAAAATTGAAACTTAATAAAAGACAACGCCAGGTTCTCAGAGACATTCTCACCGTCATTGCAATAACCTGTTTCGCCATCTTTCTGCTGTTTAATTTCAAGGATATGGTAATCAAAACCGAGGCTATGCGGGCAATGAGGCAGCTCGGAAATTTCGTAACTCAATACAAAAAAGAAAACGGGATTATACCTCCAAAATCAGTGATAGAAGATATTGAAGAACAACTGCAGGGTTCAGAGAGACTGGGAGATTTTCGCTACCGCGGGATATGGATGGATTACAAGTCAGAACCGGACGAGATAATAGCCTATGTAAAAAAAGATTTTAATAATCTGCTGGTAAGATCAGGAGTGATAATCCTTAGATTAAACGGCGAAGTTGAATTCATATCAAATAAAAAATTCAGCGAGATCATTAGTGAACAAATGACAAAACAGGAAAAGGACTATTTAAAAAAGGGCGAATCCTGATACCAGGACCCGCCCTTTAAATCTCAAATTACGACCAGATCAACCGACTGCCTGTTCCTCCTCCTCTTCGACTTTGTAGCCGTCAAGTTTAAGGTGTTCTTCGTCCTTAACAGTAATCTTGATCTTATTCTTATCCTTGAATTCACCTCTCAAGACCGCTTCGGACAACGGATCTTCGATGTAGTTTTCAATGGCACGTCTCAAGGGTCTTGCTCCGAACTCGGGGTTATAACCCTTATCGATCAGGAAGTCTTTAGCTTCCTGGCTGAGTTCAAGGGTAATTCCGTGATCTTCAAGCCTATCGTAAACCTTCGCCATTTCATACTCCACAATAGTCTGCAGATCTTCTCTTGTAAGCGACCTGAACACTACTACATCATCCAGACGATTTATAAATTCCGGCCTGAAGTGACGCTCTACCTCCTTATTCAGAAGGTCCTTCATCTTTTCATAATTAGCTTCAGGTGTCTTTTTACCGAAGCCGAAACCGGACTGGTTCTTAATTAGGTCAGCACCGATGTTACTGGTCATGATGATTATCACATTTCGGAAATCCACATGTCTACCGAAACTATCGGTCAAACGCCCTTCATCCATTATCTGCAGCAGCATGTTGTAAACATCCGGATGAGCTTTTTCTATCTCATCGAGAAGCAGTACAGAATAGGGTCTTCTTCGGATCCTCTCGGTTAACTGTCCTCCTTCTTCGTATCCTACATAGCCCGGGGGTGCGCCCACAAGCCGGCTGACATTATGCTTTTCCATATATTCACTCATATCAAGCTGTATCAAAGCATTTTCGTCGCCGAACATAAATTCGGCCAGCGCCTTTGCAAGAAGTGTCTTACCTACACCGCTGGGGCCGAGGAAAATAAAGCACCCGGTCGGCCTGTTAGGATCTTTCATACCGCTTCGGCTTCTCCTGACTGCCTTTGATACCGCCTCGATCGCATCATCCTGAGAAACAACACGCTTATGCAGTTCTTCCTCGAGTTCAAGCAGTCTCTGTGCCTCTTTCTTTTCGAGTTTGGTCAGCGGCACGCCGGTCATCTTACTTACGACCTCTGCCACGATTTCTGCATCGACTTCGCCCGTTGCCTCTTTGTTCTTCTCATACCACTCTTTTTGCATCTTGGTCTTTTTATCAAGAAGCTTCTGGGCCTCGTCTCTAAGCGAAGCCGCCTTTTCGTAATCCGCTTCTTTTACAGCGGAATCTTTTTGTTTCTGCAGATCAGCAATCTGCTCCTCGATCTCCTGAAGATCCGGGGGCGGTGTCATATTATTGATCCTTACCCTTGCACCGGCTTCGTCAACAACATCGATGGCCTTGTCAGGCAGGCATCTTCCTGTTATATAACGAGTTGAAAGTTCGATCGCCTGGAAAAGTGCATCATTAGAGAATTTAACTTTATGGTGTTCCTCGTAACGATCTCTCAAACCTTTAAGGATTTCAAGTGTCTCTTCCTTTGAAGGAGGATCGACTATGATAGTCTGGAATCTTCTCTCTAAAGCGGCATCCTTTTCGATGTGCTTTCTGTATTCATCCAGGGTAGTCGCTCCGATACACTGAACCTCACCCCTGGCAAGTGCAGGTTTCAATACATTAGAAGCATCTATGGCACCTTCTGCACCCCCTGCTCCGACCAGCGTATGAAGCTCATCGATAAACAGTATTACGTTCTTGGCTCTCTTGACCTCATTGATAACTGCCTTGATCCTCTCTTCGAACTGGCCTCTGTATTTCGTTCCTGCAACCATCATCGCAAGGTCAAGAACAACCAGCCTTTTATCCATTAATATTTCCGGAACTTCCTTATTTACCACGTGCTGGCTCAACCCTTCAACAATTGCTGTCTTACCTACGCCCGCTTCACCCAGAAGTACAGGATTATTCTTAGTCCTTCGACACAAAATCTGGATCAAGCGTTCTATCTCATTCTGTCTGCCTATAACGGGATCGAGTTCATCATTTCTTGCAAGCTTGGTCAGATCTCTGCCAAAACTGTCCAGTGCGGGGGTCTTGCTCTTTGACTTGCCTTTGCTTATAGGAGTCGGCCCCATTTTCATTCCGAAATTAGGTTCCTGCTGCTGTTGATTTTCATCAACTCCGGCACCAAGAAGATTCAAGACCTCCTGCCTTACATCTTCTAGTTTGAGCCCGAGATTCATCAGCACTTGAGCTGCTATGCCCTCTGACTCTCGTAATAGACCAAGCAGGATATGCTCTGTACCTACATAATTATGGTTCAAAGACCTGGCCTCCTCGATAGCATATTCAATGACTTTTTTGGCTTTGGGAGTCTGAGGCAGTTTGCCCATTGTCACCATATCGGGACCGCTCTTGACGAGCTTTTCAACCTCAAGCCTTAATTTCTTTATATCGACATCAAGATTTTTCAATACAGTCGCACCAACTCCGCTGCCTTCTTTTACCAGACCAAGCAGAATATGCTCTGTACCGATAAATTCATGATTGAATCTCTGTGCTTCCTGATTAGCAAGAGCCATCACTTTTCTTGCTCTGTCTGTAAATCTTTCAAACATTTTTTACCTCTTACTTATTAAATTCAGGGTTAATTAATGACGACGCTCCTCAATTAAAATTATAACGTCCTCACCCTTACTGTCAAATATACATTCTTATAACTGATTTCAATGTACTCTATTCATATAGCCTAAAATATGTTCAGATAAAAGAAGGCCATGGAGTTTTTTTTATCGACAAATTAAAGGCATGACTTTTTGATTTTTCCGTATTAACTCATTTTATATGGGACTTTTAAACCGAATATACCTTTATCTCCGCCTCAAATGCCCCATAAAACTTCATATTAAGAAAGGACCTGTAAAAGCCCAAAAACTCTTACAGGTCCTTTGGTTAGTTCCGAAAATAAATATTTTTAAGAATTCTTATCTTCAAGAAGCTTCTTCAAATACTTATTTTCCCTCTTAGTTGCTTCAAGATCGAACAACTGATATTTAATACAGATCCTAAGGTAATCAAGCGATTCCTGTAAAGACTCGATTTTCGCTTGCAGTTTCTTGTGATTCGAAGTAGCTTTCTTGGCAAGGGCTTCCAGTTTCTTACTCTTCGGGTTTGATGCTCCCCCGAATTCCTTTAAAAGTTCATTTATCTTACCTTCGAAATAAAGTTCATCCATCACACACCTCAATTATTTAACAACGACTTAATAATGCTATTATAAACAATTTGAATCTTTGAAGCAAAAGCAATCACCTTTCAGATTAAGATTTGACCAAATTTCCCACTCAAAAGCCCTGTGAATCTATTTTATTGTTCAAGCTTTTAAAAATTTTTTCTACTGAAAAAGCATGATTTTAAACAATTTCGAAAGGCTTTGGTTCTTATAAAAATTATACAAAATTAATAGCCGGCTTTTTTAATACTGATAAGCGCCATTGGCCGATTTAATTAACTATCAGCGGTTTATTAAATTTTTGTCCCTTTAACCGGACTTTATTTGCATAGACCTGGATTCAGTAATATAATAGATTTGTAACGATTATTTATTGATTGGGGTGTTCTTATGGATAAACAGTTCTTTAAAGATCATTGGCATGGCGTTCTTATATGGGGTTCTGCATTAGTTATCATAATTCTGTCTACCCTTACAGACGTCTTCATGCCCGAACAGGGAAGGCTGATACCGGAAATAGTCTGGTTCATAGGAGCAGTTTTGATAATTCTGGGCCTGACCTACCTGCTTATATATGCCGTAAAGATATCCCAGGGAATAAAACAAAACAACGAAGCCCTGATAGCAATCGCCGACGCCCTCGAAAAAAACCGCTCCGAACTCAAACAGATCGATCAGAACACCATGCTAAGCGAAGTCGCTAAGTCCATCGCCTCAAGGGATGTAGACACCCAGGCCTTGAGAGATGCTGTTTACGAAAAACTCCACCAGCAGAAATTTGATACCACCTACGAAATAATTGACGAGATCGAAAAACACCCCCAGTACAAACTCCTCGCGGTACAGCTGCGTGACCAGGCCCAGAAATACCAGAACGCAACAGACCAAGAAAGAGAAAACCAGATCATAAGCCACATTGAAAAACTCCTTGATGCTCACGAATGGACCAAGGCAGGCAAACAGATCGAAAAACTAATCTGGGCATACCCTAACTCTGAAAGAGCAAAATCCATGAGGCAGAAACTGGTCGATATGAAAAACGAAAGAAAAGCCATCCTACTGAAAGCATGGGACGATGCAATAAAAAGACAGGACACCGACAGGAGTCTTGAAATACTAAAGGAACTCGACCTGTACCTGACCCCCAACGAAGCATCAGCACTGCAGGAAGCTGCAAAAGATGTCTTCAGGAACAAACTGCATAACCTCGGCGTTCAATTCTCACTTGCTGTCTCTGAAAAGAACTGGCAGGTGGCTTTCGACACCGGAAAAGAGATTGTAGAGAACTTCCCCAACAGCCGAATGGCAAAAGAGATCAGGGCAAGAATGGACGCCCTGAAGGAAAGAGCTCGCGAACAGAAACAAACTGCCTGATCAATGCAGATCGAAAAGCGACTGCGTCTTGATTATCGTCTGCTGATCGGGGTAACCCGCAAATGTATGCATATGAAGCTCGGTCTGACGTGCCTCATAATCTATATAGCAGAAAGGCTGCAGGCCGTTATTTTCAGATTTCGGATACTTGACGAATATTCCGCGGTTCCTTGAAAAACCTTCCAAATCCTTGTGACTCTGCTTATAAAGTGCGGAACTCATCTTTTCGACCTGGAAATCGGTCATATAGCTCATTCCCCTGCTCAATGTGCATTTATGCGACTTGGGGCCTTTGAATTTGAAACTCTCTATCAATCCTCGGCTGGGAAGTATCTGTTCGGGCGTACAGGTCAGTTCCGAAAGGCAAAGATCGCCCGCAAAAACTGTCACCACATGGGAACATCCCGTCACCCATATCCTCGCCTGGTAATGATCCGTACTCATTGACCGTTTGGAATAAATATTGAAAAGTTCGGGATGAAGCGGCCTTTGAAAAATATTGAAACTTAATTCTTCGATCGAGACATTTAATTGTGGTGATTCCATAACTAATACCCTTAAACTACTTCTTATAATCAATTATTATACAAGTATTATATAAAAACTGCCCCCCACCTTTCAACCCCTCTATCACTACTGAAAACAAGGTTTTTGCCCTTTATAGGACTATTATCTTGCAAGTCCAGTAGCCGACTAAAATTAACGCACACGAAAATTTTCGAAATATTTCAAAAAAAGTTCATTTATTCAAAATTTTTTCCTACTGAAAAAAGACATGATTCAATATTACAGCTAAAATGTCATACAATGCATGGGTACCGGCAGCTATTCCGAAACCGCGAATAGCAAAAAGTCCCGCAAAATATACTCCCGCAACCGTCCTGAAAAAGAACTCCGTCCAGTTAAAAGGGATGCTCTGGCCGAACTGTCCGTCAATGAAAACTATATGATGATGAGCACTGAAAAGGGCAGCCGATATCAACACCGAAAATATTATCGAATGAGTATGACTGAACTTCAAAAGGTCTTGGAAAACAATCATCAGTATACCTATCATCACCAGCCGGAATATAAGCTCCTCGTAAATACCGGCACCTATCCCCGTCACCATATCAGCGATCAAATTTCCCCTACCCGTCTTGCTGTTACCGGAAATTGAAACCCTGTTGTCTGAATCTTCAACCGAATTCTCACAAACCGTCACCTTAACCGGATTCTCAAAGGCATATTGGCCTGCCTGAACATCAGGGCTGCTGAACTGGGCGCTATTTAAAAAAATACTCAAAACGATCAACGGCACCGCAAGCAGTCCGCACTCGATCCCCATCGGCCCAATATCGAAAATATCGAAACTCCACTTCTTCCTGCAGGACAGCTGAAGACTGAATAATATCACCAGAACCGCAAGGGGCGGAGCGATGTAAGCCATCTTACTGTCAAAGCCTAGGTACTGCAGAAAATCCTTCAGCCAGACGAAGGCCACCACCCGAACCTGACTTTTTGCAAGTAAATCCGTATTAATAAAGATCGTCCCCAACTCATAGATAATTATAAACGGCAGCAGAAAAACCGCCGCATAAACAGGCCTGCTGGTCCTCTCGAGATATGAATCCTCTGCAAAATTAAACAGTTGATCAGTAAAAAATGTGATCTTATCCCTGGTCACTATAAAATACTTCCAAAATCCTGCAATTTATATTAACATCACTTCCTTGTTTTCGAAATTTTCACTAATACTACTTAAATATTTATCTTTTGACAATACTTTAAATACAGATAACGATTATGCTGCACAAAAAATTAATGGAAATCTACGAACTGATGATGGAGCGCTTCGGCCCGCAGAACTGGTGGCCCGGCGATACCTCTTTCGAAGTAATAATAGGTGCCATTCTCACCCAGAACACAAACTGGAACAACGTCGAAAAAGCCATCTCCAACCTGAAGGCCCGCGAACTGCTTGACCCCCTTAAACTCCACAACCTTTCAAAAGAAGAACTCGCCACCATCATCAAACCCGCAGGCTATTTCAACGTCAAAGCGAAGAGAATTAAGAACTTCACCGACTGGCTGTTTGAAGACCACGACGGCAAAATAGAGAATATTCAAAACATGTCGACTTCGATGCTCAGAGAAGAAATACTGCAAATAAAAGGCATCGGCCCTGAAACCGCAGACTCTATCCTCCTCTACGGCCTGAACAGGCCGACCTTCGTCATCGACACCTATACCGCCCGAATTACAGCAAGACACCACCTCATCGATCTCGGCGCAACCTATGATGACTTAAAATACCTTTTCGAATCCAACCTCGCTGAAGACATCCAACTATATAACGAATACCACGCACTTCTGGTACAGGTCGGCAAAAACTTCTGCAAACCCAATCCCAAATGCGAAAATTGTCCCTTAAACCCCCTGCCGCACGAAATTAATCCGGAGTTCTTCTAAACCATGAAAAACGATATTAAAAACAAAATTCTTATTACCTGCTCACCCAAACTATCACCCTACCTTGAAAAAGAACTCACCGACCTCGGGCACGAGATCGACAACAGCCACTCCGCAGGCGTCGAAATAACCGCCACCCTGAAAGAATGCTACTACCTCAACCTCCGGCTCCGCACCGCCTTCAACGTCCTTTACCTGGTAAATAAATTCAATGCAAAAAACGCCGACCAGCTCTACCAGAGAATAAAAGACCTCGCATGGGAACACTTCATCCCCGAAGATGAATACATCAGCATCGTCCCCAAAGTCGACAACCCAACGATCGACAACACCATGTACCCGGCCTTAAAAGTCAAAGATGCCATTGCAGACCGCCTCATGGAGGAAAAAGGTAAACGCCCCGACTCAGGACCAGACCGTGACAACATCGTAATCTATCTCTACTGGAAAAACGACGACTGCTGGATATACCTCAACACCTCAGGCAGAAAACTCGCAGACAGAAACTACCGAAAAATACCACACACCGCACCAATGCAGGAAACTCTCGCAGCTGCAGTAATAATGGAAACAGGATACGACGGCACCACACCATTCATCTCACCAATGACCGGCAGCGGAACTCTCGCTATTGAAGCAGCGCTCATCGCAACAAACCGCGCCCCCGGCCTACTGCGAAACAACTTCGGCTTCATGCACTTCAAAGACTTCGACAACGACCTCTGGCAGGACATTCGACACGAAGTAAAAAAAGAATCGAATAAAAACAAACCGAAGATTATCGCAACCGACATCAACCCCAACGCAATAAAAGCAGCAAAACAAAATGCAAAAACCGCCGGTGTCGATCACCTCATAGAATTCGACACCTGCGACTTCGCCCAAACCAAAATACCCGATCAGGAAGGCATCATAATTCTGAACCCCGAATACGGCCAAAGACTCGGCGAAACTAAACCCCTCGAAAAAACATACGCCCGTATTGGTGACTTCTTCAAACAGAAATGCCCCGGCTATACCGGCTACATCTTCACCGGAAACCTCGATCTCGCAAAAAAAGTCGGCCTAAGAACTTCAAAAAGAACCATCTTCTACAACGGCTCAATCGAATGCCGCCTGCTTGAATACGAACTATACAAAGGTTCAAAAAAGTAATATTTGTCCGAAAATCATTTCGACTGAAACGAACGGCAGTAAATGGAATAGAGATTTTTTTTACTGTAAACCGTTTTTGATTTCTTTCATTATTGGCTGGTATTTTCAAAAAAAACAAATTATTTTGAAATTAATGGGTAGCCGAAAGTTAAAGGAATTTTACTTTTATTTGATATTCGAATTGTTAGAATCGTTATAATTTGCAAGAATGAAATCGTTTTCAAGAATGAAATCGTTTTTAAGAACAAGGAGAGATCAGTGCAAAGAAGGCATTTTTTGAAGTTTTCCGGGCTTGCAATACTTGGAATGGGGAAATTAGAATCATTTCTTTCAGTAGGTGGTAAGAGGCCTAATGTTATCTTAGTTATGACTGATGACCAGGGTTACGGCGACCTTGGATGTCACGGAAACCCTTATTTAAAGACGCCGAATCTGGATAAATTTTACGAAGAAAGTGTCAGACTGACCAATTTCCATGTTTCGCCTACCTGTTCTCCCACACGGGCTGCACTAATGACGGGAAAATACAACCTGAGAACCGGTGTGTGGCATACGGTTATGGGCAGGAGTTTCTTGAGGCGGGATGAAAGAACGATGGCCGATGCATTTAAAGACAAAGGATATAATACGGCAATATTCGGAAAGTGGCACTTGGGTGACAATTATCCCTATCGTCCCGGAGACAGAGGTTTCGATGAAGTATTAATTCACGGCGGAGGCGGTGTAGGCCAGACACCGGATTATTGGGGAAATGATTACTTCGATGACACTTATCAGCATAACGGCAACTGGGAGAAATTTTCCGGGTATTGTACGGATGTATGGTTCGATGAAGCCATTAAATATATCGAAAGGAAAAAGGATGAGAATTTTTTCGTATACCTGCCAACCAATGCTCCACACAGTCCGCTTTATGTAAATGAAAAATACTGGAAACCTTATAAAGAAATGGGGTTGGATAAAAATGTGGCAAGATATTACGGAATGGTGGAAAATATAGATAATAATTTCGGTAAACTGGTTGCAAAATTAGATGAATTGGAACTGGCAGAAGATACGATCCTTATGTTTACCTCGGATAACGGTGCAAGCGGAAAGACTATAAAATATACGGCTGGGTTCAGAGGATGGAAGGGTTCGCCTCTGGATTACGGGCACCGAGTGCCTTTTTTTATAAGATGGCCAAAAGGAATTGAAACTAAAGGGACGGACATTGACACGCTGAGTGCTCATATCGATTTACTGCCGACGCTTGTCGGCATTTGCGGGCTTGAAGACGGCGGGGTGGAATTCGATGGTGTGAATTTATGGCCTTTGATCAGGAAAGGTGAAAGCAGAAAACTCGATCGTTATATTGTCGTGGATTCTCAGAGGTTAGAACAACCGCTAAAGTGGCGAAACAGTTCGGTAATGACGCAAAGGTACCGGCTGATAAGAGGTGAAAAACTTTACGATATGAAAAATGATCCAATGCAGAAGAAAGATATATCAAGTGAAAAGCCTGTTATCGTAGAAAAGTTGAAGGGATATTATGAGAAGTGGTGGAAAAACGTTTCAGAGAGATTTGATGAATACTGCCCGATTGTGATAGAAAGTAAGTCAGAGGACCCTGCTTGTATAACCGCGATGGACTGGCACGCACCAATAGAACAGATACCTTGGAATCAGAATCATATAAAAAATGCACTGAAGGGAAACGGCTACTGGGTGATCGAACCTGTTAAAACAGGAAATTATGAATTCGAATTAAGACGCTGGCCCAGGGAGCTAAACATGCCGATAAATTCGACACCTGAAGGGGCTAAGGCGGTAAGAGTTAAGAATGCCAAAATAAAGGTCGGAGATAAGGTCGTGGAGAAAAAGGTGAAAAACGGTGACAAGGCTGTCTCATTTAAAATAAGCCTTCAGAAAGGTCAAATGAAGATGCAGACATGGTTTTTGGGATCAGAGGATGAGGGGAATCGAGGAGCATATTATGTATATGTCAGGAAGTTGTGAATTCACTGAATCTATAGGAGAAATGAAATGTTTAAAAAATCCAATTTTTTGAAGTTGACAGTATTTTTAACTATTTGTTTTTTAGTATCGCCAAGCGGTTTGGCAGATAAAGCCAAATCCGAAAGTCCGAAGAAAAAGTCAATAGCTATAGAGGGTATTAAAGATCCGAATATTATATTGAACAATCCGCAAAAGGCGAAAGAGCTCTTCGATGCAAATGATGTCCAAATGCTGATAGAAAAGATAGTGGAAGGTGTCGGCAAGTTACGGGATAATTCAAGAACAGTACTTTACGAATTAAAAGATCCAAATACCGATGCCGAAATTTTAAAACTGCTCAAAAAAACGGATAAAGATGATTATGAAATTGAATTACTGAAGGCAGTCGGAAAGAGGAACCTATCCGAGGACAAAAATCTTTTATATGATAAGGCAAAGGATGATAATTTTAAGGTTTCTATGACCGCTGTCAGAGCGATCGGCGAAGTTGGAGAGCCAAATGATGTTTCGAAGGTTCTTGATCTGATGAAGGGTTTCGATAATTCATCGCAGTTTTTAGAAGTTGAGATAGCTGCGGTAAAACTTGCAAAGCAGATACCGGATAAAGATAAGCGAACAGAAGAGATTTTAAAAAGGCTGGAGAAGCAAAAGAGCGGCAGACTTGCTTTTTCCTATATACATATGCTGGGTAAACTGCCAGATGAAAAGGGATATGAGGCATTGATGAAGAGGGTCGATTCAGATGATATCAGGACAAAGATCGAAGCCTTGAAGTCACTTGTGAACTGGCCTAATGCCAAAGGAATGGAGAAAATGCGGAAGCTTGCCCGGACATCTGAGAATATGGGAGTCAGGATATATGCTTTGAGAGGTTTCGTTAAGCGGATTCCTAAAAATGATAAGCTCTCAGAAAAAAAGAAGATGGAATATTACGAGGAAGCGATTGGATTTGCAAGTTCTTACAGCATTAAAAAGATGATAATAATAAACCTGGGAAATTCAAAATCAGAAAGTGCGATGAAATTTCTGACCAGATACTTGGGACATCCGAGCCTACATCCTGATGCTGATATGGCTATTTTGACAATAGCTGAGCAGACAATGTGCATAGGATTTGAGAAGGAAGGAAAGGATATTCTTGCAAAGGTAATAGAAAAGACACCGAAAGATAATGTAAAAAAACGCGCAAAAAAATTAATCCAAAGAATTGAAGGTTAAAAATCTTTTAACCAAAATTTGAATATTTCATTTCGTTTTCTGAAAATCGGCCGATAATTTTCGGCTGAAGTTAGCATAGATCAGGAAAAATGCAAAAATTCCTTGCCCTTATGCGGCCTGGGAAATTATCATATTATTTTTATGTAATCAGGCGGAATGGACCCTGAAATAATAAATGGAGATCAAATATGAAATATTTACTGGGCTATGATATAGGCAGTTCTTCGATCAAGGCGACTCTATTAGATGCTGAAAGCGGAAAAGCGGTGTGCAGTGCAACAAGTCCTGATACAGAACTTGAGATGAAAGCTGAAAAAAGCGGCTGGGCAGAGCAGCATCCGAAAGTCTGGTGGGAGAATGTCCGAGCAACAACAAAAAAGATAATGGTTGACAGTGGAGTTTCTGCAGGTGATATTAAGGCAATCGGAATATCTTACCAGATGCACGGACTGGTGCTGGTAGATGAGAAACTTAAGGTTCTAAGACCTGCGATAATATGGTGTGACAGCAGAGCCGTTGATATCGGCAACAATGCCTTCGAACAGATAGGTCCAGAAAAATGTTTATCAACTCTTTTGAATTCTCCGGGTAATTTCACTGCTTCAAAACTTAAATGGGTTAAAGATAACGAACCGGATATTTATAAAAATATATACAAATTCATGCTGCCGGGCGATTATATTGCAATGAAGATGAGCGGTGAGATCTGTACGACACCGTCAGGATTGTCTGAGGGGATAATGTGGAACTTCCAGGAACAGCACAGGTCGCATCTGATCTTCGAGCATTTCGGATTCGATGAAAAAATGGTGCCAGAGATAAGGCAGACTTTTTCTGTTCAGGGAGAATTGACAAGGCAGGCAGCCGAGGAACTCGGCCTGGTAGAGGGGATAAAGATATCTTACCGGGCGGGGGATCAGCCTAATAATGCACTGTCACTTAATGTTCTTGAGCCCGGGGAAGTTGCAGCAACGGCAGGAACGAGCGGGGTTGTTTACGGAGTAACGGATAAAAGTGATTACGATGTAAAATCGAGGGTGAATATATTTGCTCACGTTAATAATAAGCCCGGACAGGTAAGAAACGGAATACTTCTCTGTGTAAACGGCACGGGTATTTTAAACAGTTGGCTGAAAGCGAACTTAGGAAACGGGATTGATTATCCTGAAATGAATCAGCTGGCGGAAAGTGTGCCGGTCGGAAGTGATGGACTGGTTATATTGCCCTATGGAAATGGAGCAGAAAGAACGCTTGAAAATAAAAATGTCGGTGCTTCGGTTCGCAACCTGCATTTCAATGTGCATGACAGAAAGCATCTGTTAAGGGCATCTCAGGAAGGGATCGTATTTGCCTTGAATTACGGCTTTGAAATCATGAAGGACCTTGGGGTCGAAGCGGAAATTATAAGAGCGGGACATGCAAACATGTTCCTGAGTCCTTTGTTCAGAGAGGCGTTTTCTACAGTGACAAATGCTGAGGTTGAGCTTTATGACACTGACGGGTCACAGGGAGCGGCACGCGGTGCAGGTATCGGAGCGGGTATATATTTCAGTGAGAAAGAAGCATTCGAAGGTCTTGAGCCTGCAGACAGGGTAGAACCTAACGAGGCTTTGAAAGAACCATATGAAGAAGCTTATAGTAACTGGAAAAATGAACTGGAAAAAGTTGTTGGTTAATAATAGAAAGGATAAATTGCAATGGCAGAATATTTTCCGGAAGTAAAAAAGGTAGAATATGAAGGGCCGGATTCGAAGAATCCGCTGGCGTTTAAACATTATAATCCCGATGAAAAGGTAATGGGCAAGAGGATGGCAGATCATCTGCGGTTCGCGGTCTGTTACTGGCACACTTTCAAAGGGTTAGGGGCCGATCCGTTCGGCGGTGATACCATGATACGCAATTACAACAGCAGTTCCGATCCTATGGAAGTTGCCAGGGCCACTATGGAGGCGGCGTTCGAATTCTTTACGAAGATCGGTGTCGATTTCTGGTGTTTTCATGACCGCGACATCGCCCCTGAAGCCGAGACATTGAAAAAGACCAATCAAAGGCTGGAAGAGATAGCGTCACTTGCCAAAAGACTACAGGATGACACAGGTGTCAAATTGTTGTGGGGAACGAGCAATATGTTCAGCCACCGCAGGTTCATGGCAGGTGCTTCTACTAATCCATCTGCCGAAATTTTTGCCTATGCAGCCAGCCAAGTTAAAAAAGCAATGGAGATAACCAAGGAGCTTGGTGGTGTGAACTATGTGTTCTGGGGCGGACGTGAAGGTTATGAAACCCTGCTGAATACCGACATAAAAAGAGAACTTGATCACATGGGTATGTTCATGAACATGGCGATCGAACATAAGAAGAAGATCGGTTTTGACGGCCAGTTTCTGATCGAGCCCAAACCCAAGGAGCCGACAAAGCACCAGTATGATTTCGATGCGGGCAACTGTTATGCGTTTCTGCAGAAATATGATCTTTTGGACCATTTCAAATTGAATATCGAGGCTAATCATGCGACACTTGCTGCCCATACGTTCCAGCATGAGCTCGCCTTCTGTATCGCAAACGGCATACTCGGTTCAGTTGACGCTAACCGCGGTGACCTTCTTTTAGGGTGGGACACCGACCAGTTCCCGACAGATATTTATGACACGTCGCTTGCCATGTATCACATTCTAAAAGGCGGCGGGTTCGATACCGGCGGACTTAATTTCGATGCCCATCTAAGAAGGCAGTCCATCGATCCGATAGATCTTTTCCATGCTCATATCGGTGCAATGGATGCTTTCGCACGAGGTTTAAAGATCGCGGCAAAGATGATCGAGGACAATGTTCTGGATGATTTTATCAAGGAAAGATATGCAAGCTGGGATTCCGGACTCGGTGAAAAAATCGAGAACGGAGAAATGGACTTCGAAAAACTTGAACATTACACCATTGAAAACGGCGAACCCGAACTTAAGAGCGGCAGACAGGAAATGCTCGAAAATATCATTAACGACTATATCTAATCTAAACCCTTGTACATCAAAGCTTTAAAAGGCCGGCGAGATGTCGGCCTTTTTTATTCAATATTATAATCTGTCAAAAAAGTAAAGAAAAATTGAATTATTCTTCCCAGGGGATTATTATAGATTCAATGTGAAAATTAAAGAGAAGTTGAAGATGGGAAATGAAATTTATAAAAAACTCCTGCCGGCTCTTATGTTACTGGTGACATTAACGGCAGTCAATACAGCAGAAACAGATCAAATTCTTAATAAAGAAAAGAGGCGGAAAATGGCTAAAAATAAAAATAAACATGCTTATTATCCCAATAATTTAAGCATCACTATCATCTATGACAATAATCCATATAAGGAAGGCATGGAAACCGCATGGGGATTTTCCTGCGTAGTGGAGGGAATGGAGGAGACAATTCTTTTCGATACCGGAGGCAACGGCGATCTTCTTCTTGAAAATATGAAGAAGATGAAAATCGATCCAAACAAGATAGAAACGGTTGTCCTTTCGCACATACATGGTGACCACACCGGCGGAATGTTGAAATTTCTGGAGCAAAATTCTGATGTAAGAGTTTTTTTCCCCGAATCTTTTCCGGACAGTTTCAAAGAAAAAGTAAATTCCCTCGGTGCAGAATTACTTGAGGTCAATAAGGAAACTCAAGTATGCAAAAAGGTGTACTCAACCGGTCAGATGGGAACATTCATTAAAGAACAGGGACTGATCCTGCGAACTGAAAAAGGCATTATCTTAATTACAGGATGTGCTCATCCGGGTATACTGAAAATGGCACAAAAAGCAGACCATATGTTCGAAGAAGATATCCTGCTTGTTATGGGCGGTTTCCACCTTGAATGGGCTATGGCGGGTAAAGTCAAACGAATAATAAAGGCGTTTAAGGATATAAACGTAAAATATGCCGGACCCTGCCATTGCACGGGAGAAAAGGCCAGAGCTATTTTTAAAGAGCATTTCGGAGAAAATTATATCAATGCCGGGGCAGGAAAAGTCATCAAACTCATAGAACTTAATTAGTGATGTATCTTAATATTATAATTACTGTAAGATATATTTACAGAATAATTATAACTACTCCTGCTGAATTTTATATTGAAAGCTCAAAAGTTTAAGGTTATGTTTTTTAGCGGTGCTTTAATTTTCAGTGACATTTTTTAAAAGGTGAATAAAATTTCAAATATTATTAACTATACGGTCAATTTTCTAAATTCCGTCAAAGCAGGCATAGCCTGCAGAATCAAAGGCTTTAACCCAAATACCAAAGAATACTGGAATAAGAAATTGTCCCGTCTTAACGGAAATTGGCGAACCTCGCACTATGAACTGATACTTGACTTGCTGCCGAAAGGTAAGGATTTTAAACTTCTTGATGTTGGATGTGCATTTGGTGACGGATGTGAACTGATCAAAGAAGAATATCCTGATGCGGAAATTACAGGGATTGATTTCAGTGAGGTAGGTATTGAAAGTGCCAAGGAAAAAGGCAGTAATATTGAATACAAGACGGTTGATGTTTTAAAGGATTCAATTCCCGGAACTTTTGACCATATAACTATCATCCAGACCTTGGAGCATTTTGATGATCCTTTTTTCGTAGTTGAAAAATGCCTGGAACATACGAAGAATTCCTTGATAATTTCCACGCCTTATGATCAGAATACATCTTTTACTTTCGGTGAACACAGATTCAGTTTCGATGAAAATACTTTTGACCGGTTCAACAGCCGGGTCGCCAAAGTGACAAATTATTCTCCACAACTGGGGTATAAGTGTATTGTTTATGAGATAAGGCCCTGAGGATTCAGGGATCAGGTTGTTTTTGATATACTTGAAATTATGGACGGTGGTCTTTATATTGCAGTTTTTTATCTTTCCGAGGAACAATTCTTATCTGTCGGAAGGCTGGGGAAGTATACTTTCAAACCAGGGTATTACTTTTACGTAGGGAGTGCAAAAAAGAATCTTTCTTCAAGGTTAAAACGGCACAGTCTAAAAGAAAAGCCCCTAAAATGGCACATAGATTATCTTTCCGTGAAAGCGAAAATGCTCGGAGCGGTAATCATCGAAGATCAAGAAAGAAAAGAATGCGAAATCGCCGCTGAGATGGCACAATTATTCAGCAGGCCTGCAGCTGATTTCGGCAGTTCAGACTGCAGATGCAGCGGACATCTCTTCTTCCATGAAAATTTTCAGATTTTCTAATATACTATTTTTTTTGGGTTTAATCTAAAGGCATGAAGATAAGCCATTTTTCTGCAAATTCACCCAAATCAGCAAAATCCACATCTCTGTCATTGTCTAAATCCTGCGGCAAGGGGTCCTTATAAGTTATCAACTGGTAGCTATTGCCGGTTCCAATATTTAGCTTCAAAGGCACATTTCCCGAAGGATAAAAGCCTTCTTCAAAAGAAGGTCTGACCCGTATTTGAGGATCGGTTATTTGCCAGGGATACGAGTCGTAAGTATTAAAAGTAAGGCTTTGTATCCAGTGAGAAGCTGGTTCTCCATTAACAGGCTGAAATATAAAAGTGAACCAGACATCAATAGAAAATTCAAAAGTTCCTCCTTGTGTTTCTGATCGGTCAATATACATTTGTCCGGTTGAAGAAGTGCTGTGAAGATCGATATAAACATTATATTCTTCAGGAGGATTCCCATTATTATAAGTAATTGTAATGGGTTCAACCGATTTTAAACTAAGGCCTGTCAGTTCGATATTAACAGGTTCAGTGGAAATTCCGTAACTGTCTTGTTGTCTTTCGATAATGGTATCGGCAAGCGAATTCGGCCCTAAAGGCAATCCCCGGAAGATTACAGAACCGTTAAAAGGCTCCGAACCGGGGCCGAAAAAGTCAGCTGGTATTATCGGCATGTCCCCGGAGCCGAATTCTAATACAGCTTCGGGAGTTGCCCAATAATCAAAATCAGCCTGTATAATATTAGCGTCATCTCTTTCACAGATGGTATCAATTACCACTTGATCTACCAGAAGTTCAGAGCCGGTATATTTAATACCGATCGTTTCCTCCGGCGGATTGGGTTCTACAATAAATTCATAGATATCAGTAACCCATCCCCCGGTCTTAGGCCCAGAAGTCTGAATTAAGCTTTCTGAGGCAAGAAAAGAATACTCAGGAGATCCCGAGGTATCCCCCCAGTTCAGCCATAGATCAAATTCATAGGGTACGTTAACATCATCCAAAGGAAGATAAGTAATTTGAAGCCGGATTAATTTTGATGGGTTTTGCTCCGGGAAATTGGGAAGTTTAAATATAAGCCCGTTCTGCTGATTTATGTAAACAACATTGGTTCTTCCCTCTAATCCGCTCATTATACCTGCCCCGATCCTTTCAGCCTCTGACGGTCCCAATGAATTCTGATCGGGATACGGGTATGACTGATTAGCGTCCGATAAAGTTACAAATCCTGAAAAAAAATCCAGCCATTCATCAAAAACTACTGTATATGAACCTGGATTGCCTCTCCAGTCGGGCGGAAAATCGTCATCTGAGAAACCATTTACAGCGAAAGAAAAAACTGTAAAAACAACAATAAAGGTTAGTTTGAAAAGTGTTTTTTTCATTTTTTAACCCTCCGCATAATTTTGTTACTAAAATTAATGACAAAATCATTTTTTTCTTAATTTTTATTATCTGCTGGTTTTCAAACTTGTCAAATATTTTTATTTCAAGTTGATGAAATTATTGAAATAAGATAGTATTAGCCCTCTTTGAATTAATTATTAACCTGATTTTAAAGCGGAAAATATGGAACAGTTAGAATTACCTGAAAGTGTTCAAAAGGCGGAAGTCGACGGCAAGGAGATCTATCTTGTCGGGACGGCTCATGTGTCCAGGGAAAGCGTCGAGGATGTAAAAAAAACTGTTGAGGCTGTAGATCCGGATGCAGTAGCGGTTGAGCTTTGTGAAGGAAGATACAAAACGCTGGTACAGAAGGATATGTGGCAGAAGATGGATATCTTCAAGATAATCAAAGAGAAAAAGTCTGTTCTGTTGCTGGCTCAATTGATAATGAGTGCATTTTACCGCAGGCTGGGAGACAGGCTGGGAGTTCAGCCGGGGGCTGAGATGATCGAGGGAGTTAACCAGGCAGAAAACAAGGGTAAGGAGCTTATTCTTGCTGACAGAAATATCGAGATCACTCTGAAAAGAGTGTGGGGCTACCTGGGATTCTGGCATAAAGTGAAGCTTTTTCTTCAGATGCTGGCGGGAGTTTTTACTTTCGAAAAGATCGACGAAGAGATGATCGAGAAGATGAAGCAGCAGGATCAGCTTGAAAGTCTGATGGAGAATTTCACGAAGTCCATGCCGGAAATCAAAAAAAGACTGATCGATGAGCGGGACATGTATATAGCCCAGAAGTTAAGGCAGTCCGAAAGCAAAAAAATAGTTGCTGTAGTAGGTGCAGGACATATCCCGGGAATAAAGGAACACTTGAAACAGAATGAGGACCTTGAACCGATCCTGCAGATACCGCCGAAATCTATTGTGCCGGGACTGATAAAATGGGGCGTGCCGGCCCTGATAGCGGGCCTGATAATATTCGGTTTTTTTAAAGGCGGTGCAGAACATGGAGTAGAGTCGCTTTTGATCTGGATACTTGTAAACGGAGTTCTTTCTGCGGCAGGAGCTGCAATAGCTTTGGCCCATCCATTGACTATCCTTGCTGCATTTCTGGCTGCACCCTTAACCAGTTTGAACCCGCTGATGGCAGCCGGCTGGGTTGCGGGGGTAGTTCAGGCTATAATTCACAGGCCTACGGTAGAGGATTTTGAAAAACTGCCGGAAGATTCAGCGAGCCTTAAGAGTTTCTGGAAGAATCCGGTTGCAAAAATTCTGCTTGTTACTGCCCTTGCCAATCTGGGAAGTGTTCTGGGGACTTATATTTCCGGAAGCTGGATCGCAATCAGGCTGAAAGATATCATTTGATCATACCATGGCTAATCTTGTCACCAGCTGTTCGATAGCGACACGGGCGTTAGCCCGGCCGGTTTTTATGCCATAGTCGATTTCGGCAAGCTCGCAAATCATATTGCCGATGTGCTTCAATCGGAGTTTTCTGAGCTGAGTGAAAATCTGTTTTCTGCTTCCGAAAATTCTCAATCTTTTGGAGACTTCGTTTTGCGGGAGGCCCTTGTCCAGCAAGGTCTTTGCAGTAAACATCTTTCTGAAATGATATGCAAAGGCTCCCACCGAGGTGTATTCTGCCGATCTATCTTCTTCGAACATTCTTCTTAAACGATCAACAGCTTCTGCGGATTTACCTGCAGTAGCTGCATCTATCACTGCAAACACATTGAAGAAACGATTGTTGCCGACGATATCGGTTACATGTCTTTCAGTTATCTTCGGTTCCTTATCAACATATAGAACTAGCTTTTCTAGTTCAGAATAGACCACTGCCAGTTCATCTCCTGCAAGTTCTACCAATAGTTCTGAGGCCGGTTTCGTGACGATTTTTTCGTATTTCTTCTTAGCATGTTCGATGACCATGGAGGGTATTTTCCATGATTTGGGTTCGGAGATTTTTATATGTTTGCCGGTTTTATTTAATATCTTATAGAGTTTTGTATTTGAGCGGAAGGTTTTTAATGTAAGGATGAGGATGCCGCTTGTTGAAGGATCTTTGAAGTATCTTTCCAGGATTTCCCTGTTTTGAGTGACAAAGCTGTCTGCATTCTTTAACAATACCACCCTTTTTTCTGCAAGAAAAGGAAGTGTTCTTAGTTCATCGAAGACCTCAGAGACAGTGACTTTATCCGGGTCCGGTTTTACAAGAGCGGTAGAACGTTCCTGTTCATCCAGCAAATCATCCAAAAGAGCCCGACACTTCTGATCGACCAGTGCCTTGTCCTTTCCCGAAAGCACGTAAATGGGATATTGCTTTTTTTTATTTTTCTTTGCTGTCATTATTTTCTTCAGCTTCGATTTCACTTGCTTCCAGTTTTGCAGCAGCAACGAGTTTATCGTCTTCTTTCAAATTTATCAGTTTTACACCCTGGGTATTTCTTCCGATCTCGCGTACCTGGTCCAGTCCGGTTCTTATAACGATTCCTTTTGCGGTTATCATCATTATCTCGTCGTCGTCACGGACGGATTTCATGGATACAACATTTCCGTTTCTTTTGGTGGTTTTAATGTCGATAAGGCCCATTCCGCCGCGTGACTGCGTGCGGTATTCTTCCAGGTTTGTTCTTTTTCCGTATCCTTTTTCTGTCACGGTGAGAAATGATGCGTCTTCTTTAGGCACTACAAGCGAAACTACCTCATCCTCGTCTTTGAGTTTGATGCCTATTACACCGCGAGATACTCTTCCCATGGATCGGGCGTCGGATTCATCAAATCTTATGATCTTTCCGTTCTTTGTGCCTAACATTATTTCGTCCTCACCAGTAGTAAGTGCCACACCGATCAGGTCATCATCGTCATCAAGTTTAAGTGCAATAACTCCCGTTGATCTGGGGTTGCAATAGGCTGACAGTGAAGTCTTTTTGACCAGGCCGTTCTTTGTCGCCATTACCAGCTGGCGTGTCTCAGATTCTTCATCCGCTCCTTTTTCAAGATCACTTACATTTATAATGGAAGTTATCTTCTGGCCTTTCAGCTCGATCAAATTTGCAATATTTCGCCCCCTGCTTTGTCGTGACATCTTGGGCAGATTATAAACTTTCAGCCAGTAAACTTTTCCCTTGTTGGTGAATATCAATAAATAATCGTGGGTCGAAGCAATAAAAAAATGCTCGATGAAGTCACCTTCCTTTGTATCTGAACCGATGACACCTCTGCCGCCCCGTCCCTGTTTTCTGTAAGTATCGATGGGCATGCGCTTAATGTAGCCTGAATGACTTATAGATACGATAACTTCCTCTTCAGCGATCAGATCTTCATCTTCAAGTTCTTCATAGGATTCGATGATCTTGGTCTTTCTCTCATCGCCGTATTTGTCTTTCATTTCATGGATGTCTTCACGTATTATATCCAGCAGTACCTGTTCATTTGAGAGTATTGCTTCATAACCTTCTATCTCTTCGAGCAGGTCGGAATATTCACCGGCAAGTTTCTTGATCTCAAGGCCGGTGAGCTTCTGAAGCTGCATTGTCAGGATGGCGTCTGCCTGAGGTCCGGTTAAGAACTGGTCACTTCCGCCGCGTTCTTTTATGAACCTTTCCGGCAAGAGTTCACGGAGGGTTTGCTCTTCGGTGAGCCTCAAGGGTTTTTTCATCAGGTTGAGTTTTGCGGTCGGAGCATCCGGTGATTTTTTGATCAGGGCGATTATTTCATCGATGTCACCAATTGCCAGTATAAGACCTTCGAGAATATGAGCCCTATTTCTGCATTTCTTTAAAAGGTATCTGCTTCTTCTTGTGATAACGTCTTTCCTGTGGCCGATAAATGCCTGAAGAAGCTGCTTCATATTCAGCGTTTCGGGTTTGCCGTTTACAAGTGCGATGTTTGAAACTGCGAAGGTTGACTGCAATGGTGTAAGCTTGTATAACTTATTCAAAACTACCTGGGCATCACATTCTTTTTTCAGTTCAACAACAATCCTCATGCCGTGCCTATCTGATTCGTCCCTGACATCCGAGATTTCCAATATTTGCTCATTCTGCACACACTCAGCTATTTTGGAGACGATGGTAGTTTTTATGACCATATAGGGAATTTCTGTTATAACGATGCGTTCCCTGTTCTTTTTGAATTCCTCGACTTCGGCGGTTGCCCTGAGGCGAAGGTGCCCTTTTCCGGTAGTGTAAGCATCGATAATTCCCTTTTTGCCGCAGATAGTCCCGCCTGTAGGAAAATCCGGGCCGGGAAGTTTTTCAAGAATATCCTTAAAGCCGCAATCTGGATCATCAATTAAAAGCAAAAGAGCTTCGCAAATTTCGTTCAGATTGTGCGGGGCGAGATTTGTTGCCATTCCCACTGCAATACCCGTCGAGCCGTTTACCAGCAGGTTTGGGAATTTGGAGGGAAGAACTACCGGTTCGTTCCGAGTCTCATCATAGTTAGGAACGAAATCCACGGTGTCACTTTTTAAGTCCTGGAGCATTTCCATAGCAGGTGCCGCCATTCTGGCCTCGGTATAACGCATCGCTGCGGGCGGGTCTGCATCGATGCTTCCGAAGTTACCCTGAGGGTCAACGAGTGGATACCTCATGTTCCACCACTGCCCTAACCTGACCAGGGTACCGTAAGTAGCCTGGTCGCCGTGCGGATGGTAGTTACCGCTGGTATCACCGACGATCTTAGCACATTTACGGTGAGTGCTTCGCGGGCCGAGGTTTAAATCGTTCATAGCAACCAGTATTCGCCTTTGCGAAGGTTTAAGTCCATCCCTTACATCAGGGAGGGCACGTGAGACGATCACACTCATTGCATAGTTGAGATAAGAGTTCTTTATCTCATCGAGAATGGGCATATTCTGGAAATTTTCGTGTGTTTCGTTAAGTTCTTCCATAACTGTCCTGCTATCCTTAATTTAAGTTGTATAAATAAAAATTTACGATAACCTCAAAACAGCTAAAAGTCAAGAAAATCAGCGTCTAAATGCCCTTTTTATGAAAATTTACCGGTATGCGATAATAAAAAACACCCAGGCGTAAACAGAGCTTATTTTCCGCCGTAAATCAGCTTAATTTCACCGAAATCCGGTATGATAGAAAACGGAAACTGGGGGAACGGTTTGAATCCTCCGGGCCAATATACCCACAGGGCCTTTCCTATCATATATTCCCGGGGCACAACACCTATTTCGAAAGTTTTTCCGTTATTTCCTATACCTTTTTTATTCCACATTCGACTGTCAGAACTGCTTGGGCTGTTATCCCCTGCGGCAAAAAACTGGTCATCGGCAAGAAACATCGGTCTTCCTTCCACACCTCTGACTTCACCACCGGTATGAGAAGTATAATGAATGTCTCTGTAAATTGCTATATGGGAAAGAACCTGACTTCCTGAACCGAATATTTTAAGTTTTGGCTCAATAGAAGTTTTTCTGGGACCTGCCGAATTCGGATCCCTGCCCAGATCATATACCAGTTCCTCTTTACCGACTTTTAACTTCAGGAGATGATCAATATTAGCGAAAGAAAAAGGTATTACCCCGGATAAAATAGAACTATCTTCGATCTTTCCGCTTGCAAGTTCTTCGATTCTGTTGTCGCTAATCACCCTTTCGATATTAATCTTGCCCTCACCGTTGAGCCAGCCCCGGTATCTTATGCCGTATTTACTCAATTCCACGCCGGTAATTATATCCTTATCGCGTGTATCCAAGTCCATCGAAAGTTTAATATCGCTGCAGTAAGGCATCCTAGAATATCTTGAGATATCGTTGTAGGCATAAGTAGCTCGAAAATCATTACCTATAGAAGTATCATAAACTAATGAATTAAAGCCCTCTGCCGTTTCATCAAGAAGGAATCTTGTCGGATTGCTCTTTTTAACCTTCCATTGAGAATCACCGATATTCTTGAAAGGCTGCTGCCAATAACTACCGTTAAAATATCCCTTGGTCGGTCTTGCAGGCTGGTAGTCATTATTAAAAACCGGCATCCAGAGCTCATTCTGCACTTTTTCGGGTTTTCGCTGGATTTTGTCATTTATATAAACATCCCCGTCTATTATCTCAACCTTTTCTCCCGGTTTTCCAATGAGCCTTTTTATATAGTTTATATGAGGTTCATGGGGGTTCTTGAATACTATTACATCCCATCTTTTGGGTTCAAAGAACTGGTATATACTTTTTAAAACCAGTATTCTGTCGCCATTGGACCGGGGCATGGAAGGGGAAATAGTCTGATAGTAACCGCAACTTGGACATCTGACCGTTTTTGAAGTGGGTCTTCTGCTCTGATAATCAATGCCGTAATCAAATTCATAGCCACACTGATGGCACCTAAGACGGTAATGGTCACCTCGAAGAGTACTTGCCATGCTTCCGGTGGGAATACGGAAGGCTTCCATTATAAAGGCCCTGAAAACAAAAGCCAGAATAAAGGCAGTAAGTATCCATTCCAGCGTATGGGCTACTTCGGTTGCCTTGCTTTTTTTATTATTTTTATCAGTCATATCAGTAACGATTATAAATTAAAATGCAATTATTACTTTTTGCGGCTTTCAGGTCAATAATCAAATTGCAAACCGGAAAAAATTAATAAAAAAGAAAGTAGTATTTTCTTCTTTTTAAAAAGCAGTAATAAAGAATTTAAAATTGTTTTATCATTCACTAAAACTGAAAATATTTTTATTAAAAAAAATTGCTGAAAAAAACCCTTGTCAAATAGAAGTCTTTGCTATATAGTGATTTGTAATAAATCAGCATCTTTTGAAAATGGAGCCTTAAATAGGCATTTTTCTTTGGATGCTGTGATTTATCAAAGCTTTTTGTCTTTGTGACGATTGGGTTAGAGATGATTGAGTTTGGTTTTTTTTCAATTTATTCTGATAACATTTCGACACTGATTAATAACCACATCCTAAAACCGGCATTTAAAAAACGAGCAGTTAATAAGCTAAGAGGGTAATTCATGACGACAATTACAAAAAAACAATTAATCGACCGTATTGCAGATAAAACACAAGCCAAAAGAGTTACAGTAAAGACCATAATACAGAGCTTTCTGGACGAAGTAACCGATGAACTGTGTAGTAACAACAGGTTGGAGTTCAGGGATTTCGGAGTATTCGAAACAAAGATAAGGGCTGCCAGAGTCGCCCAGAACCCAAAGACACTGGAAAGAGTTCATGTCCCCGCAAAACGCACTGTGAAATTCAAAATGGGCAGATTAATGCGTGAAAACCTGTCCGATCCCGTTGAAGAAGAAGTTGAAGAAAGCCAAAAAGAATGAAAGATATCCTGGCTTTTCAGTCAGGTTTTTTGATTTTTTAGAAGTTATTGAGTTAGGAGTTAATTTATGGCAGAGGGAACAGTTAAATGGTTCAACCCCAAAAAGGGATATGGATTTATCATAGGTGATGACGGGGAAGATATCTTCGTACATTACGCCAGTATCGACTGTGAAGGCTTCAAAACCCTCGATGAAGGAGATTTGGTAACCTTCGATATTACAGAAGGTGAAAAAGGCCTCAGAGCCGAAAATGTAGTGTGTAAAGTACCCGCCGGAAACAGATAATACCATAAAATTTCTTGATGATTTGAATTTCATTACTTGTTGATTCAATTGCAAATTGCTTTCAACTATAAGAGGAGTGTAAGTTTAAAAAAGGGTTTTTGAAAAAATACATACCTAAATAACTATTAACAAATGACTTATAACTTTCTAACTTGATTTTAATCCTTGATTTTGTTATTTTCTGGAAAATTGGTTTAACTGAATTTTTCAAATTTTATGAATACTATAGATATCCAATCCGGATTGAGCTGCAATGTACTGGTTCTGAACAAAAATTACATGGCAGTTCGCATAGTAAGAGCCAAGAGAGCATTTTCTTTATTGTGCCGACAGATTGCTGAAGTTGTCTCCGTAGAGGACGGCATTTATTCCAATTATGATTTTGAGAGCTGGTGCGATATAAGCAAACTCAAAAAGAATTTTGAACCAGAGGATCACGACTGGGTATCAACGGTAAATTTCGATATTGCTGTGCCTCGCATTATAAGATTGCTTTTTTATGACCGTCTGCCTAAAACCGGTCTGCAATTCAACAGAAAAAACATCTTTGCACGGGATAAAAATATCTGCCAGTATTGCGGAAAGAAATTCCCCACCAGCGAACTTTCGCTAGATCATGTAATACCGAAAAGCAGAGGAGGTAAGTCAAACTGGAAGAATATTGTTTGTGCCTGTGTTGACTGCAACGGCAAAAAAGGCGGCAGAACGCCCAAGGAAGCCCGTATGCAATTAATCAGAAAACCGTGCAAGCCCAAACGCAATCCGCATATCCATGTACATCTAGGCCATAAGAGATACAAAAGCTGGAAACAGTTCCTCAATCACGCTTACTGGACGGTCGAACTGCATTAAATATTTTCCGGTTCGTCAGTTTTTCTTCTTTTCAGAAAATTACGACTGAAATAATTCTTTATCCACTGCCAGTGCAGAATTATATGCAACAGGATTAGTATGAAAAAAACAATGGCGATATAAAAGTGGATGTCTCCCCATTCGTGTCTAGTCATGTTCAAAAGTTCTTTTATGTCACCGGTTCCCCTGCCGCCGCTAAGTGCCTTGCCTCTTCCGCCGGTACCGGGAGGCAGAACATACCTTATAACTACCCCGGTTACTGTAAGTCCGAGAAAAGTAATAAAACTTATTAGATCGATCCAGAAATTTACTGTAACTTTTTTCAAATTACCAGTTTTCCGTAACAGTATATGTTAAAGTTTTCTCTGAATCAGCCTCGATGCTGACTTTGAACCTTATTTTGTAAGCATTCACTTTTTCATAATCGAGAGTGTTTCCGGTAATCTTCCAGTTAACCCATTTCGGAAAATTTTCGACCACGTAAACCGAAACTGCTTCATTCTTTCTGTTAGTGAGTTTAACCTCGTGTGTTTCCTTTCTCATTCTTCTTTGTTTTTCACTATCTATAATCTTATGTTCCGGCACGATATCGAATGCATTACCAATATAAAGCGAAAGCTTTTCGTTTTTCGGTGTATGATCAATTGTGTCTTCGCCTACGAGCTCAATTGAATCATCTTCCGGGTTCTCCTTGAAAACCCTGATCTTTCCAGCAGGCAGCGGCATTCCCAGACCGAGTTCTTTCTTATTTTCGAATTCTATTTTTACCTGAATCTTATCGGGATTTTTTTCATGCTCATAGATAAACAGTTTTTCATAGGGGACATTGGGAACCGGTTCGAAAAACTGTACCTGTTTTTGCTGCTTGTCTTTTAAAGTGGTTTTCCTTGTCATCTTATAAAGATGGTATTCCATGAATGACTTTTCCTCAAAGGATGCGTCTTCTGCTGCGCTCATCGCCATGAGCTTGCCCCGTCGAGGAGCCGGTGCTTCGCGCACTTTTCTTACGTCTCCTGCGATAAGTTTTATATCGGCATTGTTATAATCCTTGCCGGTTGTGTTATCGAAATTGACCCATGCATTAAGAGATAGTTTATCATTTTCACTTGCCAGGACTGTAGTATAGTTGGCGTTCCATGCTATATTGTTTGTCGTGTATATAATTTCACAGGGTGACTTAAAATCATCCTCTGCTTTTACCTGCCATTTTAATCTTGCACCAGCAGACACAAAATCTTTTTTATCCTCAACTACAATGCTTTCAATAACATTTCTGCCTAGTGCCATAAGATCACCGTTTTCAAGCTTAATTATCAGGCCGTTGCCCCGGTGAGAAAAAAGTGTTCCTTTTACAGTTTTACCTATGTCGGCACCGCTTCCCCGTATATTTATGGTAACCTTTTTATTTACCCTGGATTCCATTAAACTGTCTCTGTTAATGTTATAATAGCTGAAATTCTGCTCCAGGATATTCAGGGCGTCTGCTTTTTTAAGACATCTGAATATAACACTTTCCGGCTGAATTGCCGTGGGTACATCCTTTAATTTAATCTCATGAGTTCCTTTTTTAAAGCCGAATGTGCGGGTGTCTTTTACGACGGCGAAATCATCGTAAATGGTCAGGGCAATATTTGAATTTGATTTTTCTTCGGATTGCTGTGAAACGCAATTACTCGTAATTACTGTCAAAATGATAAAAAATATTATGCTCTTCCTCATAATGTATCCTTTCAAATGAAATTCGTAATATTCAGGTGTGATTTTCTCATAAAGAAAGCGGACGGTAAAGAATTTTTTTAAGAATGTGCAACAAAAAAGCCCTGCTTTTACACAGGGCTTTTAAATCTGAAAAAAATCAGTGATTATTTTTCACCGTCAAAAAGACACTTGTTCAGTTCACCTTTTTCGTATTTAGTCATCGATACATTAGGGTCTTCAAATTCAGTTACATTATATTTTTGTCTCTCGTCCGGGGCCATTTGATAATCGGTAACTATATGAGGAGTAACGAAAACAAGCAGTTCGCTGTTTATTACCTCTTCGCCCTCGAACCTGAACAATGGACCGATCAAGGGGCAGTCGCCTAAGAAAGGTATTTTATTTTTCTGAAGCCTGGTATCTTTTCTTTTCAGGCCTCCGAGAACCACGGTTGTACCGTCTTTAATAAGCAACGTGGTATCGGCTTCTCTTCTGTCTATAATGGGCTGAGAGAAAAATATTTTGTCATCTGTTGTCGGGTCTTCAATATCAACTGATCCCGTCTGAACACTGAATTCAGGTTTTAAGTTCAGTCTTATTTTTTCATCTCTTGTAATATGAGGAGTAACGTATAATTTTACACCCACCTCCCTGAATTCTGTAGTCCCGAAGCTGCCGCCTTCGGATGAGGTATTAAGTTCCTGATAAGGAATTTCTTTAATGATCTTGAAGGTAGCTATTTCGTTATCAAGGACAAGAACCTTTGGATTTGCAAGCAGCTTTGAATCTATACTCTGCTGTTCTGCCCTTAAAAGTGCATCGATATCTATCGAGTCATTCAGCCATCCAACTCTTATCAGGCCGTCGGTCTGCCCTGCTTCATCTGCACCACCTTGGAAATTACTTCTAATGAAAGGATCAGTCCTGTTACCCGATGTTTCATCTGCTCTTCCGTCTGTAAAAGTAGTATTTGTTCCTACTCCCCATTGAATACCCAAGTCAAAGCCATGGTCACTTATGATATCATATATTCTCGCTTCTACGATTACCTGTGGCGTCTCACGGTCTATTTCCTGTATAAAATCGTCAATGGCTTTTATCTTTGATTCAGTATCGGTTATTATAATATTACTTGTTCCCGGATTAGAGGATATGGAACCTCTGGGCGAGAGGAATTTTTTCAATGCCGTTTCCACCTGTACGACATCTGCATAATTTATCTGGTAGATCTTGTTTACGAGTCTTTCTGCCTGCTGGGTGATCTGATCCAGCGGGACAACCCTTATCATGTTCCTGGATTCGATGTATCCGTAACCGTGAGCTGCCAGGATATTGTTGAGTACTTCAGAGACAGGTATATTTGTCAAAGTCGCGGTGACTTCTCCGGTGACTTCCGGACTTTTCACTATGTCGATATCTGCCTGGTCTGCAAGCATCCGCAACACATCCTCCATGGGCATGTTTCTGAAATCAACTGATACCCTTTTCTGCATTTTCTCCTGCAAAGGAGTCGTGTTTACATCCGCGGGAGCAAGTTCTGCGTGATCTACAGCATATAAAGCATCGCAGAAAATAATGCCGCAGCAGGCAAACATTAAAATCATAACTAAATAAATCAAGCTTCGATTCTTCATTTTATTCCCCTTCCAAAATATTTAAAAAATTACCTCGGTTTCTGAACCCAGGTTTTACCATCCTTTTTAAATTCGACTTCGTTTTTTCTTATTTCTATGATCTCTGCGCCGTTAACAATGTCCCCTTGTTTATACATTTTACCACCTATGGTCACTCTGGGATTATTACTGTAAACAATACCTTTTAAGTCTATAGGCCCATCCTCATCGCTATTTAAATTTATTCCCATTCCGCCTTGTCTCATGGGGTCACGCAGATTTTCCGGATATGGTTCGACATTCAGCCATTTTCCAATATCTGTTAATTCCTGTTTCTGGACAGTATCGGAAGCTTCTGTTTGCACTGTCTCACTTTCAGATGATGGCATATCAAAGGCATTTGATATTGTAAAAACAAAAACAACAGCAAGAATCGGTATTAGAGCAGCAAGTGCCATCTGCTTTTTCGGATTTACATCTGGATTCGGCTTAAATAGTTTTTGCTTTAGTCTGCCTGAAAAAGTTTCCGTTTTTACAGTAGATTTATGAAGTTGTTTTTTTTCTGATTTTTTAGTTTCAAGGGGAATGGATCTCTTCTCAGCAGAAGGTTTATCCAGTTCCTTTTTTTCCGGAATAGAATACCTTTTATCATTTTTAGAATTTTTGTTCTGGACGGGTGTTCCGTCAAAAATGCTTGAAACTTTTTTCTGTAATCCGGATCTGTTATTAGCCATACTTCAAATCCCCCGATGCTGAATCATTTAACATATTTTCAACTCTTTTGAAAGTATTCCCTGAAAGTGCCTTGTTCATAATTTCCCGTACAAGGGCCATGTAACTTTGGGCTCCGGTACTTTTAGGAGCATAAGTTATCGCCGACTGGCCGGCACTTGGTGACTCGGCAAGTGTAATGTTCTTTGGTATAACAGTGTCAAAAACAAGTGACCCGAAGTAATCCCTCATCTGCTCTTCGACATCTCTGCTAAGCTTTGTCCTTTTTTCAACAAAGGTCAGTAAAAGTCCCAGAATATTAACACCTCCCGCCTGAAACCTCTGTCTGATGATCTCTGCTGTTTCAAAAAGAAGTTTCAGTCCTTCCATGGCATAATAGTGAACCTGGATTGGCACAATGACGTCGGTGCTGGAGATCAAAGCATTTATGGAAAGCATGCCTGCTGCGGGCGGACAATCTATAATGCCGATATCATATCTCAAGGGCGAGAGTGTATTTTTGAGCATGTATTCTCTGCCCCTTAAAGTCGCTATTTCGATCTCTGCACCTGAAAGCAGTATGTTACTTGGCAAAAGATCAAGGGACGTAAGGTCTGTCTTCACTACAGCGTCTTGAATGCCGGTTGTTTCATCCATCAGAACATCATAAACGGTTTTATCCAGAGAAGAAGGTTCATAGCCGAAGGCGATGGTAGCATGTCCCTGCGGATCAAGGTCGATCAACAGAACCTGTTTACCTGCCTGGGCAAAAGCAGCTGCAAGATTAACCGCAGTGGTTGTCTTGCCGCATCCGCCTTTCTGATTTGCTATGGCTATCGTCCTCATAATTATCCCGTCACTTTATTTCCGCCACCAGTACAGAAACTTCAAGATGAACATCGTTTTTATTCAAATCTTCTTCATTTCGCTGGATATGGAATCCATCTACAAGCAGCAGAGGCTCATGCCTTTCGAGGGCATTCAAAAACTTTGCAAAACGATTAAAGCCGGACTGAAAATCGATATCAATATAACCTTCCGAAATAACGTCACAGTTAGATATTTTTTCCGTTTCTTTGCTGCCTTTAATACTTGAAGATTCTATCTTTAAAACTTTGCCGATCTGAATTACTTCAAAAGGCATATCTTCAAGACTGTCAGAATTTATACAGTATTTAAATATTTCTTCCTGCTTTTTTTCTATCTGCTTTGCCAGTTCGCTTTTTGAATCCCGGCTGGAAGCTTTTTTAGCGTTCTGATAAATTTCACGTTTTTCCATTAACTCGTTTTCCAGTTTTGTTTTTCGGACTTCCTGAGGCCTTATGAGCAAAAAGTACAAGACGCCGATAGTCAGGAAACTGGCCACCCAGACCATCAGAAGTACAGATAAACATTTTTTCACTACTGTGCTCATAAACTATCTCACTCCATCGGTCAAAACGCAGTTAATAAAATACATTGCATATTTGTCACCGTCAATTTCTTCAACCTCCTGGGACACCACAACTTCATCGATACTGCCTTCGAAGCTTTCACATCTTTTCAAATTCGTTTTGAATTCTCTTACCTCTTTATCGCAATTACTTCCCAATCTGCCTCGTAAGGTAATACTTAAATTTCTTCTGGGCACGGAGACCTCTATTTTTTTTCCTTTGTTTTCAGGATCGGGTTTTTTTACCTTAACGTACTTCTGATTTGCCCTCAGGTCTGTAAGTATTACCGACTGTGGAAGTAATTTTACTATATCCTCTATTGCCGGCGTCCACTGAGTATGTCGTTTCAATGCAATACCGATCTCAGATATAGATTTATCCAAGGCCTTGTTTTTTTTCCTGTTCTTTTCTTCCATTCTTACGGCATTTGCAAGTTTTTCCGACTCGATCCGGTTCGAACATCTTTCGATCTCGCTTTCCAGGATATTCATCGATATCTGGTTATGCATGTAAAAGCCTGTCAGAACTATAAAAGCAATAACCGGCACAACAGCGGTAATGATGCCGATCACTATCGCCTCGGGCCGATTTCTGGTCGGTATTCCTTTTCCGTTTAACAGGTCTATTTGATACATATCAGATCGTCCTCAGTGCAAGTCCCGCCGCTACTGCCATTTCAGGCCCTTTCGTTTCTACCAGAGCCCTAATATCATTATCCCGGCAGTTCATTTTCTTCAAAGGGTTCCACAGTACTACATCAGACTTCAATTCATTTTTCAGAAAATCAATAAACCCTTTTGTTTTCGCAAAACTTCCGCAAACAAATATCTTATCGATATTTTTTATCTTACTCTGCGAGGAAAAATATTTTAAAGTGTCATTAATATTTTTAACCAGCTTCCCTCCAGCTTCAGTAAGTATGTCATAAAGCTCGGTATCATTAAAATTGCTGTCATCACCTTCAACCCATATCTGCCTTGCACTCTCCTTGGTTATACCGTTGTTATTTGCAATCCTGGTTAATATATCCAGTCCCGCGATTGGAATATCCCTGACAAACGGTGCAGAGTCTCTGTTCATTATCGAAATATTGGTAAAATATGTATCTACTTTTAAAATTACGTGTGTCTTATCTTGCTGTAATTCTTCACAGCACTCAAGACAGTTTAAAAGGGCAAGACCGTCTACATCCAGCAATACAAGCTTAAGCGAAGAGTTATTCAGCATTTCCTGTTTTTCTTTTATCATGCCGCCATAAGCTGCAACAAAAATGCCCCGGATGTGTTTCTTATCTTTATTTAATACCTGGTAAGATACAGAGCAGTCTTCGATATCGAACGGACAGGACTGTGATGCCTCGTATCTTACCGCACTTACAAGCTCATTTGCCGGCATGTGCGGAAATTCGAAGGGTCTTACCGAAACCTGCTGGCCTGAAATGCCTGAAACTGCCATTTCTGTGGTTATCCCGGCATTTTCATAACATTTGCGCATCTGGCGGATTATTTCGACTTCTTTCTCCTCAAGGTCTCTTGCATCTATATCGGCAAGAGCAGCGGATTTTATATTATAACCGTCCCTTGCTTTTTCAAGCTGAACCATCCTCACCCCAGAAGAACCGATATCCAGCCCGAATGTTTCCGTTTTATTCAACTTACAATAATCCGTTATTCCCAAAACAACGACCTTTCCCTAACAGCAGAAAAGTATATTTACTAAACACTTACTAAAGTTTTGATTACCTATTAATTCATTCACCTGATTTTTGTCATTCCTGACAAGTCAAAAGCCATTTCCCACACGTCATTGTCGAGTGTGGCGAAACCTAGTCGAGGAATCTTTAACACCCTCGATATTGTTCTCGCAACAAAACGAGGAAGTCAGTAAGAAAAATCTTTGCCCTTTGTTGCGTTCATTGCCGTGAAAGATTTCTCCGCTTCATTCGCTTCACTCACTCCGGTCGAAATGACAAGGGGAGCGTTCGTTTCGTCCCTTGTCGAAATGACAGGGGAACTATCGCTTCGTCCCAGGTCGAAGACAGGAGACTTTTCGTTTCGTCTCCGATCAAGAACCCCGGAGCAAGTCCATTTTCACCGATCAAATGACAAGAGTAATTTCTTTCTTTTTTAACCTGTCAAATGACGGTAAAGGTTAAACTTTATTTACTTTTGAATAAATGACAGCAACTTTGCCATTTTATATGCTTTCTAAAAAGCATAGACCCAAAATTGCTGCAATCTTTAATATTTATCGGCCCTTTCGGCCGGTTGCCTTGATAAAACGCAGAAGAAATGCACTTAAAGACTAATATAAACGCCTTAATACCCTCTCCGCGAATTAAAAAGTAAAGGCCATGGCCTTCCCGGCCACAGCCTTAAAATTATTCTAATTAATCCCAACTCATACTTCCATCTGCATTACCTGTTAAAGTTCTGTCTGTAGGCGTGGTCGGAGCATCATCACCTTTTGTACCCGGTGTAACAGTAATGGTAAATGTAGCAATTCCGTCGGTAGATGAAAAAGTTGCAGAATAATCTTGGTGCGCAAAGTAAGTTCCATCAAGATCAGTGTCTTTTATTCCAATTAATTCAAAACTATTTGCAGTTGATCCATCTAAACTTGTTTCAGCTACATCCTGTTTTTCAGCAGCATAAGCGCGGATATTAGTTGCAATTGTACCAGCACCTGCTCTACCCTCTGACCACTTAGCAGCATCAATTCTGCCCTGCATCATCGGAATAGCAACAGCAGCTAAGATACCGACGATCAAAACTACGACCATCAGTTCGATCAGTGTAAAACCTTTTTTCATGTTCATTTTAATTTCTCCTATCCTGTTAAATTAAATTTCCAATTAAGGCCCCGCGGCCTTCTCCCGTAAAATTCGGTTAATTTTTATAGTAACTTAAGTTAATTTATCTTTTTTAAGTTCCGTAAGTAAATATCGGCATATAAAGAGCGAGCAGCACCGTAAGCACGATAGCACCCACGGTTATAATCATTATCGGCTCTAGAAGGGTTGTCATTATGTTGATCGAGGTTTCGACCTTTCTTTCGTAATAATTGGATGTTTTATCAAGTACATCTGATATCGAGCCGCTGTTTTCACCCACTTCCATCATTCTTACCAGCATATTGGGGAAAAAACCCGATGATCTCAGCCCGTCAGCGATATTCTCACCTTCGACTATATCTTCCCTTGCATCAGAAACTGCATCTTTTATCACATCATTATCGGACATTGTTTCCATTATTTCGAATATCTCCAGGATGGAAATACCCGACCTTACAAGAGTCGCCATCGTCCTGCTGAAAGTTGTAACGAAGGCATATCTAAGCAGATTTCCTATCAAAGGTATGGATAGTACAAGTTTGCTGTAAAACCTGTGCCCTCTTTTTGTCTTGTAGAATAATATATTTAAGATTACGAAAACGCAAAGCCCTATTATCATGTAAAGTACATTTGCCCGCGTAAATTCGTAAAACCCCATAAATGCCTTTGTAAACGCGGGCAGTTCCCCTCCGAAAGTCCTGAAAAGTATCTTAAAACGCGGAACTATAAAGCTCATTATGAAAATTACTATGGCAACCACAAAGAACACCACGAATATCGGATATGCAATTGCGGTCTGAACCTTCTTTTTTATCGCATCGCGGTTATCGTAATAATCCGCCAGCCTTTTTAAGGATTGAGGCATGTTACCGCTGGATTCACCTGCATGAACAAGAGAGCGAGAAAGGGTATTGAAAATCTCCGGGTAATCTGCCATGCATTCAGACAGAGTTCTACCCTGCAATACTTTTTCCAGCATATCTCCGGTAATTTTTCTAAGTTTGACATTATCAATATCCTCCACCATTGTCTCAAGTGCAATGGTGATCGGTATTCCGCCTTCCAGCATGGTGTGAAGCTGCCAGCAGAAAGCCGCCAGATCAGAGGATTTAATGTTTTTTCTGCTGTTTGTTGCGCGGCGGTTTTTCAGTTTTTCTGCAACTTCTGAGATCGAGACCGGAGTTAAACCTTTGCTTCTTAGAGTCGCTACGACTTCGTTTGATGAAATTGCCTCAACTACACCTTCCCGACGATCGCCGGAAGAATTTCTTGCAACATACTTGAAATTTGCCATTTAAGAACCCGTCAACCAAACTCCGCCAATTATCATTCTCCATAATTGGAAAAACACCAAACTTCCTTGTCCGGCTAACTCCTCATCGACAAAATGAATAAATATATTAAGGAAAATTTCCTTTAAATTGTCAATAAAAAAATTAGATTTTTTTAAACTACAAATATTTTTATAATGATTTAAAATTTAATTTAAAACTGGAATTCTTCAGCAAATGTAACCCGCAGCACTTCTTCCGGTGTTGTCAGGCCCTGTAAGATGTTGTCAACTCCGCTTTCCAAAAGTCCGCCGTAACCTTTTTCCCTGGCGGCTTTCCTTATTTCAAGTTCGCTTGCACCTTCGATAACTTTCTTTCTGATATCCTTATTGATTACCAGAAATTCGAATATCGGCACCCTTCCGAGATATCCCGTACCGCCGCAATTATCACATCCTTTTCCTTTATAGAAGGTCGCATCGGCTGATTTTTCAGGATCAAGCCCCAGCTGCAGTAGTATTTCAGGTTTTAGTTCTGTGGGCTCCTTACAAAATCTACAAACTCTTCTTACCAGCCTCTGAGCTATTACCAGGTTAAGCGATGAGGCCAGAAGATATCGTTCAAGTCCCATATACATAAACCTGCTCAATGCCCCGGGGGCGTCGTTGGTATGGAATGTTGAAAGTACAAGGTGGCCTGTCATAGAGGCCTTCATAGCTATTTCCATGGTTTCTCTGTCGCGTATTTCACCTATCAATACAATATCCGGGTCCTGCCTTAATATTGCCCTCAGGGATTTTGCAAAATCCAGATTTATGTCCGGCTTAACCTGTATCTGATTTATGCCTGAAAGCCGGTATTCAACAGGGTCCTCGACTGTGGTTATGTTCTTGGTCGGATCCTTTAGGTAGTTTAATACAGAATACAATGTAGTGCTTTTACCGCTGCCCGTCGGGCCGGTAACTACGATTATGCCGTAAGGCTGGGCGAGAATATGTTTGAATTCTTTTAAGAGATCTTTCTTAAATCCTATCCTGTCTATATTATGATCCACTGCCTCTGCATCCAGGATACGCATAACTATCTTTTCGCCGTAAATCGTAGGTATCGTGGAAACACGGACATCTATCCGTCTGCCGGCGGTATTCATCTTGAATCTGCCGTCCTGCGGAAGTCTCCGCTCTGCTATATCCATATCCGAAAGCAGTTTTATTCTGGTTATCACCGCTGCCTGCATATTCCTTGATGGGGGAACCATATTACGAAGCATTCCGTCTATCCTCATTCGAACCTTCATGGAATGTTCCTGAGGTTCTATATGTATATCGCTTGCCCTGCTTTTAACCGCCTGGCTCAATAACAGGTTCACGAATTTGACAACGGGGGCCTTTGCTGCTTCTGCCTCATAAGCTGATTGCTCATCTGTCATGCTCTCGATAATATTGTCGCCGATCTGGTCTTGCTGGTCCTCTTGAACCAGGTCCTTAAGCTTCTGTTCTTCGAGGTCTGTTCCATTGTAGATGTGCTCAATAGCCTTTTTGATCTCGGATTTGGAGCATATTGCTACATTTACCTGTTTTTTAAGTTTCAGAGTAACTGTATCTATGGCTATGACATTTAAAGGATCGACCATGGCAACGAGTACTTTGCTGTCAGATTGCTCTTTCACTGCTACAAGGTTGAATCTCCTTGCAATATTCTCAGGCAATGATCTTGCAAGCGATATATCTATATCGGCCATGTTATCGAAATGATAGGCATTCATCGAGAAGTGATCAGCCAAGACATTTACCACATCGGCATCATCCAGCATACCGAGCCTGGAAAACACCTCCCCGAGCCTGCCTCCTCGTTTTTTCTGATCTTCCAGGGCCTCGGCTAATTCCTCTTTTGTGATCAACCCGCGCTGAACAAGCTGCTCACCAAAAAGATAATTACCTTCAGAGCCAGAAAAATCCTCCCGTTCTATATTAGGCATAACACTCATATTTTTCCCTACCGCGTAAATTTTACACCTTTTATTGTAATACTTAGACATTATATTTTCAAACAAATTTTTATACTTTATTTTTTATAAAATCATTAATCTATCGGTAAGTTTTGGATGAAAGTTTAGAGAGAAAATTGCTCATTGCTTTGAAATCATCAGTTCGAAGGCTTATAAGAAAAGAGTCCGATAATTGCAGGTATTTAAAACAAATATTTTTCAGAGGGGAATGGCAATCAGCTTGACAAATCTGAAAAAACAAATTAGTATTCTTTATCTATCCTGAGCGGATGTGGCGGAATTGGCAGACGCGCAAGCTTCAGGTGCTTGTGGGCTTCGGCCCGTGGAGGTTCGAATCCTCTCATCCGCATTGCATTTCTGGCCCAAAAACGGCGTTTTTATTGCTTTTTACAGAGTTATCTTACGCTTCTTAGATGTGGAATTTCAGAGAAGTTATTGAAATATTTGGCTTGACTTTGATGAAAATTCTTGAGATTTAAAAAATCAGAAACTGATAATATCCGGAACCTCTATCAAGGCCTTAATTAGATGCCTGTCTATGCAAATATTTTATTAGATGCTATGATGAAATTATTGGAAAATTACGAGGACCACGAGTCAGTGCGTTTGACTGAGATGGCATAATAATTGAAGGTAAGGTCCAAATTTGAATTTTTTAATTACACATTACTACTTCCGTTATTATATCCCAAAGCCGCCTGGAAAATTAAAATTCAATATCAAATCCCATGTAATTCACATAAACTAAAAGATACAATAATATGATTTATTGTATCCTCTTATGTCTTTATATAATTTTCACCCTCGTTGATTTTCAGGATCTTATGACTGGTATAAACACTCCATACCCCTCTCTTATCAGGTGCCTTCCATTTTTCTCCTGCATCTAATTTTCTTAATTTCTTATAGGTCAGCTTGCCATCAGTCTTTCGGCCGTTTAATTTGATTTTTAAATCCTTGTCATTGACGGTTTCTGCACCCTTGAGCGTTTTAACTTTCCGGTCAAATTCGAACTCCACTTCACATATCTTTTCAGGATCGATGTCCACAATAATACTTATGCCTTTTGATCCTTTAGGAGGTGCCTTCGGTCCGGTATCGAACTCTTCGATCCCTTCTCCTTTATCTTCTAATTTTCCCTTAAAGAAGTGGAAGTATCTGTTGGTCTCAAACCCGTATTCCTTGGCACCTTTTATCTTCAGTTTTCCTTTCAGCGGCTCACCGACCCAGCGGTAGTGAACGAAAGTTCTCAGATCATCTCTTACGTAAGTCCAGACAAAACCTGCATCTTCACTTTTATCACTTTCTCTGCCTTCGATAGGATTTAAAGCAAATGGATGCTCAATTTCTGAATACCAAACTTCGAGATCTTCAGCATCTCCAGGCCCTTTATTTACAAGGTAAAGTTCACTGTTATCTTTTTTCCATGTAAGTTCGGGAATACTTTTCTTCCTTACCCAGATCGGACTCGACCAGGCAAGATTTTCATCCTTCTGTAATACCTCGACAAAGTAAGCGCTCTCTTCTAAGCCGGGCTCATCGCATTTAAATACAACTGTTCCTTCACGTTCGCCTCTGATATTTTTTTCCTCGATCAGTTTCAGGCCGTCATAAAGGCTGACTTTTTCAATTTCATCTGTACCTGCAAAATCAACTCTTAGCTCGAAAGGATCATCGGTGCGCATATCCTGGCCCATTCGTTTTCCGTTAGCTTCAATGTCAAGATATATTCTCACACCGGTGGTGGCATAAACATTTTTGTTCCAGTAGGCGTTCATGATACCCTTTCTGCTGAAGTCACTCGTTATGGCAGCAGTCAGGCCCTGGACATGGTCATGATGCGGTGCAATCCCTCCGACCACTCGTCGGCCGGGCATATTGGTATGGGAATCCGAGTCTCCTATAGCTCCTACTTTATAACCGTTATCCAACGCCCACATGTAGCCTCTTGCAAGAGGGTTTCTCAAACCTCCGAATTTATTCATGGGTTCGATCTTACCCGCAAAAGGATGAACACATTTACCCCAGTCTGAGTATATCTCGACAACCGGTGTAAGCTGCTTTCCGTTTGCACATTTAACATCCTCTTGAAGCATCTGCCAAGGGAAAATGCCTGCATGTAAATGCGGGATATATAGAGCTTCCGAATCCTTTAAAAGCCTTCTCATCACAAATCCGTAATCTGTCCAATGTTCCGTAAATATCTTGCTCATACTTTCAACGGAAGCTTCTGCTATGTATATATTATAATGGCCGGTGTCACTTGATGACCATTCATAGCCGAATAAAGTGACAAAATCTTTCTCATCATTGTATTTATTTGCAGAATTGATGTTATCCAACCACGCCTTGTATCCTTGTATCCTTCTGCCGAAATACCAGTTTATCAGCCTGCCTGCACCGGAATTTTTAGTGGGAAGTGAACCCTTGTGATCTGACATTGAAACATAATCCATTCCGCTTATGTCCCGGGAATGACTGTAGAATTCATCAAGGCCATCACCCCAGCATTCAGAGTACCAGCCGTGATTGTGGATATTACCCCAGTAAATAGGTGTGCCCGCATTTTTCTTTACAACTATAGGATTGCTCTCGAATATCTTATCACCGCCTTCAAGTCTGCCTTTAATTCTATAGACCCCTTCCTTTTCGATGGACAGTCCTCTTACAATCCTGGAACTCTTATCTTGTTTTCTAAAAGATATTTCTTTATTTAATCCCTGGATGTCATTGATTTCTTCAAGAAATACTTTGCCTTCATAAACCGGATTAGCCCTGGAATCGAAATCATCTGTTACCGATACCCTCAGCTTAAACTCTTCACCTGTTCCTGCAATAGAGGGCACGATCAACCTCATTGCAGATGCTTCACCTGCAATAACTTCAAGCCGCGGCACGGGCTTACCCGCCCATCCTTTGTTAAGCCAGCTTATTTCCCTGCCGTTGCCTCTGATATCAGAATAAACCTCACATGCAATATGCCTGCATGGGAAAGGATTCACCAGCCCGACAATCTCGCCGTTATCTTCCTTGTTGCCGATCTGAACTGCGAAACTCTCCCCCTTCTTCAACCCTTCAGGAAAATGAAATTTTACATCTCTGAAACCTACACCGTTAACTCTGGCAGGATCCATTTTAACCTCAGGCATTTTGCCCTTATAAGAAATAAGCTTCAAGTCTTCGCTGGGCTTGCAGTGAAAAACGCTCTTTGCACTTATCGGTTCCAGCCTTACCTTATGATATGACCCTTCAGGGAGATCCTTGCCGGTATGCTCATACCTCAATTCGATCTTAACCTTTTCTCCGGAAACTAAAACATCAGGAGAAAAACTCCATAGTCCCGGTACATCTCTTTTATTCCCACCAAACAATCTACCGTTTAAAATAGCCAGACTTCCCACACCTGCCGCTGCGCTTCTCTTCAAAAATTCCCTTCTGTTTACCACCCTTTTGACCAAATTCGTCCTTTCGTTACATCTAAAAATCTTGAAGAATATTTTTAGAATTGTTTACAATAAACAAATAATGAAGAAAATCATAACTGTATTATGTAAATAAACTAATATGTATAGTAACACTGTAACTTATTTTGTCAATTTGTTAAATATCTCTTTAATACAAATATTAAATTGACATACCAAAATATTCATTTATTATTTAACGATATCTTTGAATAAAGGAGCCATATTATTAGCAATAAACCAAAACAACAATTAATTTTCGATACCCTCTATGAACATATCATTAAGGGTAAATATAAGCCTGACGAAAAAATTCCTACTGAACAGAAACTTGCCAAACAATTCAACACTTCTCGACCGACAATAGGAAAAGCGCTTGAAGAACTCAAAAAAAGAGGTCTGATATATAAGATCCAGGGTTCAGGTACATTTGTAAAAAAATTAAAACATAAAAAAGAAAAAACCTTTGGACTCATAGTCCCTTGGGGATTCGATCAAAACCGTATTAGCCATGGTGTCTTCAGTCCAATGTTTTCTTACATATCAAAAATAGCAAGCGGAAAAGGCTATACCCTTTTTCTTAATAATGCCCTGACCGGTGAAAAAAATCATATAATTGATAAACCCGAAAAAATATGTAACCAACTAATTGAAATGCAGGTCAAAGCAGCATTTTATTTTCCTGTTTTGCAAAAAGAAAATAATAACGTAAATCAAACTATAGTTTCATTACTATCGGAAGCTGGAATAAATGTAGTTTTACTCGACAGAGATATTTACCGAAGCCCTGAAAGAAGTAATTACGATCTTATTAAAGTTAATCATACCAGTGGATCTTTCAAAATAACAAGACACTTGATAAACACTGGATGTAAAAAACTGAGCTTCGTTGGACCCCTTAACGGCTCTTCGTCTGAATATGAACGCATTGATGGTTTCAAAAAGGCTTTGGGATTTAATGGATTATCTTATTCTAAAAAAATTGTCCACAACATTTACCCGGAAGACCAGGAAGAAATTGATGATTTTGTCTGTAAAACAAATTCAGATGGAATCGTCTGTATAAACGATGAAATGGCTGCACTAATTATAAAATCCTGTGTAAGGCAGGGTATCAAAATTCCAGATGATATAAAAATTGTTGGTTTCGACGACCTGTCCATGCTTAACTTTCTGCCTGTCAGGTTAACTACTATAAGACAGCCTGTTGAAACCTTAGCAAGGGAAGCCGTTAGAGTTGCTTTAGAAAGAGTAAATAATCAAAAAATACCAGCTAGAGAAATCATAGTTTCCGGTGAATTAATTATAAGGGATTCCTGCGGATTCAATAAATAGTATTTTATCTGCACATCCGCAGATAGACCATTATTATTCTACTTCCGACAACTCTTCTTCGTCCCAGTAATTTGTTTCAGGTCTGTGCCTGTACCAAAAGAAGTACATTCCGCCTACACATATAAGACTTATTCCCAATGTGACAGCAAATGAAGCCCATGCCTGTATCACGATCTGCATTGCCATCAAAAACATGGTTATCTGCCAGCCGAGAACGAAAGGTATCGCAAATATGTCGTTTCGGTGTTCATCTTCCATTTTCTTACGGATATCAGGAGACAATTTCTTCTTAAGAGGACCCCAAAAGCCAAAGGGCTTGGTCTTTTTGTAAAATCTCTCCAGCACTTCAGGCGGTGCAGGCTTGAATAAAAACGACACTATTACCGTAACAGCCGTAGTAATTCCGAGTACAAATGCCATCTGAAGTCTTTCATCAAGTTCAGGAAAAAATATCCTCTGCAAAACTGATATCAGTATCCCCACCCCGGTACCCACTGCAAAGGCACTTCCGCTGAATCTCCACCAGTACAGTCTCAAAAGTGCAGGAGCAACAAGCCCTGCATTAAGACTCATCACAAGCCAGCCCCATACTTCATTTACACTCTTGACACTGTATGCAAGAGCAAAGCCTGCCACCACAAGAATAACCGTAAAGAAGTAACTGGCAAATATAAGTTCCTTGTTTTTGGCTTTGGGCCTGAAGTATCCCTGGTACATGTCCTTAACAAAAAAACCGGCGGCCTTGTTTATAGTAGTATCAATAGTGGACATGGCGGCAGCTATAAGGCAAATCAAAATTATTCCACGCAAACCCATTGGCATGCTCTTACCTAATACCATGGGCATGACCGTTTCCGGATTTATATTACCGTGATAGCTTACCATCTTCAGTTTTTCAGCCCACTGATCTCCCAGAAAATCTTTTAATCCCGCTATCATTTCAGCAGGATAGGATCCCGGATTTATTGTAATCTTTGAGATCAGATCGCCCCACTGATTTTGAGGAACGCTGCCCATGTACTGCTTTATGATCTCTGTAGAACCGGATATAGCAGAATGATCGGGAAACAACTTATAGACCAGCAAAACGCCGAACACGGCAAAAGCCATTATCAAAAGCCAGCGGAAGGTCATGGTGAATATCCATAAAAGTGACAATGTACCGCATTCCCGGTCGTTTCTTGCACCGAAATAAATAGGTTCTGCACCGCTTATACCCATACCCAGAAGTATATTTAAAAACAAATATGATACTGCAAAAGACAGCAAATTACTGTACTGCTCATAGCCGGCCGTTACAGCTGTATCGGTCGTGGGAATAGAACTTGTCCATCTAAGATTTCCCGTCACCTGTTCTGCGATCAAATCCAGCCTTTCGACTGTAGGCACTTCTGAGATGGCCAATCCTGCACAGACCAGTGCCGCCGCCAGTACCATGACCCCCTGTATCACATCCGTTACCACAACTCCGTAAAAACCCGATAATGTAGTATAGAATGTAGCGATGCCCACAAAGATAAGAGAGCATTGAAGAGGGGTTAAAGGGATAAAAGTCGAGAGAAATATTCCCAGTGCCTTAATGGTAAGGCCGAGCATTCCCACCGTAAGGGCAACTATGGCGAACACCTGGAATATACGCGAAAACTGTGCCCCGATCCCCTTCCCGAATCGGAATATCATCCATTCAGCAAGCGTCATACACCCGCTTCTACGGTGCCATTTACCTGTCCATACAAGCATAAATGCCATGACAAGACACGCACCCCCTCGAAATTCGATATACAATCCTCGAGGACCGAGCATATAAACGAAAGCAATTATTATCAATGTGCCGGATATATTTACATAATAACCCATTCCGGAAAATCCAAGTGCCCACCACGGCAATTTCCTTCCCCCTAAAAAATAATCATCCAGACTTCCCTTTGCCTTTTTATTCAGATAGATACCGATGCCTGCGAGAAAGACAAAATAAACACCGACGATCAGATAATCTATTGGATTTATGGTAAGAACATTTTCCATTTCCATTTAAGTTTTCCTTAACTTAAAGCTATTTGAAAATTAATCTGCTCACGAACTTGTAAACTTATTTGTTCTTTATGGATTTCAGGGTTTCTTCTAAATAGTTATCCATTCTTACAAGCCATATAAATTCCTCAGGAGAAACCGTTTTTACTTTTTAACCCAACTTTTCACCAACCATTTTACAGAATTTAATCCCCTTTTAGTACCTTGACCTTTTTAAAAACTTAAGTCAATTCAAATTACTTTAAACTGGAGTTCCACTGGTCAAATGCCGTATAGACATTTTGCGGGTTGGAGCCGGGGGAAAATTCCAGTTGTGCAATCACCCCGCCGTTTTGGTAGAGATTTTTCTGAATATCATCTACCCCGTTCCTGATCTCTTCTTCGGTTCCGTTGGGAAGGAGGTTCTGGCGGTCGATCTCACCCCAAAATGTTATTTTACCTTTAAATTTTGAAAGATTTTCCAGCCCCATACAGAAAAGCTGGGAGTTTATTGCGTCCAGGCCGAGTTCAATCAAATCCGGATAGATATCGGTAATATGACCATCCGAATGCATGAATATCTTTTTGTTATTGGAGTGGGCAATATCGATGTAATCTTTGTATAAAGGTTTGAAGAATTTTTTCCACATCTCCGGCGATATAAGAAGAGCTTCCTGAGAACCCCAGTCATCCATAAATACCAGAGCGTCAACTTCGGTCCTTGCCCAGACTTCCATGAGTTCGCAGTAAAAGTCATGCATCCTTTCCAAAAGCTTTGAAACTTCATCTGGATAAAGTGCGAGGTCCATCATGGTGTTTTCCGTACCACGAATGAACTGCAGTCTTTCGAAGGGTCTTGGACAGCAGCCGGCGATAATAAATTTATCGGAGTTTCTGCAAAAATCGTTCATCTTTTCTATATCTACGGTGAGCCATTTTCGCGGAGGTTCGATTTTATCGATATTTTTCCAGTCCTTAAGAAGAGGTTCCTTTACTTCGCCTATGATACCCTTCTGACGATTGGTGACTATGCAGCCCCATTCATCTATATAAGTACCGATCTCAAAAGGATCGCCGGTGGTCTCGGGTTTCTCTTTCAAAACATCTGGAGCTCGGAGTATATCCTGCGGAAAGTCGGTCAAAACCTTTTCAAGCATATCCGGGTAATTTTGTTCTGCCCAGGGAAGATACCATAATTCACGCGGTATCCTTTCAGGATTTTCAAATTCCAGTGTCTTGTAAACCAGTTCTCTTGAAGAAGTTTGCATCAGATAATCCCTTACTCAAAATTAAATGCTGGTTAACTCAAATCTTTTAATACTTTACAACTTCATAAGCAGCTTCCAGGAATGCATCTACATTCTCTTCCTTAGCTCCAGCTGAAATAGCTCCACCTGTGCATAATATAAACTTCTGATTTTGATTTGCGTTTTCAAAGCAATATTTTGCAGCTTTTTTTACATCTTCTGGAGTTCCTTCGATCATAACCTCTATGGGATGGATATTTCCGCCTAGTATTACATCAGGAAGGGCTCTTCTATATTCTTTTATGTCTATATTCGGAGAAAAACCGGAAAGTTCCTCGATGTTCGCATCTGCAAGCTTGTGGATCCCTGAGGGCGGCATGTCCCCGTCTGTATGAAGACTGCAGAGTGCTTTATCTTGATATTCTTCAAAGATTTTGCCGGTATAAGGAACTACGAAATCATCGAAAAGATCAGGGGTGAGATATGCACAGTAATCTTCGCCTATATCCACTTTGTCAAAAAGAAAATTTTCACCATTATACTGCTTTAAGTTCTTTTCCACCCATTCAATCCATTCAAGTGACCTTTCTGTAAGATATTCGAATATCTGTTTTACCTTTGCGTGATTGTCGTAGAGGTCCATGAAGAACTGTTTTGTTCCTCTGAAAATTGAAAAAAGGTCCATACAGCCGGTTGCTCCGAGATAATGCCCGACGTGCTTGTGTTCGGGGAGATTTTTGTTAAAATATTCGATACCTTCGATGAGTTTCTTTACTCCGGGAGTATCTTCGAACTTTTCGGTTGAATAAAATTTGTCAAAATCATCGAGGCTTTTTTCCAGAAACCTGCCGGGAAGGCCGTCGGGATATTCAGTTCTGTATTTTTCCCTGTCGTAGTAAATATCCATGTAATCGACTTCCACGGCATAATCTCTAAGGCCGTAAAAGCGTTCATCTACCTGTTTTTGAGCCTCGAGCATAGTTTCAAAGCTGGCACGGTATTTTTCGGGGCTTATTCCTGTGTAATATCTTACATAGGTATCATCCAGCCAAAAACGAAATGGCGCATAATCCACTTTTTCACCCTTTGCCAGTTTCCTGTATCTTGTCAGATTTTCTTTTAAAAAATCAATCGGAACGTTAATCGTTTTATTCATAAATAAACCTCTAAATAATTGGCCAAAATTGAAATTTAAAATTAACATAATTCGCATTTTTGTCAATTATTAAATTGACATATTAAAATTCCATTTATTATTTCAAAGAATTTTTGATTATTAAAAATAGTAAACCTAAACAATAGTTTGTATACATTAATGCACTTTTATAATATAATTAAGTGGTAATATCATCCGGATGAAAAAATAGCGGCCGAGATGGGTCTTGTAAAACAATTTATTCTCTCAAGACTCTCAAAACAACAGAGTTTCTGGCTGCCGGAGAAAATCGGCCTCAAGTCAGCTTACAAATAAACAGGTGGATCAATGACGGTAAAATTACCAAGATTCATAAGGTTTTTATACACTAGCAGAACCTTATCAAAAGATTTTCCCCTGAGCCATTTTGCATTGCCAATACCCTTAAAAAAGCCTGTGATATTAGTCTGTATACAGGAATGAAAAAGGGGCATAGAATTCCAAGTGCGAATTGGTAAACAACCTTTTGAAAAATTTCAAGAATCTCTGTAAAAAACAGATATACCTGAATTTACCATACATGACATGAGAAGATCTGCCATTACCAAATGGGCACAGAAACTTCCGATTCATGTAGTACAGTAATTTGCAGGCCATTCAAAGATTAGTACAACTCGTAAATATTACCTGACAGTGAGCACAGAAAATATGAAATCAGTAAGTAAATATATCAATATGATGCTTTAAGAGAGTCACTAATGACTGACGCAATTGCTTTTTTTTTAGCGATTTTGCAAGATAGATATTTGAGATAAAAGGCTATAAACCTTTATGAAAGAAAGATTTAGAAATACGCGACCGGGAGGATTCGAACCCCCGACCTACGGATTAGAAATCCGTTGCTCTATCCGACTGAGCTACGGTCGCGTGAAATGCAATTATGGATTATATCTAAGAGATGCTTTCAATCAAGTATAAATTAACGATTAGTCATTTTTACCGTAAAGCCAGGAAGAATTGCTAAGTTCATAATCAATTATCTCATGCGAATTGAAATAAAGGTCTATTTCCTTTTTGGCATTTTCAAAACTATCCGAGCCGTGAATCAGATTATATCCCTTAGAACAGCTGAAATCTCCGCGAATCGTGCCGGGTTCAGCTTCGAAGCCGAACGTGGCCCCCATCATTTTCCTGGCCATCTTTACAATTCCTTCAGCCTCCCAAACCATCACTAAAGACGGGGATGATGATAAATATTTTACCAGCCCCTCAAAAAATGGTTTTCCTTCATGTACTGCATAATGTTTTCGTGCAATATCTTCAGATATCTGCATGAACTTAGCAGAGACGAGTTTAAACCCTTTTTTTTCAAATCTGCTTATAATCCGGCCGGCTAAATGTCGCTGTACGCCATCCGGCTTTACAATTATCAAAGTTCTTTCTTTCATCGCCAGCTTCCTGAGAATAAAACGGTCTGTTGCGGATTAAGCACCTTTTGGAACAATGTAAATTTCGACCCTTCGGTTTTTGGGATTGCCTTTGTTACCGGGTTTGTTAGGAGCAATCGGTCTGTATTCACCAAATCCCCTTACGCTCATTCTTTCCTGATCTACATTGTTATTTGAAAGCACTTTTAAAACAGATATTGCTCTGTGTGCTGAAAGATGCCAATTTGTCGGGTGCTTGGCCTTGGTCGAGGGTTTAGCAATTGGAATATTGTCTGTGTGACCTGCAACTATAACATCAAACTGCTTGCCCTGGTCAGTATTGAGAATCCGTCCAAGTGATTGAACTGCCTCTCTTGCTGATGGAGCCACATCTGCACTTCCCTTCTGAAACAACAGATCGCTCTTAAACTTTACCATTCCCTTACTTTCGTCATAGGTCACCATATCTTCAGACTCAGCAAAATCCTTCAGTAAAGAGTTTAATTCAACAGGTAATTTGACACCGCCTGCCATAACCTGTTTTTTTAGCCTGTCAATCAGTGCTTTCTTTTCCTGAAGGTCTTTTTCCAGCGCTTCCACCTGCTGCCTTAAGGCATCGGCTTCTATGTCGCCCTTCTGCTGTGCTGACTGCAGTTTTCTTTGAGCCTGGTCAAGTTTGAGCTTTGTAGCTTGCAGTTCGCTTTCCAGTTTTGCGATCCTTTCCCGCTGAGCACTGTTTTGTAACTTCAAATCTTCAACTTCCTGCTGAGAAGCACAGCCGGTGAACAAAAGGAATGAAATTATCGATACGAAAATCAGGGAAAATTTTATTTTTTTCATTTATGAATCCTTTCTAAAAAATGCCGAAATTACCTGCAAATGGCAATTAATCCTCTTTAACCAATAAAAACTATTTGTAAAAAATCGTCAAGAATAAATTCTTAAAATAAACAGGCATTAAACAAAAAAAGCCTCTCTGAATCCAGAGAGGCTTTTGATAACTGAATATAGATTTATTTTTTCTTCTTGGCCTTCTTTTTGCTCTTACCTTTTTCCTTCTTTTCCTTTTTAGGTTTTGCTTTCTTAGCTTTTGGTTTTTTGGCCTTACCGGTTGAAGGATTGTTTACCATATAGGTTATTGCGAACAGGATTAGAGCCATTACAACTAAAACTCCCATTATGACAAATACCGGCATCGGCAATGTCCTGACAGGACTTAAAACCGAAGGAGTAGTACCTGAAAAAGATGCCATTATTACAATAGTTGAATAAACAACAGCAAGAAACGGAGCAAAAAGCATAATACCTAAAGCGTTACTTAATGCATCAGGAGCTGGCTCAACACTTGCCGGCATTGCAGTCGGTGCCGAAGGAGCAGCTGGTTCTTCTTCTGCCGGCATCCCTTCTTCACCGAGAGCACTTGCAGCTCCGGACCCGATTGCAAGATCACCTTCTGCGGGTGCCTGTTCCTGGCCTTCTTCTCCTTCAGGTGTATATATTTCATCGAGTATTCCCCCCAGTGACGTATCATCTGCCTGAAGTGAAAGGTCAAGAAGTCCTGAACCGCTTCCAAAGCTGTCAAGGTTTACGTCTTCTTCTATATCCTCCAGGGAAGGCTCTTCCGCTTTACCTGCTTCCTCGGTTTCTTCTTCATCAAGCATGAAAGTCTCTCCGCCGGTTTGAGCGGGACTCTTGCTTGCGGTAGTGTCATCGGCAAGAAGATAATCCGTTTCAGTCTGGCCGGAAAGATCGATTTCCTCTTCTTCTTTTTCTTCTGTCTTATCTTCTTTTTCCTCGGCCTTTTCTTCTTCCGTCTTTTCTTCCAGAAGAATTTCATCGGTAGCTGAACCGGATTCGCCTTCTTCCTCTAGGGAAGAACTGTCATCAAGAAATATTTCATCAGTTGCCGAGCCGCTTAACTGAGCAGTATCTTCGGATTCTTCATCTTCTTCAGATTCTAACAGCATATCTTCTACATCTTCCTCTTCTTCGGAAGGGGCTTCACTTTTTTCCTTTTTTGGTTTCTCTTCTGAAGGTTCTTCCTGCTCTTCTTCGGATTCCTGATCCTCAAGTTCCAGCTCGATTGCTGATTCTTCTGAACCTTCATCCGCCTGTTCAGGCTCCTTTTCCTGAGATGAAGCTTCTGCGCCTGAATCCCGGGCAAGAGAATCAACTTCCTGAACCTTAAACAATTGTGTCTGTCCATCACGGAATTCCCTTAGTTTGCCGTTTTTTACCAATTCCTGTATCTCTTCGGGAGATTTTCCGAGTTTTTCGGCAACTTCTTCTAGTGAATAAAACATACCAGCCATAATTTTAAAACTCCAACTATTAAAATATTATATCATATCTTAATTATCCGGCCCTACTACTTTCATAATATCTTCTTCGTTTACATCTTCATTATCAGGCATTTTCGTGCCCAGACGTTTCAAAAAATCCTTTACCTGCTCTGGTTTCGGATCCGCTGTGTTGTACTGCTGAAGCAATCTGTCATATTTGTAAGTTCGCCCGCCGAGTAATCTTATATTATTTCCTCCGGAACTTCTTCCGTCAAATTTATAAAACCAGATAGTCTGATTTAAAGTATCTATCATCGCCAGTCCAAATGTATTTCTTTCGACCTGGACAGGGACTGCTTTAATATACTCATGTTTTTCTAAATCGCTTTGAGCAAAAGCGTTTCCTTGCATACCCTTTTCATTAAAAATTATAAATGAAAACGAGAATAAAAGGCATAAAATAAGAAAAACGATTAAAATATTTTTCTTGCTCATAAACTAAATTCTAAAATAACTACAAATATAAAATTATACCTATTCTCACATTTTCAATCAAGTTATTTTTTAACTATGCTAACACCTTCTTTTTTTACACCTAAACCTTTACACATTAACTATTTACGGTTTCTTAACAAAATAGTTTAGCATAAATGAATGATTTTGTTGCATTTGAACTGCATTTTTTGTAAAATGCCGAAACTTTTTACAAAACGGGGTGTAGCTCAGCTTGGCTTAGAGCGCCTGCTTTGGGAGCAGGAGGCCGTAGGTTCAAATCCTATCACCCCGATTAACATAAAATCTTTTTTTACATGAACTTACAAATAACTACTCCCCTAAAAAGTTTTATTCCAAGTTTTATTCTTACATTTTTCTCTGCCTTCAGATATAATAGCATATAAATAAAATTTAGGTTGGAGAGGACCTATGAGTCCAAAAAAACGCAGAGGCAGACCACCCAAATATGTTATCGATCACGAAGGCAAGCCCGTGGTTGGATTATCCTATGATAAATATAATAATCGCTACTTTAACACGCATTGGAAATCTGAGGGCGTAGAAAAACAAAACTTCGGAAATGATAAATACGAGGCTATCGCCCTATTCAGAATATGGCAAAGCAAAAACGCAGGTAAGAGAACAGAAGTTGAGATTGACGATCCTCATATTGAAAAAGAAGCCGTAGTTACAAAGAAATTGACACCTCAAGAAATCGTGAGCAGAAATTTGATAAGAAGAGACTTAGGTTTTCTTGAACTTGACTCTGACGAAGAGGTTTTCTCTGGAAGTGGTGATTTGGATGTATTCAGAGATGCAGGCTACGAGGTAAAAGAAATATATAACTTCGAAGAAGGTGTTTTCTGGAAAAAAGCAAGAGAACTAATTTTAAATGATATTAACAAAGCGAGAGATTTATTGCAACTGCCCATCGTATTAGACGGTGAAGCACTCTCCGAAAAATCAATGAATCTCGATGAAGTAGCCGATCTTTATTTTAACAAGCGAAAGAATTCAATAACAAAGGAACACTTCAGGAATTCCTTAAAATATTGGAATGAATTTAAGAAGAACGTTAAAATAAAAAAAATCGGCGATTTAACGGAAAAACACTTTGTTGATTTCGAGAGTTGGTTGAAAAATCAAAAGAAAAAGAAAGATTGGTCAAATGATACTTTTAATAACAGATTGAATTGTATATCTACAATTTTTAACCAAGCCCTTGAAACCAGAGGATTAGGTGATTCGGAAAAAAAGCATTTAGTTAGAGTAGTTTCAATTTGTAATTTTGAATATGCTGCAGGGAGTGAATTCAATCCTTGCCCTATTACAAAGGATGATTATCTTGAAATTTTAAACCATACTAAAAATAAAACATATAAAGCCGTAATGCTGCTTGCTCTTAATGGAGGATTTAAACCTACAGATTTGGCTGATATAAGAATAAAACCCAGACGTGGGCAAATCAAGCCAGATATTGACCTGAAAAACAAAACACTTGCAAAGCCAAGAAAGAAAACTACGGATAACCAGAATGGTATTATTAGAGTAGCATTACTTTGGGACAGAACAGTTGATGCAATAAATGAGGCAATATCTTTAAGGGAAAATAAAACTGAATACCTTTTTGTAAACCAAAACGGTAACCAGATAACTCCAAAAAACATACAACGTTGGTGGCAGCGTGTAAGAAAAAGATCAGGTGTAAGTGAGTATGTCAAATTCGAACATATCAGGGATGCTGCTCAAACTGTGCCTATAGATATAGATTCAAGACTTCTTTTGGAAACGAAATTATTGTTAGGCCATTCCATACCTGGAGTAACAAACAACTATTTGCGAAGACGGCCAAGTATGGTCAGAAATGTCTGCAGAATTTTAGAGGAACATTATTTCGGCAGTTCTTCAATCCCAGCTTCAAAAAACAGATAAACATATTTTTTTAAATTAATCCTTTCGGGTACGTCTTCTGTTTATCTTCACAAATCCATAAGTTATTGATTAACAACAACTTACACATTTACCTTAAATTATAAGTATAAAATTATTTAAATTTTTAGCGGGTCCATATTGCCTCCTATTTTATCGCAGCGTAAAATCGATTATAGAAAGAGGTGATAATATGAAAGTTTTAACATCGAAAGATATTTTTAATTACTTCAAACCATCAATTTGTCCAAGGCGAATTTACCTTGACCAAAGACAGTTCCCGAAGTTACCGTCCCGCCCTACTGCTGAATTGATGATCAGGTTAGGAAATGAACACGAAAGAAGGCATCTTAACTCAATGCCGGAATTTATTGACCTAAGTACCGGAGAATTCGAGAAGAGATTAATATTAACTCAAAAACATGTGAAAGCAAATGTTCCTGCAATTTACCATGGACTGCTCAGGGCATCAGTTAAACTAAATGGCAGAAAATATAATTTGATCGGCGAACCTGATTTTATGATTAAGGTCGAAAAAGGCAAATATCTGGTCCGTGACTGCAAGATGGCGAAAAGAATAAATGATAAAGACCATCCTGAAATTTTAATCCAATTGTATTTATATGGTTATCTTTTTGAAACAACTTTTGGATATCAGCCGGAATTACAGGTTTTAGATTCTGATGATGAAATAATAAATTTAAATTACGGTCAAGTCGAAATTAATTCTTTACGTAAAACTCTTTCAATCATCGCAGAGTGTAAAAACAGCAAATCTGAACCGTATTCCTGCGTCGGGTGGTCTAAATGTAATTTGTGCCCTTTTAAAGACCACTGCTGGGATAGAGCTTTAAGGGCAAAAGAAATCGGCATCGTGCTGGGAATTGATCAGGGGCTTGCAGAAGAGTGTCACAAACTTGAGGTTGAAACTTTAAGCGATTTTCTGAAATATTTTGACATCAAGAAACTCTCCGAATTAAAAAGGCCTTGGGGCAAAGGATACAGAAAAGTTGGCAAAAAAGCTAAAAATATTATCGCATCTGCAAAGGCAATTCAAAGTAATAAAGCAATTGTCTTAGATAAGGCTGATATCCCTGACTCTGAAAATTATGTAATGTTCGACCTTGAAGGCCTGCCCCCACATATAAACGGTGATGAACAGGTTTATCTCTGGGGGATGCAGGTTTTCGGTGATAAACCGGGTGACTTTATGTCAGGGATAGCTGGTTTTGGTGAAGATGGAGATCTAAAAGGATGGACAATGTTTTTAAAGCTTGCAGAATTTATTTTCAAAGAATACGGCGACATACCTTGGATGCACTGGGCAAGTTACGAAAAAACTAAAATCAAGCTTTATATAGAAAGATATGATGACAAGAATGGTATCGGACAGAGAGTTCTGAATAATCTCTTTGACTTATTGCCAGTGATTAAAAACTCTGTCGCCCTGCCCTTGTCGAGCTACAGTCTTAAAGTAATTGAAGAGTATATCGGCTTTGAACGAACTCAGGATGAATACGGCGGTGACTGGGCTATAGCTAAATATATAGAGGCAATAGGAAGTAATGATCAGAATATCTGGTCTGAGGCTATTGATGAAATAGTCACTTATAACAGGGAGGACTTACTGGCGACATGGGAGGTCTTTAAGTTTTTTAAATATCTATTTTGAAAGGGGAAAAATATGTATCTTAATCAAATCTCGAATGCAAAAACAGTTAAATTTGCCTGTAGGTATTCACTCAAATGGCTTAATAAGCCTATGAATAATTTCACTTCAGGTGAAATCATTCTTTTTGGAGGCAATGCTGGTATTGGGAAAAGTACTCTGTCACTGCAAATGGCAGAAGATTTTGCCCGGCAGAAAATTCCTGTTCACTATCTGACTACAGAACAGAGTTTGCCTGAACTTAAGGCTTACATTGAACACATCTGTTTAAGAAATGGTAGAATCACTCAAAAAGTTCAGGACTATCTTATAATTGATAAACTCGATATCTCAAATCTGAGCAGTTACTTCTCGAATTTCATCGGTGAAGAATTTCCCAAGGTGATAATAATCGATTCATTGCACAGTAAAGGAATAAGCTCTGCAAGCACTAAAATGTACTCAAAAATCTATGATTTCTTTGAAACAGCCAAACAAAACAACATAATGGTAATCGCGATTGCACATGTGACTAAAGATAACAAGTTGCGAGGGCCTGGCGATCTATTACATAATGTTGACTGCATCATGGATTTAAGGTCACCTTCAATTACATCTTTATACAAATACCTGTTCATCAGAAAAACCCGCTTTGGCCGTTTACCTACTAAACCATTAATAATAGAGATGAATGAAAAAGGAAAGCTAATCAAATCAAAACATGATGTGCCGGTTATAGGTGTTGCCAAAGGCTTGGTGGCAGATACGATCGTAGATTGTGAGACACGCATGCTCTTTCCAGATTATGGTTGTAAGGCTTCAGTGAATCCCCCGTTTCTGCCAACCAAAAAAATCAAGCTTCTTATTAAAATAGCCCAGCACAATTTGGTTAGTTCAATGAACAGCTTATCATTTGATTTAGAGTTTTGTGTCCCGTATAAGAACTGTTACCATGTTTCTTTAGATCTACCGTTAGTCATTTCGCTGGTAGGTTCATATTATCAGAAAAAAGTTCCTGAGGACTGTCTTTTCATTGGCGAACTTGACCTGGCAGGAAAAATACTTCCCGTAAAACAAAGTACTGTCGAATTCTTACCTGAAATCTTGGATGAGTACCCGGGAAATATCAAGAATATCTATGCAGCAAAATGGCTAGTGAGAATCCTGTCAGAGGTATTGGAACCTAAATTCAACTGCATAAATGTTTACGGCTGTGAAAACCTAAAGGAAGTTGCTAACCATATATGGCCGGACTTTGATGAAAATGTTTAAAACTAAAAAAATTGAGTGGATACAGTGTTACGATGGGCCGATTCCTGAGGATAAGGGTCTTGTTATTTATGATAAAAAATGGAAATGCCTCAGGGTCGGCTATTTTAAAAAAGATCACTGGATAATAGGTGATGATGATCATTTCAATGACTTCGTAATTACTCACTGGTGTGATATGCCATACCTGAGTGACAAAGAAGTTTTTGATAAAAGCGAAACTGACAATCTTTGGAATATCTATCTCGGGCTTAACTGGATGCCGGTCGATGAAAATACCATTTTTGATGGCTATGACGAGAAAACGGGTAAAAGGCGAGGGCCAAGAACTGGTGCTTTCGACTGGGACAACATAATTATTGAAGATAAGGTCCAGACCTCAACTTTTGAAATTACTCATTATTGCTTCCAGGATGACATATCAAAACCACCGGAGAAATTAAAATTCACTATAAAACTTCCTTGTAATTCAAAGGAACTTAAAAAATACGACAAAAAGAAATATGCTCGTTTGAGCAAAAAACAAAGAGAAGGGGCATTGCTTATCAGAATAGTAATGACAAAAAACACCGATATCCCGCCCGATGACTTTGATATTTTACCTCTAATGAGATGCATTAAAAGAGCACTTTTTTATTCAAGGGAAAACTTTACAACCGAACTTCGGCTAGCACCTAAAACAAGAGAGGAAAAAATGACTGTCAATTCCAAATTAGGCAGCAAGTTGTTATGGAATTTTGAGAGATTTGCAGAAAAGCTTTTTCCGGAGTATTTTCAGTAATACCAAATCGAAAAAATAATTCCTCAATTTACAAATCTGTACTCCACATCAGATAATTCCATTTTTTTTAATTTATTAAGCATTCCTTTTTATCTTTTTAAAAAATTTCAAAAAATAAAAAGGAGTTTTTCAGCCTTTTTCAGAATTAAAAAGCCATAACTTATAATTCTTTTTTTTAAAAGGAGGAAGATTATGACTAAAAAAACAAATTTATTAAAGCCTGAAGAAGTAGCAAGACTTCTGAAGGTCAGTCGAAAGACTGTGATTGTAATGGCTAGAGAGAAAAGATTGCCATCTGTAAAGATCGGCAAACTGGTTCGCTTTGATGAAGCCGAAATCGAAAGATGGATTGATCGAAACAGGGTCTAAAAGTGATGTAGATTTGGGGAGGTAACCCTTAAACCACAAAGGTTTATAAATGCTTTAAAGGCATGTACTTATCTCATTATTCCCATCTGATGTAGTTCAGTTCAAATACTAACAACTGGTTAGATAGTGAGCCTGATCTACATCATTTGGGGTCGGATGCTTCAAAGTGATGTAGACGGCTCGAAAAGTCGTGATTGTTAACAAAATTTAATTCAAATAAGGAGACAGAAAAATGGAAAAATTCAAAGATTTGTACAAAATTTGGGAGATCAAATCCCAACCATCGAAAACCACAGCAAGAATGACTCGCTCTACGCTCAAATACATTGCAAAAGGGCTGAATTACCAAGATTGGGAACAGATGCCCTTGGTGCAGTTGAATGAAGCAATGGTTATCTTAGATAGTCAGATGGCTAAAAACGGTCTTACAAGCCAGTCAAAGAGCAATTACAGGGGGTATTTGCGTAGGCTTTATAAATTTGCTGATCAAGAAGGCTTGGAGGTCAATAAATCCAACGGCAAATTATGGCCGCAAATTGAAAGTAATAATGAGCTGCCCAAGAGAAATATCAACGCCTACGACCGTTTTATCAGATGGGCAATCGGCAATGATATATGGCAGACAAATATTGCTCCAGATGATGTCCTCAATTGGGCACTTTTTGAAAAATCTGAAGGAAATGTACACTGGAGGAAGGATTACCGAAGGCTCCAAGAAGTATGGCAATACCTTTCAAACCAGAACGGCTTCCAGCAAATCGAGTTCAAAAAACTTCCAGAGGCTAAAAATTCTAAGTATGGGGTACCCTTTCAAGAGTGGCCAAAACACCTGAAAAAAGAATGGGAAATTATATGTAAAAAAGCATCAGCACCTTTACGCAACGGCGGACTTCGCCCTTGGCGTAAAGATACTCAAGACTTAAATCTTCAAAGATTTCAGTTGTTCTTAGGCTGGTACATTAAAGAAAATCCAGATACCGATTTAACTAGTGAGTCTTGGCAATCTCTGTTAACTGCAGATAATTGTCAATCGTATTTGAATTGGTTGGTCAACCGTTCCGGCAATAGTCATCTGACTCCAGCACATACTTCCTTACTGAGAATGATAAGAGGCTTGCATAAATTTATTTTTAATTCAGAGCAAAAAATTATCGATGCATTCGATGACCTTGCTAACCGATGCGAGGTTGTCGAAAGGGATAAAGCATCAAGAATGGTACCCTACTCTGATCTGCGAACTACTTATGACCATTTTATAAGTAAGGTTAAAAGACAGATTGCTAAAAAAGGTAAGTCCAGCAAAGAAAGTTGCGACTTAGCAAAAATGGAGGTCGAAGCAATCATTCTCGGAATCTTGATAAAACGAGTGCTTAGAAGCAAGAACATCAGGCTCATGAAACTCAACCAAAATCTCATCCGAACTGAGGATGGATTCTTATTAAAATATTCATGCGAGGAAATGAAGGGACATCGTAAGTTTGAGACCACCTGCCCTACTGAACTTATTGAGATCTTTGAAGACTATCTAAAAACCGGCTACAAACTGCTACATGGCAAAGAGCCTAAAGATAGCGACCACATTATATTAAATACCAAAGGTAAAGTGTACAAACAACAAGCATTTTCTGGAATGGCTAAGTGGCGTGACCCCCTGAAACTGTACCATTGCTAATTAGAGAGTATTCGATAGA